>JAFRRN010000074.1 GCA_017428055.1 Prevotella sp.
ATCCATGTTGCTTCCTTTGGGACGGAAAACATGCCTCTATGTATGTGGCAGGGGGTTGTTGTCGCCTACCCAAGGGCAGGCTCTACCTTGCGGCGACGTTTACACCAGCCATTTCGAAACACCCAAGGGCGTTTCTGTATGGCTGGCAACCCTATCCCATGCCTAACGGCATTCTCCTATCCATATCGCCCCCTGTTGGTGTCCGATTAAAATGACTAACGGCATTCTCCTATCCATATCGCTCCTTGTTGGTGTCCAATTAAAATGCCGTTAGGCATTATATAAGGTAGCCAGCCATGCAGCCGTGCCGATAGGTACGGCGAAATGGCTGGTGTGGACAGACGGTGGGGAAGGCCTGCCCTTGGGTAGGCGACATCTCCATGCATCGGGCAATAGAATGCCGCTTTCGCGAGAACGACGATGGGGGTACCGCCCATGCGATACCCCCATTGTGTGAATAGAGTGTTGTGAATATGCTGTTTTATTCATCGTCGTCGTCCCAGATGTCTCCCCAGCTGTCGTCGAAGAATCCACGCTTGGCGGGGTCGTCGTAGCCGTGGCCTCCACCACCCGACTCTCCCGTTCCCGTTGACTGCTCGGAACCTTCCATGAGGTGGCTTCTCAAGGTCGAGGCGTGGATTTTCAAGAGGGGTTTCTTATATTCCTTTTTCATTTCCTATGTTGTTTAATTCCGTTTATCATTTAACAACAACTTTCTTACCATCGATGACATAGATGCCCTTGGAGACGTTGTTCACGCGAACACCATTCAGGTTGTACACGGCATTGCTTTCCGTGGAGGTACGCTCAACCTCATTGATGCCGTCGACGAACCCACCGTCTTCGCTCACCACTTGGTCATTCGTACCGCTCACGCGGAAGAGAATCTCAACAGGGTTGGATGTCGGGCTAAACCTAATAGGTGACCTCATCCCAGGATCGTTTGAACCTTGCGAAGTAGGATCGCTGTTCTCGATGTTGATGGGCTTACCCACAGTGTTCACCTTGTACTCATTCCATGTCAAGGTCATGTAGGCACTACGGTTGTGGTGGTTCAGGGCTTCCGTGTTGATGCGGTAGAACTTCGCCTCTGCCGGGCCGATACGATAGTAATACATGTCCTCGTGGGCATTGGAACCAGAGCCTGACACGTAGAGGTCATTCGGATCCATCTCCTTGGTCTGGGTGCCATTTTGATAGACGAGGTGACGGCAGATGAACTCATTGTTGTAACCGAAGTTAATCATCTGTTGTCCGCCATAGTCCATGTCAAGCGTCTTACCGTAAGTCACGGGACGGAGCAGGTTAGCACCTTCCCTGTTCACGGAACCATTCTCGACAGCTGGCTCATCATCACCCCAGACACCTCCACCGGTAGAACCCGGTTTCTTGAGATTATAGTTAGCCGAACTCATGTTCTCTGCCATGGCGATGAAGTACAGCGGCAGGTAATAATAATTGTGAGAGTTGTTATAAATATTGCCATTGCTTGTGGAGTCAGCTGCGTAGGCAATGTGGAACACCTCTTCTTGGTATTCAACGTCCTTATAATCACCTATTTTCTCGTCCCACACGGTCTTTGTCTTTGTCACCCACTCTGACCAAGCAGTGTTGCCACGGTCATACCACGCGGGCTCCAGTCCGACAGGATTGCTTGCCAATGCGCTCATGCGGGGCTCGGTGTAGAGCATCACACCCTCATTCTTAGGCAGGTTGCCCTCGACCTCTGTCAAGGTGACGGATTGTGCAGGATGTGTACCGTCGGCAATAGGATAGAATTGGTCAACCCTGTAAGCCTTCAGCTGTACCTTAGTACCTTCACCTGGTGTAGCATTACCCACTTGGTAAACGTTCTTCTTGGTGTACTCACCTACGGAAGCCAACTTATAGTTTCCGCTTGCGTCAGCCTTCGTATAAATACCCTCGGTCGTCTGCATACCGAGTGTCAGGTTGGTCTTGCTCATGTCGATGTCCTTCGGGTAAGAATAGGTCACGCCGTCGAAGTCGCTCAAGATATTGCGCGGCTCGTTGGTGATAGCCATCCAGTAAACGTAAACGTCGTTGTTGAACATCAGGTAGATGTGGTCTTGCAACTCTGGGTCGTACGGGTCAAGCTCGACGATGTACACCTTCGGCTCATCATTATCCAAGTTATAATAGGAATAACCATTGTGTACACCCTGTGTCCAGTTGATGTCGTTGATGGTGAGGTTCTCGATAATCATGCTGGCACCACCGATGTGGAATTGCGAGCTTTGGTTATCGTTTGGTGTATCGTTGTCAGACTTGACAGACCTTCCACCCCTTGCCTTGATGACGAATCTCACCTTGTTGTTCTGGTACTTCTCCTGTACAGGATATTCCACAGCCTTGTTCTTCGTGTTGTCAACGCTCAACATCTGCGTGTAACCCTCGTTCACGTTGTACTTCGCCGTGTTGATGTGGTTGTGCTCACCGCCGATGTAGTTGTCGTATGAACGTGTGCCTGGGTTCTCTTCAGTACCTTGCAACTCGGTCTTCAGCTTGCCATTCTTGTTTTGCGTCAAACCGAATCCCGGCAACTGCAAGAAGATAGGTCCACCCTCGAAGTAGATGAAATGACCTTGCCTGTCGATGTTGAAGCGTTGGTACTTCTGCTCCCATTTGTCCAAACCGGAGAGGTTGAGCATGATGCCCTTGAACTCAGGTGCATATTCCACCGTCTCGCCATCGCCCGTGTAGATGTCCTTGAACCAACGCTGGCGCGTCGTGCCGTTGTTGTCCTTGTCGTCCCAGTCGGCGTTCATACCACCGTTGTATTGATAGAATGGCTTTTCTACCGGGTAGTTCCTGTTGTAGCCCTTAGGCTGCTTCTTATCTGCCTCCTCAGAATATTCAACGAACTTCTTCTGCCAATAGGTACCACTGTTGTTCTCGACATCGGCAACATACTTGGTCATATCCATATTCTCAAAATCCCAGGTGAAGGGGAATGTCATACCGGCAAGTTCGCTTTGCTTAGCCTGGTTCAGAGGTGCTTTGGGAACCACCGTAACCTTGATAGGAGTACAAGTCTTACGGGTCTGTGGGTCTTGTGCATAGAGATACATCACACCTTCCTTGTTACCATAAATCATCAATGAGTCATAGCGCCAATAGTCACCAAGGCCACTTGACCATGTGATGATGGCGGGCGGGCATTCACTCAATGTATTTCCAGATTGTGGGATGACAGCTTCGCCGCCCAATGTATTGGTGAGGAAGTAGTTTGGCACACCCTCTCCCGGGAAGTACTTGGCGCGGTTCATGGTGATAACGCCATTCTTGATGCCGTACAGATACTTATAGGAATATGCCTTGGAGTAATCATTGTTACCATTGGAGTTGCCACAGATACCCGGCATGTAAATGAAGTCGCCCTCAGCAACCGAGATCTCCTTCATGTCACCGTCGTCCACACAGCCATCGCCCTGTTTCTTATGGTTCACCACCCAGTGGAACATAGGCTTGTCGCCATCGTTACCCACAACTTCCAAGGTGTAGTCGGCTGTTGCCTCTGCATACATCTCAGATGTCAAATGCAACGTGACCGTACACTCGCTGCCAATACCCGTTGACAAACCGAAGATCTCGGGATTGATACCGCGAAGCCAAGTGGTGGGCCTGATTTCCTGAATGCCTAATTCTGGGCGGTCGGGATTTACGTAGATGGTATCGTTAGATGAAACCGTGAACAGATATTTCGCAATGTCTGCATTGGAAGTTACACCTGCCTCATACACCACGCCGTCGTTATTGACAAGCAGTGTGTTCGGACAGTCGTAGGTCAGCCAAATCTTCTTCACGTCTTCCATTCTCAAGTCAGGACAGTTCACGTATGGAGAGATGGAATTGCCTGCGTTCACCGTACCGTAGTCGGGAACGAACCTCAATTGCAGTTCACCTGGGTTAACCAAGAGCTTGGTCGTCGAGAACACATTATAACCTTCAATATATGCGTAAACCTTCAATGAGTCTTGGCTGGGGGTAGAAGGCACAATTTTGTATCCCTTAGTAGGCCACTTACTTTCTCCACTGGCATTGTAAGAGTTAGCATCTCCTGGTATTTCTTTCGTACTTCTCACCATAGCTGGTTTGTCAACCATATACTTGATATAGTTTTGACCCCTGTCTAACGTCTGACCAGCGGGAACAAAGAAATAGTCATTAGGAATGAATTGAGGTTGGTTTGCTCTCCAAGCTCCTTTATTCCACCATTGTTCATTTGGATCGTCCAAAACATAATAATGGTTGGTGTATCCAGGAATCTTGATGATGTGAAGATCCGCCAATTGAGCATCTGTGACACTCGACTTCAAGGCGATGGCACTAAAGAACACATCGTTTCCATAATGTGTATAGTTCTTGGGGAAAGGATATTGAGCCCTTACCGCAGCATCTGTCTCACCAGTATACATCTGGCCTAAGTAACTACCACGAGCTTGGTTAGCATAAATACTACCCCACGACCTTGCGGCAGTAATCCAGATGATATGTGGCTGCTCTGCTGTTGGGTCATACTCTAATATCATCGTGTAGCTGTCGGCATCGTCATTGTAATAATAATAGTTGAGTCCGTCAACCGTCTTATACGAGTTCAAGAAACGAGCCTCGATTACCGTGATACCTCCTGCGTGGAAATCCACATAATTCGTGAAGTTGACACCGGCATTGCTGTTGATTGATGCAATGGCAGGGGCACTCGATGTATATTGCACCATCGACTTGTAAGGATCTGCCAGTGGGTCAACCTCCACGTTATCAATGTACATCTTTAACTTGGGGATGCCGTTATATTGGTTGCCATAATTGGTCTTCCACTCGTCAGTCTCTTGGTTGGTATTTGGGTCAACCCAAGACAACCTCACCATGTGCTGCTTCACCTTCACGTCAAAATAATAGGTGGCAGGTGCATAGGTAGCGTCGCCAGGATAGTCAAGCTTGACGGTTACAGTTCCCAACGTGTTGGGGGTAATCGGTATATTCACGCGGTCCCATCTGCCATTTGTCTGAGAATAAGTTGGAGTACCCAAGGTAATGATCTTTGAATCGATGGGGTCGCCCATATCATCAACAGTCGTAACCGTACAGGGACGACTCGGGTCAAAATTGATTCCCGTGTTGTCCATCAACCTCAAACGGAAGTAATTCGTGAATTGTGGGTCGTCCAAATAAACCTCATACTTGTTTATTAAGGTTGTGCTGTTTATTTCGGTAAACTTGCATTCTACATCACCAACAACAGGTCCCACTTGTTTCGGCGTAGCCTCGTATGTGACGGAGATATACTTGATATCTTCAAATTCTCCAGAATAAGTAGTAGTTACGCTTGATGCGGAACCTGTCCAAGTGTAGATATTGCCACTCAAAGTAAAGTTACTGAAAGAGCCATTCTTTCTACGGCCATACATTTCCACCTTCGTGATGACATAATCATAATTAGCATCTGAAGGAGCCTCTATGGTAAACTCATGCTGTGGCCAAAACCTCACAAAAGGCTCACTATTAGTTACCTTCGTTTGTACATCCTTATTAGATGCACTTGCAGCGTTGATAGTTAATGTAATAGGTGCTTCTGTCCAAGATTCAGAATTTCCTTTGCTGATTATTATAGCATTGTTCTCGGTAGCTGTCCACGTGCTATTGTCACTTGTGGGAGCGGGGTTTGAAGCTCCTGTGTAGGCAAATATCACAGTGGCAAGCGGCTCAAGCTCCAAGCTATAAACGGTCAAAGCATCGGCGCCCCAATTGTTCTTGATGGCGTTGAGTTTCACCTCTCCCTTGTCTTGGAGGATTTTCTGGAGGTCGATGGTCAAAACGACATTGGTGCCATCAAAAATCCAAGAGTAATAATCAGTAGCCTGATTCACTTCCTGGCTCTCGGTGCGCACCAGCTCGAAACGATCGGAATCTCCACCTGTACCTTGGTTGAAAACCATTCGCCACGATCCAGTTGTACCCATGGTCATGGTCAATGTGGAATAACTCGAGAGGTCAACGTATTGATCCGACGTGATGTTATTCCCATTTCCATAGATAGTTCCACCTGCCGCTTGGGCAGATCCCAAGTTGAGAGAACAATTAGCTGGAATCGTGTACATGTCCGTCGTCAACGAGACTGCACTACCGCTCATGACAAATAACATGAGCAAGCTCCATAAAGATAATAGTTTCTTCATCTTGTGTTGTTTAAATTGTTAGTATATAAATTGAACTTTCACTTTCACCCTTACCATTGGGGGCATACTGACCCTTACCCACTTCACGGGTATATAATCGGCTGCAAAGGTAGATACATTATTTATATTCCTCTTTACATCATGTATCATAGTTTTTTCAGTTTGTATTTATCCATCGAAACCATACATTCCGCATGGAAAAAACGGTTTCATCAGGCAGATTACCCTCTATCAAGGATGAGTTTTCTCACACAAATGAGTTAGGAAAAAACACACTGTTAATGTGTTGATAAATATTTGTTAGTTCAATGTGTTGATTAAATTCGGCCGCGACCCAAATGAGAGGTTTTTAGTGGTTCATGGGATGAATGGGGCGAATGGGAATCATGGGGGGGTTGATGGAGCGATGTGTTTGTTAAGATACGTTTTTTGTTGATTAGCCATTCCATGCGCATAGATAATCATTATCGAGTAAATGTGGGCATTGCGGGGGTGGCAGTTAGGATATATTAACGGTTGGGAGAATTGTGCTATTTTTCCGTAAATGCCTTGAGGTCAAAGTACATCAATACGGTGTCAGCATCTTTTGGAACTTCATTCTGTAGTAGTCGGAATCCGATTCTTTCATAGAAGGTTTTCTTTCCAATGAGTGCGTCAACGGTGATGAACCTACATGCACCAACGGAAGCCCTACGCAGCAACATCTCACGGATGGACCTTACCAGCATGGTGCCGATACGCTCTCCTTGATGCCTCTCGGAAACAGCGAGACGACCTATTTTCACTGCGGGATAGCTGCTAAAATGCTTTTCATGTGGAAACTCATTCTTTAGCTTCCTCCACAAGTTTTTGGGAACAGTGGTTTTAGACACTTTATCGTTGAGAAGGCTAAAGTATGCAATAGTCTCCTTGTCATCTTCCAAGACGAAAGTGTTTGCGATAAACTCGTCATAGAAAAAACGAGCATCTTCAAGGAGGAAACCATCTAATGTGGCATCCCCACAATGGAAAGGCTTGATAGATTCGATATCCTCTATTCTCAAGAATCTTCTCATGTTGTCTATGGCATGGGAAATGTTGCGATGCTTTTGAGATATTCGTAAGCCTCCTCTTGTGCTTTGCGCTCTTCGGTAGATACGCTGGACGGGTGATCGATTTCCTCCTGGAAGCGTTTGGCTTCCTTGCCGAAAAGTATTGGTGTCTCTTTAAATGGGTAGGGTTTTGCTGCCATAGGTTTTTGTCTTTTATATGTTGCTTTCCATATTATTAGTCATTCTGTGTGCAAAGATACGATGTTTAGTTGAGATATGCAAATGTATCGGGGATTATTTGGCACCTCTCATCCACTTGCCCCCCTTCATACAGAGGATGCCGATGACGACGAAGGGGATGGAAAGGAGCTGCCCCATGTTGAACGGCATGGTCGCCTCGAAGTCCACTTGGATGTCCTTGGTGTACTCGATGAAGAAACGGAAGGTGAAAATGAGGGTCAGGACGAGGCCGAAGTAGAAGCCAGAGCCTACGGGCTTGGCGGTGGGCTTGGGGGTTGATGGGGTTAATGGGCTGGATGGGGATTGTGGGGTGGATTTGCGGTAGAAATAGAACATGACGAAGAGGAAGAGGGCATAGGCTATCGCCTCGTAGAGTTGGCCGGGGTGGCGCGGGATGTTGTCCACCTGCTCGAAGACGAAAGCCCAGGGGAGGTCGGTGGGCTTGCCGATGATCTCGGAGTTCATGAGGTTGCCGAGGCGGATGAAGCAAGCGGTGAAGGGCGTGGCGATGGCGATGTTGTCGAGGACGTGCCAGAGGTTCATCTTCGTGTGGCGGCAATAGAGCCACAGGGCGATCATGAGACCGAGGGTGCCGCCGTGAGAGGCGAGTCCCGCATATCCCGTGAATCCCCAATGGGTTTCTGCGTTTCCTGTGGGTAGCCACATCAACCATTTTGTCCAGCGTTCAGGATTCATGGTCTCTTGAATGGGAAGGAACATCTCTGTGATGTGGTGCGTGAAATAGTCGGGTTGGTAGAAGAGACAATGTCCGAGCCTTGCGCCGATGAGTATGCCGAGGAAGCAATAGACGAAGAGCGGGTCGAACAGCTCGTCCTTGACTTTCTGGTCTTTATAGAGCCAGCGCACGATGAAATAGGCACCGATGAGGCCGATGAGCCAACAGAGGGAATACCAGCGCAGGGCGAGGGGGCCGAGGCGCAGGGCTATTTCCGAGGGATTCCAGGAGATGAAAAGTTCAAAGTTCATTTTCGCATCGTATCTTTTGTGTGATTATCCTTTTTTATTCCTTCGTTCGTTCATGAGTAGTCTCAACAGTAAACTTGATGATACCCGCATTGATGGAAAACACTGTTTTCTTCATCCTCACAGGCAGATTATCGGTAAAAACCTCGGTCATCAACCTTTGCAATTTAGACTGGTCAGGCTCACTGTTTCCTTCATTAGTCGATTGAATCATCCGTGCAAGTTCACGTAATTTCGCATACGTCTCAATGATGGCTATCGTTGCCTCTGTCGCCACTTCACCTTTAAGGATCGTGGCAAGCATGTACAAACCCTTTTCCGTAAAGGCATGAGGTGTCACTGTTGAGTGTTTTAATGGATTGAACCGGTGGAATTTTTCCACCAGTTCCTTCTTTTCGTCCGTAGTCAAATCAATTATATATCCTTCCGGAAATTTACGGGGATTGTTCTTGACGGCCTTATTGATGTCCCGGGTTGCCACCCCATAGATTTCAGCCACATCACGATCCACGATGACATGTAATCCCCTCATCAAAATGACCTTCCCACCAACCTTCTCGATATTTGCCTCTTGTTCCATTGTATACGTTTATCTAACCTTAAACATTGAATCGGAAGTGCATGATGTCACCGTCCTGCACGACGTATTCCTTGCCCTCGATGCCCATCTTGCCCGCCTCGCGGACGGCCGCCTCGGAGCCATAGTGGATGTAGTCATCATACTTGATGACCTCGGCGCGGATAAAACCTTTCTCGAAATCGGTGTGGATGACCCCAGCGCATTGCGGTGCCTTCCATCCTTTCTTATAAGTCCATGCCTTCACTTCCATCGGTCCGGCGGTGATGAACGTCTGTAGGTTGAGCAGGGAATAGGCTTTCTTGATGAGGCGGTTGACACCGCTCTCCTCCAATCCTAACTCCTCAAGGAACAATTGCTTGTCTTCATAGCTGTCGAGTTCGGCAATGTCTTCCTCGGTTTTTGCGGCGATGACCATCGACTCCGCCCCCTCCTCCTGTGCCAAAGCCTCTATCTGACGGGTGAAGGCGTTGCCCTTTTTCGCCTCCGCCTCGCTGACATTGCACACATAAAGCACGGGCTTGGCGGTGAGGAGAAACAGATTGCGGGCGGCATCTTGCTCGTCCTTCGTGTCAAACTCCACGATGCGGGCGTTCTTGCCTTGTTCCAACACTTCCTTATAGGCTTTCAGCACCGTCGCTTCCACCTTGGCATCCTTGTTGCCGGCGGCTGCCGCCTTCTCCGTCTTGGCGAGTCGTCCCTCAATAGTCTCAAGGTCTTTCAGCTGGAGTTCGGTGTCTATGATTTCCTTGTCGCGTATGGGGTTGATGGTACCGTCCACATGCGTGATGTTATCGTCCTCGAAGCAGCGCAGCACATGGATGATGGCATCCGTCTCGCGGATGTTGCCGAGGAACTTATTGCCGAGGCCCTCGCCCTTGGATGCGCCCTTGACGAGTCCCGCGATGTCCACTATCTCGCACGTGGCGGGGACGATGCGGCCAGGATGGACCAACTCGGCGAGTTTGGTGAGCCGCTCATCGGGCACGGTAATCACGCCCACGTTGGGTTCGATGGTACAAAAGGGGAAGTTTGCCGCCTGTGCCTTGGCACTGGAAAGGCAGTTGAAGAATGTGGACTTGCCGACGTTGGGCAGTCCCACGATGCCACATTTTAAAGCCATATCTGTATTGATTTTGTCATTTTCGGTTGCAAATTTACGAATTATATTCCATTATGCCATGGTTTGTCTATGGCAAAAGGTCGTTTTAGGTTATTGGAAGAGGTCGTCGAGTGTTACCTCGCTGCTCACGATGCCCGCATGTTTGTTGCGGGCGATGCCGTAGGTAGTGATGAAGGTGAGGATGATGGAACGTTTTTTCCCAGTATATTCCATCAATTGTCCTATCTTGTTGCGAAGGTTCATTTCGTATACGTTATCGATGGTAAAGGGCCGTATGCTGAATTTCATCTCACAGAGGTTCATGGATTGGTCGGCTCTGTCGATGATAAGGTCAATTTGAGAGCCTCCTTTGGAAGACTGAAATCGCCAGGCATATTCAACAGTCTGTATGCCCGAAATGCCAAGCTTCCCCTTGATTTGGCCTATGTGGGACAATGCCAACAACTCAAAGGTGAGTCCAGCCCATGTGTAATAACGTGGTTGTTTTTGTAATGTGAGCCACGTGATGCCATTTTCAGCTTCCAAGAAATGGAAATGAAACAAGGTGAAAAAGTCTATAAGTTGGTATAAGTTGGCTTGACTTCGGGGTGCCTTGAAATTATTATAACATCGAATGAATCCACAAGTCTCCAAGTTTTTCAGCACGGTGGTCAGTCCGTTTCCCGATCGTAAGCCCGTGGCTTCAATGATTTCGTTTCGTGAAAGCCCGCTTTTCTTTTTGAATAGAGCTTTCACGACGGTGATATAATCGTCCGCATTCTTGAACAAGGCAGCATACAGATTGGAAAATTCATGGTATAATGCCCCACCCCTCCTAAATAGGAGGAAGTCAATGTTTTGGGCAAGACTCATCCTTGGCTGTAACAAGTCGAGATAATAAGGTATGCCCCCCAATACCATGTAGCATAATGCAATATCATAACGTGATAACATGAAACCTTTGTATTCGAGGAATTTCTCACTTTCCGCAAGCGTAAAAGGCTGAAGGAAAATGCGTGATGTGAGCCTGTTGTGCAATCCTCCGTGACTATTGATGAGCTTATCCATCATCCACGATGTAGCAGAACCGCAGACAATCAGTACGATGTCGTGCCGTGATGATGCCCATACGTTCCAGAAATGTTCAAGTGCAGAGACAAAACCAGACCGCGGTGTGTCCATCCAAGGCAGTTCGTCTAACAAGATGACTTTACGCTCCTTGGTTGATTTCTTGATGAGCAAGCGTAGCAATGCAAATGCTTCTATCCAGTCTTTGGGTTGCCCTTCATCCTCGATGCCTTGTTCTCTCAAATCGTTGTAAAAGGATTTGAGTTGCCGCTTGGTGTCTTCATTGGCAAGTCCTGCGGTTTGGAATACCAATTCATCTTCAAAAAACTCCTTGACAAGATAAGTCTTCCCTACCCTTCTCCTGCCACATACGGCAACGAATTCAGACTTGTTGGATTGGTAGATACTTTCAAGCAAAAGCTTTTCCGTTTCCCTTCCTATGATATTCTCCCTCATGTGATGAAGTTTATATTTTGCCACAAAGGTACAAAAAATATCATTCGTGGCAAAATAAATAACGATAATTTGCCACGAAAGAATCATTTGAGCCTTTCGTGGCAAATTATAAATAGGTGTTTTCAATGTGCTTCCAACCAATTCTCTCCCCATCCGCAGTCGGCGATGAGGGGAACTTGGAGGTGGTAGGCGTTTTGCATCTCTTCCAAGACAATACGTTCCACGCGGTCTTTCTCGTCGGGATAGACGGAGAAATTGAGTTCGTCATGGACTTGCAAAATCATCTTCGAGCGGATGTTCTCCGCTTTGAACCGGTCGTGGATGCGGATCATCGCCACCTTGATGATGTCTGCGGCACTGCCCTGGATGGGCGCATTGATGGCGTTGCGCTCGGCGAAGTTGCGCACAGTGGCATTATGCGAGTTGATGTCGGGCAGATAGCGGCGGCGGTGGAAGATGGTTTCCGCATAGCCGTGTTCACGTGCCAGTTGCTTGGATGCCTCCATGTATTCCCTCACTTGCGGGAATGTCTCGAAATAACCATCTATGAGCTGCCGCGCCTCGTCGCGACTGATCTCCAACCGCTCGGCAAGTCCGAAGACGGTGATGCCGTAGATGATGCCGAAGTTGGCTTGTTTCGACTTCGACCGCTCCTCGCGTGTCACCTCATGGATGTCTTTCTTGTAGATGTTGGCGGCGGTGGCAGCATGTAGGTCTTTGCCGTCGCGGAACACCTGGATCATGTTTTCGTCGCCCGAAAGGTGCGCCATCACGCGGAGTTCTATCTGGGAATAGTCGGCGGAGAAGAACAGGCAGCCAGGCTCGGGGATGAAGCACTTGCGGATTTCCTTGCCATCCTCGCCCCGCACGGGGATGTTTTGGAGGTTGGGGTCGCTCGATGAAAGCCGTCCCGTGGCAGTGATGGCCTGGTTGAAAGAGGTGTGGATATGGCCTGTACGGGGGTTGATGAGTTTGGGCAGGGCATCGATATAGGTGCCTAACAGTTTCTTCAAGCCCCGATAAGCGAGGATGTCGGCGATGATGGGACTCTTGGATCGTAGTTGTTGCAGCACCTCCTCGCTCGTGACATATTGCCCTGTCTTGGTCTTCTTGGGCTTTTCCACGATCTTCATCTTACCAAAAAGGATGTCGCCAACCTGTTTGGGCGAGGAGATATTGAAGGTCTCCCCTGCCAATTCATAGATGTGACGCTCATATTCCAACATCCTCTGCGTGAATATTTGCGAAGTCTCCTTGAGGGCTTGAGTGTCAATCAGTACGCCGTTCATCTCCATATCTGCCAACACAGGGACAAGCGGCATCTCGATGTCCCAGAATAGTTGTTCCACATTAGCGGTTTTCAACTTGGGTTCCAAGACATTCTTTAGACGCAAGGTGACATCGGCATCCTCGGCGGCATATTCATATACGTCTTGCGGAGGTAGGTCTCGCATGTTCTTTTGCGCCTTTCCTTTGGGGCCTATCAGTTCGTCAATGTGTATCGTTTGATAGTTTAGATACACCTCCGCCATATAGTCCATGTTGTGTCGAAGCTCCGGTTGGAGGAGATAATGTGCCAACATCGTGTCGAACATCTTGCCCTGGAGGGTCACATCGTAATTTTTCAACACCTCGTAATCATACTTGATGTTTTGTCCAACTTTGAGGATATTGGGGTCTTCATACACCTTTTTAAAGATATTAACAATTCTTTGTGCTTCTTCACGGTTAGCGGGAATGGGAACGTAAAATGCCTCAAATTCCTCCACAGCAAAGCTCAAACCCACCAATTGGGCGTCAATTGGGTTGGTGGAAGTGGTTTCTGTGTCTAAACTTAAAATTGATTTTGTCAAGAAAAAGTCACAAAGTTGAATCATATCTTCTTGATTATCAATCAATTTATAATCATGATGGGTCGTTTTTATGGTCGAAAAATCGCCGTTTTTTTGCGTTTCTTGTGTTACGGTCGGGATTTCGGCGAATAAATCGAGCTGTTGTGAGGGGGTTTTTGGCTTCGTTTCGGGTTTGCTCAGGATTTTATCGGCGAGTGTCTTGAACTCCAGTTCGGCAAACAACTTGCGTAATTCCTCATTGTCGGGTGCGTCAAGTTTCAATTCTTCCAAATTGAGTTCGATGGGTACATCGGTGCGGATAGTCGCGAGGAATTTCGACATTTTGATGTCTTCAACGGCACTTTCCACCTTCTCACGCAATTTTCCCTTGATTTCATCGGTATGTTGGAGGAGGTTTTCGATGGTGCCAAATTCATTGATGAGTTTCACGGCAGTCTTCTCCCCTACCCCAGAACAACCTGGGAAGTTGTCGGCGGAGTCGCCCATGAGTGCCAAGAGATCGATGACTTGCGCCGTGGAACTGATGCCATACTTTGCGCAAACCTCCGTCGGACCAAGCTTTTCATACCCTCCTCCATGACGAGGACGGTATTGGAACACGTTTTCTTGTACCAGTTGGCCATAGTCTTTGTCAGGCGTGAGCATATAGGTCTCGATGCCCATTTTCCCCGATTTCATCGCCAAAGTGCCAATGACATCGTCAGCCTCAAAGCCGTCAACCTGTAGGCAAGGGATGTGAAACGCCTCCAGGAGTTGCTTGATGATGGGCACGGAACGTTTGATGTCCTCGGGTGTCTCCTCCCTTTGTGCCTTGTATTCAGGGAAAGCATCGTTGCGGAACGTTTTTCCGTGGTCGAAGGCTACGCCGATGTGTGTCGGTTTCTCCTTACTGATAATTTCGTTGAGGGTGTTGACAAACCCCATGATGGCAGATGTGTTAAGCCCTTTGGAGTTAATCCTGGGGTTTTTGATAAACGCATAATACGAGCGATATATGAGTGCGTATGCGTCAAAAAGAAAGAGTTTATCCATAAATTATTACTTTTAATGCGTAAAATTATAAAAAAATTCGCATTTATCCCGATAAAATGACTAATTTTGTAACAAAAATCAACGCAATGGATTATCTTTCCAAAATCAAAGCACCTATTTATCAGGAACTTGAAGAGTTTGTATTACGGTTCAACAATGCCATGACCCACAGCGATGGATTGTTGGCGCAGGCACTTGAACACATCCGCCAACGGGGAGGTAAGCGGATGCGTCCCATGTTGATATTCTTGATTGCGAAGAATTTTGGGGAGGTTTCCGACGTGGCACAAAATGCCGCTTTGGGCTTGGAATTGCTGCATACGGCAAGCCTCGTACACGACGACGTGGTGGATGAAAGCAGCGAGCGTCGCGGCCAGGCATCCGTCAATGCCTCCTATAATAATAAGGTGGCAGTGTTGGTGGGCGACTATATCCTCTCCACTGCCCTACTCCACATCTCATATACCCATTCTGAGGAAATTGTCAGGTATCTTGCCAACCTCGGCCGTACCCTCTCAAACGGCGAAATCTTACAACTGACAAACATACGAAACCAAGAGATTTCAGAAGATGTCTATTACCAAGTGATCATGCAAAAGACCGCTGCCTTGTTTGAGTCGTGTGCCGCTATCGGTGCCTTGTCTGCAAACACAGGTGAAGAAACGGTCAATGCAGCGAGGGAATTTGGCAAGAACGTGGGTATTATCTTCCAAATCCGTGACGATATTTTCGATTATTTTGACTCCAAGGAGATAGGCAAACCCACCGGCAATGACATGATGGAGGGCAAGATTACCCTCCCCTTGATCTATGCGTTGCACCATTCTCCATACGAATCGATGGAAACGCTTGCCAAAAAGGTGAAAAGCGGCACAATCAATGCCGATGAAATTGCCGTTCTCGTGGATTTTGCCAAGGAACGTGGAGGCATTGAATATGCCGAAAGGAAGATGGTGGAATTTCATGAGAAAGCGCAGTATTTCATAGACCATTACGTTCACGAAACGGATATTCGCGTTGCTCTTCAATGCTATCTCGACTTTGCGATGAAACGTACAAACTGATGAAATACACGTATCCATATACGAAAAAAGGGGTGGTCAATGGCTTTGACCACCCCTTTTTATGACTTAATAGCCGTGAAATATGCTCATTATCAATGGCTTATGCCATCATTTCAGAAGAATTTTACCTCTTTTCCTATCACTTCACTTAACAATAGGTTGGCAAGACGTGACGTACCGAGGCGGAACCATTTATTGGTGAGCCATTTATCACCTAATACTTCCTTAACAATGGTATAATAGATGAGGGCATCAGAGACGGTATTCAGTCCACCGGCAGGCTTGAATCCTATCTGTATACCTGTCTCATCGTAGTATTCCTTGATGGCCCGGCACATGACGTATGCTGCCTCTGGTGTGGCACTGACTTTCTCTTTTCCAGTGGAGGTCTTGATATAATCAGCACCAGCATACATCGAAAGAATCGATGCTTTCTTGATATTCGATGCCGTTTTCAAGTCTCCCGTCTCCAAAATGACTTTCATCGGGGCATCGCCACAGGCATTTTTCAACTCTGAGATGTCATCACAGACACCCTCATAGTCACCACTGAGGAATTTTCCAACAGGCATCACGATGTCGATTTCCGTCGCTCCGTCCTTGACGGCAAAGGCTGTCTCTGCCACTTTCACCTCAATAAGCGCTTGGGATGACGGGAAACTGCCCGAAACACAGGCCACCTCTACCCCCTCTACTTCCAAACTCTGGCTCACCACCTTGGCGAAACAAGGATAAACACAAATCGTCGCCACGTGCGGTAAGTCGGGATAAGTCGCCTCAAACTCATTCACCTTCTCAGTAAATGCCAACACACTCTCGTCGGAATCGGTGGTTTTGAGGGTTGTCAACTCGACACTTCCCATCAGGAATTTCTTCACTTCGAGCGTATCATTCTCTGGAACTTTCTCTGCGATCAGTTGTCTCACAGCCGATGCCACTTGCGCATCGTCGATGTCAACGTTGTACTTTGCCAACGCCTGTTCGTACTTACTTAATTCTGCCATAGTCATTATGCTTTTAATTTGGGATTTTGAATATGTCTCAAGCTATCTCGATTCGTTTTCTTTTCCATGTTCTTGGCAAATTCTTCCGTCAGGTCAATGCCTGTCTGGTTGGCCAGACAAATCAATACCCACAACACATCTGCCATCTCCTCGCCTAAATTGGGTTTCTCTCCAGCCTTGAAACTCTGGTCGCCATACATCCTGCTCATCACGCGCGCCAATTCCCCAACCTCCTCGGTGAGGATGGTCATATTCGTCAACTCGCTGAAATAACGGACTCCATATTGGTGAATCCAGTCGTCTACTTGCCGTTGCGCCTCCTTGATTGTCATGACTGCTGTTGTTTTATTCCTTGTTTTTGGTGTCCATACATATCGTCACGGGACCATCATTCAACAATTCCACTTGCATATAAGCCCCAAACTCACCCGTTCTTACGGGCAATTGAGATTCATTTGCCAGCTTTTCACAGAACATTTCATATAATGGGATGGAGATTTCGTGTCTTGCAGCCCTGAACCAACTGGGGCGATTCCCCTTTTTATAGGATGCAAACAACGTGAATTGGCTAATGACAAGAAACTCTCCACCACAATCCACGATGGAACGATTCATCACGCCATCTTCGTCATCAAACACCCGAAGGTTAGCAATCTTTCGCGCTAACCATTCCACATCCTCTTGTCCGTCTGCCTCTTCTACGCCGAGAAGAATCAGCAAACCATTGCCTATCTCTGACTTGACTTCTCCATCAACCGCGACAGAGGCGTGAGTGACACGTTGAATTACTGCTCTCATGTTGCAAAAATAAGAAAATTATTCGATTTGTATCGATTCATGGAAGAAATGATGGATGATTTCTGCCTTGACTTTGCCTATCGTTTCCGCCAAGGAATCGATAGATTGTTCCTTGACTTTCTTGACGGTTTTATACTTTTTCAGCAATTCTTCTTTCGTTTTCGGGCCAATTCCCTTGATGTTGTCCAACTCACTATGGAGTGCGTGTTTGGAGCGTTTGTCACGATGGAAGGTAATGGCATAACGGTGAACCTCATCCTGGATTTGCGTCAACACCTTAAAAAGTTCACTTTTGACATCTATCCCGATGGTTTGCGGAGGAAAGCCAAAGAGCAGTTCGTTGGTGCGATGGCGGTTGTCCTTTGCCAACCCGGCGATGGGAATGTCTATTTGCAGCTCATCCTGGATGACCTGTCTCACCACTTCCATTTGTCCTTTCCCGCCATCGGTAATGATGAGGTCGGGTAGGGGAGTGCCTTCTTCCATCATCCTATGGTAACGTCTATACACCACTTCTTGCATGGATGCGTAGTCATCTGGACCGACAACCGTCTTGATATTGTATTTCCGATAGTCCTTTTTCGATGGTTTCATCCCCTTGAACACCACGCAACCGGCGACCGCATCCGTCCCTGAGATGTTGGAATTGTCAAAACACTCGATATGATAAGGCAGCTTGGAGAGTTTCAACTTCTCTTGTAGTTCCTTCATCAAGCGGGTCTGCTTTTGTTCGGGATTCAACTTCTCAGCCTGTTTGAGGCGGTCAAACTTATACTGTTTGCCATTCATCTCCGACAGTTCGAGTAGATGTTTCTTGTCTCCCCGTTGCGGAATGAAGAACGTTGCGTCCTTCATTTTCCATTCCATCTCAAAAGGAACGATGATTTCCTTGGCTGTCGAATGGAACCTTTCGCGGATTTCCGTGATGGCATACATAAGCAACTCCTCATCTGTTTCGTCCAATTTCCGCTTATATTCGTAGGTGAAACTCTGGTTGATGGTGCCATTCTTGACATGAATATAATTGATGTAGGCATTCTTTCCCTCATCGTCAACGATGCTGAACACATCAATGTCGTTGATGGTATGGCTCACCACCTCGCTCTTGGCACAGAAGTTTTCAACCAACAGGTATTTCTTCTTGACGGCCTCAGCCTCCTCAAACTTCATCTCCGATGCCAAACGTTGCATCTCTTCGTATAAATGCTGGCTGATTTCCCGTGTGTTTCCCTTCAGAATTTCACGCGCCTGCGCCATGTTGGCTTGGTACTCCTCATAGCTTTGTTTGCTGATGCAGGGCCCGTCGCAGTTGTGGATGTGGTATTCCAAACATGGACGATACTTCTTTTGGGCGATACCCTCTTTCGTGATGGGTTGTCGGCAAGTCCTCGGCTTATACAACTTGTTGATGAGCTCCAATACGGCATACATGCTTGCAAGGTGCGAATAAGGACCGAAAAACGTGCCATATTTCTTGTTGATTGTCCTGGTCTTGAAGATGCGGGGCAGATATTCCTTCGTCACGCAGATGCTCGGATAGGTCTTGCCGTCCTTCAAGAGGACATTGTATCGGGGATTGTATTTCTTGATGAGGCTGTTTTCCAACAAGAGAGCATCCTCTTCCGTGTTGACCACCGTATAACTAATATCCCACACCTTGCTCACCAAGACCTTCGTCTTGAAACGGTCTACCTCCTTATGGAAATAGGAAGAGACGCGGTTCTTGAGGTTCTTCGCCTTGCCCACGTAGATGATGGTGTGGGCTTGGTCGTAGAACTGGTAGCTGCCGGGCTTGTCGGGGAGGCTGGCAACGATGCCCTTGAGGTGCTTGAGCCGTCGCTCGTTCTTTTCTTTTGTCATGGGGATTGTTTCACGTGGAACGTTGGAGGGGGGTGGGGTTAATGGGCTTGATGGGGTTAATGGGGCTGGTGGGGGTCAGAGTTGTAGCAGGGTGGAGACCTCTATGTCGGGGTCGAAGCCCTCGCGCCCGTTCAGTCCCTCGCTGACGAGTTCGATGATGAAGTTGACATACACCTTCTTCGGGTGGAACTTCTTGACGAGGTTGCAGGCCGCCTTCATCGTGCCGCCCGTGGCGAGGAGGTCGTCGTGGAGCAGCACCACATCGTCCTCGGTGATGGCATCCTTATGAATCTCGATGGTGTCAATACCATATTCCTTGGCGTAGCTCTCCTGCACGGTGGCGCAAGGCAGTTTGCCAGGCTTGCGGCACAGCACCACGCCCGCTCCGAGCTCGATGGCGAGCGCCGACGACATGACGAAGCCGCGCGACTCGATGCCGACGATCTTGGTGATGCCCTTGTCCTTGTACAGGGCGAGCATCTCCTTGTTGATTTCCTTGATGCACTCCGGGTTCTTGAATAGGGTGGTGACATCCCTGAAGTTGACGCCCTTGATGGGCCAGTCGGGTATGCTCCTGAGGTTGTCGAGCAACAGTTGGTTGTTCATGATTCCTTTTGTTTATGGGTGTTATACTTAAAAATGTTTCACGTGGAACGGTGTTTTGCGATTGTTAAAAACTGTTTAACGCGTCCGTTTCTTCTATCTTCCGAGCAGCACGAGCAGCACGTTGATGTCGCTGGGGCTTACCCCCGGTATGCGGCTGGCTTGCGCCAATGTCTCCGGTTGTATGCGTTCGAGTTTCTGTCTGCATTCGGTTGACAGGTCTTTGATGTTGGGATAGTCGAACCGTCCCTTGATGCGGATGTTCTCCAAGCGGTGCATCTTGTCGGCGAAGAGCCGCTCGCGGTCGATATATCCTTTGTATTTGATGCTTATTTCCGCCTCCTCGATGATTTCCTCTTGGCGGTTTTCTGCGGCATATAATGTCTCACGCAACGGCGCGATGTGTTCTCCGAGCATCTTGAGGGTGATCTGCGGTCGTGCCACAAGGTCAACAACCTTTGCCGAACCGTGGAGTGGGGTAGTGCCCACTGTCTCCAACAGCCCATTGACAAGTGAAGGTTTCACGGAATAGGCATGACAAAAGTCGATGATGCGCTGCACGTTCTCCTTCTTTTCAATCCACCAATCGTAGCGGTCGCGCTTGGCTATGCCGAGTGTATATGCTCGCTCCGTGAGTCGCGCGTCGGCATCGTCTTGCCGCAACAGTATGCGGTATTCGGCACGGGAGGTAAACATACGGTAGGGTTCATCCACTCCCTTGGTCACGAGGTCATCAATCAGCACGCCGATATACGACTCATCCCGGTGCATAATGAATGGGGTGGGGGAGTTGGCACAATAAAGGGCGGCGTTGACACCCGCCACCAAACCTTGTCCGGCGGCCTCTTCGTAGCCCGTGGTGCCGTTGACTTGCCCCGCGAAGAACAAACCCTTCACCACTTTCGATTGCAGGGAATGGTCTAATTGGGTAGGGTCGAAGAAGTCGTATTCTATCGCATACCCCGGTCGATACACCTTCGCGTCCCTCAAAGCGGGGATATGGCGCAAGGCATTGACCTGTACATCCATCGGCATCGACGACGAGAAGCCATTGAGATACATCTCATTGGTGTCCTCTCCTTCGGGCTCCAGGAACAACAAATGATGGTCGCGGTCGGGAAAAGTGACGAGTTTCGTCTCGATGGATGGGCAGTAGCGCGGGCCGATAGACTGTATTTGCCCGTTATAGAGGGGCGAGTCGGCAAGGCCGCTGCGCAAAGTCTCATGCACCTCCTCGTTGGTGTAGCACTCCCAACATGGCAGTTGTTTGAGGCGGCGCGGCTCTCCCATGTAACTGAACTGGTGGTAGTCGTTCTCGCCCTCTTGTATCGTAAGGTCTTCAAAATGTACGCTGCGCCTGTCGATGCGCACGGGCGTTCCCGTCTTCATACGTCCTACATGAATGCCATGACGGGAAATACTTTCCGTCAAGTGCAGGGCGGCAGGCTCCGCAATGCGCCCTCCTGCCACTTGCTTGCGTCCGATGTGCATCAGGCCATTGAGGAACGTGCCAGCCGTGATGATGATGCTCTTCGCGCGAAGTTCCGCTCCCCAGATGGTTCTCACGCCCACCGCCTCGCCATTCTCCACAAGCAGCTCCTCTGCCTGGTCTTGCCAGATGTTGAGATGGTCGGTGTGGTCGAGCGTGGTGCGCCACTGCCAGATGAATTTCCCACGGTCGCACTGGGCGCGGGGCGACCACACGGCAGGGCCTTTCGAGCGGTTGAGCATCCGAAACTGTATCGCCGTCTTGTCGGTAACGAGTCCCATCTGCCCGCCGAGGGCATCGATCTCGCGCACGATCTGCCCCTTGGCGATGCCGCCGACGGCGGGGTTGCACGACATTTGCGCTATCTTGTTCATGTCCATGGTAATGAGACAGGTGTTGGCACCCATGTTGGCACTGGCGCAAGCCGCCTCGCACCCGGCATGTCCGCCGCCTATCACCAAAACGTCAAATTTCATAATCATGCTACAAATTTACGAATAATCGCCGTAAATAAGGAACAATTTTAGAAGATTAACGCAAATCTGCCCCTCTAAGCACCATATTGAGCCACCGTCTAAGCACCAATGCCGTTGCCGACAAGCATGGCCTCTTTCACATAAACATATCGGTTACTGCCCGTCCAAGGGCTTTGGACGGGTCGTCCAAGCCTTTTGGACGAGGTGTCCAAGCGGCTTGGACGACCGATGGATTAATCCCATATTCTGGTTGATTGCCCTCGCGAAATGTCATTGAGCCATCGGATGCTGGTAATACTTATCCCATTTCATGGTCAAGTCTTTAGCCAAGGACGGGTCGATGAGTTGCGCCGACTGCACCAGATGATACAACACGGCACAATATTGGCGGTAGGAAGTGGCGTAAGATGCCCTTTGGCCAGGAGGCATAGACAAGTACCAATCCAGATATTGTCGTGAATGATGCCACGTGGCATGGATGTAATGCTGGGCCTTTTGTGTCTCACCAAGCAGCGCGTAGGCACGTGCAATGTAAAGGGCGCCGCTCTGGAACGTGAGCGGCACGTTGCATTCCGGTACCTCATGCCCCGCCTTCGCCAGCACCCGTCGTGCCTTTTCCGTCTTTCCTTCCGCAATCAATGTCAGGGCGAGTTGCGCCATGGTGAGCCGATGCCGATAGCACATCGACATGTTAGATGGGTCAATGTACAGCCCAGGGCGGCTCAGCCCCCCGAAACGGAACTTCTCCATCACGTTCCTATACGTCCTCTCGGTGTCGAATACTTCCTCTTCGGGATGGTGATAGAAGGGGGTAAGGCGTTTCGCTATACCCTCCGTGACGAGGAAACCATCAAGGTTCAGGTATTCGCTTGACGGCACACTGCTGCAAATATAGATGGGTCGCTCCCATTGGGTGTTGGCAATCACCTCAAGCAGAGCCAACTGCCCCTTGTGCAACCCCCTCATCCCTTTCAAGGATATATACATGCGGTCGGGAATATCGTCGGAGGGCAGCATCATGCCACTGCGCCTCACCGCCTCCTTATCGATGTTGAGGTAGACGGTGTCTGTGGGGATGACATGCAGGCTTTCATCCTCCGCGCAGACCCAATGGCGGAGGATGTTGTTCAATTCAAACGGCTCGTCGCCAAACTGCTGCCGTGCCTCATCGGGGTGGTCGCGGTAGAAGTCTGTCAACTGTTGCTTGATGGCGGGGTTGATGGGAATGTAATCCCGTTTGCCGCCTATGTATTCATCTTGCTTCCAGGGGATGGGCAAGGCTGGCGCATGTTCGTTTGGCCGGCGTTGCTGGTCTATATACCAGTCGGTGGGTAGGTAATTGAGATTGCACACACGGATGTCTGTGCGCATTCCCTCCACCTCTTGGTCATACCAGAGGGGGAAGGTGTCGTTGTCGCCATCGCAAAATAGGATGGGATTGCCATCGTCCTGGCACGACTCAAGATAGTTATGCCCAAAGTCGCGGCACGTGAATCGGTGCGAGCGGTCATGGTCATCCCATGTCTGGGTTGCCATTTGGATGGGTATCAATAGGAGGGCGAGGGAAGAAGCGTACGCCATCCATTGGCTATGGCCATACTTTCGTACCCTCTCATGGATAGCCGCCACGCCCATGCCACACCAAATGGCAAAGGCATAGAACGACCCTGCGTAGGCATAGTCACGCTCCCGTACCTGCAAAGGAGATTGGTTGATATAGACCACGATGGCCAATCCCGTCATGATAAAGAGGAAAAAGACGACCCAAAACTGCTGGATGCCCCGCTTCCCTTTTCGCAAACCTTGCCAGAAGAGGCCGATAATGCCAAGGAGAAGAGGCAAGCCATAAAACACATTGTGCCCCTTGTTCTCCCGCAACTCGTCGGGAAGGAGGCTTTGGTCGCCCAGTCTCAGGTTGTCGATAAGGGGGATGCCCGTTATCCAATTGCCATGCTCCCGCTCCCCTTGCCCTTGTATGTCGTTCTGCCTACCGCAGAAGTTCCACATGAAGTATCGCCAATACATGAAGTTACACTGATACGAAAGGAAGAAATAAAGGTTTTCCCAAGGCGTAGGCATCTTCACCATGGTTGGCTCCCCGCCATAATCGTACGGCACGAGCCGCCCCTTGACCCCGCCCATCCAGTCCTCGTAGGCGGCTTCCTTGGTGGAATCCCACATACGAGGGAACCACATATTCTGGGCATAGACCAATTGGTCGCGTGTCTCGACGATGGTATATTGGTCTGGATCATCAGCAGATTGTTTGGGCTTGCGTTTATAGACGGGCGAGCCTTTCTTCACTTTTGTCCTCATCATGTTGCCTTCGGCGACCCATTCGGGCAACGAGGTGTAGGCTTGGCCATAGACTAATGGATTCTGCCCGTATTGGTCGCGGGCAAGATAACTGGCAAGGGTGAACACCTCGTCGGGCGAATTTTGGTCCATGGGCGGGTTGGCAGACGACCTAATGAGGATGACGGCATAACTGGAATAGCCGATGACCAGCATCAACAGGCATAAGAGAGCCGTGTTCCACGCACGAAGGCGACGGCGGATTGTGAACCCTATCGCCCCACAGAGCGCGATGGCAAGGACGATGGCATAGACATAAACACCCGTATTGAATGGGCAGTGCATGACATTCACAAACAACAACTCAGACCACCCCGCCACCTTTACGATGCCAGGAATCACGCCATAGAGGACGGCGGCAAGGATGATGATGGAAACTGCCAACGCCTTGAGCGACCCTGCCAGCCCTGCATCGGGATGCCAATGGTAATACCACACGAGGACGATGGCAGGTAGGCAGAGCAAGTTGAGCAAATGGACACCGATGGAAAGCCCTGTCATATAGGCAATCAAGACAATCCACCTGTCGGCATGTGGCTCATCGGCGTGCCTCTCCCATTTCAAGATGAGCCAGAACACCACCGCCGTGAAAGCCGAGGAGAAGGCATAGACCTCCCCTTCCACGGCTGAGAACCAGAATGTGTCGCTGAAGGTATAGATGAGTGCGCCCACCACACCCGACAATTCAATGCTGAAGATGTCGCTATTGGCGAGACTGCCGTGGGGGGATGCGCCATTGCCCTGCAACCTCCATACAAGGTGGGTAATGGTCCAGTGTAGGAACATGACACAGAGGGCGGAAAGAAGCGCATTCATCGTGTTGACCATCACTGCCACCTGCGATGGGTCTTTTGCCAATTGCGACACGGCGTTGGCTGCCAACATGTAAAACGGTGCGCCCGGGGGATGCCCCACTTCCAGTTTGTAACCACAAAGGATAAACTCCGGGCAATCCCAGAAGGATGCCGTCGGCTCGGTGGTCAACCCATAAACCGTGGCGGCAATGGCAAATACCACCACGCCCATGATGTTGTCAATAACACGGAATTTTTTACAGTTCATAGTTTATTGCTCATAGTTAATAGTTCATAATTAGCGGCAAAATTACAGCCAGAATGGGTTATTAGCCGTTAAAATTGTCTGACATTTGTCTGACATTTCAAATAAATGCCGTACCTTTGTGGCGATTTAAACACATTGATATGAAAATAGCATTAATCGGCTACGGAAAGATGGGCAAGATGATCGAGCAGATTGCCAAGGAGCGTGGCCATGAGATTGTATCAGTCATTGACATTGACAACCAACAAGACTTTGATTCAGAGGCTTTCGCAACGGCAGACGTCGCCATCGAGTTCACCAGCCCCACCGCCGCATACGACAATTACCTCAAGGCTTTCGCCAAGAATGTGAAGGTAGTGTCAGGCTCCACGGGGTGGATGAAGGAACATGGAGATGATGTGAAACGGATGTGTATGGAGGGTGGGCAGACCTTGTTTTGGGCTTCCAACTTCTCTATTGGCGTGGCGATATTCTCCGCTGTGAACCGTTACCTCGCCAACATCATGAACCGCTTTCCGCAATACGACGTGAAGATGCAGGAGACACACCACGTGCATAAGCTCGATGCGCCAAGCGGCACCGCCATCACGCTGGCAGAAGAAGTCATCGCAGGAATCGACAGGAAAGACACATGGGCGAAGGGCGAGCAGCTACATGCCGACGGCACGGTGGACGGCAGCAACGACGTGGCACCGAATGTGATTGCCATCGAGAGCATCCGCCGCGACGAGGTGGCGGGCATCCATTCCATTGAATACGATAGCGAGGCCGACAAGATCACCATCACCCACGACGCGCATAGCCGCAAGGGCTTCGCCTTGGGTGCGGTGTTGGCAGCGGAATATACGGCAGACCATCAAGGGCTGTTGACTATTAGCGACATGTTCAAATTCTAAAGTATTTATGAAATATAGGAGTTCAGG
>JAFRRN010000007.1 GCA_017428055.1 Prevotella sp.
ATCAAAATTTTAGTCCATGCATAGCCCTATATTTTGTACAAATTTTGTATTCATTTTGTTCAATTTCTCGCCAAGGGCGATAGATAAAGGGGCGCACTACGTGCGGAAATTATCCAAAATGGGAATCAAAATTTTAGTCCATGCATAGCCCTATATTTTGTACAAATTTTGTTTGAATTTTGTTTAATTTCTCGCCAAAGGCGATAAGTAAGGAACGCACTACGTGCGGAAATTCTCCAAAATGGGAATCAAAATAATATCAAAATTTTAGTCCATGCATAGCCCTATATTTTGTACAAATTCTGTTTGAATTTTGTTTAATTTCTCGCCAAGGGCGATAAGTAAGGGGCGCACTACGTGCGGAAATTATCCAAAATGGGAATCAAAATAATATCATAATTTTGTCTATGCGTAGTCCTATATTTTGTTCAAATTTTGTTTAATTTCTCGCCAAGGGCGATTTCCTGACCACGGGCGGAAACGCGGTTCCGCCCCTACAAGCAAAAAACAATGAAGTATCAGCACTCTACATTAAGAATTAAGCATTACGAATTACGAATTAAACATTGAAAACCATGAAACGGGAGACTTGGAAGTTTATTATCCAGACGATACTCGCCATCTTGACGGCATTGGCCACCTCGTTTGGCGTGTCCTCGTGCATCAACTGATTTTTTTGTCATCATGAAGTGTGACCGAAAAGACGGTGTGTCTAAATGCCTTCGTTGTACGGAAGTTGTGCAAGAGGGAACAAAAAAAGAGGTAAGTGGCTGCATGTCAACCACTTATCTCTTTTGTCGGGGCGACAGGATTCGAACCTGCGGCCGCCTGGTCCCAAACCAGGAGCGCTACCGGGCTGCGCTACACCCCGAGTGCATATAGGGATGCTCCTTTATTTGCGGATGCAAAGGTACGTGTTTTTTCCGAACCCTGCAAATTTTTGCGCATTTATTTGATGATGCCCTCTTCGACAAAGATTTTCTTCAATGCCTGGACGCCACGCTCCACTTGCTCCTCCGTGTGGGTCGCCATGAGGGCGAAACGCACGAGCGTGTCTTGTGGGGCACAGGCGGGCGGTATCACCGGGTTGATGAATACGCCGGCGTTGAAGGCGAGGGCTGTCACCTTGAAGGTCTTCTCCACGTCGTGTACGTAGAGGGGGATGATGGGGCTCTCGGTGTCGCCGATCTCGAATCCCTCCTCCTTGAACCGCTTGAGGGCGTATCTTGTCACCTTCCAAAGTGCCTCAATCCGCTCGGGCTCTTGCTGGATGATGTGCAACGCCTCCGTGGCGGCTGCCGTTGCGGCGGGGGTGTTTGACGCGCTGAAGATATAGGTGCGGCACGAATGGCGCAGCCAGTTGATGGTGTCGAAGTCGGAGGCGATGAACCCGCCGATGGACGCGAGGCTCTTCGAGAAGGTGCCCATGATGAGGTCTACCTCGTCGGTGAGCCCGAAATGGTCGCACACGCCGCGCCCTTGCCTGCCGAACACGCCGATGCCATGTGCCTCGTCCACCATCACCGTGCAATTGTACTTGTGTTTCAGCTCGATGATTTCAGGCAACTTGGCGAGGTCGCCTTCCATGGAGAACACGCCGTCCACCACGATTAGCTTGACAGCCTCGTAAGGTAAGCGTTGGAGTACGCGCTCGAGGTCTTCCATGTCGTTGTGCTTGTAATGGAGCTGCTTGGCGAAGGCGAGGCGTCGCCCGTCTACGATGCTCGCATGGTCGCGGTCGTCGCAGATCACGAAGTCGTCTTTGTTGAGCAATGCGGGGATGACACCTTGGTTGACGGAGAATCCTGTGGAGAAGCAGAGTGAATCGTCTTTCCCCACGAACTCTGATAATTCTTTTTCTAATTGGATATGGATGTCAAGTGTGCCGTTAAGGAATCTGCTGCCCGCACATCCCGAACCATATTTGTCAATGGCAGCTTTTGCGGCATCCAAGATACGCTGGTCATTGGTCAAGCCCGTGTAGGCATTCGACCCGAACATCAAGACTTTCTGGCCTTCCATTTCCACTTCCGTGTTTTGTTTGCTTGTGATGGCACGGAAATAGGGGTACACGCCAAGGGCCTTGAATTTTTGAGGTTCACGGTAAGCCTTGTATCTTTCTTGTAGTTGTCCCATTCAAAAAATTATAAGATTTGTATTCAAGGCTGCAAATATACAAAAATTGTGTCACATTTCACATTTTTTTTGAAAGATTTTATCGTTTTGCTGAATTTTAGTGTGTTATCCATAATAATTTAGTAGGTTTTTCTTATTTTTGCAACATGAAAAAGAAAGTTGTGTTCATCATGAATCCAATCTCGGGAACGTCAAGCAAGGAGGGCATTCCCGACTTGATACGTACCCATCTGGACCAAGGCTTGTTTGACTATGAGGTGTTGATGACGCAACGGGCAGGCCATGCCGTCGAGTTGGCAAGCGGCGCAAGAGACAGGGGAGTGGACGTCGTGGTGGCCGTCGGTGGCGACGGCACGGTGAACGAGGTGGCGCGTTCCCTCGTGCATTCGCAAACGGCGTTGGGCATTATCCCTTGCGGGTCGGGCAACGGTCTGGCTCGCCACTTGATGTTGCCGATGAATGCCGCCAAGGCGATTTCCGTCATCAACCGTTGTGAGATTCACGAGCTGGACTATGGTGTCATCAACGGCCATCCTTTCTTTTACACCTGTGGCATGGGTTTTGATGCCTTCGTGAGCATGAAGTTTGCCGAGGCGGGCAAGCGTGGCCTCATTACGTATGTGGAAAATGTGCTACGTGAGGGGCTGAAATATGAGCCGGAGACGTATGTGATTGAGGACGAGAACGGCAAGGTGCGCCATAAGGCGTTCTTGATTTCGTGTGCCAATGCCTCGCAATATGGTAACAATGCTTATATAGCCCCACAGGCATCGATGAGCGACGGCTGGTTGGACGTGATTATCATGGAGCCTTTCGATGTGTTGGAAGCCCCTCAGATCAGCATTGAGATGTTTAACAAGACACTTAATAAGAGTTCCAAGATCAAGACTTTCAAAAGCAAAAAGTTGCATATCCATCGTAAGGCAGACGGTGTCATCCACTTCGACGGCGACCCGGTCATCGCCGATGCCGATGTGGATATTGAGTTGAAGGAGAAAGGCATTCGTGTGGTGGTGAATCCCGATGCCGACAAGAGCTTGCGCAAGCCCAACCGAGTGCAGAGCGCGGCGGCTTACTTGTTCAATGAAATCAATGTCGTGCGGGAAGACATCACCAAGCAGACGCGCCATATCCAGGCTTTGAGCAAGGTGTTGCAACGCAAGTTGAACCTATAAGTAGAACTTTCCAGTCATTTTTTGATACCATTCGCTTCTTTCATTCGGGGACTCCATCATGCAGACGGTCGTCTCCGCGATGTTCTTTGGGCGTTGCTTTTGGAACGACAAGAGGCAACGCTTGGGCGGTTTGTTGGGCATCGTTCTCACCATACATCTGCAAGAGGGGTAGAGGTGGTGAAGATAGCCCTCGGCGAGAAAGTCGTTCATCCGGTCGGATGGGATGATGGCGCAGAATGTACCATCGTCTGCCAAGAGCCTACTGACACCATCGAACAACGCTTGGGGGGGCAATGAGTCGGCATGGCGGGCCAACGTGCGTTTGCCGTCTGGGGCTTTCAGGCTATTAATATAATAAGGTGGGTTGGCAACGATGGAGTCGAAATAGCCGCCTCCCGTCACGTCAATAGGGGTAGGGGAGGGTGGAAGGAAGTCCTGGAGCGATGAGTGGAGGATGTGGATTTGGTGTTGGAAGGGGCTTTGTGCCACGTTTTCCATCGCCTGTAGGCAAGCGTCAGTGTCGATGTCGATGCCCCAAACGTGCGCATGGGGATAGCGTTGCGCCATCATGAGGGCAATCAGTCCCGTCCCCGTGCCAATGTCCAATATCCGTTTCCCGCCCTTCGCCCATGCCCCGAGCAACACGCCGTCGGTACCCACCTTCATGGCGCAACGGTCTTGGTGGATGGTGAATTGCTGGAATGTAAACGTTTCGGAGGACATGTGGAGTGTGAAATTGACTCCCCAAGATTACTTTTCACCAATTATCTCCCAACGGAACACGGCACCATTGCGCCGTGCGGGGTCTGCCCCCTTGAACTCCAAGGAATAGGGGCTGCCGTCGGTAGGGCTCTTCCCCACATACAGGTGGCGTTTCATGGAGAGGAGCATGAACTCTTGGCGCAACATGTCTTGCCACATAAACTCCTCGGCTTGTGTCGCATCTTTCGTCAGGCGGACATCGCCAGCCAAGCCTTCGCCCGCTATGAATACATATCTGCCGTCGGCACATTTGAGCGCGACCTTGCCGTTGCCACGGTTTTCTATCTGGAATTGTGACAAGGGAGACATGTCGTTTTCTGCCGCGTCGTACATCAGGCCATGCGCGGTGGCGTTCATGGGGCGATTGGTGGCAAGGTTAATGATGCGGAATGTCTTGCCAAATGGGATGTTTCCCGAACGGTCTGCCATAGGCTCTTCCACGGTGAAGTTGTCAAATTCGGCAAATCCGCCATTCACGCCTTTCGTGTTGAAGGCGAAAAGGGACAAGCGTGACCCTTGGAACGTTACTAATTGATACCCTAACAAGATTTCTTTTCCAGGGGTTAGGTAGTTGGTGCCGTCGGTGGAATAGGCATAATGACCACGGTCGTTGTCAAAGTCGCCTACAAATCGCAACCATATCTTGCCCTTTTTCAAGGCAACAGGTGTGTCGATGGTGTCGTTATGATGCTGGTCAAACCACCGCAAAACCGTTTCTTTCCCATTCTTGACGATGCCAATCCATGAACAGGGGATGTTGATGTTGCCAAGCCCCGCCACGTCGCCATCTTTCAATTTGCTGGCGTTGAGTTCGACGGTGGTGGTCGATTCGGGGCCTATCACCCGTTGGGTGAGGGTGTTACGCGCCCACATCAGTTGGTTGGCGGGCAGGGCGTTGAGTCGCAATACACCCTTCTTTAGTTTCCATTGGCTGTCATCGGGGTTGTGGTTCCATTGCCAGATGCGTTTCAGTAGCTTGCCCGAGAAGTCGTCGTTGCGCTCGTAGGGGGCATGGGGCGTAACTTCCGCGCCCGTTGCGGGCTTCAGCCATGTGCGTGGTGAGCGACCGGGGTTGCCCGCGAGGCCGAACATTGGCCATCCGTCTTTCCATGTGATTGGCGAAAGGCACACGGTGCGCCCGATACTATGGAAGTCTTGCATCGTGACCGACCACCATTCGCCATTGGGCAATTGTAGCATACCGCCTTGGTGGATGTTGGCGCACCCCACCGCATCCTTGTTAGGTTCGGCAATCCTAAAGTCGTAACCATCGTCGTTGATGCGTCCGCGTTGTTGGGTCATGCGACCGGGGTAGTAACCGTATGTCTCGTTCGCACTCACCACACAGGTCTCGTAAGGGCCGTAGATGCTCTTCGCCCGTGCGCAGCTCATGCGCCCCATCGGACGATAGTCGGCACTGAGGATGTAATACATCCCACCTATCTTATAAATATGGTGCCCCTCGCCCACGGCGCTCCCCTCGGGGATGATGACCCGCTCCGTACCTTCCACGGGGCCGCTCATATCGGCTTTCAGTTCCGTGCATTTCACCTCGCCGTAGCCGTGGATAGCGTAGATCTTGCCATCGTCGTCAAACAACACGCTCAGGTCGTAGATGCGCCCTTGCATGTTATGGTGTTCCCACGGCCCCTTGGGGTCTTTGCTCGTATAGCATTGTAGCCCTTTTCCATTGATGTTGGAGAAGATATAGAACGTTCCGTCGTGGTATCTGATGCACGGTGCCCAGATGCCTTGCCCATAAATCTCCTTCCCGTTCTTTAGGGAAAAGGCATCGTCGTCGAAGTCGAAGCGGTCGAAGCAATAGGAAATATTCTCCCAATTCACCAAGTCCTTAGAATGCAATAGCACCAATCCCGGCACGGCGTGCATCGTGGTGCCTGCGAGGTAATAGTCGTCGCCGACACGGATAACGTCGGGGTCGGAAAACTCGTCATAGAATAGGGGGTTGGTAAACGTGCCATTGCCGTTGTCGGCGGTCCAACTCTTGGTCTTTGCCAGTTTCCCGTCGTCCGCAACAGCTCCCAAGGAGAGGAACAGGATGGCCAGGATTGTCAATACTTTTTGCATGGTTCTTATGTGTTTAGATTTGTTTCGTGCTACGCGTCTATAGCAATCGTTTTCCCTGCAAAGATAATCAAATATTTTCAAGTTATGTAAAAATATTTCTTTTTTCCATTTTTTCGTCGTACCTTTGCAACGGATTTGAGCGATAACACAAGAAAAAGCATGGCAAATAACATATTCAGGGGTTTGGGAATTGCGTTGATTACGCCCTTCAAGGCCGATGGCTCGGTGGACTATGAGTCATTGAAGCGCCTTGTGGAATATCAGTTGGCGAATGGCGCAGACTTCTTCTGCATCCTCGCAACGACAGGCGAAACCCCTTGTCTGACGAAAGAAGAGAAAGAAAACATCAAGCATTTGGTGGTGGAAGTCAACCATGGCCGGCTCCCGGTGTTGATGGGATGTGGTGGGAATAACACGGCAGCCATCGTAGAGGAATTGAAGACAACCGATTGGAGCGGCATAGATGGCATCCTTAGCGTTTGCCCTTATTATAACAAGCCATCCCAGGAAGGGCTTTACCAACATTTCAAAGCCATCGCCCAAGCAAGTCCATTGCCCGTGGTTTTGTATAATGTGCCTGGTCGCACGGGCATCAACCTCAAGGCGGAGACCACCGTGCGCCTTGCCAACGATTGCGAGAACATCGTTGCCATCAAGGAAGCGAGCGGAAGCCTTGAGCAGGTGGATGAGATTATCAAGAACAAACCAGCCCGTTTTGATGTCATCAGCGGCGACGATGCCTTGACATTCCCCATGATAGCCAGTGGTGCGGCGGGTGTCATTTCTGTCATTGGCAATGCCCTTCCCAAGGAGTTCTCGCGCATGATCCGTTATGAGTTTCGTGGCGAATACGAGCCTGCCCGCAAGATTCACCACCGTTTCACCGAATTATATAGCCTGTTGTTTGTCGATGGAAACCCCGCCGGCGTGAAAGCTCTCTTGCATGAGATGGGAATGATAGAGAATGAACTCCGCCTCCCCCTTGTGCCTACGCGCATCACCACGATGCAGAAAATCGCCAATACCCTTAAAGAATTGAGGATTTGACCCATGGCAGATGAGCGTCGAGTCATACACGAGATCAGTCCGCTGACCACCAAGGACGTGTTGTATATCGCCGATAGGGTGAAAAAGGAGTTCACGTACCCCATTCACAACCATGAAGTGTATGAACTCAATTTCGTTGAACACGCATCTGGGGTGCGGCGTATCGTGGGCGACTCTACGGAGGTAATCGGTGAATATGACTTGGTCTTGATTACCGGACCCGAACTTGAGCACGTATGGGAGCAACACGAATGCGTGAGCGAAGACATCCGCGAGATTACCATACAGTTCTATTTCCATGTCAATGACGACAACTTCTTTGGGAGAAACCCGTTCTCGAGCATCAGGAAAATGATGGAAGAGGCGAGGAAAGGGTTGAGCTTCCCCTTGAGTGCCATCATGAAAGTCTATCCCTTGCTTGACACATTGAGCTCGGTGAAGGATGGGTTTTATGCCACTACCCAATTCCTGGCCATCCTTTATGAGCTATCCCGTTGCGAGGGCTCGCACACCTTGGCATCGTCGAGTTATGCCAAGGTCATGGTGCAAGACGATAGCAAGCAGATCTTGAAGGTCAAGAACTATATCAACGACAACTATCGGGACGAGATACGCCTGTCGGTTCTTGCCGACATGGCAGGGCTGAGTCCCAGCGCGTTCAGTAGGTTCTTCAAGCTACATACGGGGAAGAAGTTGAGTGAATACATCATCGACATCCGCCTTGGCTATGCCGCGCGAATGCTTGTCGATACGAGCGATAGCATCTCGGAGATTAGTTTTAATTGCGGGTTTAATAACCTGAGCAACTTCAACCGCATCTTCAAGCGGAAAAAGGGATGTACTCCCAAGGAGTTCCGGGGCAATTACCAGAAAGCAAGGGTCATCGTGTGAGAAGATTTCCCATCAGCCTAATGGTCTCATTGATGGCGTAGAGGATGTTGGAATAGTGGATGACATCATCCAAGCGGAGTTCCTGCCGTGCATGATCTTTGAGCCATTTATCAGCCACTTGGTAGCCACCGATGTAGAAGTTCCACATTTCTTCTGATACATTATTATAATATTGGGTGTCGTTGATGTAGACACGCCCATCCCGCCATTCGCGCCGTTCGATGATGTTGCTACCCTTGCCAACGCAGGGGAATAGCTTGTGGGCTTTCCATGAAGAGGCATCTTGCATCAAGTGTAGCTCACGCAGGGCATGGCCTGTTAGTGCCAACGCATCGAATGATTGCGCATTTGTGGGGTAGGGGATGCGTGGGAAGTCGCGCTTGAGAAATTCCTTATACCGCTCGCGGTAACGTGGGGAGTGCAACACGGCATAGATATAGTCGAGCAATTCTTCGGGAGAGGGCTGTTTGCCCAACGCCTTGGCAATTCTCGCCACTACCTCTGGACAGAAATTGGGTATCAGCATCTTGTGTTCTTCTTGTCCATGACCCAGTTCCACCTCTGTGCTGTTGTCTGTGTAGTGGGTTTCCTGTCCAGGACGGACATACAGGGGGTAGATGTATGCACCACGGTAAAACACGTGCAAGTCTACAATCGTGTCGGAGACGAATGCCAGATTCCATGTCATGTTGCCCACATCCTTGCCCGCAGACCAAGTAATCAGCGATAGGTTTTTGGATGGGTCATGATGAGTGAGGTGCTTCATGACATCGTACACAGGATAAGCAATAAACCCTTTTGACTTGTCGGTATAATAAGTGAATTTCTTATCGAAAGGTCTGTACAACACCTCTCGATAGTATTCTTCCTTCAATCCATAGCTTACAATGTTAGCCTTGGCAAGAGATACTTGCTGGTCACGGCTCTCCCTCTCTATGCGATAGATTCTCTTGATATCAGTTTCGGGTAGGTTGTAGAAGTCTTCCACCACGCGCTTGATTTGCTCCTTTGTGTGTTGGAAGGCGATGGAGTCGCGTTTTGAGCATACGCCGACCCCTCCTATCTTAAACAATTCCTTGGGCGAGAATCCGCTATAGTATTCTTCCTCGTGGGTGAAGTCGATGGGTACGAAGAAGTACATCGGCGCGTGAATCTCCACTTCCTTGAAGGGGATGTCCTCTATGCCGTGTGTCGCCAAGTATTCCAGTTTGTCTTTCCGCCGTCCATAGAGGTCGGCATGGTATACCCGTGCAAGCCCCTCCTTGCCCTTGCCGCCTTCCGTCGTTGCCTTCTTGACGAAGATGTTGATACATACGCCGGGCAGGATGTCAAACACGTTCTCGTCTTTCACGTCGCCAAGCGAGGTCTCCCGCGTCTTGCTGTTGCCGTGGAGGTCGAGGATGTAGATCTCGTCGAAAGTCTTGAGCAATTCATATCGCATACCTCTGAATGTCAGGCTGTCCAAATAACTATGTGGATTGATGAATCCGATGACACCCTCCCCCTTGTCCTCGATGAACCGCTGTGCCAGGCGGATGAACTTCACATAGTCGTTGTTGAGCCATTTCGTGTCGTCGATGTGATGGTTTTTGCCCGGTTCACGCTTATAGTCGTTGAGTAGCTTGGCGATGTCTTTGTAGTTGTCGCCCTTGTTTTGGCTCTCGCCGTTGTATGGGGGATTGCCCACCATCACCATGATGGGTTTTTGCGACTTGATCTTGTTCGCCTCCTCCAGCTCGCTCTTGATCCAGTAGTTGGCATTGCCCTCGCTATTGGGGCTGTCGCCTGTTAATGAGTCGGTCATGCAGACATTGAACCGGTCGTTTGGCATGACATCATACCCCGTATTCCTCAATACCAAGTCGAGCTTGACATGCGCCACGGTGTAGGATGCCATTTGTATCTCGAAGCCGTAGAGTCGTGGCAGGAGGTTTTCGTGTACGTATTTCTGCCAGAGCATTTGCTGCCCTTGGAAGTGTTCTGCCACGTGGTTGACTACCTCGGCAAGGAATGTGCCCGTACCTGTGGCGGGGTCGAGGATTTGCACAAGGGGCGTTTCCTCTTTCTCATGAGTCAGTTTGTTGATGGTCTTATGATTGTCGGCGAGGCCGTCTTCTATGCCAAACTTCGTCTTGAGGGTGTAGTCAACGGCGTTGACGATAAACCGCACCACCTCCAAGGGGGTGTACCACACGCCAAAGGTCTTCTTGTCTTGGGGGTCGAAGGCGGCAAGGAAGTCCTCGTAGAAGTGGATTAGTGGGTCGCGGTTTTGTTTGGCATCGCGTTCAAACATCCTTTGTAGGTCTGTGGCGGCGAACATCCTCACCAAGTCATCGACAATCCAAGAGATGCGAGGATGGATGTTGTTGCCCGCCAAGTCGTTGAAGATGCCCCGCAGGAATGGATTGGTCTTGGGAATGAGGTGGGTAGCCTCGCCACGTGAGAAGTCCTCGGTGGTGGGGTCGTGGAGCCTTGCGGCGAACAGCCCGTATGCCACCGTCTGCGAATACACCTTGGCGAACCCCTTGGTGTCAAGCGACGGCACGAGGCTGTCGCGTAGTTCCTCGTAGAAATGGAGCAGCAGTCCGCGCTCTTTGTTGTCGGTCTCGTGGTCAAAGATGTCGATGATGACTGAATACATGAGCCTTGCCTTACGTGCCATGAGGTCTGCCAACTTCTTCGCCGAGGTGATTTGAGGGATGCTATCGGCGATGTATGTCTTGAGAAATGCCACCAACTCCTCGCCTTTCTCCTCATCCATCACGGCCTTTTTTCCTTGAACTGTGGCGATGCGGATGGTTTTCATAGGCTCTGCCTCCCCGTTCTCGAAGAAGTGGAAGTCTAAATAGTCGGTGAAGATGCAATGGCTGATGGCTCGTTTATAGCGGTCGAACTGTGCCTGGTTGCGTGTCGTGCCATCGAGGTCGCCCGAGTTGATGTCTTTCGTCTCGATGATGGCGACGGTTATGTTGTCCTTATTCCGTATATGGATGTCGGGGTTTCCGCATTCGATGCGTGAAGGCTCGTTGAGCGTGTGGTAGCCTTTACCCAACAGGGCTTGCAGGAAATTCTCCAAGGGGGCGCGATAGGTGTGCTCCCTTGCGTCTCCGCTCTTGAGCTTCTGGTTTACTTCGTCGATGTATTTGTGTAAGGCCTGATAGTCAGTTTCCATCCTTCAAATCATTGTGTCTTATCAGTTTATCATCCGCAAAAATACAAAAAACAAATGACAAGACCATCATTTGACGCACCAAAAAGTGGATTTGTGGATTTAGCAATAGAAAAATTTTGCAAACAAATAGAAAAGAAGTAACTTTGCAGAAAAACGGAATTAACATGGAAGTTATACAAAGTTTCACCATTGACCACACCCACTTGAAACCAGGCATCTACGTATCTCGAGAGGATAAGGGATTCACCACTTTCGACCTACGCATCACGGAACCGAACAAGGAGCCTGCCGTCGCCCCTTCGGCTATGCACAGCATGGAACATCTCATGGCGACATGGTTTCGCAACTCCCGGGTGAAAGACGACGTGGTTTATGTCGGTCCGATGGGTTGCCTCACGGGAATGTATATCATCATGACCGGTTGCTACACCGTAGAGGATATGCGGCAGTTGACGATGGAGTGTCTGGAGTGGATCCTTACGCAGACGGCGGTACCCGCCACCACGCCGGAGACCTGCGGCAACTATTTGCTTCACGACCTGCCCATGTGCCAATGGGAGGCATTACGCTACCTCGGGCGTTTGAGAAACCATTTCAATAGCGAGTACACCTCGCTGCAAGTAACTCTCGAAGATGGGAAGGTGTTTGCGGATGCGTGACCATGTGATGTCGTTCCCTCCTTTTAAGGCTTCTGGGTGTCCGATACCTGTTCGGGGATGGTCTAACAATTCGTGCTATATCTTTTGATATTATATCCAAAGTTGCGGATTGGACTTCTTCCATTTCCGAAGAAGCTTGTCTGCTTTCGTCGAAATTTTTATCTCATACATGGCTACATGGACTCGAAATAGCGATCAATATCTTCATGTGTCTTCAAACTGATGGTATTGCCCCCACGGAATTCTTGCCTCGCTTTCTCAATCTTTTTTGCCAATTCAGGCGTGATTGCCAATTCTTCTTTCTGTACAGGTACGATAGCGTAAAGCTGGTTTCTCCTGCTGACGAACACATATTCCCCCGCATCCACGCGGTCGAAGGAATTGGCCATGTTGTTCCTAAAATCTGTAATAGTCAATAATGTCATAAGTTATTAGTTTTTTTCGGGTTTAAAGATAGCATGTTTCAGTCGATTCTCCAATTAATTGTTATTGGAAAAGGACAAAAATCTTCAAGAATTGTCCGTAAATCCTATGGGTTTATGTTCGATTATTGAAGATTTATGTCCTTCTATTTCTTACGAACTAATCAGTAGTTCTCCGCTTTCAGCTCGAAATAGCTTTGGGGATGGTCGCAGACGGGACACACCTCGGGGGCTTTCGGGCCGACAACGATATGTCCGCAATTGCGGCATTGCCAGATGGCATCGCCCTCGCGTGAGAAGACAACCTCGTCCTCGATGTTCTTCAGCAGCTTGCGGTACCGCTCCTCATGGGCTTTCTCGATGGCGGCAACGGCACGGAACTTCTCTGCAATCTCGACAAACCCCTCTTCTTCTGCCTCTTGAGCCATACGGTCGTACATGTCTGTCCACTCGAAGTTCTCGCCCTCGGCGGCAGCTTTCAGGTTTTCGGGGGTGGACTTGATAGCCCCTCCTTCCAACAATTTAAACCACATCTTGGCATGTTCCTTTTCGTTAGCGGCAGTTTCCTCGAAGATGGCAGCTATCTGCTGGTAGCCGTCTTTCTTGGCTTTGCTTGCCCAATAGGAATACTTGTTGCGAGCCTGGCTCTCACCTGCGAAAGCCTCTTGCAGGTTTTTCTCTGTCTTTGTTCCTTTCAATTCTTTCATGATGTTTTTGCTTTTGTTTGTGAAATGATATGTTGATAGATTCTGATGCTAAACGGTGATCTCACCCGCTATGGAATGATTCATGTAATAGCGTATTTGCTGGGGATCGGAATACATCGCTTGGAGAAACATAAGTTTGGTGGCGGCAGCCTCCACCGTGCTATCGTAACCGCTGATGACACCCGCATCTTTGAGTTGGTAGCCCGTGTCGTAACGAGCCATCTCCACGCTTCCACGCACACATTGGCTGATGTTGACGATGGTCACGCCACGGTTTGATGCCTCCTTCAGCAATTCGATGAGCCACCGCTGCTGAGGTGCGTTGCCGTTGCCAAAGCTCCGCATGACGATGCCCCGCAACTCGGGAGCCGTCAACACGTGCCTGACGGTATGCTCCTGTATGCCAGGGAAGAGGGAGAAGATGGCAATGTTGGTGTCCATGACGGTATGGGGAGTCATCGGGTGTGTGAAATCGGGCTGTAGGATGTGGTGGTCATGGTAGGTGAAATTGACCCCGGCATCGCATAGCGGGGGATAATTGAACGTGTCAAACGCATTGAAACCGTCGGAGCTTTGTTTGGTTGCCCTGTTCCCCCGTAACAGTTTCCCGCTGAAATAGATGCAAACCTCCGGCACCATCGCATGGCCATCGGGATGGTGAGCCGCCGCCAATTCGATGCTTGTCACGAGATTCTCCTTCCCGTCGGTCCTCAACTGTCCGATGGGCAATTGGCTTCCGGTCAGGATGACGGGCTTGGTAAGGTTTTCCAGCATGTAGGCGAGGGCGGAGGCGGTATAAGCCATCGTGTCCGTTCCATGCAGGATGACGAAACCGTCGTATTGGTCGTATTTGTCGGCGATCGTCTCTACGAGTTGCGCCCATATCAGTGGCGACATGTCGCTGGAGTCGATGGGGTGGGCAAACTGATAAACGTCCACGCCCGTTTCGAGATATTTCATCTCGGGGAGGTTACTCACGAGGTGGTTGAAGTCCAACGGCTCCAAGGCTCCCGTGGTGGGATTCTTTCCCATACCGATGGTCCCGCCCGTGTAGATGAGCAGCACCTTGTTGTTTCTCCTATCCTCTGTCATGGTGGGCATTACGTTATCGTTTGCGTTATTTCTTTTGCAAATATAGTTTAAAATATCTGCAAAACCAAAAAAAAGGTATATATTTGCATGTGAAAAGATGAAAACCTAAATAATAAGTCATAACATAATTATCACGAACATGAAAAAATTTATGGATGAAAATTTCCTGTTGGAGACCTCCACGGCACAGGAACTTTTCCACAATCATGCGGCAAAGATGCCCATCATCGATTATCACTGTCATTTAATCCCGCAAATGGTTGCCGACGACCATCGCTTTAAGAGCATTACGGAACTCTGGCTTGGTGGCGACCATTATAAATGGCGTGCCATGCGTACCAACGGCGTGGCGGAGCGTTATTGCACCGGCAAGGACACGACCGACTGGGAGAAGTTTGAGAAATGGGCGGAGACGGTGCCTTATACATTCCGTAACCCCTTGTACCATTGGACCCACTTGGAGCTGAAGACCGCCTTTGGCATCGAGAAGTTATTGAGTCCCAAGACCGCACGTGAGATTTTCGACGAGTGTAATGAGAAGTTGCAGTTGCCCGAGTATACGGCCCGTGGCTTGATGCGTCGCTACCATGTGGAGTGTGTCTGCACGACGGATGACCCCGTTGATGACCTTCGCTTCCATAAGCAGACCCGGGAGAGTGGTTTTGAAATCAAGATGATTCCCGCCTGGCGTCCCGACAAGGCGATGAACATCGAGAAACCCGACTTCGCGGAGTATGTGCAGAAGTTGGGCGAGGTGGCAGGTGTCACGATTAACAAGTTCGCCGACATGGTCGATGCGCTACAGAAACGCCACGACTTCTTCACGGAGAATGGCTGCAAATTGTCAGACCACGGTATCGAGGAGTTCTATGACGAGCCATATACCGATTCCCAGATTGAGGTTATCTTCGAGAAGGCAATGCGTGGACAGCAACTTTCGACGTTTGAAATTCGTCAGTACAAAAACTGTTTCCTTTCGTTGATGGCAGAGATGGACTATGATGCCGGTTGGACACAGCAATATCACTATGGCGCAATTCGTGACAACAATACGCTCATGTACAACCAGTTAGGCCCTGACACGGGCTTCGACTCCATCGGGGAGTTCAATACGGCACGTGCCATGAGTGACTTCCTCAACCGCCTGAACGTGAAAGGCAAGCTCGCGCGTACCATATTATATACGTTGAACCCTTGTGCCAATGAGGTGATTGCCACCATGCTCGGCAATTTCCAGGATGGCAGCTGCCCGGGGAAGATACAGTTTGGCTCGGGATGGTGGTTCAATGACCAGCTCGACGGCATGACCCGTCAGATGAATGCCCTATCCGTGCTGGGCTTGCTGAGCCGTTTCGTGGGAATGCTCACCGACTCCCGCTCGTTCCTCAGCTACCCTCGCCATGAGTATTTCCGCCGCTTGCTCTGCAACCTCTTGGGCAACGACGTGGAGAAGGGATTGCTTCCCGACGACATGGAGTCGCTCTCGCGCATGGTGGAGGACATCTCCTACAACAACGCACGCAACTATTTCCAATTCTATTGATACATCCTTGTCTATTTTGCCTATAGCCGCAAGGTCTTTTGGCTAAAGCCGCAAGACCTTTTGGCTATAGGCAAAAGGTGGCGGATGTGGTATTTCGTCCCGTCAACCGATGTTTTTGTGACCGATGAAGCATTATTCCATTCCCCTTGATTTATAGGATTAATAACCTTTACCCAATCGCTGAAACTTATTCGTTGATTGTAATGGGTTTGGGATGCCCCCATTTCTTCATCGCTTTTTTATGGGTATCATAGACAATTAATTAACAAAAACTTTGCCGATGTCAAAAAATAGTATTAATTTTGCAACGTTTTTTAGAAAATCAACAACTTAATATGAAGAAATTACTTTTACCCGTTATCGTTTTGGCAGTTGTCGTTCTGGCTTTGGATAGCTGCGTGAGCAGTAAGACAGTACCCTATTTCCAGAACATCGACAGTATCAGCTTGGCACCCTCAAAGGGACTCTATGATGCGCGTATCATGCCAAAAGACAACCTGACCATCACCGTGAATACCACCGACCCAATGGCTGCTGCTCCATTCAACTTGATAATTCGCAACTCATTGAGTGCCACCAATACCTCGGTCAGTAGTGGTTATGGCTCTTTGCAGACCTATCTTGTAGAAAATGATGGTAATATCAATTTCCCCGTTGTTGGCAAGATTCACGTCCAGGGATTGACAAAGACTGAATGTCAAGACCTTATCGCCGAAAAGATAAAACCTTATCTTGCCGAGGCAGAAAGACCCATCGTGACCGTGAGAATGTCCAGCTATCGCGTTACCATTACGGGTGAAGTGTCACGTCCTACCGTTGTACCCGTCACGACAGAAAAGATGAGTGTCATCGAGGCCCTCACTTCCGCAGGCGACTTGTCTATCTACGGTAAGCGTGAGAATATCATCTTGATTCGCGAGAAAGAGAATGGAGAGAAAGAGTACCATCGTCTCGACCTGACGGATGCCAACATCATCAACTCCCCGTATTACTATCTGCAACAGAATGACATTATCTATGTGGAGCCAAACAAGGTAAAGGCGAAGAACTCCAGTATCGGTTCGTCAACGACCATCTGGTTCTCGTTCATCAGTATCGTGACATCTGTTGCCTCACTGTTGGTCAACATCCTGAGAAACTAACCAATCATAACGGAATGAAAATATAAGATGAAGAATGAAAAAGGCATGAAGACTTAATCATTCTTCATTTTTTTAGTATCCATTGCTAAAGGAAATACAATACGAACACAATAATAACCAAATGATGAAAGATGTGACATTGGTGCTGAGTGACGGCACACAATTCCATGGAAAGTCTTTCGGGTACGACCAACCCGTGGCGGGCGAGGTGGTTTTCAACACCGCCATGATGGGCTATCCCGAGAGTTTGACCGACCCGTCGTATGCCGGGCAACTCTTGACATTGACCTTCCCCTTGGTGGGCAACTATGGCGTACCCCCTTTTCGTAGGAGAGAGGACGGCTTATCCGCCTTCATGGAGAGTGAGAAGATCCATGCCACCGCCATTATAGTCTCCGATTATAGCGAGCAGTTTTCCCATTGGAATGCCGTGGAGAGCCTTGGCGACTGGTTGAAGAGGGAACATGTGACGGGCATCACGGGTATTGACACTCGCCAACTGACCAAGGTGTTGCGCGAGCAAGGCGTGATGATGGGTAAGATTCTTTTCGATGACGACCCGTCGAATGTGCCGGAAGCAGACTACGAAGGGGTTAATTACGTGGAGAAGGTGAGTTGCAAGGAGGTCGTCCGCTATCATGAGGGAGCGGGGAAGAAGGTTGTCCTCGTGGATTGCGGCGTGAAAGCGAATATCATCCGTTGCCTCGTAGACCGTGGCGTGGAGGTGATTCGTGTCCCTTGGAACTATGATTATACCCACGAAGACTTCGATGGACTGTTCTTGGCGAATGGCCCTGGCGACCCAGACTTGTGTGGTGAGGCGGTAGAGATTGTTCGCAAACAGATGAGCATGAGTCGGAAACCCATTTGTGGCATTTGCATGGGCAACCAATTATTGGCGAAGGCGGGTGGTGCCACCATCTACAAATTGAAGTACGGCCATCGCTCCCACAACCAACCCGTGCGCATGGTAGGTAGCAACCAGTGTTTCATCACCAGCCAAAACCACGGTTATGCCGTGAAGGCAAGCACGTTGGGAAACGACTGGGAGGAACTGTTCGTCAATATGAACGACCAATCCAATGAGGGCATACGCCACAAGGAAAATCCTTGGTTCTCTGCCCAATTCCATCCCGAGGCCTGTTCGGGACCTACTGATACGTTGTTTATGTTCGACAAGTTTATAGATGCCATCAAATAATATCCATGAAGCCTTATGAAAGACAATAACATCAAGAAAGTGTTGCTCCTTGGTTCGGGAGCGTTGAAGATAGGCGAGGCGGGAGAGTTTGACTATTCCGGCTCGCAGGCGTTGAAGGCTTTGAGCGAGGAAGGCATCAAGACAGTCCTCATCAATCCCAATATTGCCACCGTGCAGACATCCGAGGGGGTGGCAGACCAGATCTATTTCCTCCCCGTACAGCCCTATTTTGTGGAGAGGGTCATTGAGAAAGAGCGTCCCGATGCCATCCTCCTTTCGTTTGGAGGGCAGACGGCACTCAATTGTGGAGTGGCACTTTACCAGGATGGCATCCTCGATAAATATGGTGTGAGGGTGCTGGGCACACCCGTGCAAGCCATCATGGACACGGAAGACCGCGAGCGTTTCGTGGAGCGGCTTAACGAGATAGGTGTCAAGACTATTAAGAGTGAGGCTTGTGAGACTATCGAGCAAGCGCGCCAGGCAGCCCGGGACCTTGGCTATCCTGTCATCTTGCGGGCTGCTTATGCCTTGGGTGGCCTTGGCAGTGGTTTCTGCGACAATGAGCAAGAACTTGACAAGTTGGCGGAGAAGGCGTTTTCCTTCTCCCCGCAAGTACTTGTTGAGAAGAGCTTGAAGGGATGGAAGGAGAT
>JAFRRN010000075.1 GCA_017428055.1 Prevotella sp.
ACAACCTCGGCGTGTGTTACCACCGTGGCTATGGCGTGAAAGAGAACCATGAGCGGGCTTTTGAGTGGTATTACAAGGCGGCGATGCTCGATGATGTCTATGCCTGTTTCAATGTCGCGGAGTGTTATTACAACGGTGACGGGGTGGAACAAGACTTGTCATTGGCTTTCCAATGGTATTTGAAGGCGGCAGAGAAAGGCGATAAGCAGTCGCAAGTGAATGTTGCCAACGCGTATTATTTAGGACAAGGCACACCCATAGACCATGAAAAGGCTTATCTATGGTATCGGGAGGCGGCATTCCAAGGGCATATCCAATCGCAGAAGAATTGTGGGGCGGCACATTGGAATGGCGACGGGGCGAAGAAAGACGTGACAGAGGCAGCCTTTTGGTATGAGTTGGCGGCTCATGGCGGCGATGCCCAGGCACAGTTTGCCATCGGCTGGTTTCATCTGACGGGCAATGGTGTACCCCAAGATGAGCGCATTGGGCTGAAATGGATTCACAAGTCTACCGCCCAAGGCTACCAACCCGCCATCGACTATTGCAAGGAGCATGGGTATCGGGTGTATTGAAATCTTCCTGTTTATCTCAAAATCCTATGTATCTGGGATGCTGAAGCAGAGGGTAAGATGCTCTTCAGATGGTCAAACATACGATGATAAGACTCCTCTGCCGTATGTGAACACAGACATGCTTCCTTTCCAAAGAGTTGTTCGGGAGTGGTGAGTAACGACCATCCCCAACCATATTCCCTGCCATGTCGGTCGTGGGGATAGACAAAATCCTCGGTGACGATATAGCATCCCATCTGCAAACGGGTGATATACCCATCAAACTTACTTCGCATCTTGCTGCCCGTGAAGCCACACGCCGCTCGGAGTTCCCTTGTTATCATGCTGCCATTCTCACGAAGCGTCATCAAGATGGCATCATCGATGGAGCCTTCTTGTGGGATGGAAGTCACGTGGCGGCGGTAATTGTAGAAGTCAGGCCACCACTCCCTGCTGATGAATCCCGCTTTCTTATTGAAGAACTTGCCATAAACGCAGTAGCCCTCTGTCACGATGGGACCTTTCCATTTCCACAACGGCCAGTCCCACCCGCCATCGGGAAACACGACATACCGGCAATCGTCGTCCACCATCTCCTCTGCCGAGAACCCTCGTATGCCGCTATCCAGCAAGGGAAGGAACCCGATTTCCCGTATGAGTTCCATCAATTGGATCTCGCTATGGACTTCTTCCCTTCTCATCATTTCCGTGTTACCACGACAGGATTCTCCAATTCTTTCTTCCATACCTTGACGAAATCAAACCACGCCTTGGAAGAATGATAGCCGAAATCCTCATTGTCGCTGGTATATGCCAAGGAATAATGCAACTTACGATCGACAGCCTTCAACACATATCCATAATTGTCTTGATTGGCAGGTTGTTCGCTCACACGGTATTTCGCGGGGATGCAAACGGCGAGCCCCACCGTCTCACGCTTCCATTTCAAGGTATCGGATGCTGGCCAATCGGTACCCCAACAGGCACGGAGACCGTCCTTATCTGTAAATTCCACGGAGTTCTTCACGTTGATGATGCCCGTGGAGAACTGCAACTCTGGCACAGGACGGTTGAAAGTGACATCCACATCGAAGTCACGATGCCCGGCATAGAGAGTATAACGTATCGTCATGTTGACGGGAGAGGACGTGGGAAACATCTTCCAGCCCTTGTCCTCCACCTCGACGATGGTACGCACGGGGCCTTTGGCGAGGATGCGTTGGGTGCGATGTGCCACGTCGGCAAGCATCGTGGGGGCGTTGCCGTCCCATCCCCGTAACGCTCCAAGACCAAAAGTGTTGCCTACCCACAGCACATCATCACCATAGCCTTGCGCCTTCTGCTCGTCAGAGGTATAGAATTGTGTCTCTTTCAACTCCAGGCCTTTATGGAACTTTCCATACAAATCGATGGTCTGCCGCTGGTCGAGATAGATACGCATGGCAATCAACTCACTCTCAAATGCAACGCCATGATGGTGAAGCACGTTGTAACTGTTGCTATTGGCGGTCTCCTTGTCAACGGTGATGCTCGATATATAGATGTCGTGTTTGTTCTTCTCCTTCACCTTCCCGTTGCGCATCACCATCTCGGCGTATGTGCGAGGCGCATATTCACGCGATGTTCCACCTGTCTCGTAGAGTGACACCTGCGCCTTCTTCGTCGCCTTCTTGCCCAAATCGGCGACAAACACCAATTCGTCAAACGTGCCATCTTGGTCAAGGTCGTCAAGTTGGCAGGGTACTTCTTGCCCGTCGATGGTGACAATGGCAGATGTCACCGTGCCAAATTCCGACAAATCCACCACTATGGGAACATCTTTTCTCTCAAACGAACAGGGATTATTCACTTGCAGATTCAATGTCTGTTGGCCAAACACATTCACTGACGATAAAAGAAACAAAGCGAAAGGAATTAATTGTCTGTAGTTCATCATAATTCATACTTAATAAAAGTTCTTTTGCAAAAGTAACGAAAAACATACAAGAATTAAGGTAAAAAAGGGAATTATTCACATCTTTTCACCTTTTTTCCTCATTCTGGCAACTATGACATGAGCTACAATATAATAAGGTGGGAATGTTAAATTATTACAAAGACTTACTTTTTTCACATCAATAGTTTGGTCAGATGACATAAATGAATTACTTTTGCGGTGTACTACCATAGTAATACACATAAATCAAACGATATGATACAAATTAAAGACATTACTTTCAGTTATTCAAGAAGTAGCAAACCCGTGTTTCGCGACTTCAACTTAGCATTGAGCGAGAATTGCATTTACGGTCTCTTGGGCAAGAATGGCACAGGCAAGACCACGTTACTTTATCTCATTACGGGGCTTTTGCGCCCCAAGCATGGCTCGATTACGTGTGATACCGCCACGGAGAAGTGGCCAATGGCGTTTGAATCCAGTGCCCGTCGCCCTGAGCTTCTGCGCGAGATGTTCATCGTACCCGAGGAGTTTGAGTTCCCTCTTTCCACGCTCGACCGTTATGTTTCCGATAACGCGCCCTTCTATCCCCACTTCAATCGTGAGGTGCTTGAGCGGTGTCTGCAAGAGTTCGAGCTATCAGGTACTACCAAACTCTTCTCCCTTTCCATGGGGCAAAAGAAGAAGGTACTCGTCAGCTTTGCCTTGGCTGCCGGCACCAAATACTTGCTGATGGACGAGCCAACCAATGGTCTGGACATCCCATCGAAGAGCCAGTTCCGCAAGGTCATTGCCCAAAACATGACTGATGAGCGGACATTGATCATCTCCACGCATCAGGTACACGACGTGGAATCCCTGCTCGACCACATACTGATACTCAACAACTCGCAACTGTTGCTCAACGAGTCGGTTGCCAACATCACCGACCGCTATGCCTTTACCACGTGCCAGGTGGACGACAACGCCAACGCCATCTATAGCGAACCATCGCCGCAGGGCATCGCCGCCATCATGGAGCGCACGGCGGGAATGGCAGAGACACAGGTAAACTTGGAACTTCTCTTCAACGCAGTAACGAAAGGAGCCCTCCGATGAGCAGCATTTCCCTCCCCCGCCTTTGGAAAGTCATACGCTGGCAGTACCCTGGCACGATGATGGTGGCATTCGTCTTCGCCGTATGGGTGGTGCTGTTCGTGTGCTTCCATCTGATAGATGTCGGATTCAATGACATCAGTGAAGAGATACTCAGGAAGGGTGCTTACAAGGCCGTGAAATCCTTTTGGAACATCTTTCCAAATATCCTTTGCATCATGGTTTGTACCAAGTTCAACCAGCTTTCCGAAAAGCAGATGGCATACGGCTACCTAATGCTGCCCGCCACCATGCAGGAGAAGTTCTTGGCAAGCGTCTTGATGTATACAATAGGAACGCTATTCCTCATGTTTCTGGGATTCATCGTGGCAGACGCCCTTTGTGCCAGTCTCTATTATGCACTCCTTCCAACGACATTCATATCGGGGATGCCCGCCATGATCGACTACTTGACGTTGAAGCCCTGCTATGTCGATGGCGAGTTTGAGGTGCTGATTCTGCTCGACTCGTTAAGCTTCTACGTATGGTACCATTCCCTTTGCGTACTCTTCGCCACCATCATCCGCCGCAATGCCATCCTATATGCCATTGGCGCATTGTTGCTACTCTTCCCATTCTTGTGGCTCCGCTCCCACTTCGCCACCGACTTGGCGGGTGGCATCTACGACAGCTGGACCGTGCCAACGGTCATCATCCTCTTCACCTTGGCAGCCATCAACTATGTTGCCACCTACAAACTATTCCCCCTTCGCACCCTCATCGGACATAAATACCTCGCTATCCTATGAACCAAACATTTAACATCGTGCGGTTTGGCCGCACCCTCCGCTGGCTCTACACATACGAGTATCGTAAGGTTTTGAACCTTTTCCTCCTTGCAACGGTTGTTTTCGCCGTGTATCAAGTGAATGAAATGTATCATAAAATCCAATATGAAATGTTTTGTGGCGTTCCCATTCCCCAAAGAAACATACTATCGATGCTACTTCAAGTGTCAAATATCAGCTTATTCTTCCTCACTTTCCTGATGTGTTTCGGCGCAACATTTGCCTTCAGCACCCTACACCGTCGCCATGCCGGTCGCCAACTGCTCATGCTTCCCGCCTCAAATGTGGAGAAGTTTATGGCACTTTGGCTCATCTACGTACCCCTTTTGTTCGTCGTATTGATACTCGCATTCTTTGTCGGCGACCTGTTGCGGATGATCATCCTGCCCCTCCTCACCGAGAATGGGGATCAACCCAGTGCGATTCCGTACTTTTTCTCCAATATGTGGGGATGGATTGGGGGGCAACATGTAGGCATCAATATGAGACCAGTCATCATTCAGGCATGGGCGCTCATCTTCGTCATCCACTCCCTCTGCCTCCTTTCCAGCGTCGTGGCGGGCAATGTGGGCTGGCTGCTCTCCGCCCTTACGGTCTATGGATGTGCCTATTTCTTCATCGATAGTTATGGTCACTATGCGTGGCAAGTACCCTTGCTCATCACGTTGACCATCGTTTTCCTACTCTTCACGTATCGACTGTTCTGTCGTTTTCCATTATTCCCATCACTTTATTCATTCCGTTTCCATGGCATTTAATACAGACAAAGCGATTTTCCTGCAAATGGCAGACCGTGTTTGCGACGAGATACTCTCCGGGAAATATGGCGATGACGACCGCATCCCATCGGTGCGCGATTACGCCGTGATGCTCGAAGTGAACACCAATACGGCGATGAAGGCCTACGAACAACTCGCTCGCGAGAACATTATCTATAATAAGCGGGGGCTTGGCTACTACGTTACCCCTGGCGCACGTGAACAAATCCTGGCCAAACGTCGCCACAACTTCATGTCACAACAGTTGCCCGAACTGTTCCGACAGATGGAACTCCTGAGGTTAGACATAGAAGATGTGGTCAGCGCATACGAAAAAGTGAAAGATTAAAAAGTTGAAAAATGTAAATAACTGCACCTGTCTTTTTTACCTTTTCACCTTTTCATCTTCTCACTTTTCATAAATGCGACCCCGTTTTTATGTTAATTGGTGTAAAAGATTGACGTAAAAACGGGGTCGATTTTTAGGAAAATAAAGACAAATGGATATTTTTAATGCCAAAATTTTACTTTTTTAGCAAAATATTTGGCATTAGAAATATTTTTTAGTACATTTGCAAAATAAATCTAAAATTGTCGTTTGTGTTCAATTATAGGATATACACTCTCCTCTTAGTCATCATTACATTCCTCTCGGCTTGCCAGTTCAAGCTGAAGCCCAATGAAGAAGACGACCATCCTACGCACATGTCAGTGCAACGGTATGACCGCCTGGAGAGCCGTTACCTGACCACCGGCGACTTCTCCGCCCTACAACAGATGAACACCACCTACCCCATCCAGACCCGTACCTTGATTGAGGACATGCTGCAATTGGGCGAGGTAAGCGACCCCGAAATCAACTCCAAATTCCTGAACTTCTACCAAGACACCACCCTTCAGACCGTCATCGCCGATGTCCAGGCGCAATATGCAGACATGGATGATATCAACAAGGAGTTCGACAAGGCATTTTCCACGCTCAAGACATGGATTCCGAGCCTTGAGGTGCCCCTCATCTATTCACAGATAGGTGCCCTCAACCAGAGCGTGGTGGTAGGCAACGAGCTCATCGGCATATCCTTGGATAAATACTTGGGTAGCGATTACGCGATATATAAACGGTTCGGCTACTCTCCCTCGCAACTGCAAACGATGAAACGTTCATATATCGTTCCCGATGGTTTGACCTTTTTCCTATTGAGTCTTTACCCGTTAAAACAGTTTGACCAGCGTCCCCAGAAGGAGAAAGACCTGCACATGGGCAAGGTGATGTGGACTGTCAATAAGGCTATGGGTGAACAAATGTTCAACACAGACTTCACCAAAAGGGTGGACCAATACATGAAGAAACACCCCAACGTAACCGTCAAGCACCTCTTGGAGAGTGAAGACTATTCCTTGTTTTGATTTTCTTCTTCACTAACGCCGTAAACTCATGGTTCTTGATGCCCCATTTCGGGGCAATGACCATATCGGGAGGTGACTGGCTGACAAACCTTTCCAGCACCAAGTCATCACGTAGAAGGGAGATATAATCGACCACCAAATCCACGTATTCATCCAACGAGAAAACGTGGAAAGGATTCTTGGCATATTCCATTGCCAACGGAGTATTGCGTATCACTTGCAACTGGTGCATCTTGAGGATGTCAAGAGGCAAGGAAGAAATGATAGGGGCTTGGCGCAGACACTCCTCCCTACCCTCTCCGGGCAATCCCAAGATGACATGACCTCCCACAAGGATGCCCCGTTCATGCGTCCTTTCCACGGCTCGGCGGCTACATTCGAAGTCATGTCCGCGATGGATTCGGCGCAACGTCTCATCATTCGCACTCTCAATACCATATTCCATGAGCAGAAAAGTCTGGTGATTGAGTTTTTCCAAATAATCAAGCAACTCATCCGAAACACAATCGGGGCGCGTGGCAATCACCAATCCCACTACATCCTCCACTGCCAATGCCTCCCCGTACATGGACTTTAGTTGGTCAATAGGAGCGTAAGTATTGGTATATGCTTGGAAGTATGCCAAGTATTTCATGTCGGGATATTTGCGGGCAAAGAATTGCTTGCCCACCCTCAATTGTTCGGTGATGGAAGGTTGGTTGGTGCAATAGGCGGGGTTGAATGTCCTGTTGTCGCAATAGACACACCCTCCCGTCCCTATCCTACCATCGCGGTTAGGACAGGAAAAGCCAGCGTTGACCGATATCTTCTGTACCTTAAACGGGAAACGCTGGCGAATCCAAGTGCCAAAATCCTTATACAAGTTATTGCTATTGGGAGTTCAGGAGTTTTGGGAGTTCAGGAGTTCAGACATTTGCCTGATAACTGTTGAACTGATAATCATTTAATTGCCATCGGGCTTCACCATGTCTATCAATACGGCAGGATACCACACGAATTGGTTGAAGTCATCGGGCTGGGCGGGAGAATAATCCACCCAACTCTCACGAAGGCATTTCACGATGGGGAGTCCCAATTCCTTCATCCCCATCACGACCATCTTTGCCACCTCGTAGGCACCGTATGGGTTGAAATGGGTATTGTCAGCCAACTCCTTCTCTTGCCCCGGAAACGTGTTGGCGGGATAGTGTACCAAGCCCTTCTTGCTATTCTCAAAGCCCAAGGTCTCAAAGAACGTGCGTGTCATATCATGCAACTCGATGACCTGTACGCCCTCGCGCTTGGCAACTTCGCGCATCGCCTCGGGATAGTTGGCATGTGTCTCCTTGATATGTGTCTTGCTATCGTCAAAGGCGCGACGCTGGGTTGGAGTAGCGAAAATAATCGTTCCTCCCTTCGCCCGTACCTGGTCGATGAACTTTTTCAATGCGAAAGCGAAGTTATAATAGGCTCCCGCCCCGGGCGACTTCTCCTTTTGGTCGTTATGACCAAACTCACAAATCACGTAGTCGCCCGCCTTCATCATCGTGAGAATCTTATCCAGGCGGTTCTGTGCAATAAAAGAAGAGGCAGTAAGGCCACTCTCGGCATGGTTGGAGATGGCCACCTTGTCGGTAAACCAGCAAGGAATCATCTGCCCCCATGATGCCCACGGCTCCCTGTCTTGGTCCACCACGGTCGAGTTGCCACAAAGGAAGACCGTCGTAGCCTCGTTGTCCGGCTCAATCTTAATCTCCTTCACGGCGGGCGCAGGGCCGTTAAACTCCAATGAGAGGCGGTCATCCCAGTTGAGCGAGACCTTCTCTCGCTCCTTGATACGCACGTTTTGTTTCTCGTTGATATACGGGGAACGCTTGCTCACGACGAAAGAGAACGTCTTGAACTGCCCTTTCTTGGTTGGCGTATTCTCCACAAAGAGGCGGCGAGACTCCGCCCTGACCACCGTCTGTGCCGCTTTCTTCTTCGACCCGATGGTCACTGTCACCTTGTAATTGCCGTCTGGCACCTTGACGGAGAAGTAAAACGGCGAGGTGGACTTCTTCGTTGGCGATGCCGTGAAGTCATATCCATATCCCGTAGCGTCGGAATATCTGGGCTGTTCCTGGGTCATATCCCATGTCTGTGCATTGGCATTCATCAGCACGAGAGCCAACGCCAATAATACTACTTTTCTCATTTGATTTCTATTCCGTTGATCTTCACGTTCTTCACTATCGTATTCTCGATGATGTCCTTGGTAAAGGCATTCTTTTGATCGTTCACGTTGACGTTCTCAAACGTGAAGTCCTTCAAGGCATATTTATCGGATGCACCCACGTCAAAGAAGTTCTTGCACTCCATGTTGATGTTCTTCATCACGATGTTGTTGCATGTAGAGAGGGGCATGTCGTCACGTTGCTCGGGCTTGAAGAATTGCGTCCATGGCCGCACCACGAGGAAACTGCCCGTCTTACCCGTAATGTTCTCCACCGCGACATACTCATAATGTTGCGGCGTGTCGGGGCGCATCTTCAGCCACAACACGCGCTGGGCATAGTCCACATGGCAGTTGCGGAAGATGACGTTGCGGTCGGAGACCGACTCGCTGCCCAATGTCAGGCAGCCATGCACCCGTCCGTAATGGCAATTTTGTATCAGGATGTTATAGTTAGGACCGTTTTCTGGGGCTTGGTCTGCCCATGTGCCCTTGCCGCCTTTCAATACGACGGCATCGTCGTTCACGTTCATATAGCAGCCATGCACCAACACGTCGTGGCACACGTCGATGTCGATGGCATCGGAGCTGGGAGCCTTGATGCCGCTCGTGGGTGCATAGATATAACAATCGATATACCGGGCGCGTTCCGACTTATAAATATGGTTGGTCCAGAAGGGCGAGTTGATGAGATGGACATCTTGAACGGTCACATTCTTGCAATTAGAGATATAGGTCAGACGTGGACGTTGGGCATCCTTGTTGGTGCATTCACGGTTCCATTGGCGGCGTATCCAGAACTCTTCCCAGTAATGTAGGCCGTCGCCATTGATGGTACCCTTGCCGGCGATGACAAAGCCGTCGATGCCATCGGCATTCACCAAGGCGGCAAAATACTTGCATGTCTGCCCCTCGATGCGCGTCTCCATCACCTTGAAGTTGGCAATGCGGTCGCTGCCTTTGAGCGTTGCGCCCTCTTCTATATAAAGATGAGTCCCTTGCTTGAAGAAAAGGCTACCACTAAGGAATGTACCTTGTGGGATGACAATCACTCCTCCGCCCTCATCGGCGGCACGGTCGATGACCTTTTGGATAGCCTCGGTCTGCACCAACGTGCTGTCGTTCTTCACGCCATACGCCGTAATGACATACTTCTTGCCAAGTGTGTTCACGTCCACCTTCGTCGTATCGTCAAACCAAGCCTCCATAGGCGTTCCGTCAGGCCATAATGCAGGGGCTTTCTTCACCTTCTTGGCATTCACGCCAAGGCACACTGCACAGAGCAGTGAATAAAAGAAAATCTTTTTCATTGGTATCATTAGTGTTATTAGAATTTTCCACAAAGGTAGGCATTCCATACGGATAAAACCACCAAAAAGATGACATTTCACCTACATAATTTGATTTGACGCCAGATAAAGTTGGGAATGAGCCGCCAAAACCACGTCAACAGGGCATATCGCCAATCGATGACTTGCACGTGTTTCTTCGCATAAACGGCTTTCACGATTTGCCTTGCCACGCGCCGCTGGTCCATCAACATGGGATAACTGCCACCCGCAAGCAACGGCGTGTCAACAAACCCGGGGCGTATGTCCGTGAAACGGATGTTGTATCCTTTCGTGTTTGAAAGTTGTTCCAAGGCTTGTATGTAGGTGTTCTGATAGGCTTTCGTGGCACTATACGACGGTGCGGGCCCCAATCCTTTCGTTCCCGCAATGGACGAAATCACGGCAATGTGTCCTCCGCCATGCCCTTTCATGTAATTGAATGCCGCGTCTATCATCCGCGTGAATCCCATCGCATTGGTGTTGACGGTACTCATCTCGACTTCTTCCACCATGTCGGGGTTTTGTTTCCCTATACCCGAGGCGTGGAAATAGAGGTCTACCCCACCCAACTTCTCCACCAATGCATGCCATTTTCGTGGTGCATCGTCCATCGTCACGTCTATCTTCTCTGTCACGACCTGCCCCGAAAACTCCTTTCCCATTTCATCCAACCAGTCTAAACGCCGCGCGGCAAGGCCCACATGCCAGCCGTCTGCCAACAATATCCTTGCCACTTCATACCCCATTCCCGATGAGGCACCCATCACTATTGCCCGTTTCTCCATATTATAATAAGACTATTATTGATATATCCATCATGTTTCCTAACATATAGTATCGCCTTTCGGCGAGAAATTATACGAAAATTATATCAAAATGTATTCAAAATTTCTTCAACATACCGTCTATTTGTCGACGAATCTTTATAAATTCTTATTCACGAATCATCCTCAATCGCCTCAATATTTTGAAAGATTTTGTATTTCATTTTGAGAAATTTCTGCCCGTAAGGGCATTACTTTTATGTTGTAACCATCATATTCCTTTTCTTATAGAATCGCCTTTCGGCGAGAAATTATACGAAAATTATATCAAAATGTATTCAAAATTTCTTCAACATACCATCTAATTGCCAACGAAATTATATAAATTCTTACTCACGAATCATCCTCAAACGCCTCAATATTTTGAAAGATTTTGTATTTCATTTTGAGAAATTTCTGCCCGTAAGGGCATCCCCCTTTTGACAACAACATTTCCTTTGATGTAATAATAATCAGACGCAAAGATAGAAATAATTATTGTTATATCCAAATTCCATCCCTATAAATGCCACGGACAAAAGCATTCGGCATAGTCCGTGACATAGGGAGATGGGGTCAGTTCGCCTTATCCTACGATAACCTGCCATTCACGACATGAATGCCGTGGCATTCGGGGAGATTTCGATGCCATTGATGCCAATAAGCTTGCCTATCGTTGCGCCTATCTACACGTGGCAAACTCCATCCACCATGCCAGCACCGTCGGTCAAACTATTATTGAAAAAGCTTGACAAAATGATGTTCGGGAAAAAGCGTGAAATAGAATGGACGGGGGCAGGAAAATGGGTTAAAGGATGTGAAAACATCGGTCTTTGACGGCATAGATATGCGTTTAACATTTTTTGGGCGGCATCCGTTGGGCATAGATGCCACATCCGCCGGCGACAAATGCCCACTTTGGATGGGATAAATGCCCCCCAAAAGATGTTAAAATGCCTCATTTATCTTCCACGGAAACACCCATAAAACGCCAAGATGCTGATAATGAATGAGTTACGAAAATCGCCATAATTGCGTTATTTTCGACCAAGAGACAAGTTGATGGAAATGATGGCAGCCATTTAAGCCCATTTTGTGATAAATATTTGACAAAACCATCATCCGCAGTCTTCATAGCAGATGGTTGTAACCCATACGATTAAGGGCGATTTGATGGAAAAAATCGGCCAATACTTGCTTATAAAAAATATTCTGATTATCTTTGTTGCTTGAATGGGAATTGATGTCCTATCGCATAGTTGAACATATAAACTTATAGCAAGTAACAAACATTATTGACCTATTATGAAAGATTTTTTTAAGTATGTATTGGCGACAGTCGTCGGACTGATTGTCTTCGGCCTGATTATGGCATTCTTTGGCATCATGAGTATCGTGGGAATGGTATCCTCCGGGCAAGCCACCACGAACGTAAGCAAGAACTCCGTCCTCGTCCTCAAGCTCAACGGGGCGATGGATGAGCAAGCAGGGAACGGCCTGTTCACGCAGTTTATGGGTGAGTCAAGCGAGAATCTTGGATTGCAGGAAACGCTCTCCGCCATCAAGAAAGCCAAGGACAACGACCATATCAAAGGCATCTACATCGAGTCGAAGGCATTCGTGGGAGATGTCGCCTCCATGCAAGAGGTGCGCCAAGCGTTGGCAGACTTCAAGAAAAGCGGGAAGTTTATCGTGGCTTACGGCGACACCTATACCCAGGGATCCTATTATTTGGCATCGGTAGCCGACAAGGTGTGGCTCAATCCCCAGGGTATGCTCGACTGGCATGGCCTTGCTTCGGAGCCATATTATGTGAAAGACCTTCTCGCCAAGTTTGGCGTGAAGATGCAGCCGGTGCGCGTCGGCAAATATAAGAGTGCCGTGGAGATGTTCACCGAGGACAAGATGAGTGAGCCCAACCGCGAGCAAACCACTGCCATGATCAATGGCTTGTGGGAGAATATATGCAAGGAAGTTTCAGCCAGCCGTAAGGTCAGCGTTGACTCCCTGAATGCCTACGCCGACCGCCTCCTTACATTTGCCACTCCGCAAGACCTCGTCAAATGCAAGATGGTGGATGGGTTGCTCTACGCCGACCAAGTAAAGGCAGAGGTCAAGAAGATGCTCGACCTCAAGGAAGACAAAAGCATCAGCCAGGTGAATGTGGCAGACATGGCAAATGTCAAGGAAGACCTCGATGGCGAGGAGATAGCTGTGTACTACGCATACGGTGACATCGTGAGCGAAAGCGGCGCCACCAACCTCTATTCGCAAGGCCATCAAATCGTGGCAAGCACCGTCTGTGCCGACTTGGAGAAGTTGATGAACGACGACGATGTGAAAGCCGTCGTCCTGCGAGTGAACTCCCCAGGTGGTAGTGCCTACGCCTCTGAACAGATCTGGAGGCAAGTAGAGTTGCTGAAAGCGAAGAAGCCCGTCGTCGTTTCCATGGGAGGCTACGCCGCTTCTGGTGGCTATTACATCAGTTGCAATTCCAACTGGATTGTGGCAGACCCCACCACCATCACCGGCAGCATCGGCATTTTCGGCCTGTTCCCAGACTTCAGCCAACTGGCGACGCAAAAGCTTGGCGTGAAATTCGACGATGTACATACCAACAAACACGCCAATTTCGGGACACTATCACGTCCTTTCAATCCCGAGGAGTTGGACATTCTCTCCACGTACATACAAAACGGCTATCAACTGTTCCGCAAGCGCGTGGCAGACGGGCGCAAGATGACCATCGACCAAGTGGAAGCCTTGGCGCAGGGACACGTCTACCTGGCACAAGATGCCATCAAGTTGAAACTCGTGGATGAGCTGGGCGGTCTCGACAAGGCCGTAGCCAAGGCGGCACAACTCGCCAAGTTGAAGGAGTATCATACCATCGGTTATCCCGCCGCCCCAGACATCCTCGACCAACTATTGTCGTCGGCAAAGGGTGGATCTTACCTTGATGACCAGACGCGCCTCGCCCTCGGCGACCTCTATGAGCCTTTCATGATGATTATCCGTGTAAGGGAGATGGAGCCTATTCAGGCAAGGATGCCTTTCTACCTCAACATCCATTAAACGCTTGAAGTCGATAGAAACTCACTGACTGCCCAAAAGGAAAGCATGAACGACGAGGATTTCATCAAGATCAACCCATGGCTCACACCCCTAAGCTGGCTGTATGGCATCGGCGTGAGGGTGAGAAACCAATTGTTTGAATTGGGGATCCTCAAGTCACGTTCATTCGACACGCCCGTCATCGGCGTGGGAAACATCACCGTGGGCGGCTCGGGCAAGACACCATTTGTGGAATACTTGGTCCGACTGCTCATGGATAAGGCGAAAGTAGCCGTTCTCTCACGAGGCTATAAGCGGGAGACAAAGGGGTTCCTTTTGGCAAACGAGAGAAGCACCGTGGCGGATATCGGCGACGAGCCATTGCAGATGAGCCGCAAATTCCCCCAAGTCATCGTTGCCGTAGACGAGGACCGCTGCCACGGCATCGACTCGTTGAAGGCTACGGAAGAGACCAAGGACGTGGATGTCGTCCTGCTCGACGATGCCTTCCAGCACCGCTATGTCAAGCCCGGCATCAACATCCTGCTCGTTGACTACCACCGTAACATCAAGTACGACAAGTTGTTGCCGGCGGGAAGGCTACGCGAGCCGATGGATGGGAAGAAACGCGCCGACATCGTGATCATCACCAAATGCCCAAGAGACATGCGCCCGATGGACTACCGCGTGTTGACCAACGACATGGGACTGTTGGCATACCAGTCGCTCTTCTTCACGACCTTGGCATACGAAAGCCTCCGCCCTTTGTTTGGCGGCAATGAGATTCCCTTGGAGAAGTTGCAGGAAAAGGCACAACATGTGTTGCTTCTCACGGGTATTGCCTCGCCCCGACAGATGATGGTTGACCTACAACCTTATTGCCAAGACATCCGTCCCATGACGTTTGACGACCATCACGCCTTCACGGAAACAGACATCGACGAGATTAACACGGCCTTCGCCGCCCTCCCCTCACCCAAACTCATCATCACGACAGAGAAAGATGCCACCCGCCTGGCAGACATGGAGGGGCTGGATGATGACGTGTGCCACAACCTCTTTGTGCTTCCCATCCACGTGGAGTTCCTTCTGGACCAAGAAGAAAGTTTTACCAATAAGATATTAAGCTATGTACACAAAAATTCAAGAAACAGCATCCTGGTTAAAACAAAGGATGACCACAAGCCCAAAGACAGCCATCGTGCTGGGGACAGGCCTCGGACAATTAGCTTCAGAGATAACTGACACTCTCGAATTTCCATACCAAGACATCCCCAATTTCCCCGTCTCCACGGTGGAAGGACATAGCGGGAAACTCATCTTCGGCAAGCTTGGTGGCAAGGACATCATGGCGATGCAGGGACGTTTCCATTACTATGAGGGGTATAACATGAAGGAAGTGACCTTCGCCATCCGCGTCATGTATGAGTTAGGCATTCAGACATTGTTCGTCAGCAATGCCTCGGGCGGCATGAACCCGGAGTTCAAGATTGGCGAGTTGATGATTATCGTAGACCATATCAACATGTTCCCCGAACATCCCCTTCATGGAAAGAACTTCCCGACGGGGCCGCGATTCCCCGACATGCACGAGGCATACGACCACAAACTCATCGCCTTGGCTGACGAAATCGCCAAGGAAAAAGGCATCAGGGTGAAACATGGCGTGTATGTAGGTGTGCAGGGACCGACCTTCGAGACCCCTGCCGAATACCGCATGTACCGCATCCTTGGCGGAGATGCCGTAGGAATGAGTACAGTGCCAGAGGTGATTGTCGCCCATCATTGCGGCATCAAGGTGTTTGGCATGAGCATCATCACCGACTTGGGAGGGTTTGACGTGCCTGTTGCCGTGAGCCATGAGGAGGTGCAGAAGGCTGCCAACGCCGCCCAACCATTGATGACGGAACTGATGAGGGAAATGATTAGGAGGAGTTAAGGATGACTGACATTTCCAAGTTGGGCGAGTTCGGGTTGATTGACCATCTCACCAAAGACCTCAAGACAAAGAATGAAAGCACGAAATACGGTGTGGGAGACGACTGCGCCGTATTACATTATCCCGACAAGGAGGTGCTGGTGACAACCGACATGTTGATGGAAGGCATCCATTTCGACCTGACCTACATCGACATGCAACACCTCGGGTACAAGAGCGCAATGGTGAATATCAGTGACATCTTCGCCATGAATGGCACACCGAGGCAGATGATTGTCAGCATAGCGTTAAGCAAGCGGTTTGTCGTGGAAGACCTTGAAGACTTCTATCATGGCCTCCGCATGGCATGTGACAAATGGGGCGTGGACATCGTGGGTGGCGACACCACCACTTCTTTGACAGGTCTTGCCATCAGTATCACGTGCATCGGCGAGGCGAACAAGGAAGATATTGTCTATCGGAATGGCGCGAAAGACACAGACTTGATTTGCGTGAGTGGCGACCTTGGCGCATCCTATATGGGATTGCAACTATTGGAACGCGAGAAAAGCGTGTACTACCAACAGGTGGACGAGGCTCGTAAAAAGAATGACGAGAGGGCTTTGGAACAACTGGGAGACTTCCAACCTGACTTCGCCGGCAAGGAATACCTGCTCGAAAGACAACTGCAACCCGAGGCAAGGGGCGACATCATCCAAGCCCTGCGGGATGCCCATATCCGTCCAACGGCAATGATGGACATCTCCGATGGCCTATCCAGCGAGATGCTGCATATCTGCAAACAGAGCCAAGTGGGATGCCGCATCTATGAAAAGAATATCCCCATCGACTACCAGACCGCCATCATGGCAGAGGAACTCAACATGAATGTCACCACATGCGCCATGAACGGAGGCGAGGACTACGAACTGCTCTTCACCGTTCCCATCGGCGACTATGAGAAAATAAGCCAAATGGAGGGAGTGAAAGTCATCGGCCACATCACGCAAGAGTCACTCGGCACGAGGCTTATCACCCGCGATGACCAAGAGTTTGACATTAGGGCGCAGGGGTGGAATCCATTGAAATGAAGAATAAGAATGAAGAATGAAGAATCTTTTTAGGCAAAGAAGTTTTGCCTTGTCGATTCTTCATTCTTCAATCTTCATTCTTCATTTATTTGAACTCTTGCAACCGGGCGATGTACTTGCCCAAGATGTCAAACTCAATGTTGACAACCGTTCCAACCTTTATGTCACAGAAATTGGTGTTTTCCATCGTATAAGGGATGATGGCGACCGTGAACGTGTTTTCCGTGGGGTCGCAAACGGTCAGCGAAACGCCGTTCACCGTCACGCTCCCCTTGTCTACGGTAAAATATCCACGCCGTGCCATCTCCTTGTCTTGCTTATATTCAAACGTGAAATAGGTGGAACCGTCTGCGTCTCTCATGTCTATGCACGTGGCGGTCTCGTCCACATGCCCTTGCACGATATGCCCATCCAGACGACCATTCATCAACATCGACCGCTCCACATTCACCCTGTCGCCAACCTCCAACAAGCCGAGATTGGAACGGAGAAGTGTCTCTTGCATTGCCGTGACGGTATAGGTATCGTCTACAATCTTCACAACTGTCAGGCATACCCCATTGTGTGACACACTTTGGTCGATTTTCAACTCATCGACAAACGAACATGTAAATGTGAAATCTATGTTCCCTTCATTCCTTGATAGCCTAACAAGGGTGGCCATCTCTTCTACTATACCAGAAAACATAATCGTCAAAAATCAATAGGAAATAAAAAAAGGGGATGCCCGATGATGTGATGAAACTCCGAGTTATGAAAGATTTGAGAGTTCTCCACCTTTGTAATCCACCGACTTACGTTCAGTCATTGTGTGACTTGTGGCCCGCCATTAGTATGAGAAGTCAACCCAGTGTTCATTGTTATTTGATGAGTATCCCGATCGAATCGGCACATCCCCTTATAACATTTTCACTTGCAAAAATACAAAAGAATATTGATACGACCAAATAATTACATGGAAGATTGAAAATTGAAGATTGAAAATATGTCGCTAAAGCAAATCTCCAATCTTCAATCTTCAATTTTCAGTCAGTATTACCAGAGATCCAACCGTTCCTCCTTGGGGATATACATCTTGTCCGAAGGCTTCACGTCGAAGGCATCATACCACATATCGATGTGTGGCAAGGCTCCATTGACGCGCCATTCGCCCAACGAGTGCGGGTCGTTTTTCACACGCTGGCGAATCTCCTCCTCCGTGATGTTCTGTCCCCACACGCCCGCGTAGGCGATGAAGAAACGCTGGTCGCCCGTGAAACCGTCCTTCACCTTGAGCGGTTTCTTGGCGGTGGCGTTCTTATAAGCATACCATGCCACTTGGAGACCGCCGTGGTCGGCAAGGTTCTCGCCCAATGTCAGGCGACCGTTGGCATTCAATCCCGGCAGCACTTCGATGTTGGAGAAGAAGCGGTCGTATAGGTCGGCACGCTCATTGAATCCCTCGGCATCCGATGCCGTCCACCAGTCGTGCATAAATCCCTTGTCATCAAACTGCCTTCCTTGGTCATCGAAGCCGTGCGTCATCTCATGTCCGATGACCACACCAATGGCTCCGTAGTTGAAAGCCTCGTCTGCCTTGGGGTCGAAGAACGGATATTGCAAGATGCCGGCGGGGAAGCAGATTTCGTTAGTGGTTGGGTTGTAATAGGCATTCACCGTCTGCGGTGTCATGAACCACTCGTCACGGTCCACGGGCTTGCCCGCCTTCTCCTCGATATGCTTGGCGGTGCGCCATGCGCGTACTGCCATCACGTTCTCATAATAGGATTTATTGGGATCGATTGTCAACTTGGAATAGTCCTTCCATTTGTCGGGATAACCAATCTTCACATAGAAAGTAGATAGTTTCTGATGGGCATTCGCCTTCGTCGAGTCGCCCATCCATTTCTGTGCGTCGATACGCTCGCCGAGGGCAATTTGTAAGTTCTTCACTAACTGCTCCATGATTTTCTTCGACGTGGCGGGGAAATAACGCTCGCAATACATCTTGCCCAACGCCTCGCCCATAGCACCCTGCACCGAGTTGGTGGCACGTTTCCACAAGGGATAGTCCTCCTTACGACCCGTCATCGTGCGTCCGTAGAAGTCGAAATTGGCCTCCCGAATCTCGTCCGTGAGCAACGAGGAAGCACCTGAGATGACATCCCATTCCATATAAGCACGGAGGTCGTCTGCCGACATGGCGGCAATGAGCTTGTCCGCACCCTCCATGAACTTGGGTTGACCCACAATCATCTCCTGGAAATACTCGCTCTTGATACCCTCGGCATTCGCCATGCTTTCCAAGGGAATGTTAGGATAGTTGGTTTGGAACTCCTTCAAAGTCATCTTATTGTAATTGGCCTGCGGGTCGCGAAGTTCCGTCCTACTCTTGGAAATCAATGCCAAAGCCGTCTCGAAGCGGAAGATGGCATCGCGCTTGGCGACAGCCTGCTCCTCCGTAAAGCCAAACAACTTGAACATCCTGACGATATGCTCCTTATATGCCTCGCGAATCTTCACCGTCGCCTCGTCGTTGTTGAGGTAATAGTCACGCTGTCCGAGCGTCAAACCGCCTTGACTGATATTAAGGATGTTCATGGTCACGTTCTTCTCATCGGCTCCAAAGCCATAGCCGAAAGGCACTCCATAGCCATAGACGGCATATTTGTGCTGGATTTTCACCAAATCCTCTTTCGTCCGTGCTGCCTCCATCTCGTCCAAGAGGGGCTTGACGGGGGCGATGCCCTCATTGTTGCGGCGCACGGAGTCCATTGCCAACTTATAGAAATCCGACAACTTGCGCTCTGTGGTGCCCTCGGCAAATTTCTTCTTCTGCAATTCCCCGAGGATAGAATTGATACGCTTGTTGTTGTCTTCCTGCAACTGGTCGAAGCTGCCAAAGCGCGAATAGGCGGCAGGAAGCGGATTCAGCTTCTGCCAACCGCCCGTTGCGAACATGTAGAAGTCGTCTGCGGGCTTGACAGTCTTGTCAAGGTTTTCCATCTTGAGCCCCGACTTGTTTTGCGCCATACCCGCAACAGGCAACGCTAACATGAGGGCCATTGGAATCATTTTACTCATTTTCATCATTCTGCTTAATTTGTTTAAATCTGTTATTTTATTATACTGTTGATTGCAAAAGTACATATTTTTCACAAGAATGACAGCATTTTGTCATGAAAGTCATATTTTTTAACAAAAAGAAAGCAAAAATGGAACAACATGAAAGATAATCCCACGACAAACCGTTAGGGCATCCCTTTCTGTCGAAAGATGAGTTTGTGGATAGCCAAAGGGGGCAAACTCACTTTCGCGAATGGCAAACCAATCGCCAACTATGAAGTTACCTGCCGAAACAAGGCCATCAAGCGACGCTCATGCACCTCTGGGGAATACTTGGAAACCACCTCGTGAAAGGCTTTCTCACCCATCTCCCTCGCCTCATCGACTTGTTGGAAGAGGTAATCCACCTGACGACGGAGATCCTGGGCATCGGCATAGCGGAACGTCAAGCCCGTCTCACCGTCCCGGACTAACTCGGGCAGCGACCCCACATGCGTGGCGATGACCGCCTTCTTATAGGCAAAGCTCTCCAAGATGACATTGGGGAAGTTGTCGTACCATTCCGACGGCACCACCGTACACAGGCAAGACCTCAAGTAAGGGACTATCTCGTCAAACGACTTCCTGCCCAAGAACTCCACGTGATGCCTCTTCCCTTGCAAGAAAGCCTTGACCTTTTCGTCGTAGCCGTCGTTGGAAAAGCCTATCACCTTCAGGTGATACCCGGAATCGACGAATGCCTGGGCGAGGGTCATCAACCCTTTCGCCTTCTCGATACGCCCCACAAACAACATGAAAGGCTGGTATTCGACATCGGGGGCTGTGCCGTCTTGGAGGTTGAAGAACGTGGGTATATGGTGCAGTTTAGTCGATGGGATGCCATACTCGCGCAACTTCCCCAATGTGAAGGACGACGGTACGACAAAGGCATCCACCTTGTCGGTGACATCCATGGCGTCATGGAATTTCCTCGCGGCGAGCTTGATGGCGGAATAAACCGTTGAGTCCAGGACGCATTTGTATTTCACGCAGTGCCACGACTTGCCCTTCAGGCAGTCTTCACACAACCCCTTGCGCTCATTGTAGAATAGTGCATTGGGGCAAATATACTGGAAGTCGGAGATGCGATGCACCACTGGCACGCCCATCTCCTTGGCGGCATCGAGGATGCTGGGCGATATTTTGTTGTGGAACTGGATGGCATAGACAATGTCGGGACGGGTATCGCGCAACAATTTCTTGAATTTCCTTTTCGCCTCGAAGGAATAAAACATCCGCGTAAACGACTTGAATAATATCCGCGGGTCTTTCTTGTTCGACTGGGCGAAATACACGTTGTCGTCGATGGCATGGAGGAAATACTCCTCATAGTCATTCGGCTCGTTGCGCACACTTTGCACGGAGAAGGGAATCACCTCATGCCCATGGCACTCCAACACCTCCTTGATGTTGAAGTAATACCGCTCCGGTCCCCCGGAGAAGAAATACCGATAATTAACAAGAAGTATCTTCATAGGGCAGTTTGAGCATCTCTCCTAATATCTTATCGTATTCCTTGGGATGGAATTCCACCATCCCAGCACCGGGGTGATAAGTGAGTTCGCCAAAGTACACCTTGCCCTTGACGGAATAAAAGTCCACCCTAACGAAGGTCTCATCCTTGGCAAGAACCTCCGCCAATCGCAGCATCAGGACCAATCTTTCAGGCTTCTCAATCTTGACATCGGGGTCGTTGGGCGATGTCATGTAGAAGTCGATGAAGTTCCAGTCAAGGTCATACACGTTCAGTTTGTGGTTTTTGTATCGGTCGTAATCCACCTCCACGAACTTCGGCTTACCGTTGAAGCAGAATATCTTGTAGTCTTTCAGTTGCCAACCGCTCTCATCCTCCAGATAGGGCTCGGCAATGATTCGCGGCACCACATGCTTATAGGGATTCTCGCGATGCTCGTAAAAATACTTTTTGTTATAGTTCTTCATGATGGTCTTCCGCGCCGCCACCATGTCGAGACGGCTCTTGTCCTTGCAGATGAATATCCCGCCCGAGTCGTGGGTGCATTTCAAGACGAACTGGTTGGGCAAGCGGTCGAAGTCAATCTCGTCAAACGTGCTCCAAATCCCAAGTGTAGGGATAATATATTCCTCGCCTATCATCGCACCAACGATGGCCTTCACCTCGCCCTTATCCACCAGTTTGGCATGGACAGCATTTGTGTCGTAGATCTTCAGCCATTGGATTTTCTCGTTGAACGTGACGGGATTATCCAAATGAAGGACCTTTTTCATGGCGAGGAAATACTCAATCTTGACAAACAACTTGTCGTCCTTAATCAAGGGAGAGGCCTTACGGAGGTAGACACCCACCAACCAAAACGGGTCCTTGACAGCCTTAACTATCCTTTCAATGTTCTTATTCATGGCTTCAAATGGTTACAAAACATGGCAATCCTGCGTATTCCCTCCTTGATTCGCTCCTCATCCATCGTGAAGGCAAGACGTACATAACGGTCGCAACACTCGCCGTAGGCGATACCCGGCACCAATGCCACATGCGCCGCCTTGAGCAACGCCTCGGCAAAAGCCACCGACTTCATCCCCGTCCGCGATATATCGACCATGAGATAGAACGTGGCATCGGGTGCCTCGCAACACAAAAGGGGAACGGCACGGATGCCCTCCACCAACAAATCCCTGCGCCTGCGGAAAGTATCTACCATGGATTGACAGCCATCATGCCTACCGCCAAGGGCCTCCATCGCCGCATATTGTGACGGCAGGGGCGCACATGCCGCCACATTCTCCTGCAACTTGGTCATGGCTGCGACGACCTCGGCGGGCCCCACCACATACCCCAAGCGGTAGCCCGTCATGCAAAACTCCTTGGAGAGACTATTCACCACGACGGTGCGCTCGCGCATTCCCTCCTCGTGGACGATGCTTCGGTACGGATGGTCGCCATAGACGAGGCACCGATACACCTCATCGGTAATCACCACCAAGTCGTGTCGCCTCGCTATTTGCGCCAGTTGGGCAGATTGTTCCATTTGCAAGAGCTTGCCGGAGGGGTTGGCTGGCGAGTTAATGATGATGGCTCTCGTGCGTGGGGTGATGGATTGTCCGATACCATCGATGTTGAACGCCAGCCCTTTGCCCGCAATGGAGTCCACTATGACGGGCTTGGCATGGCACATTTGCACCATCTGCACATAGTTTACGTAATATGGGGCGGGGATGATGACCTCATCCCCTGGGTCTACCAGCGACAAGAGGGCGAGATACAGGCCCTCCATCGCCCCGACGGTGACGATGACTTCCCCATTCGGTTGGTAAAGCAAACCCTCGTTGCGTAGGTATCGCTGGCTGATGACTTCACGCAGGGGGAGCAAACCGGCATTCTGTGAGTATCTCGTCTTGCCCTGGCGGATGGCGTCACATGCCGCCTCCTTGACGGCTTGAAGAGGCTGTATGTCGGGGTCGCCCAACGTGAAGTCCACCACGTCGTCATACTCCTTGGCGAGGTTGAACAGGTGTCGGGTCAACGAAGGCTTTATATTCCTGGATATTTCTGATTCCTTGACCATGTCTATATGAGTTTCATTTTTTTCATGATTCGCCTGCTTTTGTGTTTCATATATAATATAAATAAGGTGGGGATGCGGTATCGATAGCCTTTCACACGCCAGGTATGGATGTAGCGAAAGCCTGTCAGGCGGTCCCTTACGCCGTCCATCATCTGGTAAGCATCCGCGGAGAGTGTCTTCACATGATGGTCAAAATCCACCAGACACCGATTATTCTCGTCATTCCTGTTGGCAACAAGCATGTAATGATAGATGGACTCCAACCGCAACAGAAGCTTATGGCGCAAGTAACCTTGCGCCTCGACAGGGGCTTCAGCGTATGACGAGGCGAAGAAACGCAGCATCGACTCCATGACAACCATCCGCTGGCGGAAGGTCTTTTGCAACACCTTGGGGTCAAAGGTCTGCCCCTCGCGCCCCCTCAGATAGCGATACAAATAGTGCGGGAAGTACCTAATGGACTTCACAGCCGTCATAGGCTTGAAGATCCATTCGTCATCGGTATAGGAAACGCCCTCCGTCTGGCGGTAGGACATCGACTTGAGGATGGATGTCCGATAAGCTATGGCGTGGTGCCAGAGCCATTTCACATCCCTCTTCGACAAAGCCGACAGGGAGAAAGGCTTGTCAATGGGCAAGGAATAGGTACATGTCTCCGTCACGTTGCCTTGCATGTCAACGATGCAGAAGTCTGAAATGATGAGGTCGGCATCGACATCATGGAGAAAAAGGAGATACTTCTCCAATGCCGTAGTGTCAAAACTGTCGTCGGCATCGAGTACCTTGACATATTTTCCCGTGGCAAGCGACAGGCCGCAATTGACGCATGAGCCATAATTACCGTTCTCTTTGTCTATCGCAACCACCGTCCCGGGGTATCGCCGTTGCCATTCGTGAGCCACCTCGGAGGTCTTGTCAGAGGAGCCGTCGTTGACAACCAACACCTCCAACTGCTCCATCCTTGCCGGGGAAACGACCAGTGAGCCAAGACATCCACGGAGATACGTCTCCATGTTGTACGCCGGGATAATAAGCGAAAGAGTCTTTTCTGTCATCTTAAATCTTTTATTCCATCCAATATACACACTACAAGCGTGGAACGAATGTCCACATCTTCAGGCTGAGGGTCGTAGGAATACCCGAAAGGGAAAGATGATTTCACACGCAGTTACACGCTATCGCGTGAGGCTGCCATGCCTTTCTTCTTCCTTTGGGTAATCGTATGATTCTACACAACTCCCACTAACATTCTGCAATGATTGAAAATTTCTCAGGTTTTCAGCTTGCAAGAAAGAGCTTAACGCTACGTTAAATCCACAAAAATGGTGAGATTCCCATCCGTTGGGGATGAAGAACTCCGTTGCAAATATACAATTTTTTTTAAAAACACAACAAGTAATTGTCAAAGAATAATCCACTGTTCCCATCTTATATGACATAAAACCAAATATTTTGACGACAAAGATAGGCTTTGATGGATGATAGCAAGAATGAAAAGCCGCGCAATGTACGAAAGAGGGGTGTTAATGTATGAAACACCACAAAAACCAAAAATAACCATACATCATTCGCTTTTTTTCAAAAAATAGCCCCATAGACGAAAAAAATGCGTACCTTTGCATGAAGAAACATTATAACTCAATCAATACCTATTATTTTATTATGACAATCGACCAATTTAATTTTGCTGGAAAGAAAGCAATTGTTCGCGTGGACTTCAATGTGCCACTCGACGAGAACGGTAATGTGACGGACGATACCCGCATTCGCGGCGCACTCCCCACTCTGAAAAAAATCCTCGCAGACGGCGGTGCCGTCATCATGATGAGCCACATGGGCAAGCCCAAAGGAAAGGTCAACCCCAAATTCTCACTCTCACAAATCGTGAAACCAGTGTCTGACGCTCTCGGCGTAGACGTGAAGTTCGCCCCCGACTGCGCCAACGCCACGGCAGAGGCCGATGCCTTGCAGCCGGGCGAGGCCCTGTTATTGGAGAACCTCCGCTTCTATCCCGAGGAGGAAGGCAAGCCTGTAGGCGTGGAGAAAGGCACTCCCGAATACGACGAGGCCAAGAAGGCGATGAAAAAGAGCCAGAAGGAATTTGCCCAGAAGCTCGCCTCCTATGCAGACGCATACGTGATGGATGCCTTCGGCACGGCACACCGCAAACATGCCTCCACCGCTGTCATCGACGAATATTTCGACGCCGACCACCGTATGTTGGGCTACCTGATGGAGAAAGAGGTGCAAGCCGTTGACAACATCCTCAGCAACATCAAGCGTCCTTTCACCGCCATCATGGGCGGATCGAAGGTCAGCACGAAGATCGGCATCATCGAAAACCTGCTCGGAAAGGTGGATAACCTCATCCTTTGCGGTGGCATGACATACACTTTCGCCAAGGCCCAAGGCGGCGAAATCGGCAATTCCATCGTTGAACTCGACAAACTCGACGTTGCCCTTGATGTCATCAAGAAAGCCAAGGAAAACAATGTCAACCTCGTGCTTGGCTCCGACTGCATCGCTGCCGATGCTTTCTCCAACGATGCCAATACGCAAGTATGCCCCGCCAACGCCATTCCCGAGGGATGGGAGGGTCTCGACGCAGGACCAGAGACGCGCAAGGCTTTCGCCGAGGCTATCGAAAGCGCGAAGACGATTCTGTGGAACGGTCCGGCAGGCGTGTTCGAGTTCGACAACTTCATCGGCGGCTCCAAGGCGATTGCCGATGCTATCGCCAAGGCAACTGCCAACGGCGCGTTCTCGCTCATCGGCGGTGGCGACTCCGTGGCTTGCATCAACAAGTTTGGCATGGCCGACCAAGTATCGTACATCTCCACGGGTGGCGGTGCCTTGTTGGAAGCCATCGAGGGCAAAGTGTTGCCAGGCGTGGCTGCCATCAAAGGCGAATAACCAGCCCATTTCATATAATTCGTGACGACCAATGCCGCTTGCACATCCCACGCAAGCGGCATTCTTGTTTTGTACATGTATCATGTACGAAAAAACACGCCGCATGTATAAATGCGAATTTGCGCAAATGGCATTGGGGATTGCCGCCTATATATTATATAATGTGTATGGCTATGCGTCTTTATTCATGAAAACCTTTCGGTTTTTCGATATTTTTATATAATTTTGCATCCGCAAATCAAAACAATAACGATTCATGCCAGAAATATCAGTCCGTGGGCTGGAGATGCCCGAATCACCCATCCGAAAGTTAGCGCCGTTGGCGGCGGCAGCCAAGCGCAACGGGATAAAGGTGTACCACTTGAACATCGGCCAGCCAGACCTTCCCACGCCCAAGGTGGGAATTGATGCGTTGAAGAAGGTCAACCGCGACATATTGGAATATTCTCCCAGCCAAGGATACCTGTCATATCGTGAGAAACTGGTGGGATATTATGCCAAATACAATATCCATGTCACACCCGATGACATCATCATCACTTCCGGCGGGTCGGAAGCGGTATTGTTCGCGTTCCTGAGTTGCCTCAATCCTGGCGATGAAATCATTGTACCCGAGCCAGCATACGCCAATTACATGGCATTCGCCATCTCCGCAGGGGCGAAAATCCGTACCATAGCGACCACCATCGAGGAAGGTTTCTCTTTGCCGAAGGTGGAGAAATTTGAGGAATTGATCAACGAGCGTACACGCGCCATCATGATATGCAATCCCAATAACCCCACGGGCTACCTCTATACCCGCCGCGAGATGAACCAGATCCGCGACCTCGTGAAGAAATACGACCTGTACCTATTCTCCGACGAGGTGTATCGCGAATACATCTATACAGGCAGCCCCTACATCTCGGCATGTCATCTGGAAGGAATCGAGCAGAATGTCATCCTCATCGACTCCGTCTCCAAGCGATATTCGGAATGCGGCATTCGCATCGGGGCATTGATAACGAAGAACAAGGAGGTACGCGCCGCCGTCATGAAATTCTGCCAAGCCCGCCTCTCCCCTCCCCTTATCGGCCAGATTGTTGCCGAGGCATCATTAGACGCTCCCGAGGAATATTACCGCGACGTGTACGATGAATACGTAGAAAGGCGCAAATGCCTCATCGACGGGTTGAACAGAATCCCCGGTGTCTACTCCCCTATTCCCATGGGAGCGTTCTATACGGTTGCCAAATTGCCCGTTGACGATAGCGAGAAATTCTGCCGTTGGTGCTTGGAAAAGTTTAACTACGAGGGTGAGACCGTGATGATGGCTCCCGCCGCAGGATTCTATACCACACCAGGAGCGGGTATTAACGAGGTGCGTATCGCATACGTTTTGAAGAAAGAAGACCTCCAACGCGCTTTAGTGGTCTTGCGTAAGGCATTGGAAAGTTATCCCGGAAGGACGGAATAATGAACTTTCCCCTATTCATAGCACGGCACATCAACCAAGAGGATAAAGGCAAACGACAGGTGTCGAAACCCGTTATCCGCATTGCCACAGCGGGTGTCGCCATCGGCTTGGCGGTGATGATTATTTCAGTATGTGTGGTTTTGGGGTTCAAACATACCATTCGCGATAAGGTGGTGGGCTTTGGTAGCCATATCCAGGTAGCCGACTTCCTGACGCTCCAGACATCCGACCAGCATCCCATCTTTATGGGTGACTCGATGTTGTCTGTGCTACGGGAGATGCCCGAAGTGAAACATGTGCAGCGATACGCATACAAACAGGGCATCCTCAAGACCGACAATGATTTTTTAGGGGTCGTATTCAAGGGCTTGGGGCCTGAGTTTGATACAACTTTCATCCATCAAAACATGGTGAAAGGAAGCATCCCAGCGTTCTCCGATGAGAACTCGGGCAATAAGATCCTGGTCTCCAAGACCATGGCAGACCAATTGAAACTGGAAGTGGGACAAAGGCTTTTCAGCTATTTCATCGACCAAGATGGGGTTCGCACCCGTCGTTTCACCGTGGCGGGGATATACCAGACCAACCTCTCCCAATACGACAAGACCATTTGCCTGACAGACCTATACACAGTCGTTAAACTCAATGGCTGGCAGACAGACCAGGCAAGTGGAGCAGAAATCACCATCCAAGACCCCAATAGGATGGACATTGTAGAGGGTCATTTCATCGAGAAAGTCAACCGCACTACAGACCCATACGGTGAGACCTATTCGTCATTGACCATCCGGGAACTCAATCCTGCCATCTTCTCATGGCTTGACCTCCTCGATTTGAACGTGTGGATTATCCTCGCGTTGATGGTTGCCGTGGCTGGAGTGACGATGGTCAGCGGGTTACTAATCATCATCTTGGAACGTACCAACATGATAGGCATACTCAAAGCATTGGGAGCAAGAAACAAGACGATACGACATACGTTTCTCTGGTTCTCTGTTTTTATCATCGGTAAGGGACTTCTTTACGGCAACATCTTGGCATTGGGGTTGTTGATGTTGCAGAAATATACGTCCTTGGTGAAACTTGACCCTACCACCTATTACGTAAACACCGTCCCAGTGGAAATAAACATCCCCCTCATCGTCCTCATTAATATTGCCACATTGCTGATATGCGTGTTGGTATTGATAGTACCCAGCTTCCTTATTTCACACATCCATCCCGTCAAGGCTATCCGATACGAATAAGAATTGCCATAAAGGGTACCACCGTAAGTGCGTGTTTCTGACAAACACAAATCCTTGGAAAACATCCTTCTAAAGGGATTGTCGTTTCGGAATCGTAGATGGGATTGTGAGGAAAAACAGGGAAACAAAGAAAAGCCTTCCAATTGGAAGGCTTTTTGCGGTGCGTACGGGACTCGAACCCGTGACCTCCTGCGTGACAGGCAGGCATTCTAACCAGGCTGAACTAACGCACCCTCCGATGCTTTCGATTGATTATTTGCGGTGCGTACGGGACTCGAACCCGTGACCTCCTGCGTGACAGGCAGGCATTCTAACCAGGCTGAACTAACGCACCTTATGTAATCTATTTCGTTAGCGGATGCAAAGGTAGCAAACTATTTTGACTCTACCAAACATTTGTTTAACTTTTTTTGCCGATTAAGTGTGATTATCTCCTCAAAAGAGCCATTATTGATATTCCTCGGGAGTAAAAGTTTTTTGCAAGAGAATCAATTGTGGCTTCTTATTGGAATGGTACACATACCGAATGTTAAACCCAGCATCCTTGTATGTCTTCATCGAAATGTCACGAGTGAGGGCATTCCGCAATCCCTCAACCGATTTTGCCTCTTGTGCCTTCATGTTGGCAGAATCGTCCAACTCATTGAAAAGCGTGTAGCTGTAAATCAATGTACGGGTTGCCTCGTCATACGTCAGACTATCTGTGCGTACATTATCCCTGATGGCAGAGGGGCAATTTTTCTGTGTGAACTCCTTGGCCTGGCGGGCTGCCCGCTGCTCCAAATTCTCATGACATGCCACCATGGCAATGCCACATACCAACAATAATAATAGTTTCTTCATCATATTTAAGTTTTTCATGATTCCTCGCCACGTAAGATAACACTTGATGCGCCTATTGAAAAGACGGCTCCATCTTCTATTACCCGTCGCTCCTTGTCACCGAGAATGTCATTATCCACGAAAGTTCCCGTGTTGCTGGGACCATCCGATAGCGTATATCTCAAACACCCTTTCTTATCCTTGCTTACCTGAATGCAACAATGGTGTGGGTCGATGCTGGGGTCAACCGTCTCGATAGGACAATCTACCACTTCTCCTTTCATGTATTTGCCAATGATATTGTTTCCCATCTTCAAGGGAAAGACTTGCTTGAACTGAAATACATTCTCGATGACAATGATAGATCCATACTTGGCTTCTGCCATCATTTCATCTGGATTCTCATCTTTTTGGGTATTACGAATCTTGGATACACCAATTCTAATCCCGAATTTCTTACCACATTCAGGACATTCAAACACCAACGACTGCCCAGTCTGGTATTTCGTCTCGTCAAAAATGATGTAATGGTCGCATTTAGGACAACGGACTCTCTTCATCTTGCCTAACTTCTCTCACTTGACTTGCATCACCCAAGCATCTGTGAAGTTCACATCCTGTGCCTTTAGGGGTCTCAAAATACGATAAGCCACATCCTTGTCCTCGTATTTTCCGTAGATGACTTTCACGCTTTCCCTTGAGAGAATCTTAGCGTCGGCATAACCTTGTGCTTGCAAATCTCTCACGAAGTCTATGGCATTATCTATTGTAATGTGGCTTGCCAAGACAATGGAATAGAACGGTTTGGTCGTCTCTTGTGACAAAAAAAGCATTTCCGTGTTCTTCTTCACCATGGAAGGTAACTGTATACCAACCCTGTCTTGCATCCCTGACTCACCATTGACCGTTGACACAGACCCATTCACAACATCCTTAGGCATAACCCTCGACAACAAGCCCGTATTGACACGGAGGGCATCATTCCCTTCCGTCTGCATCTGTGGCAACATGAAGAACGTGAAACCAATGGCACAAGCCACGGCGGCATTGCGAACCCAACTCATCTTAACATGAAGGAAACGCCTGTCCCTTTTGCCTTCCTCGATGAAAGGAAGGGCATTGTTGTCCGACAAACTGACAACAGATGCCGTCTCGCCCACTCCGTGATTGAGTACATCTATCTCATACGAATCCAATCCATAATATTCCGGGGTAAGGACACCCGCTTCAAATGGTTCGAATACAATGTTTCCATCGGCATTCAAGGTCAACGTGCCAATTCCTTGCATCTCAAGACAACCCTCTTCAAGGAGTTGCTTTTTCAACTCTTCTACCTCTTTCTCCACGCAAAGGAGGGCATCGGGGTAGCTCATGTCATGTGCATCAGCATATGACTGTACGAGCAAGGAGTCGTTCATTTTTAACTGTGGGTTGAAACCAATTGTCCTAAATGGTGGGAAGAACAGCTTTTCCTCCTCTTTGTAATAAGCAGGAAGACGTTGCGCCACAAAGCCCCCAAAGCCAGGAACTATCACACAATCGTTGCCTAGCAACAATATTTCTATATGTCTAACGATTTCTTTCATGACTACAAAAGTACGATTTTTTCCTGTTATAACAAAATCTTTGAAACAAAAGGATGAAAATTAATCATTTTTACAATATCATGAAAACGACAGACCCTGTAATTTCGCCCTCAACCGCCCTGCCTCCGACCGCCGAATGGCGAGGGTTATGGTACAAGTGTTGTCATATTGTTGTGACACGATGCGGGGCGACATCTCCTTGACGATTCGCATCACATCGTTCATCATGACGTAAGGGAAATCGAATGTCACCAGTTCCTCCACTTGCTGCTCCACGATTTGGCAATGGGCAATGGCATCGGCTGCCGCTGTTCGATAGGCAACGATCAAACCACTCGTTCCCAAATTCACACCTCCGTAATACCGTACCACAACGATGAGGATGTCAGACAACTCATAGGAATTGATTTGACCAAGGATAGGCTTTCCCGCAGTACTCGACGGTTCGCCGTCGTCATTGGCGCGGAAGTCCGTCCTTTCCGCTCCCAGCATGTAAGCAAAGCATACATGCCGGGCATCGTAAAACTTCTTTCGGTATTTGGCTATAATGTCTTTTACCTCCTCGACGTTGGTAACGTGATGGGCAAAGGCGAGGAACTTACTACGTTTCTCCGTATAATAACCCTCACCTATCTCATTCCCGATGGTTTTATAGATGTCTGTCAATGGGTAAGTATTACGACAATTTGTGAATGACGAGTCCACTTCTCAACTTGGGTTCAAACCACGTTGCCTTGGGTGGCATGATCTTGCCGCTGTCGGCAATGTCCATGATCTGTTGCATGGAAACGGGATAAAGTGCCAAGGCTGCCCGCATCTCACCACTGTCTACACGTCGTTTCAACTCACCAAGTCCACGCAAGCCGCCCACGAAATCTATCCGTTTGCTGGAACGCAGGTCCTTGATATTCAATATCTCATCGAGTATCAACCGTGAAGAAATGTCCACATCAAGCACACCGATGGGGTCATTGTTATCGTATGTGCCATCCTTGGCGTTTAGGCAATACCAATGTCCGTCGAGATAGAGCGAGAACTCATGCAACTGAGTAGGTTTATAGATTTCCGTTCCTTTATCCTCAACCATGAAATTCACTTGCAATGCAGCCAAAAACTCTTCTGGCGACAGGCCATTCAAGTCCTTCACCACACGGTTGTAATCAAGGATAGTCAATTGCGATGCCTGGAAACATACCGCCATAAAATAATTATACTCCTCATCCCCTTTGTGGTTAGGGTTGGCTTTCTGTTTCTCCGCACCAACCAACGCAGCAGCGGCAGAGCGATGATGGCCGTCGGCAATGTAAAGGCTTGGCATCTTGGCAAACTCCTCCGTGACAGTTGCGATGTCTTTTTCATCGGAAATAATCCAGAACTGATGGCGGAAACCATCGATGGGAGCGATGAAGTCGTATTCGGGTTCTGTCTTGGCATACCGCATTATCAATGCGTCAAGCACGGCATTGTCAGGATAAGCAAAGAACACGGGTTCGATATTGGCATTATTCACCCGCACATGTTTCATGCGGTCTTCCTCCTTATCGCGGCGCGTCAACTCATGTTTCTTGATGACACCCGTCAGATAATCATCTACGTACGCACCTACCACCAAGCCATACTGCGTCTTGCCGTTCATCGTCTGTGCATATATATAATAATGTGGGGCGTCATCCTGTACAAGCCAGCCCTTGTCTTGGAACATCTGGAAGTTCTCAGCGGCTTTCTCATACACACGGGGATCATATTCACTCGTCCCTGGTTCAAAGTTAATCTCTGGCTTGATGATACGATAAAGGCTCATCTCATTGTCGCCGGCCTCAGCACGTGCCTCTTCGGAGTCTAACACATCATACGGTCGGCTTTCCACTTTCTCAACGAACTCTCTCGGAGGGCGTACACCCTTAAATGGTTTAACGATTGCCATCTGTCTTTTCTTTTTATTTTCGGAAGGTTTAAGTTACATGGATGCAAATATGGAAAGAATTGCATCAATCATAAAATAGGTAGAAATGTCCCAAACCATTGTCTTACCGGTTTGGGACATTTAGCAGTAATGAAACTATTATTTGTTGACCTGGAATTTGGTGTCTCCATCCTTGAAGAAGGCATTGATTTGCTTGGCAGCAGCAATACCGGCATTGATATTCGCCTCAGCTGTCTGTGCACCCATCTTCTTAGGAGTGGAAAAATAACGACCCTCAAACTTCAGGAAGTCGGCATCGGCATCGGGCTTGATGTCTGTGACAAACTTTAAGTCTTCGCGCTCTGTCATCAACTGGATGAGTTCTGGCTCATTGATGACCTCCTTGCGGGCTGTATTCACGAGGATGCCTCCCTTCTTCATCTGCCCGACCACGGCATAATTGATGCTTTGCTTGGTCTCGGGTGTAGCCGGGATGTGAAGTGAAACAACGTCACATGTCTTGAAAAGCTCGTCTTGATTGGCTACGGCATGGACACCGGCAGACTCAATGGCTTCTGCCGGGCAGTATGCGTCATACGCAAAAACATCCATCCCAAAGCCTTTGGCGATGCGTGCCACGTTACGACCAACATTGCCAAAAGCAAGAATACCAAGTTTCTTACCCAACAATTCGCTACCTGACTTGCCGTTATAGAACCCACGGACAGCCATTACGAGCAATCCAAAGACCAACTCAGCCACGGCATTGGCATTCTGGCCAGGCGTGTTCTCAGCCACTACATCATGGGCGGTGGCGGCGGCAAGGTCTATATTGTCATAACCTGCACCAGCTCGAACCACAATCTTCAATTGTTTGGCAGCATCCAACACCTCGGCATCTACCTTGTCGGAGCGGATAATCAATGCATCGGCATCTTTCACGGCTTCAAGTAATTGTGCCTTTTCCGTATATTTCTCCAACAAGGCAAGCTCGTTTCCTGCCGCTTCCACTTCCTTACGAATACCCTCCACAGCTGCCGCTGCAAATGGCTTCTCTGTTGCTACTAATACTTTCATGGTTGATCTACAATATGTGTAAGGGCAGATTAACTCGCAAGTTTGCGGGCGGATACGCCAATCCACCCCTACAGTTCAATGATGTTAATGTTTTGCTTCAAATTCTTTCATGGCGGCAACCAACGCATTCACGCCCTCGATGGTCTGAGCGTTATAGCAACTGGCACGGAACCCACCGACGGAACGGTGTCCCTTAACACCCACCATGCCACGCTCGGTTGCAAACTCCAAGAATGGTTTCTCCAACTCGGCATATTCCTCGTTCATTACGAAACAGATGTTCATGAGCGAGCGGTCTTCCTCTGCAACAGTGCCCTTGAAGAGTTTATTGCGGTCAATCTCACCGTAGACAATCTCAGCACGTTGTTTGGCAAGCTTGTCCATAGCCTCAACGCCACCGTTTTTCTTCACCCAGCGCATCGTTTCCAATAAGGAATAGATAGGAACAACGGGTGGGGTGTTGAACATCGAACCCTTTTCCACATGCGTCAGATAGTTGAGCATCGTAGGCAATTGGCGCGGTGCCTTGCCCAATTTGTCCGTCTTGAGGATAATAACCGTCACGCCTGCCATTGACATGTTCTTCTGGGCGCCGGCATAGATGACATCATACTTGCTCACATCCACGGGACGGCTCATGATGTCGGACGACATGTCGGCAATCAGGGGCACGGGAACATCGAGATCCTTGCGGATTTCCGTACCGTAGATAGTGTTGTTGGTGGTAATGTGCAGATAGTCAGCGTCTGCCGGGACATCAAATCCCTTGGGGACAAACGTGTAATTGGCATCCTTGGAAGAGGCAACCTCTACCACCTCGCCATACAACTTGGCCTCTTTCTCTGCCTTGTTGGCCCATGTTCCCGTGTTGAGATACGCTGCCTTATTAATCAGGAAATTGGCGGGAACTTGCGTGAACTGCAACGACGCACCGCCGCCGAGGAAGATCACGGCATAGCCTTCCGGCACGTCGAGCAACTCCTTGATGAGTGCCTCTGCCTCGTCCACCACGGGTTGGAAGTCTTTTGCGCGATGGCTTATCTCCATCAATGAAAGACCAGAACCATTGAAATCCAAAATCTGCTTGGCAGTGTTCTCAATCACTTCGCGTGGTAGCATTGAGGGTCCTGCATTAAAATTGTACTTCTTCATTGCTGATTTGTATATTTATACTGTTTATAATCGTCTTTTGCCGTCGCTCTCAATATTTTCTGCAAAGGTACATATTTATCTTGAAAATACCAATTATTTTATTTTAATTTCAGTTTCATCAAGGTTATCTTACACCATTATCGTCCACAACCCATGTATTCTTTCTTCGTCCAACATGCTTGGACGACCCGTCCAAGCATGTTGGACAAACTGTCCAAGCCGCTTGGACTACACAAGATGCTCAAAGGCCATTATCATATCTACGACAATGTCATGGGAGAATGTGGTTAATATACCCTCGTCGGCCGTCTTGTCGATACCGACACGAGGGGTTTCGTTATCCAAGAGGGAAGGAAATATATCCGAAAATAACAGATATATCGTAAGTATCTATATACAAAACGAGCCTCACCAGCGCGGCGGCAGTACCGCTTTGCCAGTGAGGCTTTCATTAGGTGTCACGATGTCGTGACGACATCTACCATGCTATTTGATGCCTTCCATCAAGGCTTCCGTCACCTCGTTGTCATACCATACGAGGGTGCTGCGGTTGATGAGTCCCATCCACCACAGTCCGGTAGTGCCATACTGCTTAAACTTCTTCACCATATACTGCGCATACTTGATACGCTCGGCTGTGGCTTTATTTTCGTCAATTGCACCGAACTCACCATAGAAATACGGTACGCCAAAGTCTTCGGCGAAGCGTTTGTGTACGCGTGTGAAGATGGCATCTATCTCCGCCTCACAACTACTATCGAACACCTGTACATTCCATTCTCCATTGTCGTTGCAGAAGTTGTATGGGTCATACGTATGCACTGTGGCAATGATATGGTTGGCATGGATGTCTGTAGGCACACTCATGCCGTCAAGTTGCAATTGCGCATTGGTGGCACCCATGGGATTGACAATCAAGTTGCGATATTCATTGTTGCCCCCAGTAGCGCGTACCGCATCCACGAAGTCTTGTTCCAGCTTGTTGAGTGCCTCCATATCTGAAGCCGTGGGTGTCGTACCCCATTTTCGCTGACCGTCAAGAACCTCGTTGACAGCCTCAAATGCCAGTTTGTCATCATAACCCTTGAAATGATTGGCGATTTGTGTCCAGAGTTTCTTGAAACGGGGACTGATGGTGGGATATTCATCCATGTTGGCGGCAATCCATGCCGCACCATCCGTACGCCCCTCATCACAGGCACCTGTATCATGCTGAGTGTTGATGATGCAATAGCACCCTGCCTTCAACACCATGTCAACCACTTCTTGCACACGGTTCATCCACTCGTCGCTCACCACGCCGTCGGCATCCATGTGAGGATACCATGTGACGGGAACGCGGATGACATTAAATCCCTTGGCAGCGATGGCATCGATGATTTCCTGCGTAGTGAGTGGCTGCCCCCAAGATGTTTCCCAGTCGGCAATGGTCTTGGTGGCTGGATCCCACCACGTGAACGTCGGGTCCCACGGACAAGCGTCAAGGGTATTGCCGAGGTTATATCCCAACTTGAGGTTTTCCACAAACGCAAACCCACTGATGAAAGTATCGCCGGGGTCAGTACCCATACCCTTTTGGTTGACGGCAATCACCTTGGATAACCCTCCTGCCTTGATGGTAATGTTGGCGGTGCGGGCATCTCCCTCGTTCTTATCCACCTCAATGCGCGTGTACGAGTTGCGCTCCTCGTCGCTATATCCATAGCCAGCATGTACCGCAAGGCGACACCAGCTCTCGTCGCTCGACTCCGCAGTCCACTCGCCGTCGGTGTTGATGCCGATGACGGCATTGCCGCTGGCGATGGAAAAAGTCACTTCATTGATCTCAACATTGTCTTTCGTGATGGTCAGTCGCGAGGCATTATTGTCCTTGTCACTGTCGCCGCAGGCTTGGAAGACCAAGCCCACAAGCAACATCCATGTCAAATTGATTATCTTCTTCATTTTCATACCCGTCATAATATTACTTTTTCTTGTAGAATATACGAACATTGTCGATGCAGATGTCAATCTTACCCTTGCGCGTCCCTTGATTAATCGACTGGATGCGGAACTGGTTGATGCCATTCTCATAGACGAATCGGTAGTCCTTACCCAAATATTTGAGGAACGAACTGAGGGGCAAGACATGACGATACCATTTACCGACGGGAGCCTCATTGTTGATGTCCGCGAGGATGGGGCGGTCGAAAGAGGCGATTTGCGAGTCGTAGTCATCCCAAGCGAAGCCGTTATCATACTGGTTGACCTGGTCTAAGGGGTTGGCATTGCCGCTGTCGTCATTGGCCGCCACGGGGTCTTCGCTGTCATATTGGAGGAAATAGCGCAAATAGCCCGTGAACGTGCCATTGTTGTAATCGCTGTAATTGTTGTAAACCTCCATGGCGAGATACACCTCGTCGGTGGACGCGTCGGCAGGAATCACATCGTAGGAGGGTAATGGGAACTTGTTGCCATTCCAGTCCTTGCGGAAGTAAATCATCGTTCCCCACCATTGCTGCCCCTCAGAAGGAACATTGATGCGTGCAAAGATGCCATCGGCATAATAAGGCACATCGTCTCCATCGGTCTCATCGTAGGTGGCATTGGGTCCCCAGCCGTTGTCGGTCGCCGTGTCTTCCTCAAAGTCAGTGAGAAGTCCTGACATGTCATAGAATGGCACGGATACCTCGCCGCCGCCTGTTACGACGGTCAGTGTGGGAGTACTGCCGACCGATGGTTTTTTCTTAAAGACGAAATCAATTTGGTCTTCTGTCTCTGCCACGGTGAAGTCGGCAGCGGAGAGTGTCACGTCGCCATAGCGGATAGCGTCCACCTGCACAAATTCCGTGCCGTAGATGCTCACCACCTCGCTCGGTACAGGCATATCGGAGGAGATGCCACCATCCGGGCGCGATGTCTTAATGGTCGGCGGAGCCAATGTCAAGGAGAATGGGAAATATACGGTGCCACCCGTACATTGCACGACGAGCGACCCTTTCTCGTATGGGAGGTCGGGGATGACGGCACTCAATTGCGATGTCGTCTCGTAGGTCTGTGTGCCCGATACATTATGATGGTCGCTCACGATTGTCTTCACATCGGTCGCCTCTACGTGGGTTCCTCCTATCTCTGTCCACACCGTGCTGTCGAGTTTCGATGCCTCGATATCGGTGAAATAGATTTTCTCCACATCCACCAGGTTGATGCCATAGATGTTAATGACATCGCCGGCCTTTCGGGGGTATCGTCCCTGCACACGGTTAATTTGCGGATAGGGAGCCTTGATCTTGAAAGCGTAGGTGGCCGTGCCGTGTGTGGTCTCCACGCGTATCTCGTCTTTTAGCTCGCTATTGAATGCCGTGAGCATGAAGCCGTCGTCCTCCGATGGAATCTTGACGATAATGCTATGATCGGTATTGAACACGGAGTTGAACCACACCTGCTGGTCGTTAATGTACACACGCAGGGCATTGTTGAGGTTACGGCCAATGATGACGATGGTCGAATCGGGAGCTGAGTTGGTGAACAGGCTGTCCGCTTTTAGCGGGTTGGTGACACGCACCCCCGTAATCTCTGGCTGCCCATTGGACGAGCTGTCGTCTTTGCAGGCGGTAAACATGCCGATGACACATACCATTGTCACCATGGAGAGCAAATATTTAACTGTCTGTCTCATATTCATTACTGTTTTAGGAAAATCAATCATTAAAATCGTATGCCACAGGGTCTTTATGGAAATAGTCATTCTGCAACACATCGCTCTCGGGATAAGGCATGAAGATGTTGCTCTCCGTCAATGTCACGGTAACAGCACCGTCGGGAATCTTCGTACGGATGAGCGAGTCAAGGTTGAACTTATAGCCATGTGCAATGTCTTGCGGCACACCGTTGATGGTGACAATCTTGCCATTGGTGTCGCGAAGACCATCGTTCCAATAACGTATCTCATCATTCTGACCGTCGCCGGTGACATCATAGTCCCATGTGGAGAAATACCAAGTGCCAACGGGGAATCCCGTATAGCTGAAAGTGTTGTCCACGTTGCGGATGATGTCGTTCTCCTGGATTTGGAATGCACGATGCTGTGTGTTGTTGAAGAAGTTAAGCATATACTGCGGTTTCCAACGATACCAAGTCACAAAGTCATACCAATTACAGTACTCCATACAGAACTCGATGCGACGTTCCCTGATGATGTCGGCAAACGTAATGGGGTTCGTGCGGGCAGGCAACTTGGCACGGAGGCGCAAGGCGTTGAAAGCGGCGAGAGCCTCTGCATCATCCGTCTGTTCCTGGTTGCCCAAGAGTGCCTCTGCCTTGATGAGGAACACGTCGGCATAACGCATGATGTAAGTGTTCAACGGGGAGGCTTGTGACTTCAAGTGACCATCGCAATCAGCTGTAGTACCAACCACACCCTTCTTGTTTTGCATCCATTTCTTGGTGTAGGTGTACCCACCATCCTCTGAGCGGATATAGCTGTAATAGCGTCCTTGCGAGAAGAACGTGCCACGAAGGCGGAACGAGTCGGCAGGCTCCTCGTTGTAATAGTCGAGCATGTCCACAGAAACCTGGAGGTTGTTGCCCCATGCACTGACATCCGTCACCTCTGAGAAGGTAAGCGTAGGTACGAGGGCATTCACGTCGCCCCATGACCCGACGAGCGGATCAGCCCATCGCATGGCGAGGATGGTCTCCTCGTTGTCATTATACTGGGGACGGAACAAATTCTCGTAATCATCCAACAGACTATACTTACCACTGTTGATGACCTCATCACATAGACTCACCACACGGCGCAGAGTCTGTTCGTCGCGTGAAGTCTTGTTCCAACCACTCTGTGCCAATAAAGCCTTGGCGAGGAATGCCTTGGCGGCATAGAGGGATGGGTGGTTGTCCTTTCCCGTTTCGGGCAACAACTCGGCAGCACGTTCAAAGTCACGTATAACGAATTGCAAAACGCTCTCCTCCGTATTCAACGGACGGATAGGATTGCGAGCCACTTCGTCGTTATCTTCATACAAAATGACTGGTCCCCATGACCTTAACATATAGAAATATGCCACGCCACGCATGAGGTATGCCTCGCCAAGGGCTTGGTTCTTCACGCTCTCGCTGACCTCGGGGTAGCAATATTGCGGGATGTTGTTGAGCAGGGCATTGGCGAATGTCACCACGGTATACATCGATGACCACGCATGTGCCACATCCTCAGTCAAGCCTGTTGTCTGGAACAAGGCGAACTCGGCATTCTGGTAGGGGTTCATCGCATCGTTGGCACGGAGCGACCCCATGCCGATGATGGCATTGTTATTGTAGTACGACCATGCCTTGTTGTACAGCGGCTCGGTAGCCTTGATGACAGCATCGTCGGAGGCATAATATGTCTCTGCTGTATACTGATGCAACGGTGGCCTGTCGAGGAAGTCTTCCTTGCAACTGCCCATGGCGAGAACCACCCCTGCCAACACCATCATGGAAAATATATTTTTCGCTTTCATATATACATTATATTATATGTGCCTATAAATTTACTTTAATACCAAAATTGAATATCCGCTGGGATGGATAGCGGTAATTGTCGAGACCTTGCAATTTCACGTTCTGGTTGATGGCACCAAGTTCGGGATCATATCCCTTATAACCACAGATGGTGAAAAGGTTTTGCACATTGGCATATACCTGTACCCACTCAATCTTGACCGGTGCCAGCCATTTCTTGGGAAGGTTATAAGCAAGCGAGAGGGTCTTCAGGCGTAGGTAAGAGCCATTCTCCACGAAGCGCGAGCTGGGTCGGTTGTTGTCATTCATGTTTTGCCCGTTGGCGGTGATGCGCTGCACCTGTGCCGTAGAGGCATTGCTCACGTACACATTGGAGATGTCTGTCAACGAGCCATTCGGGTCTATCATGTCCACATGCGCATATTGCGACACTTCTGCCATCTTGTTGCCCCATCCCATAGGGTCTGTATGGCGCTGCCGCACATAATTGTAGACATCGTTACCCACACTTCCATTGAAGAAGAATGACAATTCAAAGTCTTTCCAGGTAATGACATTGTTAATACCAAAGGTGAAATCGGGATTGGGATTGCCAATATACTTGCGGTCCTTCTCGTCAATGATGCCATCGCCATTCACGTCCTCAAAGATGTAGTCGCCTACCCAGATACTGCTTGGAGCGATATCGTACATGTTGCCATTACCGTCGGCAGGACGTGCGACTGGCAAGCGGTTGCCGTTGGCATCAAGCATGAACTCGCCCAATTGGTTCTTCTGGTAGAAGTCGTCCTCGCAGGTGAACATGCCGATAACATTATATCCATAGAAACGACCGACTGCCCCGCCCACGGTAGACATGGTATAGGTCTGTCCGTCAGACATCGTTCCGGGCAACATGGCCGACTCGCTATTCAACTTAGTTACCTTGTTGCGGTTGATGCTCAACGTGATACCCGTGCGCCATAGCAAATCCTTCTTGGAGATGTTCACCGTATTCAACGTAAACTCCAGACCCTTGTTGCGGATGGACCCCGTGTTGACCCATGGTGCGGAGATGCCGTTCCATGACTGGGCTGGCACGAGGTATTGGGGTAGAGCCGACTCCAACAGTAGGTTGTCGGTATTCTTCAGATAAGCATCCACGATAAACTCAATGCGTCCATTGAGTACGTTGAAGTCGATACCCGCATTCCAGGCCTTGGTACTCTCCCACTTCAACTCCGAGTTGGAGAAATTGCCAGGATAATAACCCGTACCCCAGGCGGTGGTGGCATTCTTCATGGCGATGCCGTAGGCATAGCCAGCGGTGTTTTGGTTACCTACATGTCCCCAACCGAGGCGTATCTTCATGTTGTCCAACCACTTGATGTTCTGCATGAACTTCTCTTGGCTGATACGCCAAGCGATGGCTGCCGACGGGAAATAACCCCACTTATGCCCTTTGTCGAAATTTGAGGAGCCGTCGGCACGGAGCGTAGCCGTCAGGAGGTAGCGGTTAAGCAGGTTGTAGTTCAGACGACCATAATACGACTCGATGGCCCAGTCTGCGCCTTGTTCGCCATTGGTGGCGGTGGAGGCATCGCCCACGGCGAGGCTCTTGATGGAGCTGGAGATATAGCCATTGCGGGCTGCCGAGAGCTGATACCACTCCCCTTCCTGCGACTCGTGTCCCGCCATGATTTGGAAGTGGTGGTCTTTCACTGGGTCGAAATCGTATGTGGCATATTGCTTGAACGACGTGTAGGTGTTTCGCGAGTTGCCTTTCGACAATTCTGACTCCACACGCACGTTACCATATTCATATTGAGGCGTGAAATACAGGGAATTTCCCCATGAGCGGCTACCGCCATATTCCACACGGAGGGTTAGACCCTTCAACGGCGTGACGTTGGCAAAGAAGTTGTAGTCAAGCTGGTTATTCTTGCGCCAATTGTCCTTCATGGAAGCCTCGAATAGCGGGTTCGACTGATACTGGTAGTCGTGTGTCTCGCCAAAGCCAAGTGTTCCATCAGGATTATAGGGAGCCACATCGGGGTATTGGTTCAATGCCGTCTGGATGGCACCCGACTCCTCAAAAGTGACGGTTTGGTCTGTATTGGCAAAATAGCCATTCATTCCCACTTGCAACCATTTCGTGATATTGGTGTCGAAGTTGGCACGTACCGACACACGGGTGAACCCAGAGCCGATGGCAATACCGTCTTGGTCAAGATAACCGCCCGAGAGGGCGTAATGCATCTCATCGGTACCACCCGAGATGCCCACTTGATGGTTGTGCATGAACGCCGTGCGGAAGAGCACGTCCTGCCAGTTGGTACCTTCGGTAAACAGGCTTGGGTCACGGTACTCATAGCTCTCGCCCCATCCCATCAATTTGGCGCGGATGGTGTGATATTCGGCATATTGCGCCAAGTTCATCACGTCCAGCTCTGAGGGCAACTGCTGCCAGCCCACATATCCCTCGTAACTGAGTTTGGGCTTGCCCTTCTGACCGCGTTTGGTGGTGATTAGCACCACGCCGTTGGATGCACGGCTTCCGTAGATGGCGGTGGCAGAGGCATCTTTCAACACCTCCAAGGAAGTGATGTCGGCGGGGTTCAAGGTTGATAGCGCACTCGAATTGCCATCCGTCTGTCCACTCACGGCAATACCATCTATCACATACAACGGCTCGTTGCCGTTCAAAGAGTTGATACCACGGATTTGCACAGAGATGCCGCCGCCAGGCGCACCAGAGTTTTGTGTCACCTGCACACCGGCGATGCGGCCTTGCATGGCTTGTTCGATGTTGGTGTTGACACCCTGTTTGATGGCTTTCTCATCGATAGACGACACGGCTCCCGTAAGGTCTGAGCGTTTCATCACGCCATAACCCACGACGACTACCTCATTGAGGGCATTCTCCTCTTCCACCAACTTGATGTCGATGCGCTGCTGGTTGCCGACTTTCACCGTCTGTGTGACAAATCCGATGTAAGAGAATTCCAGTGTCTGGTCAGGCACTGCTGTGATGGTATACTCGCCCATCACGTTGGTCACCGCTCCCGTGGAGGCACCTTTCACTTTCACAGAAGCCCCAATGATCTCCTCGCCCGTCTTGGCATCGGTCACGATACCCGTCACGGTCTGTGCGAGCATGGTCATCGGGAGCAACATTAAAAACAGAAAAGCCATCCGCTTACACTTGGCAAACGAATGCTTGGGATTTAATCTGTCCTGATTCATAAATTTTATTTTGTATATATATGATATTTACACACCATAAACGATAGGTTTACTTAACGTTTTCCTATGCTTTTCATCCTGTCAACTTGTCCTTTGACAATTGCCAAGGTAGACTTATCCCCAGCAAAGACACTATTCAAGCCTTGCTCCTCTTGAGCAGGGTCGCCCGTATAGTCGTCTCCCACTTGCCATTGCACATGCTTGGGTTGGGCAAAGCCACCCCATCCCCAGAAGTTGCAACCGGCAAAATATCCACCAGTTTCCGCGTTGTCGGCAACGAGAGAGAACACATATTGATAATATCCGTCACGTCCTTGCGTGGGCGTTCCTAAATCAAAGACAAACCCATCGCGTGGATAGCCAAACTCCTCCATCACGAGGGGCTTGTTCAATCTGGCACACACCTGCAAATGTTCGTCTATATATTCCTTGGTGTTTCGGCAAGACACATCCAAATCTTCTATCAGATGATCTTTTCGAGCCCAACTCCAGTTGTATGGCCATAGGTGTACGTTGCAATAATCAATATTCTTGTCAGCACACACACGTTCGTAACATTGGATATCACCCTCGCAACCCCATTTTCCTTCAGAGCCAACAGAAATCAAATGGTTATTGTCCAAACTCCTGATGATGGCTGATGTCTCACAAAGCCACCGCTCAAAGGCTGGAAGATAGTCCTTGTTGAAAGCACGGGGTTCGTTGCCAATTTGCCACGACATGATGGCGGGGTCATCGGCATATCGTTTTCCCGTATAGCGGTTTGTACGGCTCACGATATACTTTACATAATCATAGAATAGTTTATGGGCTTTCTCATTCTGTGCATAGTTGGAAACAAACTTCATGAAGGCAGGATAGCCATCCTCGTTTGGCCGTGGGGATTTTCCCATCCCCACATGCTCAAGATAGAAGCCATATCCCCCACTCCATTCCCAAGAGTTATTCAGATACAACACGGCAACCATCTTGCGCTTCCCCATCTCCTGAAGCAGGTAGTCAAGTCCTGCCAGTATCGTGTCGTTATAAACACCTGGGGCAATCTGCAATGTCGGTTCCACCTTGGTTTTCACGCCTCTCTCCCCATCGGCACCGACAAGGATTCGGAGATTGTCGATGCCCATGGACTTCATGAAATCCAATTCCTTGCGAAGGCGTTTGCGGTCGCCTCCTTGTCCTTCCGAGCCAAGGATGGCACCATACCAAAAGTTTGTGCCGACATAATAATAGGGTTTCCCGTCTCGTTCAAAATGCCCATTATTCACCTTGACAAACAAAGACTTGGCGGAAAGGGATAATGGCATCAATGAAATGATGGTTAGGATGAGTAGTTGCTTCATAGTTTAAGATAAGCAAATCGAGGGTTCTACCATGTCAAGTAGAACCCTCGATGATAAAAAATTACTTCTGGATGAATTTCTTGCCATTGCGGATGACGACACCCTTATAGGATTCATTCACTTTTTGGCCTGCGAGATTGTAGGTGGCATTGTCATTGGCAGTCTCAACCTCCATGTTGCGAATGGCGTTGTCACCACCTTCCTTGGTCAAATAGATAGCTTTGACGACGATGGTGGAAACATCGGCTGCCTGAAGGGCAAACTGATTGACGGCATTCTTACGCTCGTCGAGGTCGATGGAAACAGAAGTCACACCAGCGTCTGCCCATTGCGTAGCGTTTGTGCTACCGGCGGCATCCTCATTGGCATACTGGACGAATGCCTGGGTAGCCACGGTCGTCGGCTCAGCATACTCAAATACCAATGCCTTGTATGCGCTCCAATCTACGCCGCCAAGCCACTTGCTCAAGCCTCCCCATGCTACGGAGTGGAATGTCAACGTGCCATCAGCATTGTAATCAATGCTCTCTGAACCATTCCATGTTCCCCAACCCTGGGTCAAGTCAAACTCTTCCTTCGTAACGGTTGATGGGTCAACGCCCTCGACAAACTCAACTGCCGTCACGCGGCAACCCATGCCTTGCACACGGAGACCGCCATTGGCGTTGATGTCCTCGGCGTAAGCCTCTGTCAACGTGAAAGTACCCTTGCCGCTTGCATCGGGAACCACGGCATCGCCAAGGCTGTTCCAACCATCGGAATTGCTCTTGGGAAGCACCTGCGGGCCCCATTGCCAGCCGTCAACCTCCACCGTCTCGATGTCGAAGACAAACTTGTCGCCAGCCTTTACGCCAGTTTTCTGAATCAAGAAGTTGGCATCCCAAGTGTCAAACGTAATCGGTAAGGCGGGATCAATCACCAGCTCGCCACCACCGCCAGAAACATAATCCACAGCCGTCACCTTGCAACCCATACCTTGCACACGGAGGCCGCCATTGCCATTGATGACAGCGGCATACTCGTCGGTCACCTCAAAAGTGGCAAGACCATCGGCATCAGGGATAAGGGCATCGCCAAGGTTGTTCCAGTCGGCATTGCTCTTCGGCAGGACTTGTGCGCCCCACTCCCAACCGTCCACATCAACGGCCTCGACATGGAACACGAACTTGTCGCCGGCCTTAACATCTGTCTTTTGGATTAGGAAGCTCACGTTCCAATCATCAAAAGTGATGGGCAGTGCGGGGTCTATCACCAAGTCGCCAGGTTGCACGACGGGATCGTCTGGAGTCTTGCCGCCAGTCACATAGATGGCATAGAGGTTGATGCCTGATTTAGCACTATAGACAAAAGCCGTCGTGGCATCACCTTCATTGGTATAGGTCAATTCCACCAATTCTCCACCTACGCAAAGCACTGTTGCGGAGATGTTGTCGAATGTTTCAGTAGCCAAATTCAAGGTACGATCATCGCTTGAACTTGCAGAAGTAGCGATGATGGAAACACTTGCGCCAGCGGGCAAGTCAAATTGCAGAAAACGTGAAGGAGCTTCTGTGTCTGGACCAGAGCCTGTTCCACCAAACTTCAAACGTTGTGTGTATTCAACATCGTTGTAAGTTTTCTTGTTAGCATCGATGGTCACTTTCTTGTCTGCCGTGGCATACACGGTCAATCCATCTACGGTCTTGGTCTCGGTGATGTCGCCTTGCTCCCATTCCGAGAAATTCCATGTCTGTGCATTGGCACCCATAGCGACAAGTGCCATTGCGATAAGTGTAAAGACTTTCTTCATAAAAATTGGTTTAAAGAGTTAGTTATAATAATCTGCTTGCAAAGATAAGACAAAAAAAAGGATTATTGTAATACTTTTTTGATAATATCAAGTACTATTCTTTCAAAATGTAAGCAATAAAACCTCATCCTATGACACTTTGATGATATTTTACCAATCCATCCATCGGCGATTGGTAAATCAACCCCATCTCATAACCTTCTTTCTTTCCCGCTCGACGAAGCAAGTCGGCAAAATGGAAAGCTACACTCCCTATAGCATTTACCAGTAAATCATGCCGGTGGTAAGGGTCAATATTGTATCGGAAAAACAATCGAAAATTTTCCTCGCACAACTCGGCAACTCCTGTCACATCAAGATGGGAAAAGATGAACGGGACAAACGACGCAAGAAAACGGTTGGGCATCTGTTCTCGATATACCTTTTGGATAATTGTGGAGAGAGTCATTTGCATCTGTTCTTCAAACTCTTGTTGCAATTCATTAGACAGTCTTCCCTTGTATAGGGCGTTGACAAATAACTTCCCAATTACTGCTCCGCTCCCCTCGTCTCCCAGGATAAAACCCAAAGGAGGCGTATTCGCCAAGATACGGTCGCCATCATACAAACAAGAGTTGGCACCTGTACCCAATATACATGCGATTCCCTCTTGTTCCCCACACAAAGCCCGTGCTGCTGCCATGAGGTCGGTTTGCACTTGTACATCCTCACGTTTGAGTGGATGAAACACATGGACGATGGCCATTTCCATCTTGGGAATGACATTCTCTCTACATCCCGCGCCATAGAAAAACACTCGTTGAGGCATTTCATTGGCCATTTGCACCCTTGCCTCGCACAATATCCGTTCCAATTCTTCTTGTGGCATCAGCACAGGATTCATCCCTTGCGTATGGAATCGCTTGTTACATTCTCCATCCACCAACACCATCCAGTCGGTCTTAGTGCTACCGCTATCAGCAATTACTATCATTATATCCTAATAAAATATCGTGCAAAAGTAAGCAAAAATGTAAAGATAATCGGAGAAATCATGTACAATCTGCTTGAAAAATATTACTTTTGCACACAAATTGATTCAAGATGATGAAAAAAACAGCCATACTAACCCTGCTTTTATGGGTAGCATCCCTTCCTTTCGCCCATGCCGTGTTAAAAGAGAAAGACCTCGACAACACCCTCTCCGTGCTGCGCGTTGAACTGAAAGAATACCACGACGAACTGGAAAGACAGAGCGGGTTCATGAAAGAGCAAAACCAAGAGGTGTTTGAACAGGTACGAGCCATCCTAAGCGAGAGCAGCCAAAACTCGTTGATGCTTTACTCGCAGAAGCCCGGATACGTGTTCGATCTCACCTACGCTTGTCATGAGGCTACGGAGCAATTCTTCGAGTTCAAGAAAAACGTGCTGCCCTTTCAGACCATGGTCAACCGCATCAATGGCGAGATAGCACGGTACGACAGCCTCATCAACAACCTAAGCAACATGCCCAAGATGATGTTGAGCAACAAGGCGAAAATCGACCGCAACGTATGCTTGACCCTTGCCGTCAACATACGTCGAACCCTCAAGGCCAACAGCGACCAACTCGACGAATATATACAATATTATAATACTACAGAAAATCATCTACGCTACCTCCACGACTATGCCAACCAAAGGTATGACGAGATTCAAACGAGCATATTCAGAAACGGTGGCGATAATTATTTGAAAATCCTAACCAATTTCGGTAGCGAATTGAGAAATACGTCCGATATGGTCTTGGACAAATACAAGCCTATGGGACGCATCCGATCCCAATGGGACATCAAGGTCATAGCCTTCCTTTTTGAGATGATTATCATCTGCGCATGTGCGGCATTCCTGCTCAACATGCTGGTTTACCGTTTCATCGTGAGCCGTTTCAAACAACCCGAATGGCTCAAGAACAAACATAAATGCGTCGTGTTGACAACCACCGTCGTCACCCTCGCACTCATCCTCGGCATCATGCGTATCATCTTCCAAGAGCAGAACTTCATCATCATGGCAAGCGGACTATTGGTGGAATATGCTTGGTTGCTCGGCGTCATCCTCATCTCGCTGCTCATCCGCCTAAACGACACACAGATTTGGAATGCGCTAAAAGTATACTCACCCTTGCTCTTCATTGGATTCCTCGTCATCTCCTTCCGCATCGTATTGATCCCCAACGACTTGGTCAACCTATTCTTCCCACCAATCCTATTGGTATGTGCCATTTGGCAATGGGTGGTCATCAAGCGGCACAATGGCAACATCCCGCGTAGCGACGTGCTATATTCGTATGTGTCACTTGCCGTATTCCTTGCGTCCGTTGTATGCTCATGGATAGGCTACACCCTGTTGAGCGTACAACTGCTCATCTGGTGGATCATGCAACTTACCTGCATCCTCACCATCACCTGCATCAGCGACTATCTCAAGGCTTGGAACGAAAGAAAGAACTTCACCAGTAAACCCATTACCAAGACCTGGTTCTTCAACCTCATCTACCATGTGGTGCTTCCCGTCTTGGCGGTTTTCTCCATTATCATCTCGATCTATTGGGCTGCAGACGTTTTCAATCTTGGCGATACCACGAGGATGATATTCCGCAAGCGATTCATTGATTCAAAGAATTTTGCCGTGAGCATCTTCTCCATCTCACAAGTGGTCACGCTGTGGTTTGTCTTCTCCTACATCAATAAAACATTACAGGCATTTGCCAAGTTCCATTTCGACCGCATCGACAAGAACTCATCGTCCTCTCGTTCCATCATGGCAAAGAACGTCATCCAATTGTTGGTATGGGGTACATGGTTGCTCATCAGCCTCGCCATCCTGCATGTCAACAACACTTGGCTCGTCGTCGTATCAGGCGGTCTCTCCACGGGTGTTGGTTTCGCCATGAAAGACATCATCGAGAACATCTACTACGGCATCTCGCTCATGGCGGGACGTGTCAAAGTGGGAGACTACATCTATTGCGACGGCACACGTGGTAGGGTAAGCTCCATCAATTTCACGTCCACCTTGCTCGAAGCCGTCGATGGGTCGGTCATCGCTTTCCAAAACAGCCAGCTCTTTACCAAGAATTACAAGAACCTGACGAAAAACCACGGTTATGAATTGCATATCCTTGAGGTAGGCGTGGCTTACGGCACCAACATCAAGCGTTGCAAGGAAGTGCTGGTGGCAGCCCTCAAAAGGCTTGACTTTCTACAAAAGGGCAAAGAACCCAACATCGTGTTAAAGAGTTTTGACGACTCCGCCATCAACCTCAAAATCCTCGTGTGGGTGCCTGTTCTCACGCAATACATGGACGACGGGCGTGTCTTGGAATGTGTCTATGAGACATTACAGGAGAACAACATCGAGATTCCGTTCCCACAGAGAGACATCCACATCATTCATGGTTAATCAAACGTAAGTTCGAAAAACTATAATCGTCTGAATGACACACAGCTTTCTTTATTCTAAATTCGTCGAACTCACTTAAATAGATGAACCCAGAGAATCTGTCCTTACCGATAAGGTGAGATGGCACTTGGGTTACCACATTACGACAATTGGAGGCAATATTGTTACGGAAAACATCCACTTTTGGGGAGAACTTGGCTATGGTTGCTTGGGAATTTTGCAAATAGGAGCCAGTTTTTCCTTTTAAAATGCCTAAAGACATTTGTTTTGTATTATACAGAACTATGGTTTCGTCATATTTTCCGACCTCCATCAACGACCTAAAGGCAGGAAATCGCAAGCCACCCCTACCCTTCTTGAATGGTGATCTTTATACGAACATGAATCACACACTTTGGTTCCTGCCCAATGTGGCATCATGTTTCGCCATGCGAAATCTATTGAGAGAGTTTCAGAATACGTTTTATCATGACTATCGGGTGATTGTTTGTGCTGGCACGAAGGCTGGTATTGGACTACAGGCTCTGCCACCCGTAGAGAAAGCGATGTCGCATCCCGACCCGCTACATTGCAAGACCATCTCGCTAACTTGCGGAAAACTGACTACGGGTGTCACCGTTCGTCCATGGACGGGCATCTTTATGTTGCGTGACACATCTTCGCCAGAGACCTATTTCCAGTCTGCCTTCCGTGTCCATCGCCTTGGACGATTGCCAATAGCGACGGGTTGCATCCTAACCAGACGGAGATATTAAAGAAAGTTTGTTACGTGTTCGACTTCTCGCCAAACAGGGCTTTAAGAAAGGTTGCTGACTACTCATGCCAATTGAATGTAGAAGAGGGAAATCCAGAGAAGTGTGTGGATGATTTTATCAAGTTTCTGCCCGTGCTTTGTTATGAGAATGGTGTGATGAAGGCTCTCAATGCCAGCGACGTACTCGACATGGCGATGAACAACACTTCTGCCACGCTCTTGGCTCGAAGATGGGAAAGTGCCTTGTTGGTAAATGTCGATAACTACACGCTCCAACGATTGATGAATAACCAAGAGGCGATGGCGGCATTGATGAAGATAGAAGGCTTCCGTTCGCTGAATCAGGACATTGAGACCATCATCAACAAGACGGATGTCATCAAGAAAAAACGTAAAGAACATGAAGAAGGTCTTTCCGTTAAAGAGAAGAGAGAACTGTCAGATGCCGAGAAAGAGATTAAGAGTAAAAGGAAGCAGATTCAAGAAAAACTGATGAAGTTTGCCACGCGCATACCCATCTTTATGTACCTCACGGACTATCGGGAGTACTCACTGAAAGACGTGATTCTTCAGTTGGAGCCGAGGTTGTTTGAAAGAGTTACGGGTCTGACAAAACAAGATTTTGCGCTATTAGTAAGCCTAAACGTTTTCAATGAGGCTCTGATGAATGATGCCGTCTATAAGTTCAAACGCTATGAGGACTCCAGCCTCTCATACGCTGGCATAGACCGCCTCGAGGGAGAAAAGTTGGTTGGCGGTTACAGTACGGTCTTTACGATGGAGGAATACTTGCACTCGTAAATGGTGTTACAAAGTAAAATACTAACTTATCAACATTATTAATTGGATAATTGTTTAAATTGTGGAATGTATCTTATCCAACATTCAAAACTAAGTTTACCTTTCTGTATTTCTTTAATAGCTTGGTCATATATCATGAAACGGGAGACTTGGAAATTCATCATTCAGACGATCATCGCCATCCTTACGGCGATAGCCACCACGCTGGGCGTCACGTCGTGCATCAAATGACTCCATGGCGCGAGCGTGGAGCGGCAGGAGAATTTTAGCCCAACCGCTTATAGGGCAAGTTGCAAGCCGTCGTAGGCGAACTGGAAGCCATCGGGCAGTCGTTTGTTCGCCTCGTCATGGAATCCGATATAATGTGTGAGGTGCGTAAGGTATGTTTGTTTCGCCCCCACCCGACGTGCGAACTCGATGGCATCATGGACGAGTATATGGGAATGGTGCTCCCGTTCCCAGCGCAAGGCATTCACCACGAGCGTCTCCACGCCCCGTAAGGCTTGGAGACCTTTTGGTGTGATGGTCTTCATGTCCGTGATATAGGCGAAGTTGCCTATCCTATACGCCAGGATGGGCAATTGCCCGTGCATCACTTCGATAGGCAGGATTTCGATTTCATTGATTGTCAAAGGACAAAAAGGTTCTATCACGTGCAGGTCGAGCTTAGGCGCGCCAGGGTAGATATGGTCGGTGAAGCAATAGGGCATAGTGGTTCGTAACCCCTTTGCCGTCAACTCATTGGCATAGACATGGATGTCGCCAAAAACACAGAATGGTCGCAGGTCGTCAATACCCGCCACATGGTCGTAATGGATGTGGGTGAGCAGCACCGCATCTATCGGTTGGAAGGGGAATGGCATGAGCTGCATACGGATGTCGGGGCCGCAATCGATGAGTATTCGCGTGTGGTCTGTCTCTAACAGAGCCGCACTACGCCATCGCTTGTCGTGTGGGTCTTGGCTCTTGCATACCTCGCAACCGCATCCCAGCGATGGCACCCCGCCCGATGTTCCCGTGCCTAAGAACGTTAATCTCATACTATTTATTATTTTGGGGGAGTTTAGGAGTTCAGGAGTTCAAGGAGTTCAGACATTAGCATCTTGGAAAAGAGAACTATTGTCTGAACTCCTGAACTCCTTGATCTCCTGAACTCCTTGTATAACATTAACCTCTGGATTAATCTCGATGCCAAATCGTTCAAACACATCTTTGCGTATCGCCTCGCATAGATTGACGATGTCGTTGCCCGTTGCACCGCCGCGGTTCACCAAGACGAGGGCTTGTTTGCCGTGTACCCCTGCCCTTCCCAAGGCACGTCCTTTCCATCCACATTGGTCAATCATCCATCCTGCGGGTATTTTCTCATGTTGCTCGTCAACGTAATAATGTGGCATGTCGGGGTACAATGCCGCCAACTCGACATATTTCTCCTTGGGCACGATGGGGTTCATGAAGAAGCTGCCCGCATTGCCTTGCACCTTGGGGTCGGGCAACTTGGCATCTCGGATGTCAATAATTACCTTTCGCAACTCTGTAGCCGTAGGATTATCAATGCCTCTTTCCGCTAATGCCCCTCGAATGTTGCCGTAATCGAGATAGGGTGCGAATTGCTTGGAGAGCCGATAGGTGACATGCGTGATGACAAACCTGTCTTTCCAATCTTGCTTGAATCGGCTCTGGCGGTAGCCATATTGACAATCAGCATTGGAAAAGGAGACGGGAAGGCCAGTCTTGACTTCCAAGGCATCGACCCACTCTATCAAGTCTTTCACCTCCACCCCGTATGCCCCGATGTTCTGCACGGCACTCGCTCCCACCTCGCCGGGGATTTTCGACAGGTTTTCGATGCCATAATAGCCTTTCTCCACGCAATAGGCGACCACGTCGTCGAACACCTCCCCGCTCCCCACGCGCAGGGAGACGTGTTGGGATGTCTCCCCTACAACCTCTATCCCCTTGATGGCAGAATGAATAACCGTGCCAGAAAAATCGCTCGTTAGCAAGAGGTTACTCCCACCACCCAATAGAAGAAGGGGGTTGTCGTCGTCGGTGAGGCTTCGTAAAACTGCCTCCAACTCTCCCACTGTGGCAAACTCGACGAACCGTTTGCACCGCACGTCAATACCAAAGGTGTTGTGTGGCAGGAGGCTATAATCGGTTAAATCTTTCATGACATAAACTTGATGAGTTTCCAGACACCGTTCTTCTTATGGAAGACCAGCTCCGCCTCTAACCCGTTAGCAACGCCACGGATGAGTAGCACCTTCTCGTTGACCTCGGTGCAGGTCTGCCCATAGTTGATGTTGTAGATAATACCCCGGGGGATAAGTGAGGGCTTGAACGCCGGCCATTGCTCGGGGACCATCATCCCCGTGATGGTATTGAAGTCGTCGTCGGGGTCGGGCGCGGAAAAGGTGACAAGGTCGTTGACGCTCTGCAACTGGTAGTCCTCATCATCGCAGAATCGGCGGTAAAAAGCCAGGAACGAGCCATTGGGCGATTCGTCGATGGACATCTGCCTGATGGACGTGAGCATCCACTCCCCACGTATTCGGTCAAAATAAAACTGTTCGATGCCGCCCTTTTCGAGAAAAATCTTCTCGACCACCACGTGGTTTACCAAGGTGTCCTTCACGATGTCCACCTGTTCCGGCTTGTCGAAAATCAGGGTGTAATAGCCTTCGGGCATGAAAAACCGCTCTATCGTCCAAGCGCCCTTGTTGACCCTGGAAGTCACCACGTCGCCCTTATAGATAGGCAGGGGGTATTGGATGCGCTTACGTTGCAAGCCTTTGTTGGCGGCGAAATTGAAAAAGAAGTCGTCAAACAACTCATCTGCGGCAGACGGTATGGACGCATCCTCGCCCGCATCCTCGCCTTCCGCCGAGAGCGAGTCGGACTCTACGGCATCGTCGAGCGGCACTTGGTGTCCACTCCTCCTCTCCGTACACCCTGTGAAAGATACGCATAGCGTCATCCATGCCACCATGAAAAAGGTAAGCAAGCACCTGGCTCCCATGCCTGCAAATTGCGCCTCATACGTTCCCATAACTACATTCCCTCGTTTGTTGCAAAGACATCAAAAACGATGATAATTAACATAAATAGTGAAAACTGGTGCAAAAATACGAAAAAAGTTGTAAATTTGTAGCGATTTAGCAAAAATAAGACATTTGACAGATAATCATTCAAGATGAACGTTAAATTTAAGATGCCCAAGTTAGGCCACAACATGACGGCAAGGGGGATTGCACGGGAAATCATGATGACGACCGTCGCCACGACGATTTCCATCATCCTGACTTTCGGCACGGCCTACCAAGTGGAGAAGTGGCAGAAGCGAAAAGCAGGGCGTGAGACCGCCATGATGGTCATCCACGACATCGACGATAACGTGAGGCAGCTACGTGAAGTCGCCAAGGACGAGGAAAAGGGCTATGACCTGATACAGTATGCGCTGGAGCACATTGACGAACTCAACGACTTCCCCAATGACACGATTGAGGCCATCTACGTCTACCTGTCAGAGGGCTACGGGTATGAGTTCAACGACTCTGAGGAAAAGATTTTCCATAGCAGCCAGGACTCTTGGAAGAATATCGACAACGCGCAGGTGATAGGCATCTTCGAGGAATTCTTCCAAGAGCGCCATCAATACCAGACACAATTCAATAGCGAGCTTGTCTATAAGAAACCTATCTCGCGTGAGGAGGAATACGACTTCTACCTAGCATCGCCAAGCAATTCCGTATACGATAAACTCATATCCCTTTTGAGCCAAAAGCTCAAGGGAAAGAAGACACAGCTCTACTTGGCGTATTCCATCTCAAGGCAAAGGACATTCATCTCCATCGCCAACGACTGGCAACGTATGAGCGACCAGTGCAAGTTTGCCATGGGTATCACCGACGAGGAGCTGGCGGCTTATATCGAGAAGAAGAACCGCACGGGACGACCCATCAAGGAGAAAGAGCTCATCGACACTTGGGAGGAGGTCGCCTCGTCGGAGGACGCATGGGAAAGCATCGAGTTCAAGAAAGACCACACCTTCACCCACTTGAAAGGAAACAAGCAGTCCCTTGCCGTCTTCAAGGGGCAAATAGAGCACGTCTTGAACATGAAGGGCACATGGGCCGTCGTGGGCGACTCGCTCATCAGGGAATATGCCAAGGGCAGCTATTACACGCTTGACACGACCCATATCACCTACGAAGAGGCGTTGGCAGACTCCGTGCGGAATCTCATCGCCCGGTTTAAGGAGAAACTATCCCGATACAACGAGAGCAATAAGGACACCTCGACCATGGGGCGCAGGGCCAACGCGGCATTCATCGACAGGTCGGGCAACAAGATAGAGATGAGCAAGACCAAGGTCAACGAGGACGGGAAAGAGGAGAAATACTCATCCTACATGGTACGCAAACGGAAATGATAAAGGCTTGGCGGAGAGACTATGGACAATAAGAAAGCGACATTGGAGTTAGGGACGAAGCCCGTGGGGCGGCTCTTGGCGCAATACGCCATGCCCGCCATCGTGGCGATGGTCGCCAGCTCCTTGTACAACATGGTGGACTCCATCTTCATCGGGCAAGGCGTGGGACCGATGGCCATATCCGGCCTTGCCATCACCTTCCCCTTCATGAACCTGAGCGGAGCCATCGGCGCGGGCATCGGCGTGGGAGCCAGTACATACCTCTCCGTGAAGTTGGGGCAGCGCGACTATGCCACCGCCCAAAAGATATTGGGCAACTCCGTGGTGCTAAAAGTCATCACGGGCATCATCTTCGGTGCGTTGTGCCTCATCTTCCTCGACCCAATCCTCTGTTTCTTCGGCGCGACGGAGAACACCATCCCCTACGCCCGCGACTACATGGTGGTGATATTGCTGGGCAACGTGTTTACGCACCTCTATTTCGGGATGAATGCCCTGCTACGGGCAGCGTCGAAGCCACGCCACGCCATGTACGCCACTATCTTCACCGTCTTATTGAACACCGCCCTCGACCCCCTTTTCATCTACACCTTCAAGATGGGAATACAAGGAGCAGCCATTGCCACCATCCTCTCACAAACGACAGCCCTGTGCTGGCAGGTGTGGCTCTTTAGCAACCCCAACGAATTGCTTCACTTCAAGCGTGGCATATACAAACTGGACGGCAACATCATCAAGAACATCCTCGCCATCGGCATCTCGCCCTTCTCTATGAACGCCTGCGCGTGTATCATCGTGATCTTCATCAATACGGCACTGGTGCAATATGGCGGCGACCTCGCCGTGGGGGCTTACGGCATCGCCAACCGTATCGGCTTCCTTTTCTTCATGGTCGTCATGGGCATCAACCAAGGGATGCAGCCCATAGCGGGATATAACTACGGTGCCTTGCAATTCGACCGTATGCTGAAGGTGTTGAAATACTCCATGGTCGCTGCTACCGCCATCATGGTGGTGGGCTGGGCGGTGGGCGAGTTTGCCCCCTACCCTTGCGCTCGCCTGTTTACAAAAGACCAGGAACTCATCGACATCGCTATCCGAGGCATCCGTCTCAACATGCTGGCTTTTCCTTTGATAGGGTCGCAAGCGGTCATCACCAATTTTTTCCAAAGCATTGGCAAGGCGAAGATCAGCATGTTCCTGTCATTGTCGCGGCAGATGATTTTCTTGTTGCCCTTGCTCATCGCCCTCCCACCCATCTTAGGAGTAGACGGCGTGTGGGTGGCATTGCCCGCCTCTGACACCATCGCCTTTATCGTCACATGGACTATCATGATAAGATATATGAAGAAGTTTAAATTGCAACACCAAGAATTGACAGATGCAAGACAAGAAGATCATCATTAACGTCGGACGGCAACTGGGTAGTGGCGGGCGTTATATCGCCAAAATGCTGGCAGACGACTTCAAATACCAGCTCTACGACAAGGAGATATTAAACCTTGCCGCGAAGGAAAGTGGGTTCTCGGAGGCTTTCTTTGAGCAGAACGATGAGCAAAAGGGGTTTTTCAAGTCCTTGTTCCACCTACATGCGCCGCATGTCTCCGACAACAACTTCTACAATAGCCGCTTCTCACAAGAGAGCCTGTTCCAGTTCCAGAGTGATGCCATACGCAAGGCGGCATCAGGCGGGGGCTGTGTGTTCATCGGCAGATGTGCCGATTACGTGTTGCGCGACTATGCCAATGTCGTCAATGTCTTCATTACGGCCAACATGGACGAGCGCATCAAGGCTGTACGTGAGCGGCACCAATGCGACGAGGAGACGGCCCGCAAGATCATCAACAACAAGGAGAACGCCCGCTCCTCCTATTATAATTATTATACGGGAAAGAAATGGGGGAATGCCGAGAGCTATGACATCTGCGTCAACACCTCCCTCCTGGGGCTGGAAGAGACGGCGAGATTCCTCAAGACGTTTATCATCAAACGTTTCAAGATGGATGAGTGAGGGTCTCGTCTCGCCCCATGGATCATGAAGAATAGTCATCGTGGATTATGAGAAAAATAGGAATCATCAGCGACACCCATTCATTTTGGGACGACAAATATTACGAATACTTCGAGCCATGCGACGAAATATGGCACGCGGGAGACATCGGAAGCATGGAGGTAGCTAACAAGTTGGCAACGTTCAGGACATTGAGAGCCGTATGTGGCAATTGCGACGGTGGCGACCTACGCCTGCTCTTCCCTGGGAAGTTGCGATGGAAATGCGAGGATGTAGACGTACTGATGACACACATCGGCGGCTATCCGGGCAATTACGACCCGCGTATCAGGGGGCAAATCTATGCCAATCCCCCACAATTGTTCGTATGCGGGCATTCCCACATCCTCAAAGTACAATTCGACAAGACGCTCAACATCCTACATATCAACCCCGGGGCGGCAGGCCTACAAGGCTGGCACCAAGAGCGCACGCTGGTAAGGTTGACGATTGAGGGCAATAAATTCACCGATTGTGAAGTTATTACATTAGGAACATCAACAAATAAAATTTAATAAAATGAAATCAATCATGAAAACGTATTTAGTAACAGGTGCCGCAGGATTCATCGGCGCAAATTTCATCAAGTATCTGCTTGACAAGAAATACAAAGACGAAGACATCAAAGTCATCATACTCGACGCATTGACATACGCTGGCAACCTCGGCACCATCAAGGACGACATCGACGGGAAACGTTGTGTCTTTGTCAAAGGAGACATCCGCGACCGTGAGTTGGCTGACAAGCTCTTTTCTGAGAATGACATCGACTATGTGGTAAACTTTGCCGCAGAGAGCCATGTAGACCGTTCGATTGAAGACCCGCAATTGTTCCTTTCCGTGAATATCCTCGGCACACAAAACTTGTTAGATGCTGCTCGCAATGCATGGGTAACAGGCAAAGGCGAAGACGGTTACCCTACATGGAAAGAGGGAAAACGTTTCCATCAAGTGGCAACCGATGAAGTTTATGGTTCGTTAGGTGCAGAAGGATTCTTTACGGAGGAAACTCCACTTTGTCCTCATAGTCCTTATAGTGCTTCTAAAACGGCAGCTGATATGATCGTGATGGCTTACCACGACACGTATCACATGCCTGTAACCATTACTCGTTGTTCTAACAACTATGGCCCATATCATTTCCCGGAGAAACTAATCCCATTAATCATCAATAACATTCTCTCTGGCAAGAAGTTGCCCGTATATGGTAAAGGCGAAAATGTGCGCGATTGGCTATATGTGGAAGATCATTGCAAAGCCATTGATTTAGTGGTAAGAGAAGGCAAAGACGGAGAGGTTTACAATGTGGGAGGCCATAACGAGATGAAGAACATCGACATCGTGAAACTCACTATCAAGACCATCCACGACATGATGGAGAATAACAAGGAGTTGCGTAAGGTGTTGAAGAAACAAGAGTTGGACGAGAACGGCGAAATACGCATTGACTGGATCAATGATGACTTGATTACGTTTGTAACCGACCGCCTCGGCCATGACCTCCGTTATGCCATCGACCCGACGAAGATCAAGAATGAATTGGGTTGGTATCCCGAAACCATGTTTGCCCAAGGCATCGTCAAAACCATCAAGTGGAATCTGGAAAACCAAGACTGGATAGCCGAGGTGACCAGTGGCGACTACCAGAAATACTACGAGCAAATGTACGGCAACAGGTGATGTTTGACATCAGGCGATACATACCCGACATAGCTGACGAGTGGAATCAGTTTGTGGCACGGTCGAAGAATGGCACGTTCCTCTTCGACCGCCGCTACATGGATTACCACCAAGACAGGTTTGCCGACCACTCCATCGCCTTTTACTTAAACGGACACATCTACGCAATCCTGCCCGCTCATCTGAAAGGGCAAACACTCTATTCACACCAAGGACTCACCTATGGCGGACTGGTCATGGATGAGCAGTGTACGGGAGGGAGGATTTGCCAGCTTTTCAAGGAACTCAACACATTCCTCTACCAACAACGCATCGAGAAGGTCGTCTATAAGGCTATTCCCTCCATCTACCACGTGATACCTTCCGAGGAAGACCTATATGCTTTGAGCGTGTGTTGCAAGGCGAGGCTCGTGTCGCGCGACCTCTCCTCGACCATCGACCTCGACCATCCCGTCAAGTTTCCCGAATCGCGAAAGGCGGGTATCAGGAAGGCGAAGGCTCATGGCTTGACCATCCGCGAGAGCGACGATGTGGGAACTTTCTGGGAGATACTCCATGCTAACCTTGCCGAGAGATATGGGGTGGCTCCCGTCCACACCAAGGAAGAAATCCAATTGCTCCATTCCCGCTTTCCCGAAAACATCAAGCTCTATATGGCATTCGACCATAAAGAGCCACTGGGAGGAACCATCCTTTACATGACGAAACAAGTAGCACACGTGCAATATATCTCTGCCAACCGACAAGGGAAGGAATGGGGGGCGATAGACCTCTTGTTCGATGAGTTGCTTCACCGTCCAAACGAGGGCATCAGGTATTTTGACTTCGGCAAGTCTACCACTCATGACCACACCCAACTCAACCTCCAGTTGCTTTTCCAGAAAGAGGGGTTCGGTGGAAGAGGCCTCTGTTACGATACGTATGAATGGAATACAAATGACATATTAACATGAAGATAAACAATAACAAAAAAAAGAAGACAAGCCCAAAAGAGCAGAAAGTGCGAGTGGCAAAGACCATCAAGGATTCTGCCCTGCTACTCCCTGCCATCCTGCTGCCCCTTGTCGCCTTGGCGGCTCTGTGGGTCGTCATGGTCACCTATGAGTCCACCCTCCTGTTTAGGGTGCAAGAGTTTAACATGTTCCTTTACACGCCATTGTTCTTCAAGCAATGTATGGTGGCATCGGGCGGGTTTCTGGTGTGGCTCGGCTCATACTTCACACAGTATTTCTACCATCCCTGGATAGGGGCGACATTCCTCTGCCTATGGTGGGCATTGCTGATGTGGCTTGCCAAAAAGGCTTTCAACATCCCCAACAGATGGGTCGTCACCTTGCTCATACCCGTCGCCTTGCTGGCAATAGCCGATTTCCAGATTGGCTATTGGCTGTTCTACCTCAAGGCACGGGGGTACTACTTCACCGCCACCATTGGCATGACCATCGTCATGGCGTTGATATGGGCATATAGGAGTATACCTCCCAAGTTCTTCATGAACACATTATTTATTATTATATCCACCATCATCACCTATCCCCTTTTCGGTTTTTATGGGCTGCTTGCCACATTGGGCATGGCTATCATTACGTGGAGGTTGGAGGGAATGACCATCGGGCAACGTTCCATCAACACATTGGTGGCATTGTTAGCCATCGTGGCAATCCCCTTGGTATGCTACCGTATGTTGTATCATGAAACCAACATCGTGAACATCTACTGGACGGCGTTGCCCCTCTTCCGCATCGACAAGGATTATTACTCGTATTACATCCCCTTCTACCTACTCGCGGCATTCACGGCCATAGCAGCCCTGTTATACAAGAAACACAGGCAAACAGACGTGAAGCGGGTTCATTTGTGGGTTGCCATACAGACATTGGCGTTGGTTGCCCTCGTTTTCGCCACTTACTATTTCTGGTATAAGGACAAAAACTTCCACACGGAGTTGGAAATCAACCGTTGCGTGGAGAATGTCGACTGGGATGGAGTGTTAGACATAGCCCGCGACTGGGAAGATCCCACCCGAATGATGTGGATGATGAAAAACCTGGCACTCTTCCGCGAGGGAAGGCAAGGCGACGAGATGTATCGTTACAAGAACGGGGACAAGCGTTGCGAGGCACCGTTCATGGTGCGCCTGACGCAAACGGGCGGCAAGTTGCTCTACCTACACTACGGGCAGACCAACTTCTGTTACCGTTGGTGTTTAGAAGACGGCGTGGAATATGGCTGGCGCGTGGAATACTATAAGTTCATGCTCAAGTGTTCGTTGCTCAACAATGAGATGGTCGTTGCGCAAAAATACATTGACATCCTCAAGAAAACGAAGTATTACGCCAAATGGGCTGAGCAATATGAGCCATACACCAAGAACGCCGAACTCATCAAAAAAGACAAAGAACTGGGCCCGATACTTCCCATGCTGGGACAAAGAGACGTGTTGACCAGCGACAACACGCTGATAGAAATCTACTTACTCAACCTCTTTGCCAACGACGACAGTAACGACCCTGTCTATCAGGAACAGACGCTGCTCGCCGCCTTGCAGATGAAAGACATCGGTATGTTTTGGCCGCGCTTCTTCCATTATGCCACTATACATGAAGGCAAGCCCATGCCCAAGCATTACCAAGAGGCAGCCTATCTTTATGGGCATCTCGAAAACAACATCGACATCAGCAAGATGCCATTCGACAAGGATGTCGTTGACACATACAACGACTTCATGGCCACCGCCCAATCGTATGCAGGCATGACCGAAGAGCAGATGAAACCCTACATGTACGACCGTTTCGGCGGCACGTTCTATTTTGAGTATTTCTTCACACGCAACCAAAAATCCTATTGACACCATGAAAAGAAAGACAACATATATCTACCTGACATTCCTCGCCTCCATACTCCTCACGGCATGTAGGCAGACAAGCGTGCCCGCGCAATTCACGGAGAGCCATAAGCAAGCACCCATCTACCCCAACTACCACGGGGTGACCATACCAATCAACATCGCACCGCTGACATTCGAGTTGCAACAATCAAAGATGCCTGGCACGGTGAAAGACATGGTGACACGGTTCTCTTGCGACGGGAACGACATCGTTTGTGGCGGCATGAAGGCGCAACCCGACATCGACGAGTGGAAGGAATTGACGGCAAATGCCAAGGGCAAGGCCATCGACGTGGAGGTGTATTGGCAAGATGAAAACGACTCCTGGACACGATTCGAGCCTTTCAAGATCTTTGTGTCGCCCGATTCCATCGACCCGTATATCAGCTATCGACTCATTTCACCATCATACGTGACTTACGAGGAGCTGACCATCAACCAACGGTGCCTCGAAAACTATGACGAGAGTGTCATCTACGACAACATGCTTGTGGGAGACGAGGTGAACGGACAATGCATCAACTGCCACAATTACCAGATGTACAACCCGCAACGGTTGCAATTCCACGCCCGGCAGAAAAATGGCGGCACCATCATCACGTATGACGGGAAAGCCAAAAAGGTGAATATGGCAAACGATTCCATCCTCTCCGCCGGCGTCTATCCATCATGGCACCCTTGGCTGAAACTGATTGTGTACTCGACGAACAAGACGATGCAGAGCTTCCATACTCGTGACGTGAACAAGATAGAGGTGCTTGACTCGGAGAGTGACCTCATTGTATATGACATCGACCGCAACGAGGTGATGAACATAGAGAACAACCCCAAGGAATTTGAGATATTCCCATTCTGGGCTCCCGACGGGAAAGCACTCTATTTTTGTAGCGCACATTTTGAATATGAAAACGACACGGTGTCTACAGGAGAGGCCATCCGGCGTTCCTATGAAATCAAATACAGCATCTACCGCAAGAGTTTCGACCCCGAGACACGAGAGTTTGGTCCCAAGGAAATGGTGTTCGACGCGGCAGCGATGTCAAAGAGCGCCACGCTCCCACGCATCTCGCCCAACGGCAAATACCTCCTCTTCACGCTCGGAGGATGGGGATGCTTCCACATCTGGCACAGGGATGCCGACCTCTGGATGATGGACCTGACGACAATGGAGGCACGGCCGCTCAACGAATGCAACTCCACCAACGTGGAGAGTTACCACTCCTGGTCGAGCAATGGCAAGTGGATCATCTTCTCGTCACGGCGCACCGATGGCGTGTACACACGCCCATTCATCGCGCATATCGACGCGAATGGCAAGGGAACCAAGCCCTTCGAGCTGCCCAGCGCAGACCCGGACTACCATCGCCAGCTCATGAAAAGCTACAACATTCCCGAATTTATGAAAGGCCCCGTGGCATTCAATCCCCACGATTTCGCCGACATATTGAAGACAGATGTACCTCCTGTGAAGTACGTCAACCATCTTAGCAAGTAACGATTACATGGATGATCGCCAATACCAAAGCATGGTAGCCTCCCTACCACGCTTTGGTACGGGCAGTACCACAACGTGGTACTCCGCGTACCAAATACCAAGAAAAAACTGGTACGATGCCTTCGCCTTTGTCATTTCATGAAGACAAACAGCAGGGAAAAATAAAACTCCGCCGCCAATACGTATAATAGCCAAAGGGGATAGGTGTAGGTGATGCCCACGGCAAGGACTTGGAAAATGTCTACAATGCCATGTAGCCGCCCACTCATCACCCCATATACGACGGAGGCGACACTGACAATAAAACAAACCACCGCTACGAAACTATCGGAAAAACTGCTTGGAAACAGGTCACCCGTCACACTCAACAAGACAGCATGGGGCACGGCGGTCAACAAGACCAACACAAAGACAAACACACCTACAATGATACCCGACACACGCAAGGCGAAACGCTCGCGAAAAGTCAACATCCGAGGGTGAAGAAGGGAATTTCGCAAACCGCTGTCGTTATATGTGCCATACGCAATACTGCCAAGAAGAAGCCATACCAGCATGGGTGTGGCAAGGTTTTGCGTGAAATGGCCGAAGAACCACCTTATCCCCTCGCTGCTCAACAACGAGCGTAACGGGGCATTAGGGATGGCTGCGGAGATAATCCAAGACAAGAGGACAAGCAACAGCTGCGCCACCGCAAGCGACAATGCCACAATGGCAAGTGTCCGAGAGGTCTTGATCTGGGGTGTCTTCAACATTCGTCGGGTTGTAAGTTGTCAATATCGAGGATGCGCAATTCAATGGCTCGCACCACCAATCGCGTAGCATTGATGCCATTACGGGAGTTGGTGTTGGGGAACAACTTTGTCACCAAGTCGTTCTGTCGTTTCTCCAAGCTCTTCACGCCAAATGGCATTCCTCGAAGGTTCGTGATTTGTTCCTTCGTGAAACCTAATGCTAAATGACGGAGAAAACGCTCGTCATACTCGTCAATCTCATAATCCACCAATGCCTCCTGGCGATACAACTGGCTATTCACGCTATGCTTGAAACGCTCCACAATCTTTTGCAAAATGGGTTGGTTGAATACCATCCGCTTGCCATCAAGCACACTGGAGACATCTCCGCGAGTGAGTAACTCGCCACTCTTGAGGATGATGCCATCGCACCCTGCATCAAGCACATCCACCCAAAGCTTCTCATTCAGTATCTCACCCGTGAAAATGAGCACCTTGACATGTGGATAGCTGTCTTTGGTGTGGCGGCAAATCTCAACGCCCACGGTAGTGGAGCCACCAAGACCGAGGTCAAGGAGCACCATGTCGGGCAGTTCTTGTTTGATGAGTCGCCAATATGCCTGTTCATTTTCCGCCGTTCCGATAATTTGAGCCTCTGGAATCTCGTTGCGAAAAATACCTTCTGTCCCCTTCAACTCCAAGGGTACGTCTTCTACAATGATAACTTTAAACGGTTCCATATATTCTTTGTAATTGTTATATCTGTCACTACCTCACCTTGTTTGTCTTTATACGCCTGAATGCCACACCCTCTCGCATTGGTCGCCTCACCAATGTCGCGAATAATCTGCCTACACAAGAGATAGGAAACATCGACGGTCGAAGGCGTGAAGAGTGCGTCACATTGCTCCTCTGTCAATGACAGGCGGGGCATGTGTACACGTATCATCATATATTTTTCATCCTTCTCACTCATCTCGATAGATGGTTTTTCGCCACCATTTCCCTTCTTTAAAATGTCAAACAGATAGTTTAACATATCATTGTCAACTCTCACAAAACCAACGAGTTGACGCATGGCTTGCGCGCTGAGCATAGAATAGAGTTCCTTGTAGTAGACCACAAGTTCGGAGATGTCATGGAGATTGGCATCTTGGCCTTCTACCAAGTGGGCTATACGCGAGGGAAAATACATCGTTTCATGCTTTAAAGTGCTTAACGTATTATCAAGGACACTATTGCTAATATGCAGATTGTCGTTTTCGTATCCAAGCTTTCGCAAAGTGTCAGAGGCAAGTTCAATGTTTGTTTGCTGTAGTTGTTCCGTCTCCATGCCCTTGCGCAAGGCCTGCCTTATTTGGCTTACCACGTTCTCCAACGACTCAGGGTGTAGGTTATAGTCAATAGCCTTCATGTTCCATTCTTCATCAATCATTCCCAACTTCGTCTCTGCGGCAACATTGCTCAATAAGATGTCATTAATACTGTTGACCCTCTCCACGCAAAAACGGTAATAGAGACGATGGCGGTAATAAAGAATATAATACGCAGGGAATATCATGACCAACAAGATAATCAAGATAATGACCGCAACGGTCTTATTGCTCTCCGACTGTTGCATCATCCTACAATAATTATCCAAGGTGTTGTCAGCCGACCATTCACGGAAAAGTTGTGTGTACACCTTGTTATTATAATTATACAAGTCCCATTGGTGGAGAGCCAAGGCTGCTACGGCAGTCTCGTTGCGAATGCCAAGAATCGTCTGGTAATTGATGGGGAGTTCGCCCCTAAACCACAACAACTCTGCCGGTGTCTCCGTATCGGTAGAAAAGGCTTTCATCAATTGGTCACCTTTGGGGGTTATCGTTTGGTAATAGTCATTCAAGCAAAGACGGCAACTATCAGCAAACTTGAGCGTTGCATCGTATTTCCTACTGATATTGGATAGGTAGGCACTATCGACATACCGCTCCGCCTGAACGAGAAGGGGTACGTCGTGATATTCCTTGGTCTCATTCGCTACCTGGTTAGAGGGTGTCGGTTGACAAGAAAAGAACGTCATCATCACCAATCCCATAATGGTACGCACCATCCCCTTCGGTAGTCGGAAAGAGAGTCGACTACCCTCTCCTACCTTACTTTCAGCGGTGATGGTACAGACATGGAATATTTGGCTGATCCGACGATATTTCTCGATGATGCCCTTGCAATTCACCAAGCCAAACCCATGAGACGGATGCGACTCAAGAACACCCATGTTGTCTACAATAGGCTTGTTGTCAAACAGATGCGAAAGGTGTTCCTCGTCCATCCCTATGCCCGTATCGGCAATGGAAACCTCCACATATTTATCCGTTGAGTGGGAAGAAACGGTGACACGCCCTCCTGCCTCGGTGTATTTCCGCGCATTGTCGGCTATGGTATTAATCATGAACAATGTGAGCGTCTTGTCAGCTTTCACCACATCGGAAGTATCCCTTACATCCAGTTCGATACCTTTCATCTGGAATGCCATGCGCCCTTTCTTGAGGATGTCGAACAAAGGTTGGAGGGCAAAACTCTCAATATGGAGTCTCAATTCGCCTTGTCGCATTTGGATCCATTGTGTCAACACATCATTATATGCATTGATCTGCCCTGTCAATTCCGTAATATAAGCATATCTCTCTGTGCGTTGTGTCGCATTTTCATTCTTTTCACCAAGTTTGCGAATCTCATGGATGATTCGGTCGATGAAAGGTGTAACTGAATTGACAAGCGACACTTTCGCACGTTGTTCAAGGTTCATCTTCTTGTTGTCCAACAAGTGCATTTGGGCAATCTGTATGTTTTCGTTGATCTCCTCGTAGTGTTCAGCAACCTCTTCCATGTGGACTTCGTTCGCCTGTTTCCATTCTTCCAACGGAGCAAGCATCTTTGCCAATGAGAAATCATTGTCATTACGTCTGCGCATACGGTCGAAGACAAGTATCAGGAATATCATTAGCGCAATGGCAACAATCACTATGGCAATCATCACGTTCAACTGCCGAGACGACTTTTCCAACTGCTCGGCACGGGCTTCCAGCTGCCGATCTTGCCTTGTCTGCTCTTGTAAATCAAGGTAAATGTTGCGGTTGAAGTCACTATTCGCCTTGTCATCAACCGCCGAATATACCAAGCTCATCTGTTCGCGTATGGATGCCACGAGGTCTGGGGCGCGATTGATGGCAGTATCGTTTGACAATGCGTGTTGGAGGCACGTCCCAGCCGACTTGTAGTCATGAATCGCCCAATAACATTCAGCCAGAGTACGGTAAGCACCTGCCGTTTGATATACGTCACCATATTCAGAAAAGATGTCAAGGGCACGTAATGCCAGGTTGCCTGCAAGTAAGGAATCATCCATCTCATCGACATTGATAAAACGGATGGAGGGCAGGTTGTCACGTATCAGAGCCTCGCGGGCTACGGGCTTTTGCAGATGCTCGCTCATCGCTTGCAGTGCTTGCGCCTCGAAAAAAGGCATGTCCACGGCGATAGCTATCTGGTAGCAGCGCATGAGATAATCAAATTCGCTTTGGTTGATTTCCTCTTGTGTGCCAGCAGTAATAATACCACCTGCACCGATGTTGTACAAATAGTTAATCCATTGAGCCGTATCTTGCTCCAAATCAGTATCTTGCGGCAAATTGACAATGGCATCAATAGATTGGTCTTTTAGTCCTAAATAGTAAAAGTAAGTTGACGAAACGATGGCAAATTCACTCTGCGCATACACCAACCTCAACTGTTGGTGAGGCGTTAAACGCCCTCGCTCCTCGTTGATTCTATTCAATCTTCGCAACGCTTTCTCACGGTCATCATAGAAATTCTTGTTTCGTGATTGTCGCTGGCATAGACGCATATACTGGATGTCGGCAATCAACAACTCCAATTGGTTGTCTGTAGAGATCTCATCCAACAACTTATAAGCCTTGTCATAGTCCATCTTCGCAATGCTAACGAAAGCTAAGTTGTTGTATGCCTCAGCCTTGCCATCCTCGTAATTTCCGGAAAGGCTCAATGCACGTTCCGCATAGACACGCGTGGAGTCAAGATTACGGTAGTGAAAAGAATAGGATAACTCATTAAGCTTATCCACCTCGTCCTTGTGCTGGGATGAACAAGCTGAAAAAAAGAAAAAGCCCAATAGGACAAACGGTCCTATTGAGCATTTCTTAAAGAGGTGATTATGCGCGAGCCTTGGCAACGTACCCCAATGCCTCCTTACATTTGTCGGTGACATACTGCCAGTCGCCAGCAGCCACTTTGTCTTTCGGGAACAGCTTGGAACCCATGCCGACGCAATAGACACCAGCCTTAAACCATCCCTTGAGATTCTCTTCCTCGGGAGCGACCCCGCCTGTCACCATGATTTTCGACCAAGGCATAGGTGCCTTCAGACCCTTCACCATATTGGGACCATACACGTCGCCGGGGAAGAGCTTGGTCAAGTCGCAACCTAACTCTTGCGCCTTGCCTATCTCACTCACCGTACCACATCCAGGGCAATATGGTACGAGGCGACGATTGCAAACGGGTGCGATGTCTGGATTGAACAATGGACCAACGACGAAGCAAGCTCCCAATTGGATGTACATAGCGGCAGTTGGGGCGTCAACCACAGAGCCAATACCCAAAGCCAACTCAGGACATTCCTTGTCAGCCCACTTCACCAACTCGCCAAATACCTCCTGGGCGAAGTCGCCACGGTTGGTGAACTCAAACGCACGTACACCTCCCTCATAGCAAGCCTTCACTACATTCTTACAAATCTCAAGGTCTTTATTATAAAATACGGGAACCATCCCCGTGTCACCGATTTTCTTCAATACGGCTATCTTATCAAACTTTGCCATAATTATACTTTATATTCACGTTTCATAATATACTGCCCGCAATCGACTGCAACCAGTTCCCATCCTTCAAAGCCTAACTTATTCAGATGTTTCTCTATTCCTATAATGCGGGAAAAGACTTTATATTCAAATTGTTTCATGCCTTTATCGTTGAACACGTCCATTTGCATTACCACCTGCCAAACTCTCAACCTCATCCACAGACACCAAGTTGAAGTCACCATTGATGGTATGTTTCAGCGCAGAGGCCGCCACGGCGAACTCCAAAGCCTCGCCCTGTGTCTCCTTGGTGAGCAAGCCATGGATCAACCCACCCGAGAAAGAGTCGCCTCCACCTACACGGTCAATGATAGGATTGATTTCATAACGCTTCGATTGATAGAACTCCTTGCCGTCGTAAATCAAGGCTTTCCATCCATTGAATGTAGCAGAGAAACTCTCGCGAAGGGTGGAAACCACATACTTGAACCCAAACTCCTCGCGCATTTGCTTGAAGATTCCCTCATAGCCAGCGGCATCTGTCTGACCTCCCTCCACGTCTGCATCGGGCTTGAAGCCAAGGCACAACTCGGCATCCTCCTCGTTTCCTATGCACACATCTACATATTGCATCAAGGGACGCATGATGGAAATAGCCTTCTCTGATGTCCAAAGCTTCTTGCGGAAGTTCAAATCGACTGACACAGTCACGCCATGGCGCTTGGCGGCTTCGCAAGCCAATTTCGTCAATTCAGCAGCCTTGTCGCTAATAGCGGGTGTGATACCACTCCAATGGAACCAAGCTGCTCCTTGCATAATGGCATCGAAGTCGAAGTCTTCGGGCGATGCCTCAGCAATGGAAGAATGGGCGCGGTCGTAAATCACCTTGGAAGGACGCATTGATGCTCCCGTTTCCGCATAATAGAGTCCCACACGGTCGCCACCACGTGCCACAAACTGCGTGTTGACACCATAACGCCTAAGGGCATTGACGGCGATTTGGCCGATTTCATGTTTTGGCAATTTGGAAACGAAATATGCCTCATGTCCATAATTTGCCACTGAGATGGCCACATTTGCCTCACCACCACCGGGGATGATGCGGAATGATTCACTCTGAATAAAACGGTCGTTGCCTTGGGGCGAAAGACGAAGCATGATTTCGCCTAATGTTACAATTTTAGCCATTTTTAATTTGTTGTTATTAGAAGATTTGTTAGTAAAATTATTCATTCATTCGCAAAAATACGCATTATTTCCCTAATTGGAAAATAAAAAGGGAAAAAATTGTACATTTACGGAAATAAAAAGACATCCATTCCCACATTATTTCATTTTTTATTACTAATTTTGCACAACAAAGGTAAGCATTGATGAACGAAAGGATAAGGATTAAAGACATTGCGATTCGTGCCGGCGTGTCAGCCGGGACTGTTGACAGGGTGCTGCATGAACGCCCAAACGTCTCTCCATCAGCGAGGGAAAGGGTGGAAAAAGCGTTGAAGGAATTAGACTATAAACCCAACATGTATGCAAGTGCACTTGCCTACAACCGTTCTTATACATTTTATATTCTCTTGCCCATCCACGATTCAGAAGCTTATTGGGAAGAAATCGAAGAAGGCGCGAAAAAAGCCATGGAGGCTCGACGTGACTTCCATATCGACGTGAAATTCAGCTATTATGAGCGCTTTGACAAGGATAGTTTCACCGAGCGCCATGAAGAAATCCTTAACGGCAACCCCGACGGCGTGGTTATCGTCCCGTCAACGTTGGAACAGACACGGCTATTCACAGATAAGCTACATGAGTTGGACATCCCTTTTGTGCTGCTCGACTCGTATATGCCAGACCTCAAGCCCCTCTCGTTCTATGGCCAAGACTCCTTCGCCAGTGGCTACTTTGCCGCAAAAACGCTGATGATGATTGCTTACAACGAGAAGGAAATCATGCTCATGAAGCAAACCATGGAGGGAAAGGTGACCAGCAAACAGCAAGCCAACCGCGAGGTGGGCTTTCGTCATTATATGCTTGACCACTTTCCCGATGTTACCATCCATGAACTCGACTTACCCCTCAAATCAACAAAGAAACGCTACGAGCAACTATTAGAGAAATTCTTTAACGCCCATCCACATGTCCATCATTGTATCACCCTCAACTCCAAGGCCCACATTGTGGGTGAATTTATCCTGAAAACCAATAGGAGGAATGTTCAGATCATGGGTTACGACATGGTTGCGAAGAATGCCGAGTGCATTCGTCAGGGCAGTATTTCGTTCTTGATAGCGCAACATGCCTACCAACAAGGATTTTCCTGCATAGACACCTTATTTAATGCGATTGTCCTCAAAAAGGAGGTAACCCCTATCAATTATATGCCTATCGAACTCTTGATGAAAGAAAACGTGGACTTTTACCGCAGGACCCAACTATAACAACAACAATAACCAATATACTTAAACATTCATGAAACAATCATCTTTCCTCAAAATCAACCCCGCTGACTCCGTGATTGTGTGCTTGCGCCCATTTAAGAAGGGTGAGAGCATCGTAGTAGACGGACAAACAATAGCCATCCAACAAGACACCCCAGCCGGGCATAAGGTGTTAATCAAAGACGCTCCGATGGGAACGGACATCATCAAATACGGTTATCCCATCGGACATACAACCCAAGACATGACACCTGGACAGTGGATTAACGAGAACAACTTGAAGACCAATCTGTCTGGCTCTCTCACATACGAGTATTCTCCTGTCAATGAGAAACTTAGCACCGAAAACGAGAACCTTACGTTTAAAGGCTATCAAAGGAAGAATGGCGAAGTGGGAATCCGTAATGAAATATGGGTTGTCCCTACTGTCGGATGCGTGAATGGCATAGCGGAAAAGTTGGTGGAGTTATTAAAAGCCGAAACTCAATGCGAAGGAATCGATGCCATCCATGCGTGGCATCACAACTATGGATGCTCACAACTTTCTGGCGACCATGAGAATACACGCAAGGTATTACGTGACATTGTCCTCCATCCCAATGCCGGTGCGGTGTTAATCCTATCGTTGGGATGCGAGAACAACCAACCCGATCAGTTCATGGAACTATTGGGCGACTATGATCAGGAGCGAATTAAGGTTCTTATTACACAAAAGGTCGAAGGCGACGAACTTGAAGAGGGAATGAAGATTCTTCGCAATCTTTACGCCATAGCCAAGCAGGATAAACGCGAGGATGTACCTATCAGCCACTTGAGAGTTGGCTTGAAGTGTGGAGGCTCCGATGGTTTCTCTGGCATCACGGCCAATCCCCTTGTGGGTGAGTTTAGTGATTGGCTCGTGGCACAGGGCGGAACGTCCATCTTGACGGAGGTTCCTGAGATGTTCGGTGCCGAGACCATCTTGATGAATCGTTGCGAAAATGTCCAGCTTTTTGAGCAGACTGTGGAAATGATCAATGACTTCAAGGAATATTTCCTTTCCCACGGAGAGCCAGTTGGCGAGAATCCCTCCCCAGGGAACAAGGCCGGTGGCATTTCCACCCTTGAGGATAAAGCCCTTGGATGTACGCAGAAATGTGGTCGCGCTCCCGTAAGTGGCGTGTTGAAATACGGCGATAGGCTACAGGTGAACGGCCTCAACCTCCTCTCCGCCCCTGGCAACGACTTGGTGGCAGCGACAGCCTTGGCATCTGCGGGCTGCCAGATTGTCCTCTTCACAACAGGCAGGGGAACGCCCTTTGGCACGTTTGTACCGACAATGAAGATTTCCACCAATTCCAACTTATACCACAACAAGCCCAATTGGATTGACTTCAATGCTGGCGAATTATTGGAGGGTGTTGACATGAAAGATGTCCTTCGCAAGTTTATCAAGCTAATTGTAAAGGTGGCAAGTGGTGAATTGGTAAGGAATGAAGTAAACGGCTATAGGGAAATATCCATATTCAAAAATGGAGTGACCCTATAATATAATAATGTGTAACGATTGAAACGGATCAGTAACAAGAAAGGTCTTTTCGCCTTATCACCCCTCCTGGTATTTATCACGCTCTATTTAGTCACCTCGCTCATCGCAGGTGACTTTTATAAAGTACCTATCGTAGTGGCGTTTATGGTGGCAAGCATCTATGCCATAGCTGTTTCTGGCGGCTTCCCCCTTACCAAGCGCATCACCACGTACAGCCGTGGTGCCAGCACGGAAAACATGATGTTGATGCTATGGATATTCGTCTTGGCGGGGGCTTTCGCACAGTCTGCCAAACAGATGGGATGTATTGACGCCACGGTCAACCTGACATTGAGCGTCTTGCCTGGCAACATGCTATTGGCGGGGCTGTTTCTTGCTTCCTGTTTCATCTCTTTATCCATTGGCACAAGCGTAGGAACCATCGTTGCCCTTGTCCCCATTGCCGCAGGTTTAGCCCAATCCACCGGCGCAAGCGTTCCCATGATGACAGCAGTGGTGGTGGGTGGTGCCTTTTTTGGCGACAACCTCTCCTTCATTTCCGACACCACCGTCGCCGCCACATCTTCACAAGGATGCAAGATGAGTGACAAGTTTCGCGCCAATTCCTACATCGTCATGCCCGCCGCCTTATTGATTCTCCTCATTTACATCTTCATGGGGATGGGCATCCATTCACCTCAAAACATCGCCGAAGTCAATGTTCTCAAGGTGTTGCCATACATCATCGTGTTGGTTATGGCAGTTTTTGGCATGAACGTGATGGCAGTTCTGACCCTTGGCATCGTCTTGACGGGATTAATTGGCATCGTCGATGGTTCTTACGACCTATATGGATGGTTTGGCAGTATGAGTGATGGCATTCTCGGTATGGGCGAACTCATCATCATCACGATGATGGCAGGGGGGCTTTTAGAAATCATCCGCGAGAATGGAGGCATAGACTATATTGTAGAGAAGATGACCGCTAAAGTACGTGGCAAGCGTGGTGCGGAACTATCAATAGGAACGGCAGTTGTGTTAGTAGACATCTGCACTGCGAACAACACGGTTGCCATCATTACCGTTGGGGGAATCGCAAAACAAATAGGAGACCGCTATGGCGTTGACAATCGCAAGTGTGCATCTATCCTCGACACCTTTTCTTGCTTTGCCCAAGGTATCATTCCATACGGTGCACAGATGCTGATGGCGGCAGGACTTTCACAGCTGAACCCCATGGAAATCCTCCCCTACCTCTATTATCCATTCGCCTTGGGCTTTGCCGCCTTGTTGTCAATCCTTTTCCGTTACCCCAGAAAATACAGTTGACATGAACATCATCCAAAGAAACTTTTTCCGTTTGCTACGCTCTGGCGTTCTCAATGAGTATGAGTCGTTAGAGCCCATGTCTGCCTTTAAGTGGAACCGTCTCGTCCAAATGATAGAAGTACAAGGCGTGTCGCCTATTGCTCTGAAGGGTATCAAGAACCATACATACGATGAGAATGCCAACATCCCCAAAGACCTTGTTGACATTCTGTCAACCCAAGCCAAACCAACGGACGACAAGCCATTGCCTCGTTTGAGCAATCCCGTCCTCAACAAAAGACTTCACAAAATCCAAACCGAGGAGCGACACCACATCGATGCCTCGATGACCACGCTCGACCTGTTGAACATCATCGTCGACAATGCCGTCCATATCTTCAACAAAGGCATCCCGCTGAGTGGCATCACCGAGTTGGGACGATTCTTGCGCACAAGGGGAGACAAGGTGGACTTCGTGAAACTGGAGAAATGGCTGTCATCGCTTCACCTCCAACGCATGGCACAACTGGAGGGAAGCATCCTCATTGCCGTCTTTGGATTTGAACAAGCAGAAATTCCCTTTGTGAGAAAGGAAGAGCCGGCAGCCTATAATCTTACCATCCGCACACTGAATCACACAGAGAAAGACACCAGCGAAGACTGGAACTTCCGCCAGAACTCCATTGGCTTTGTCAGCAACAACTCCACCACCATGCGTAGAAACCTCCGCCGCGGCATCCGGTACTTCGGGTATGCACCCATAGAAACCACGAGCAATTATTTTTACAATTTTGTCAAGAGTTTATCCGAAATCGAAGAATAATTCAACTTCTTTTCTTTGGTAATGACGTAAAAAATCTTTATCTTTGCATTCAGAACGCAGCAAATAGTCATCATGAAAAGGATTCTTGTCATCTTCATCACCATATTTCCTTTCCTTTTATCACAAGCGCAAAGTTACCATACACTTTGCGAAGACACTTGCCAACATGTCCACGGCATAGACATTAGCCATTACCAAGGCAATGTTTTCTGGGAAACGGTGGGCAATAACTCCAAGATGTATTATGTCTATCTCAAGGCAACGGAAGGCGGCGACTTGATAGATGCCAAGTATGAGCAAAACATCCAACTGGCGCATCGGTATGGGTTGAAAGTAGGTTCATACCACTTCTATCGCGCCAAGACACCCCAAGAGACACAGCTCCGCAACTTCATGGCCCAATGTAGGCCTGGCGAACAAGACCTGTTGCCTATGATTGACGTGGAGACCAAGAGCGGTCTTTCCAACGAAGCGTTCCGCGACTCGCTCACCAAGTTCCTCTTGCTCGTCGAGGAGAAATACAAGCAGAAGCCCCTCATCTACACGGGAGCAAACTTTTATGACCATATCCTCTCGGGCGGAATGCTCGACGACTATAAAATCATGATTGCCCAATATACTGAGAAAGAGCCCGTGTTGGTCGATGGCCGTGACATCACGATGTGGCAATACACGGGCAAAGGCCGTCTCAATGGCGTCAACGGCTATATCGACAAGAGCCGTTTCATGGGCAAACACAAGTTGAGAGAGATCAGATTCAGACATCATTAATAAAAAAAGAGATTATATGGCTATCATTAAATGTCCAGAGTGCGGCCACCAAATAAGTGACAAAGCACCAACATGCCCCTCATGTGGAGTAGAAATCAAGGGGAAAATCATTAAGTGTCCCGTCTGCGGGGAGGTGTATCTCTATGACCAGGAGATGTGTCCGAATTGCCATCACGCCAATTTCGCACCCATCCCCGTGGAGTCATCCAGCAGCTATGTGAGAGAAGAGCCCAATCCACGTCCCATAGAAGACGAGGATATGGAGAGCGAGATTCCCTTTGAGGACGACGACGAGGCAACCTCTCCCTCCGAGGAGCGTCCCAAACAGCCGAAGCGCAAGAAGGAAACGACGAAAAAGAAGAAGAACTATTCGGCTTTAATCGTCGCCTTCGTCCTTGCCTTGATCATTTTGGCGGTGTCGGGGTATTTCTACAACAAAACCAAGACGGAGCAAGAAACCAATTCGTACGAGTATGCGATGAGCAGCAAGGAGCCCATGGTGCTGCAAAGCTACCTCGACCAGAACCCCGATGCCCCCAAGGCGCACCGCGACTCCATCCTTGCACGAATCAAGTTCCTACAAGAAATCGACAAAGACTGGACAGATGTCGTGGCAAGTGGGTCGAAAGCCGTGCTGCTCGACTACTTGGAGAAAAACCCCAAGTCATCCCATCGCGACTTGGCATTCAAGATGATCGACTCCATCGACTGGGAGGTTGCCGCCAAGGAAAACACGGTCGAGGCATACGACACCTACATGAAAGAGCATCCACAGGGCCAGCATTACGACGCTGCCGTTGACGCTTCCAAGCTCTTGCAGTCCAACACGTTGCTGCCAGGGGAGAAGGAAATGGTCAACAACATCATCCGTCGCTTCTTCCAGAGCATCAACGACAAGGACGAGAAGAAGATCCACAGCACGATGGGCAACAGCATGACCAACTTCCTCGGCAAGCCCAACCAGACCAGGGGCGACCTGTCAGCCTTCATCCAACGCCAATGGAAAGCCGACTTCGCAAAGGTCACATGGCACGTTCTGGGTGATTACAAGATCAACAAGAAGCCGTCGGGCGACAACAAGTTCCTTTACGACGTGCAGGCGACAGCCACCAAAAGGATAGAGCGCAAGGACAAGAAAGCCGTTCCCGAAGCCAAATATCGCCTGAATGCCACCGTCAACTCTGACACGACCATCGTTGCACTCGACCTCACCAAGGTCGTCGAGGAGAAAAAAGTCGAGCAGCCAGCCAAGAAGAACTAATCATCTACGGGGAAGCACCCATTATTCCATAACGATTACAAGCCGCACGTAAAAGGATTACATGCGGCTTGTAATGTGTTTATAGGTATCATATAAAGAGATTATATGTATCATATAATGAGATTATATGTATCATATAAAGTGATTTCATGCCTCCCTCATCTCTCTCAACAGCGACTTCTGCCGCTCAGAAAGGTTAGTGGGAAGATTCACCTGGTAGGTGATAATCAAGTCTCCAAACGTGCCATTGCCCTTGTCGTAGCCTTTCCCACGAATACGCACCTTGGTACCGGGCTGCGTCTCGGGCTTGACTTTCAACCGCAACTTCGTGCCATTGCTCAATTGGACAATGACCTCCCCGCCGAGCATGGCGGTGTAAAGGTCAATGTTGATGGTAGCGTTCATCTCCCCTACTCCCTTTTGCGAAGATGCCTGACGCGACGACTGCCGACCACCCATGCTGCCAAACAAGTTCTCGAAGAAGCTGGAGAAAGAGCCTCCGCCCCTTATCGACGAGAAGTCAAAGCCCTCAAATGGCGACCCGCCGCCGCTGCCGCCCCAGTGGAAGCCGCCAAAGCCGGCATCTTCTGCCTTCCCCGCCTCTTTCCACTGCTCACCATACTGGTCGTACTTTTTCCTTTTCTCCGGGTCGTTGATGACCTCGTACGCCTCGTTCAGTGCCTGGAATTTCGCCTTTGCCTTCGGGTCATTGGGATGCAAGTCGGGATGGAATTGCTTTGCCCGTTTCCGATAGGCTTCCCTGACATCCTTTTGGGGGATGTTCTTGTCAACCCCCAAGATCTTGTAATAATCAACAAATGCCATAATTGTTTCCTCCTTTTTTTATTTTATTTGCAGCAAAATCCATGCCTACATGCCACTTTCTCGTTTTTTTTACTTAATTTTGCGATAGAAAACAACACTATCATGAAAAGGATTCTCATTATTTGGCTACTGGCTCTCACTATTATCCCGGCAGCCCAGAGCAAACAAAAGACCGTCAGCCTACGTGTCATCGAGACAAGCGACGTGCATGGGTCGTTCTTCCCTTACGATTTCATCAACCGACAGCCCAAGGTCGGCACCCTCGCACGGGTAAGTACATACGTCAATAGGTTGCGCGAGGAATATGGCGAAAACCTCATCCTTGTAGACAATGGCGATATTCTCCAAGGACAGCCCACATGCTATTTCTACAATTTCATCAACACCGAGGAACCCAACGTCGCCGCAGAAATCATCAATTACATGAAATATGATGCGGAGACCATGGGCAACCATGACGTCGAAACGGGGCATCCCGTCTACGATAAGTGGATTAAGGAAGTCCATTGCCCCATGCTCGGAGCCAATATTATCGATGTCACAACCAACGAACCCTACGTGAAACCCTATACCATCCTTAACAGGCAGGGAGTGAAAATCGCCATCATCGGGATGCTGACGCCCGCCATTCCCAACTGGCTTACGGAGGATTTGTGGAAAGGATTGCGCTTTGACGAGATGGTGAAGACCGCCCGTTATTGGGTCAAGCATGTCAAGGAGGCAGAACGGGCAGACATTGTCATCGGCCTTTTCCATAGCGGGAAGAAGGGCGGCATCAAGACCGTCGAATACGAAGAGGACGCTTCCTTGAGGGTGGCGGAGGAGGTGCCGGGCTTCGACCTCGTGTTATTCGGCCACGACCACACGACCCACAACAGCACGGTGGTCAATGTCAACGGCGACGAGGTGGTCTGTCTCAATCCCTCCAACAATGCCATTTATGTATGCGATGCCACCATTGACGTGACCCTCAAGGGAAAGAAAGTCACCGGAAAGCAAGTGAGCGGACAAGTCGTGAACATCACCAAGGAAGAAATCGACCCACAATATATGGAACATTTCCAACCCCATATCGACAAGATCAATGAGTTTGTGAATCGAAAGATTGGTTACGTGACCCACTCCCTGTACACCCGCGACTCCTATTTTGGCAATTCGGCATTCAACGACTACATTCTTAACCAAGAATTGACCATTACGGGAGCCGACATCGCCTTCAACGCCCCACTCTCTTTCGATGCCGTCATCAAGGAAGGAGACCTATGCGTAAGCGACATGTTCAACCTCTATCGTTTTGAGAACCAACTCTATGTGATGCGATTGACGGGCGAGGAAATCCGCAAGCATTTAGAGATGAGTTACGACTTGTGGGTAAATACGATGGCATCTCCCGATGACCATCTACTCCTATTGAGCGAAAGCATGTACAATAATCAGCCTCGCATTTCATTCGCGAATTACTCTTTCAACTTCGACAGTGCCGCTGGGATCGACTATGAGGTAGACGTGACCAAGCCCAATGGCGAGAAAGTGCGCATCTTACAGATGAGCAACGGTGAGCCATTCGATGAGTCAAGATGGTACAAGGTGGCCGTCAACAGTTACCGGGGTAATGGTGGTGGCGAACTACTCACCCAAGGGGCAGGCATTCCCAAGGACAGCCTCGCGAGCCGCATTGTGTGGCGCAGCGAAAAGGACTTGCGTTTTTACCTGATGAAAGAGATTGAGAAAGCGGGCGTTGTCGATGCCAAGCCCAACAATAACTGGCGGTTTATCCCAGAGGAGTGGGCCCAAGTCGCTGCCGAGCGTGACCGTGCCATCCTGTTTAAGAAGCCCAAAGAGTAGACAGATGGCAGCATACTGGTTTATATTCTGCAAGACAGACTTGCTATTGGAAAGAAAGGAGGACGGCACTTACGCCATCCCCTTCGGCGAAGAGCCGCCTATCGATGCGAAACCGTGGATGACCATCCACAATATCACCCCATTCGACGACGGAATGGAGGTGAAGTCGTTTCGCATAGACGTTCCTTTCACGGGAGAAAGGCATGAGATGTGCGGATTGCGGGCATCCTATTACAAAATCCCAAACGAGTACTATCTCAAAGCGGGCAAATGCCAGGAAATCCTCTATTGGGACTTCAACACCAAGTATTGTGGCGTTTGCGGCGCACCCATGAAACTCCATACCGACATTTCCAAGCGATGCACCCAATGCGGAAAGGAGGTGTGGCCACAATTGGCGACCGCCGTCATCGTGCTGATCCAACGTGGAGAGGAGGTATTGCTCGTCCATGCCAAGAACTTCCGTGGCGACTTCTACGGTTTGGTGGCGGGTTTCGTGGAGACGGGAGAGACGTTGGAGGAGGCAGTGGTGCGCGAGGTGCGCGAGGAGACGGGCATCGAAATCACCAACATCCGCTATTTCGGTTCCCAGCCGTGGCCCTATCCGTGCGGCCTGATGGTGGGATTCAATGCCGACTACGTGAGTGGCGAAGTCCATCTTCAGCGCAGCGAACTGTCTGCGGGGCGTTGGTATCGGAAAGACAACCTACCCCATATCCCCGAGAAAATGAGCATCGCAAGGAAGTTGATTGATGCCTGGCTCATGCAAGAGGACACGAAAAAGGGGTGACATCGCCATTGGATGCCACCCCTTTTATGGGCTAATCAAGGATATGTCCTTATACCCTATCTACAATGCCCCTGACAAATAGCCACCATTTCCATGTCTCTTGGTGACTCCATTTAGCTATTTTCTTGAGGATTCGATAAGGCAAATGCTCGTGGTTCATCCTTCTTACGATAAGATAGAAGCCACAGGTGTTGAAGAGTCCCACCAACACGACCACTATAAACTGCACCGTGGGACCATACTCAAGACCATAGTAAACAAACAGCCATGCCAACACATTGAGGAAGTCGAGCGTGATGACGGACACCGCTGCACCGATATGCGAGAAGCCAATCTCGATGAATAGATGGTGCAAGTGAGACTTGTCAGGCTTGAAAGGCGACTTACCTTTCATAATCCTTCCCATCATGACACGCAGAGTGTCAAACACCGGAACGGACAATACCGACAGGCAAAACGCCACGACTCCCATATTGGTGAAACTATTAGCAACCTTAGAGTCGTTGTCGATGATATGGAGACAGAAGATGACCATGAGCATTCCCATCATCGTAGACCCACCATCGCCGATGAACATCTTTGACTTGATGCCGAACACGTTATGGACGAAGAAAGGTATCAATGCCCCCGCTGCCAAGGCACACATCACTGCCATCGTGCCGTCGTGCGCCAGCGTGAAGAAGATGCCAAAAACCAGACATGCCATCACGCACATCCCCGATGACAAGCCATCCACCCCGTCGATCATGTTGATAGCATTGATAATGCCACAACCCGCCACCGCACTCAACGGCAAGGATAGGTAAACGGGCAATTTCCCTATGCCAAAGAGACCGTGAAAATCATTCATGTTGGTCTGGTCCATCTTGATGATGAACGCGATGATGCACAATTCCAAAAAAATCCTCATGGCGGGCTTAATCTCAATCATGTCATCCGCAGTGCCGACAAAGAGTGTCACCGTCATGGCAACGATACATGTGAACAGGGCAAAGCTATTATAGAAGAGGCTTGTCACACCTGCTCCCACGACAATACCCCAAAACACGGCGATGCCACCGAGTACGGGAATGGGATGTTTTTGCAACTTCCGTGCGTCAGGATTATCCACCAAGTCTCTCTTAGTGGCAATCTTGACAATCGACGGATGAACAAAAAAAGTCATCAGCAGAGCACAGAAGAATGGCAGCAAGATGCCATTGAAAAACATTTCCCACGTAATGTAGTGGTTTGAAGAAAATACTATCATAGTCGTAATTATATATTTCTTATTCCTTTTGTCACAAAACATTTAAAACAATAAAGGGTCTCCAAAGGAAACACCCACAAGTTATCCCAATAAACATATAGCTGACCATAAAAGGTCTTGAGCTTCTTCAATATCCGATTGCCACCGACCAGTTGCTTCTGTCGTTGCAAATAACCAAAGTTGCCCGTGGTGAAAATATGGTGCAACAGCCGCTCATCCTGCCCTTGGAACGTGTCATCATACAAGGGCATCAGCTCCTTTTTCATCCCAAGACGATGCACGGCCATCGAGGCAAACATCTTCCAAAACTTCGTCAAGCCCAACTCATCGAGGTCTTTCTCCAATTGCGGAACGTCGATCTTATCATGATTCTTGGCAAGGTAGCACATCCAGTCGCAGATTTGGCGAATCCCCACCCCACTCGTCATATAATGGTTCATGGCATGGGCGAAGATGAAAACGGCATCAAAGCGATAAGGGGGCATATATATCATACGTGTACCGCCCGCCTTCTTCCTCACACTCTCCTCTTGTTCCATGCACCTTTGCATCCATTGGGGGAATTGTTCATCGAACTGCTTGCATATCTTCATGCGGATGATGCCGTGCAATTCCACGATGATGTCATGCCATGAGTATTCAGCATGTTGGCGATGGTCCTCAATATCCGTTGCATTCGCCCCCAATCCCACAAGGGTTTCCTTGGCATGGCTGTAATCAGAAGGAGTGAATCCCACGAACAAATCCACGTCTCCCGATGTGCGACGGTAGGGATTACGGTAACAGAGGCCTACGCCCTGCCCTTTTAAGAGCCAAGTCTTGATGCCCTCTTTCCCTATCTCCTCAATGAGAGTGGGAACCATATCGTACATCTTGACATTCTCTTTCTCAATCTCCCCCGCCTGTTTGACGAGCAGGAAATACTTGCTTTTCGGTGGCTGCATCGATGTAGGCAACATCGTTAGGGCATCCGTTACCACACCTACTACTGTCTGTTGGTCGCAAAGGGAAATGAGCTTGTCCCAATCAACCGTTTGCCCATCAAACAATTGACGGTCAATTTCCGTTCCCCAAATGCCTGCTTTTACCAGCCCGATGAGTTGTCTCTCGGATAAACTCAACATATAGATGCCTGTCTGTTTACCCCACGATGGCAGAGACATCCACGTAATACTGCTGCCGTCTACCTGTCATGATGCTATCAAAGGTGATATGTTTTCCATCGGCAGAGAACCGCGGATGCAAGTCGCATCGTCCCTCGCCTTGGAATTTCAAGCCATGCTTCACCTCCAACAACTGCCTCAATTGTCGGGTCTTCCTATTATATAAATATAGGTGTTGCATCCTGCCCTTGTCGGGATAGGAGTCGAAAGTGATCCAATTGCCGTGGCACGAAGGATGTCCGTCGCCGTTCTGCAAGGCAGTCATCTCCTCGCAACAAGTCACTTCTCCCGTCACAACATTGCAGAAATAAAAGCCGTCTTTCCCTTGATAGCGGAAATACCCGATGATATTCTCATTGTCAATCCAATGGCAATGGCTCACCATGTTGTCATCCACAAGCACCTTCATATCCTTGAAGTCGGACACCATCAAGCGGTCGTGCCTGACATTGCCCTCATAAAACCTGTGGATGAAGATAAAACGCGAGCCTTCCTTATTGATCATCAGATGGTTGGCGACGTGCATACACTTGCCAAACAACTCTTTCGGTTTCACCCTGGCTATCTCTTTCAACGAATGGAGCATACGAGCCTCGCCCGTCTGGTAGTCAACGATGCGGATGCCGTCATGCTCCGTATCAAGCATCTCATCCTTTGTCGGCAAGGGAAGGTTGCGATAGCCATAGTCGGGGCGCAAAGCCATGATTCGCCGATAATCTATTGACAGGAAGAAGCGGTCTTTATAGGAGTCTTGGTTGGGCCAATCAAACTTCTTCACCACACGATTCTCCTTTAAGGAGAACACGTGCGCTTGATAACGACCGTCTTCAAAAACATTGAAAAAAATCCTGTCCTCATCGAGCCATTGTGTCTTACAGCCCTGTTGCCAAGTATATGAATGCGACGCACTCATTTTCTGCATCTTTTGTTGTGTCATGTCATAAACGCAGATGTGCACGGGGGCATCCTTTTGGGGCTTCTTGCTCGTGTCACAAATGGTCGTATGGGTGAATATCGCATTACCCATCATGGTGGGTCGGTCATAATAACCGCCAAACGAAGACATATCATCACCCAACTCACCTACTGGCAAGATGGGAAAATCCGAACGATATTCGGGGTTCTTCGTGCCATACCTCAGATAGCAAACCGCCTGGTATAGATACTTGACTTTATTCTTCAATGCGGGCATCGAACTCAATATCCGTGCCACGTAACGCTCTTTTGCGGAAAAACTTGCCATAGACTATTTTACTTTAGGAATTGCTTCAGCTTAAAACCCGACCTACAGTATGCTTTCAATAGAGATGGGTTATGGGCAATCCGTAAGATGATTCTGCGAGACAAAGGAACACCATCGAATGTCGTCCTAAAATGATCATTCACCAAATCAAGGTATTCCATTTCATTGTCATACAACGCCCATTTCAACAGAGCTGTACTCTTAAACATGCTCTCACCACAATCTATAGCTGTCATATAGTCATCATCTTGTTTTTCCGAGAAAAAGTCCCTTAACATGGGAAATATCTTCATGTGACTATATACACCACTAACAGAAAAACCATTTGTATATGAATTCTCGTTTAAATGGATATAATTGTATAAAGGGATAGGCAGTTCAACTATCTTGTTGGCATAATACATGAGTCTCGGCATAACAGAATAATCCTCTCCCATGTTAACTCCTTCAATGGCTGAGATATTAAATTTTTTATAGAGGTCTGTCTTGAACATACATCCCCAAATATTAAATCTTACCTTTCTAGACAATAATAGTTCTACATACTCAGACTTTGACCCAGGAATTTTGAGAGGAGGTGTTACGGTCTTATTAGTGAAAACATGATTTACCCCAAAGACAACAACATCTGCCCCATTACATTCTTCTATCCTATCAACACAACGGGAAATAGTATCAATATCTATATAATCGTCTGAATCCACATGTATCAAATAATCCCCCTTGGCTTCCCAGACTGCCGTATTACGAGCTGCAGCAAGTCCTCGATTTTTTTCATGTTTTAGAATCCTTACTTGGTCTTTCCTATTAGGATAACGTTCCAAAGTCTCCCTGACAACTTGTATGCTATTATCTGGTGAGCAGTCATCCACGAAAACTATATCCAACTGCTCGTATGTCTGTCCAAAGATTGACTCCACACATCTTTGGATGAACTTTTCAACATTATATACAGGAACTAATATAGATACCGTCTTCATTCTAATTGTTGGATTTTCTAATTAATTCATTTTTGATGAGTTCATTTTCTTTATCACGGTTCATCGCTCCCCATGCGAGGAATAATCCCCAATAAGGACTAAGCGACATCAATGCTTTAAAATTTAAAGTTAATTCAAACAAAAATAATATCCAAATAAAGGTCTTAATAGCATGATTATGATATTGCCGTGCACATGTCTTATAAACGAAAAGCAATACAATCAAAAACGGAATCAATCCAATTAAACCATAAAAAAAGATATGTCGTGAATAACCAACATCAGTATACATATAGTAAGTGCCATCATCATTCTTGAATTTTCCATCTCCAATAATCCATGTTTTAGTCTCACTCGGAAGTATATCATACATGTTTTTTAACTTGTTTGTCGATGAACTTTCGAACTCACCAGATTCTTCATAATTATTGAACAATTCATAAGTAAAAGCTTCTACTTTCTCAAATTTTGTTCCTAATTGTACCCTCAAGAAGTGATATAAGAACAGGAATATGGGGATAATAAGAATATATTTGTAAGAATGAACAATTGTGACAAAGATGTTTTTTTTCATAAGAACAAAGTATAACGCTATGAATATAAACGATATAAAGAAAGTTCGAGCGCTAAAAATACCTGCCAAAAGAAGAATTGCAGTAATTGACCAATATAGAATTTTATATTTACAAATTATAGACCCTTTTACATCTGGCAAAACTGATAGTATTAAAATATCAATACCATAATTGACACCAGCTCCCCAGAATGCCTGACCAACACCCATCAAACGATGTGTTAATGTTTCAAGTTTTTCCTCCGTTCCTTCATTGTATTCTATCATTGAATGAATTGTATTTGTCAGCTCCGGAGATAAGAACATTGCAAACGAAATAAATGCCTGAATGACAGCCACAAATAATATCGAGTCACATAATCTACCAAAACTGCGATCCTCTTTGTCAACCATAGAATATAGAACATAACCTGCAAACAAATTTAATATAGGCAGTATCAAAACATGTTTGAGATACTCTATATCCATTGAGTTATTTACAGTTGATTGAAAAAAAGCAATGAAGATTAATAATACATAACCAAAAACAATCTCTCTAAACACTTTCGCAACATAAGCACTCCTTAATGTAAATAGGGCAAGAACTATTCCTGCAGCACCGAGAAGTCTTGAGAATGCAACGGGAAAGAACTGCCATATAACAGGGTAAATGACAGCAAAAAGGAAAAAAAGAAATATGAAATATCTTACTATTGGCATTCTTATTCTATAGATATCTAAAGGGGAATTGGCATTACTCGTCCTATGACAATACCCACGTATGAAATTTTATCTTTTTTATTCATTCGAAAGAAATCGCCATTCAAAAGAGAACAAAGAAATAAACCCATCTTGTTAGTTGTATTTGTGTAATACATCGTTTTCATGAATGTATTAAAATAAACATCTTTATTTTTTAATATGTTTATTATGTCTTTCCTTATCTTTAGCCTATCAATATTTCTGAAATCGTCCAATTCATGATATCCTATTTTTACCAACCATTTATTAATCATCCGTCTACGTATCATTTGCATCAAATTACCCTGACGACCGTGTAAACGAGTGGAAATCTGCTTTTCTGATATACGATAATCAAGTAAAACCTCTGAAAGATTAGCAAAATCTCCCATGTCATACAACGTTTCATATAACCTGAAGTCTTGAGTCTGCCGATACTCTTCATCATAAGAAATGCCATTTTCTACTAATGTCTGCCGCTTGATCATGATAGTTGGATGAGAAAAACCAGAATTAAATAACATTTCAGCTTTAATATCGTAGTCATTTGAAGGGTATAATTGGCATCTATTTCCTTTCCCCCCAATATATTTGATTGATGTCCCACATAAAATTACTTTAGGATGACTTTCCATGAAAGTGTATTGCTTGGCAAATCGTTCTGGATATGACCTATCATCAGCATCCATACGCGCAACATACTTTCCTTTTGCAATTCTTAATCCTTTATTAAGTGATTTGGTAAGACCAATATTTTCTTCATTAATCAATAGAATTATTCTATCATCCTCTTCTTTCTTCTGTTTTAAATAATTAATTACATCTTGGTTTTCAGGGTTGTCAACTACAATAATAAATTCAAAATCAGAAAAAGATTGATTTAGTATAGAACCCAAAGAACACTTCAACCATTCCAAAGGTTCTTTGTAAACGCTCATCAAAACAGAAATAGCAGGAATCCTTATGTTATTTGCACAATTCATTTTTTATGTAATTTCAAAATGTAACTTACAACAACGTTTCTTTCTGTTTTATTCAATCCAACGTAAAAAGTAAAAACTACTGTTGACAATACAGATAATACAGTAACAACGCATAACCGTATGAAACTCGATTCCATATTTAGGTGAGCATATAATGGCAATAATAATGAAAGTAATGTTATAATGCATAATGGAAAGATAACTTTCCATATATATTGCATTGTTGAAAACTTATCAACCAAAGATTGAAGAATATTCCAACAAATAATCTGTATTACAATATTTATAATAATATATAGAGTGAAAACAGACTCTGGACTATATCCTAATTTACAAAATAAATATGCAATTGGGACAACAGATAAATCAATCACACCATTAACAATTTGAAAAGACTTAATTTTGCCCGTTGCATGAACAATATGAGAAGTCATTGGATGGAAAGTCTTAATTAGAGAAGCTACAATAACTAATATTATAAAATTTCCTGTATGCTGTGGAACTAAATCCCCCAACCATATCTTTAAAACATAATCCACTTCTAACATTACTGGCAATGCAATACATAGCATAGCTAAATAGACCAACTTACTAATGCTAAACATAATATTTATAGTCCTATCTACATTTCCTTCGGCATAAGATTGTACCATTTGTGGACGAGATGCAGATGTTATATTATGGACGAGTCCTTTAATCGCTCCCGATACTTGATAAGCAATTCCTCGAGCCGCATTGACAATAGGACCGAAAAAAAGATTAAGTACCATATTCACTCCTTGTTCCCTCATCACAAAAGCAAAAGAGCCAAAAAAATTCCATGCAGAGAAACTTAACATGTTTTTAAATAAATCTTTATGTATTCCTCTATGAAATTTTAATTCTACGAAATGCTTTCTTCCATAAAAAAAATAAAGTCCCCAATGAACAACGCTTGTTAAAAGTATGAGAGAACCATAAATGATTAGTTGGTCAGCATTAACGTAGGGAAGGGTAATGGCAATAAGTAACTTAAGAATAGCATCTATAATACCCGCTAAAGCAACGAAGTCCATTTTCTCATGAGCTACGACACAAGCACTATAAGGAATTTGGAATAATAAAAAAATCATGGAAAAGACAGAAAACTGAAAAACCCAAAATGCAGCATTTAATCTATCTGGGGGTATAACCATCTTCTCGTATAGATACCATAAACCAAATGTTTCAGTTAAAACAACTATAATTACTGCAAGACATAATTGTATAGCCAAAGAAGTATTATAAACTCTATTTGCCCCATCCGTACCGCTTTTTCCTAATTCAAAACTATAAAATCGTTGATTTGCGTTTGTCATAGAAGTATTTAAAAAAGCAAACATGGATACAAATCCAGCAATAACATTGTAAATACCAAAGTCTTCAACGCCCAATACCTGCAATAAGACTCTAGATGTATATAATGAAATACATAGAACAAACAACATCCTTACAGTTAAAAAGATGGTGTTTCTAACTATTATCTTATTTTTCGATGATTTATTAGTGAGATTGTCTGGCATATAATTCAAGCTATAGGAAGTTTTATCCATTCGCCCATTATTCTATCCCATTTTTCCGGTTCGAAAGGAACGAGGCCTGCTGCTGGAAATAAAGTTAATTCTCCAAACAAAACTTTCCCATTCGCTTCATAGAAATCAACCCGCAATTCAGGGAATCCTTTAGACAATACCTTTGCTAATTCTTTCATTAGCTCAAAATTGTCTGGTTTCTGAGGAGGAACAGGGGCATTGGGATGTCCTCGTCTCATATCAAGATGATTAAAGTTCATGTCAAAAAAATCCACATAGGGTTCATTTCTATTTTGTCGGTCTTTTGATATAAACATTATTTTTGGCTCTCCATTAAAACAAAAAAACTTATAATCTCTCAATTCTTTTGTTTTTGCATCCTCAACATATTCCTCAGCAATAATTCTCTTTTTTACATTCTTATATGGCCATTCTCTTGCCGACGAATAAAAGTTTCTTTTCAATGATTTCTCAATTATTTGTTTTGCAATAGGAATATTGAATTTAGACTTATCCTTGCATATAACCAACCCACCACTATCATGTGTACATTTCAAAACAAATTGATTTGGCAAAGTGCCAAAATCTATATCATCAAAACGATCCCATACACCCAATGTCTTGATTATATATTCATTACCAATCAAAGAAGCAACGTAATCTTTCGCCTCATATTTGTCAACCATTTTGGTGTATAATGGATTATGGTCGTAAAGTTTTATCCATTGTAATTTCTCATTGAAAGTCTGAGGATTATCCAAATTCAATGGATAGTTCATCTTCTTCTTCCAAATAAACTCAATAAACTTCCTATCATCTCTCATGAGCCAAGGACATCTATACAATATTATCATCTTGGCATCTTTGGGATTGGCGATTATCCTTTTTATAATATTAACAACACTCATTATCAAAAAAATTAGTCCTGCAACATCCTATTCCTCATGTTACTCTGATAGACGAACCGAATAATGCCATCGGGCATCATTCTAAAGACCAGTCGAGAGATGGGATAGATATAGTTCCACGTGAAAAATCCCTTCAAGCGATAGATTCCCTTCATGTAGATCTTAAACTCATTCCATGCCTTGGCGTGTCCTCTCCGCTTATACACATCACTACTATGCCTAAACCACAAGATGATTTCATCAAGATTGGATATGCGATATCCAGCCATCATCGCATCGAACCAGAGGGCTACGTCTTGGCTCGTGCGGTATTTCTCGTTGTATCTCAACCCCTCATCAAAGATTTTCTTTCGCATCATCACGCTCGGATGAGCCAATGGAGAGGCTTTCAGGATGTATTTACAGGCTTGTTCGTGTGTCAAGGGATAGTGGCGGATATTTAGGCATTCATTCTTTTCATTAAACTCCTGAATCGAACCACCCAATATATCTAAATCAGGATGACGCTCTAAATAATCGAGTTGACGTTCAAATCGCAAGGGCAAAGAAATGTCGTCGCTGTCTGCCCTAGCTATATACGTACAAGTGACATATTGAAGTCCTTTGTTCAAGGATTTGGTCAATCCAATATTTTTCTCATTTTTAATAACACACAAGACATTCACAAGTTTTTCTTTCCAATGTTTAATCACTTGCCATAAATCCTCTCCAACGGGACCATCAACGATTAAAACCACTTGGTCGGGCTTCAGAGTCTGGTCATCCCATACACTTCTTAATGAGCGATCAAGGTATTCAGCTTTCTCGGAATGATATACAGACATCAATACCGATATAGTTGCGTTTGTGTTCGTATTCGCCATTTACTTCTCGGAATAAAGTTTGATGTGATTGTTATAAAAATGCGTAGGTGAATAACAATTGTTGAACTTCTCTCGCACATTGTTTTCAAAAGTATCATCTTTTTCTATTCTCAATATGGAGTCGGCAAGTGCCTTTTCGTCAGGAAGTGAAAACATCTTGACCTCGTTATCGTCAAAGGTCTCTTGTAAAATGGGTAAATTGGAGCAGACGATCTTCCTACCCATGCAAGCCGCCTCCAATAAAGCCAACGGAAAGCCCTCACTCCTGCTCGGCAGGGCATAAATGTCATAATAAGGAAGGTATCTATAGGCATCCTTCCTATTACCTGCAAAGAACACTCGATTACTCAAATTCAAATCTGTCGCCATTCCACGCATTTTTTCCATGTCATCCCCATCTCCAGCAAGGAACAACTTGAACCTATCAGGAAGGTATGTCATCGCCTTTAAGATAATGTCTATCCCTTTTCGATATAAAATAGAGCCATTCATCCCTATCAAGATACTTTCACCCTTAAAGCCCATCAGTTCTTTCAACTCGTTCTCTTTCAATGGAGCTTGAGTATCAATCATGCGGGTATTGTAGATATAAGTCACCTTTTTCTTGCCAAACCATTTTTGGTAATAGTGTTGTGCATCCTTGCTCAATGAGACAATCTTATCATGGCGCATAGCGGTTAAGAGAAAAACAACACCTCCAATCGTTCCCTTCAATTTCCCATATTTCATGCAGAAGTCTTGAAAGACGTAATTGTGGAATGTCGTAATGAATTTCGTACCCTTAATTCTGAAGGGCTTTTGACGGAACACATAGATGTTGGGACGCAAGCCATGGGAATGCACAATGTCGTATTTCCCGAAGTCAATCTTTGTATTCAATGCGATACGATTAGCAGGACAAGGGAAATAATTGTCTATATCGAAGTCATCGAAATAATAGACATCACAAGTATGACCATGTTCCAACATCAGTCGTACAAGATCATACACTACGTTGATAGGTCCCATCGGTTTAAGCGAGGGGATAATGTAAGCAATGTTCATCTAATGATTATTGGTTTAGTAAAAAGACAAAAAGACACACAATTTCCACTCTCCACCCCATACGAGATTGGATGGAATCATGAAGATTCGCATTGTTTTTTGCCCGCCTTGGGGCTTTCGCCCGCAGTAAAAAAGAATGTTTATATTTATAAATATGGGTGCAAAAGTACATAAAAAATCTGACATATCGTTGGCAATGTGGCAAAAATCGAATAGCGAAACGTATTATTGACATAAAATAAGTCAACCCTCAAACTTCTTATTCAGCCCATGAGGTCTTCATGGTTACCCATTTGTCAATCTTCAATCTTCCTTTTTCCGTCTATTTTGGCTATAGCCGCACACCCTTTTGCCCAAGGCCGCACGGTCTTTTGGCTATAGCCGCACGGTTGCGGATGTGGCATTTGTTCCCATCATCTGCCATGTTTAATCCCGGCAAATGCCATGTTTAATCCCAACAGATGCCATATTTTGTCGTGGAGAATGATACATTAGTAAGTAACGAATCATTAATAGTACCTGTTGACGGAATTAATATAGTGCGTACTTAATTCTGCCAATTGGTTTACCTATTGTTTTACGTTTACTCAAATCGCAATAATGACACGAATAATCGGGCGGCTGCGGTCATGGCTTTCGTCCCAAACGAGTGCCAATGCTCATCTGGGTGTGAGGCGGCAGCCTCAATGGTGAGTGAACGCTTTATGCCGCGTTTATCCGCATAATTCTTCGAGAGCCCTTTGTAAGAACTTGATACCTCCAAGGTGATATAATCATTGCCTACAAGTTTACAGTACTCCATGATTATTGCACATTGTTCCTCTAATATATGGTTTTTCATCGGCAGAAGTTGCTCCATGTCCCTATTCCAAGTCATGTTGCCAATAGGCTCTGGATGCGAATGGAAATCCACAAACATCCATGCGTCTTTATTGTCGTCTATCACGGCTTGTATGTTCTGCGTTTCTGCCTCACTCGCTGCGTTGTTCCCACTCAATGCGCTGCCACTACCGGTGCTGTTTGGCACAAAGCCAGCGTCGAAATTCCTGTTCAGGTTGATGTTGTTTGAGTTACCGTAAGTCTCGTTATCAAATCCCCATGGGTTGCCGATGGGAATGATGACGAAGTAGAAGTTCGACAAAATATATTGCGCAAGTTCGCTCGTTTCCTTGTTGGTCAAAATGTAGTTAGCGAGCCAATACATCAAGTATGCAGGGATGTGGCTGTCTCCTTCTCGCCCATGTATGTTTGCGACCACGATGACCTTCTTTTTATCAAAGTCTGTGGTGCCGAGACAGATCTTCCTCATCATGTACGTGTATGACTCGTCATATCCAATGTCAGTACTTGTGAGGTAATATGGGTATTGTGCCACCAACTCGTCCCAAAGACTGTACATCTCAGCCACCTTGAGTCCAGGGATTATGTCTGAGCAATCGGGGACATCGAGTGTAAATGACTTAAAGGTGTTCGATGGTCTTTCTATGTGAGTAGTATCGACAGGCAGATCCCCCATCGGCACTTCCACATCCCCCACATAGAGCGATTTCTCGCACGCCGCCAACCCCAGCGCCACTAAGAATGAGGCAAACAATGTCTTTATTCTCATTGTATATTCCTTGAACGTTTCATGTTTGAAACTTTGTTTGGCTACAAAAATAGCAAATTAAAAGCAATAATCCCTTAATCAAGGCAAAATACTTGATTATTTAGTTAATGAGATATCAGCTTACATAGTTTATGCAACAACCATGCAGTAATAAATGATGATAAGTAAATAGTACAAAGATACAGGATCCAATGCTCTTTCATGAATCCCAATAAGTGAATAAAAATGCCATGAACTAAATAAAACTCATATGATACTTCACCAACTAATCTAAGTAGCTTTGAAGGAATAGCACCCAAAAAGTAAATAGCATAAACAACGAAAATAGAAGTAAAACAATAATACAATCTATTGAATGTAGTTATTTCCACGAATTGGTTAGTTATCCATACAAAAACATAAAGAGCAAACAAACTCCAAATGCTATAATGAATAATTATTGGAGAAGTCTTTATTATGCTTTTAATTCGTTTTTCGTTATATGCATAGCATTGTCCGATGTTTAAAGCATAAATAGACATGAACCAATAATTCCCCCAACCTAATAAACGTACTATTATCACATATAAAAAAGAGGCTCCCCATAATGAGATAATCATGTGCTTTTTATTGGAGAACAAGCAAGCGGTTACGTAAAAAGCAAGATAGAAATATATTATGGAATAAATAAACCATGAACCAGGTAAAGGAGTTATTCCATCCTTCAATCTCATTATATTGGAAAAAGCATTAGTATGTGAGATTAAAGACAAAATACATAAATAAGCAATATTTGTAATGATAAATGCGGGCAAAAGTTTAAGGAAACGATGGCTCAGAAAATTAGAAAGGTAATTATTTCCTTTTTTCATGTATGAAATCATCAGACCATACCCTGTCAAGAAGAAAAAGACACCAACAATAACCGCTCCTAATGGGACAAATTCTCTGATTATTGGTAGGTTAAGATGGTCAACGGCTTGTGAAAAATGATGTAAGGCAATCAATAATGCTAATAATCCTCTAATCGCCAATGTGTTTTGCACATTGAAATCGTGAAGTTCTATTACTCTATTCTGTCGCTTTTTCCATATATCATTTGTGATATAAAGAAGCAATAAGAAAAGAAAGATTATTAATAATATCATGGAAGAGTTTTTTATTTAAGCCGCAAAATTATAAAATTCATTCAAAACTTTGTAAACGTCAACAAAAAAATTGTCCAATTCGTTGTTAATTTACCTATTGGCAGAATTAATATAGTGCGTTATGAAAAATGCACTCATTACGTACAATTTTCGCGAAATATCCCACTCGGCGAGTGCAATATTCACCAAATCATACCGCCATTGTTCACTATTTCGATATTTTTCGTTACCTTTGCACCCGAAAAAACTATAACACAATATTTTCGGATGATTACATTACAAAACATTGCGATTCAATTTGGGAAACGCATTCTTTACAAAGACGTGAACATGAAGTTCACCGCCGGCAACATCTATGGCATCATCGGCGCCAACGGGGCGGGCAAGTCAACCCTCCTGCGAGCCATCAGCGGCGAGCTGGAGCCTAACAAGGGCACCGTGGAACTGGGTCCCGGCGAGCGGTTGAGCGTGTTGGAGCAAGACCACTTCAAATACGACGAGTTCAACGTGATGGACACGGTATTGATGGGACACCAGCCCCTCTGGAAGAACATGAAGGAGCGCGAGGCTCTCTATGCCAAGCCCGAGATGACCGAGGAGGACGGCAACAAGGCTGCCGAATTGGAGCTAAAGTTCGCCGAGATGAATGGTTGGGAGGCGGAGAGCGAGGCAGCGCAGCTGCTCCAGAACTTAGGCGTGAAGGAGGAGTTCCACTATAAGCAGATGACGGAGCTATCGAATAACGAGAAGGTGCGCGTGATGCTTGCCAAGGCGTTGTTTGGCCATCCCGACAACTTGTTGTTAGACGAGCCAACCAATGACCTCGACCTCGACACCGTACAATGGCTTGAGGAATACCTGAGCAACCTGGAGCAAACCGTCCTCGTGGTGAGCCACGACCGACATTTCCTCGATGCCGTATCCACGCAAACGGTGGACATCGACTTCGGCAAGGTGACAGTGTTCGCGGGCAACTATTCCTTCTGGTACGAGAGTTCGCAACTGGCATTGCGCCAGGCGCAAAACCAACGGTTGAAAGCCGAGGAGAAACGCAAGCAATTGGAGGAGTTCATCCGCCGCTTCTCTGCCAATGTCGCCAAGAGCAAGCAGACGACGTCACGCAAGAAGATGTTGGAGAAACTCACCGTGGAGGAGATCCGCCCATCGAGCCGCAAGTACCCGGGCATCATCTTCCAGATGGAACGCGAGCCGGGCAACCAGATCCTTGAGGTGCAAGACTTGAAGGCAGTGGACACGGATGGCACCGTGCTGTTCGACCATGTGAACTTCAACATCGAGAAGGGGCAGAAGACTGTGTTCCTCAGCCACAACCCCAAGGCGATGACCGCCCTCTTCGAGATCATCAACGGCAACCGCGAGGCAGACCACGGCACCTACAAATGGGGCGTGACCATCACCACCGCCTACCTCCCATTGGACAACACCGAGTTTTTCGACAGCAACCTGAACCTCGTGGAGTGGCTCAGCCAGTACGGCACGGGCAACGAGGTGGCGATGAAAGGCTATCTCGGCAGGATGCTCTTCAAGCAAGAGGAGGTGGAGAAGAAGGTGAACGTCCTCTCCGGCGGCGAGAAGATGCGCTGCATGATTGCCCGTATGCAGTTGAAGAACGCCAACTGCCTCATCCTCGACACCCCCACCAACCACTTGGACTTGGAGTCGATCCAGGCATTCAACAACAACCTGATCCAGTTTAAGGGCAACATCCTCTTCGCCAGCCACGACCATGAGTTTATCCAGACGGTGGCAGACCGCATCATCGAGTTGACCCCCACTGGCACCATCGACAAACTCATGGATTATGATGACTATATCTATGATGCACAAATCAAGGAACAGAAGGAGCGGATGTACCATATATAATATAATAATGTGTTATCGGGATGACATGCCTCCACAAATGGCACGGTATTTGCTATGAGGATATTCAGAACCAAAAAACGCAAAGACATGAGCGAAGAGGAAAAAAACATCGACATCCAAGAGGATGAGTTGAAAGAAGAAGAGACTCCCCAAGAGGAGAATGCTACGGAAGAGAAAAGCGCCGAGGGCGAAAGCAACGACGAAGCAACTGCCGAAGTCAAGGAAATAGACCCCGTCGAGGCACTTGCCGACGAGAACGCCAAGTTGAAAGACCAACTGTTGCGCACCATCGCAGAGTTTGAGAATTACAAGAAACGCACGTTGAAAGAGAAGGCGGAGCTCATCCTGAACGGCGGAGAGAAGACCATCATCGCCTTCCTGCCCGTTCTCGACGACTTCGAGCGCGCCCTTGCCGACACCCATACCGACGACCCCGCCGCCATCAAGGAGGGCATGGACCTGATCTTCAAGAAGTTCATCAAGACCCTTGAGGGCATGGGCGTGAAGAAGATCGAGACCGACGACCAAGACTTTGACGTGGACTTCCACGAGGCGATTGCCATGGTCCCGGGCATGGGCGACGACAAGAAGGGCAAGGTGATTGACTGTGTGCAGACGGGCTACATGCTCAACAACAAGGTAATCCGCCACGCTAAGGTGGCAGTAGGACAATAGTAATGGCAGCGAAAAGAGACTATTACGAGGTGCTTGGCGTGAGCAAGGACGCCGCGGAAGACGAGATCAAGAAAGCCTATCGCAAGATAGCCATCAAATATCATCCCGACCGCAACCCCGGAGACAAGGAGGCGGAGGAGAAGTTCAAGGAGGCAGCCGAGGCGTATAGCGTGTTGAGCGACCGGCAGAAACGTCAGCAATACGACCAGTTCGGCTTCGACGGGCCCAACATGGGCGGCGGCTTCGGCGGCTTTGGCGCAGGCGGTTTCTCCATGGACGACATCTTCTCCATGTTTGGCGACGTGTTCGGCGGGCATGGAGGATTCAGTGGGTTCAGCGGGTTTGGCGGCAGAGGCCAGCACACGCAATACCGTGGTGCTGACCTACGCCTTAAAATGCGCCTCTCCCTGCAAGAGATAGCGACGGGTGTTACCAAGAAGTTCAAGGTCAAGAAAGACATCGCCTGCCCCCATTGCCACGGTAGTGGCGCAGAGGCGGGCAGTGGCTCGGAGACATGCCCCACGTGCCACGGCCAGGGCGTGGTGGTGAAGACCGTCCGCACAATGCTTGGCATGATGCAGACACAGAGCGAATGCCCCACGTGCCACGGCGAGGGTACCGTCATCAAGAACAAATGCCGCGAGTGTGGCGGCACGGGCGTGGTGAAAGGCGAGGAGGTCGTCGAGATTAAAGTCCCCGCCGGCGTGGCAGAGGGAATGGTGGTGAACGTTCCTGGCAAGGGAAACGCCGGTCCCCACAATGGCATCAACGGCAACATCCAGGTATATGTCGAGGAGGAGCAGAATGACACGTTTGTCCGCGACGGGCAGGATGTCATCTACAACCTGTTGCTCGACTTCCCCACGGCAGCCCTCGGCGACGAGGTGGAGATACCCACCATCGAGGGAACCAAGGTGAAAATCCGCATCGAGCCTGGCACCCAGCCTGGCAAGACGTTGCGACTGCGGGGTAAGGGCTTGCCCGCTGTGCAGGGGTACGGGTCGGGTATGGGCGACTTGGTGGTCAACATCAGCGTCTATGTACCCAAGGAACTGTCACGTTCTGAGAAGGAAATGTTGCAGAAGTTGCGCGAGAGCGACAATTTCAAGGGCGACACATCGACCAAGCAGTCCATCTTCGACAAGTTCAAGAATTACTTTAGTTGATGAATTACCAAGAAACAGTCAACTATCTTTTCAACAGCACCCCGGTTTTTGAGCATGTGGGTGCTTCTGCTTATAAGGAAGGACTGGCGAACACGTTGGCATTGGACGAGCATTTCTGCCATCCCCACCGCCATTACCAGACCATCCACGTGGCAGGGACCAATGGCAAGGGGTCATGTTCGCATACCCTCGCCGCCATCCTGCAAGCGGAAGGGTATCGCGTGGGGCTTTTCACGTCACCTCACCTGGTGGACTTCCGCGAGCGCATCCGCATCAATGGCGAGTGCATCCCCGAGCAATACGTGGTGGACTTTGTGCAACAGGAGCGGCATTTCTTCGAACCCTTGCACCCCTCCTTCTTCGAGTTGACCACGGCGATGGCATTCAAATACTTCCGTGACATGGGCGTGGAGGTTGCCGTCATCGAGGTGGGATTGGGCGGAAGGCTCGACTGCACCAACATCATCTCCCCTACCCTGTCCGTCATTACCAACATCAGCTTCGACCACACACAATTTTTAGGCAACACCCTGGCACAGATAGCCCGTGAGAAAGCGGGCATCATCAAGCCCCACACGCCTGTTGTCGTTGGAGAAAGCACCATAGAGACCCGCACCGTCTTTGAGGCTGTTGCCCAAGAAAAGAATGCCCCACTCTTTTTTGCCGAGGAGTTTGCCATTCCCGAGGATATGGATTTCGATTTTGAGCTTAAAGGCTCTTACCAGCAAAAGAACAGGCGAACCATCCTTTGCGCCGCCTCCCATATTCCCCTCATCCATTCCCATGAGTCCATTTGCTATGGAATGGCGCATGTAGTAGAACTGACGAGCCTCATGGGGCGATGGCAAAAGTTGCACGAACACCCCACCGTGGTATGCGACACAGGGCATAATGTGGGAGGGTGGGAATACCTCTCCCGCCAAATCAAGGCACAGCCATGCCGCCACTTACATATCATCTTCGGCATGGTAGACGACAAGGACATCGATGCTGTGATGGACATGTTGCCCGCAGACGCCACCTATTACTTCACACAGGCGCAATCGAAAAGGGCCATACCCGCCGAGAGAGTTGCAGCCAAGGGGAGGGAACGGCATCTTATGGGGACTTCCTACCCCCATGTCCGTGATGCTTACGAGGCGGCATTGCATCACTCTCATGCCGATGACTTCATTTTCGTGGGCGGCAGTAGTTATGTCGTTGCCGACTTGTTAAGTACCTACGACAAGATGACAGGCTGACCGAATGGCATCCTGTCATCCAACAAACACCAACAATTTAATTGTTTTTAACGCAAGGGCGACCGCTTTTTTCGGGTTTTCGCTTGTTTTTGTCGTTTTTTTTGAGTTACTTTGCAAATTAGTAACTAACTCATAACTTATTTGACAATGATTACTACCGAAACAGAAAACATCTGTGGTTTGAAACGAGAGGACTTTCAAACTACCATTAACGGAAAGAAAACAGACCTTTACATCCTGAAGAACAGCCTCGGAAACGAGGTGGCAATCACCAATTACGGAGGAGCCATCGTCGCCATCATGGTGCCTGACAGAGACGGCAACTATGCCAACGTCATCCAAGGCCATGACAACATCAAGGATGTGGTGGAAAGCCCGGAACCCTATCTGTCAACGTTGATTGGCCGATATGGCAACCGTATCTGCAAGGGCCATTTCCAACTGAACGGGAAAGAGTATGACCTGCCCATCAACAACGGTCCCAACTCCTTGCACGGAGGCCTCAAAGGCTTCAACGCGAAAGTGTGGGAGGCATTGCAGATGAACGACAAGTCGCTCGTCTTGCACTATGTCAGCCCATACGGAGAAGAGGGTTACACCGGCGAGGTGAAGGTGACAGTTGTCTATACCTTCACCGACGAGAACGAGTTGGTGATTGAGTATATGGCGACAACCAACAAGAAGACCATCATCAACCTGACAAGCCACGGGTTCTTCTCACTGCAAGGCATTGCCAACCCAACGCCTACCATCGACAACCAGATTTGCGAAATCAATGCCGACTTCTATATCCCCATCGATGAGACTTCCATCCCCACGGGAGAAATCCGCTTTGTCAAGGGCACACCTTTCGACTTCCGCCTGCCCAAGCCCGTCGGTCAGGACATCGATGCCGACGACGAACAAATCAAGAATGGCGCGGGTTATGACCATTGCTATGTGCTGAACAAGAAGGAAGAGGGCGAATTGAGCTTTGCCGCACGACTGGTAGACCCCGTCAGCGGACGCACGATGGATGTCTACACCACCGAGCCGGGTGTGCAGCTCTATACCGATAACTGGGCTGACGGATATGCCGGGCAACATGGGGCAACATTCCCCCGCCGCAGCGGCATTTGCTTCGAGTGCCAGCACTTCCCCGACAGTCCCAACCGTCCCTATTTCCCGTCCGTGGTATTGCGCCCCGACCAAAAATACAAACAAAAGACCATCTATAAGTTTGGCGTAGAGAAATGACAAATAACTAACGAACATATTATTAACAAAAACCAAAAGAAAATGGATATTGAATTTGTAAGAAGTCGCTTTATCAAGCATTTCGACGGTAAGACAGGAAACATCTACGCTTCTCCTGGACGTATTAACCTCATTGGCGAGCATACCGACTACAACGGCGGTTTCGTATTCCCCGGGGCTGTTGACAAGGGTATCATGGCAGAGATGCGACCCAACGGGACAGAAAGCACCATCCGCGCCTACTCCATTGACCTGAAGGACCGCGTGGACTTTGACTTCCACGACGGGCAGGGGCCACGTGCCAGCTGGGCTCGTTACATTTATGGCATCACGCTTGAGATGGAGAAGTTGGGCGTTCCCGTGAAAGGATATAACATCGCCTTCGCTGGCGACGTGCCACTTGGCGCAGGTATGTCCTCATCCGCCGCTATGGAAAGCTGCTTCGCTTGTGGCTTGAACGACCTGTTCGGAGAGAACAAGGTGTCAAAATGGGACATCGTTCTCGCTGGCCAAGCCACGGAGCATAACTATTGTGGCGTGAACTGCGGTATCATGGACCAATTCGCCAGCGTGTTCGGACAGGCTGGTAAGCTGATGCGCCTCGACTGTCGCAGCCGCGAGTTTGAGTATTTCCCATTCGACCCGAAAGGATATAAACTCGTGTTGCTCAACTCATGCGTGAAGCACGAATTGGCTGGCTCGCCCTACAACGACCGCCGCAACTCTTGCGAGAATGTGGTGAAGCACATTGCCGCCAAGCACCCAGAGGGAACATTCGAGACGCTCCGCGACTGCACATGGGAGCAACTGGAGGAAGTCCGCGCCGAGGTTGGCGAGGAAGACTACACCCGCGCACACTTCGTCCTCGGCGAGAAAGACCGTGTGCTGGCAGTCTGCGATGCGTTGGTGGCTGGCGACTATGAGACAGTAGGCAAGAAAATGTATGAGACCCACTACGGTTTGTCGAAGGAATACGAGGTGTCTTGCGAGGAGCTTGACTTCCTGAACGACATTGCCAAGGAGTGTGGCGTGACAGGCTCACGTATCATGGGCGGTGGCTTTGGCGGCTGCACCATCAACCTCGTGAAGGACGAACTCTATGATGACTTCATCAAGACCGCTTCCCAGAAATATTATGAGAAATATGGGAAAGCCCCGAAAGTTTACGATGTCATCATCAGCGACGGCTCGCGCAAGATTTGCTAAATCAATTATCGTGTGAAAGAAACGCTATATAGCCGTTTCTTTCACACATTATTCATATAAAGTCATAACACAAAACAATGAGTACAAATAAAAATACGAATATCGTTGCGATTATCACCATGTGTTTCATCTTCGCAATGATTAGTTTCGTAACGAACATGGGAGCGCCATTTGGAAACATTTGGGGGTTCAAGTACGAGTTTGCAGCCTCATGGGGTAACCTGATGAACTTTGTGGCTTATCTCTTCATGGGTATTCCCTCGGGTATGTTGCTTAAGAAGATTGGCTACAAGAAGACCGCCCTCGCTGCCTTAATCGTGGGTATAATCGGCCTTGCCCTGCAATATCTCTCCAGCATCTACGGCGACGACATCAAGGTGAATGAGGTCGGTGGAACAGTCGTTGCCCTGAACCTTTACATCTATTTGCTCGGCGCCCTCGTCTGCGGTTTCTGTGTATGTATGTTGAATACCGTCGTCAACCCGATGTTGAACATCCTCGGCGGCGGTGGAAACAAGGGCAACCAATACATCCAGATCGGCGGTACGCTGAACTCGCTCACCGCAACGCTCACCCCGCTCCTCGCCGGTGTACTTGTGGGAACGGTCACAGAGAAGACATCGATGAGTGATGTGTCACCATTGCTGTTTATCGGTATGGCTGTGTTTGCCATCTCGTTCTTCATCATCAGCCGTGTGAACATCCCAGAGCCAAATCTTGGTAAGAACGAGGCATTGATGGACTCCATGAAGGGTGCCCTCCGCTTCCGTCACCTTGTGTTGGGTGTCATCGCCATATTCTTCTATGTCGGTGTCGAGATTGGCATTCCCATGGAGTTGAACTTCTATGTGACTAATATGGGATTTGAGGGGTCTGCCGCCCTGGGTGGCACACTCGCTGCCAGCTATTGGTTTATGATGCTGATTGGTAGATTCTCGTCAACATTGATTTCTGGAAAGATTAGCACCAAGACGCAGATGACCGTCGTGGCATCTGTCGCCATCTGTTTACTGCTGATTGCCATACTTCTCCCAGAAAGCGTTACGGCTACCATCGGAGGACATGCCGTTCCACTGAAGGTGTTCTTCATCGCAGCCTGCGGTCTTTGCACCTCCATCATGTGGGGTGGTATCTTCAACCTCTCTGTTGAGGGGCTTGGCAAATATACCGAGGCAGCCTCTGGTATCTTCATGATGATGGTGGTAGGCGGTGGTCTCATGCCTTGGCTCCAAGACATCATCGCCAAGTCTTCTGGTGCCATCACCAGCTACTGGCTCCAAGTGGCAATGGTTGCTTACATCTTATTCTATGCACTTATCGGCTGCAAGAACGTAAACAAGGACATTCCCGTAGATTGATTCCCCACAGTGGGAGCATCGAAAGGCGGTATGCCTCTAAGTAACGACTCTCATTACCGCTATGTGGTAAACCAACTACCACATAGCGGTTAATTGGTTATCATGGCATGGTGAAGATAGGGGCAAATAGGAGCCTTTACTATGATAAAGCAAGAAAAAATCATATAATGACAAAAAAAGTGGGAACGAAATGATATATAAATGGAAAAAAAGTTGTATTTTTACACCCAACAATTCATAACCTAAATAAACATTTATATGCGACAAGTTAAATCTTTATTGTTTGGAGCAGGAATGGCTGCCATTCTGCTCTCATCTTGCAATTGTGACAAGTGTCAGACCACAGCATCAGGATTAGACCCCGCAGCGTTTGACACCACCATCAACGACAAGCCTGTCAAGTTGTACACCCTGAAAAATGCCAATGGCATGGAGGTATGTATCACCAACTATGGTGGACGTGTCGTGTCGTTGGTCGTACCCGACCGTGACAAGAAGCCTACCGATGTGGTGCTGGGCTTTGACAACATCCGCCAATATGCCGACACCCTCAACTCACCAACCGACTATGGGTCAAGCGTGGGGCGCTATGCCAACCGTATCAAGAACGCCAAGTTTAGTTTAGGTGACACAGAGTATCAATTGAAAGTGAATGACGGACCTAACTGTCTGCATGGTGGTGGCACGACCGGTTGGATGAACTGTGTCTATGACGCAGAGCAAATTGATGACCAAACACTGAAATTGACGATCGTGGCACCCGATGGTGAGAATGGATTCCCTGGTACCATCACTGCAACCACGACCTATAAGGTGACTGCCGACAATACCCTTGACATCACATGGGAAGCTACAACTGACAAAGAGACCATCATCAACCAGACCAACCACAACTACTACAACTTGTCTGGCGACTTCACACAGCCTGGCTACGACATGGTGCTCTATGTCAATGCCGACAACTTCACTCCATCAGACAAGCTCTATATCCCAACAGGCGAGATTAAGTCTGTTGAAGGTACACCGATGGACTTCCGTACACCCCATGCCATTGGAGACAGCATCAAGTCGCAGTTTGACCAGATCCAGAATGCCGGTGGCTACGACCACAACTGGTGCCTGAACACCTATAAAGACGGCAAGGGCGACGACACGCAAGTATGTGCATCTCTCTATTCTCCCAAGACGGGCATCTTCATGGAAATGTTCACCAACGAGCCGGGTGTGCAGGTATATAGCGGAAATTTCCAAGGCGTGGGCAACGAGGTGAACATCCAGCACAAGCACGGTCCCTATCCACAGCATGTCAGCGTCTGTTTAGAGAGCCAGAAGTTCCCCGACAGCCCCAACAAGAAGGATTGGGTACAACCTACATTAAAGCCAGGTGAAAAGTATTTCAGCCACGCAGCTTATAAGTTCTCAGTGAAGTAAGATGTCAGGTTTTGTAGGGGAAGATTTGCTTATCCGCCCCTACAACAACTATATAACCTACAAAAACATATAGTAACAAACAATTATAAAAAAGAAAAAACAATGGATTGGAACGCAAAAGAATTTATTTGGATTGACTGGCTTGTGATGGCCATTGGCATCTTGGCGGTGGTTTGGCTGGTTTATCGAGCCATCAAGAAAGACAAGGAAAAGATGGCGGGGGCTGACTCCCAAGACTATTTGTTCGGCAAGGGCGAACCCTGGTATGTGATTGGTATGGCAATCTTTGCCGCCAATATCGGTTCGGAACACCTCGTCGGCCTCGCCGGAACCGGCGCAAAAGACGGTGTGGGAATGGCACACTGGGAGATGCAAGGCTGGATGATCTTGATTCTCGGTTGGCTGTTCGTACCTTTCTATCAGTTGCTGAACAACAAGATGGGCAAAATCATTACCATGCCTGATTTCTTGAAATTCCGTTACACGCCTCGCACAGGCTCCTGGTTGAGCATCATCACGCTGGTTGCATACATATTGACAAAGGTCAGCGTGACGGCATTCACCGGCGGTATCTTCTTCAAGTATTTGCTCGGCCTGCCATTCTGGTGGGGTGCCCTCGGCCTGATTGCCATCACTGCCATCTTCACCGTCATCGGTGGAATGAAGGGAGTCATGACCATGTCCACCATCCAGACACCTATTCTTATTATAGGTTCATTCCTCGTGCTGTTCCTTGGTCTCAACACATTGGGACATGGCAGCATCACAGAGGGATGGAGTACCATGATGGAGTATTGTCGTAGTCTGCATGACGGTTATGGAACAACCCACATGTTCCACTGGCCTGACATCAATGCCTCTGGCAACCCCGACCCACTTTATCACGAATATCCTGGGTTTGTGGTGTTCCTCGGCGCATCGATTATCGGTTTCTGGTATTGGTGTACAGACCAGCACATCGTGCAACGTGTACTCGGACAGACCAAAGGCGAGGATAATACTGCCGTGATGAAACGCGCACGCCGTGGTTCTATCGCTGCCGGTTACTTCAAACTGCTGCCCGTATTTATGTTCCTCATCCCAGGTATGGTGGCTATCGCCCTTTCCAACGACCCCACAAGCGGCATCCAGATGGACATCACCAACCACGACCAGACCGACGGTGCCTTCGCCATGATGGTGAAGAACATCCTGCCTGCCGGTATCAAGGGCTTTGTGACCATTGGTTTCATCTGTGCCCTTGTCACATCCCTCGCCGCTTTCTTCAATAGTTGCGCAACATTGTTCACTGAGGACTTCTACAAGCCGATGAAGAAAGGCATGAGCGAAGCCCATTACGTGCTTGTCGGCCGTATCGCCACGGTAGTCGTCGTGGTACTCGGTTTGCTCTGGCTCCCCGTGATGATGAACATGGGTAACCTTTACAGCTACTTGCAAGGCATCCAGTCATTGCTGGCACCCGCCATGGTGGCCGTGTTCACATTGGGTATCTTCTCCAAGAAGATTACGCCGAAGGCTGGTGAATGGGGACTTATCGGCGGTTTCGTCATCGGTATGCTTCGTTTGCTGACCAACATTTTCACAGAAACTGGCAGCAAGGCAATGGAAGGCGCATTCTGGGAGAACACCGCTTGGTTCTGGCAAACCAACTGGCTCGTATTTGAATGCTGGCTATTGGTATTCATCGTCGTACTGATGATTGTGGTATCATGCTTCACTCCCGCTCCATCCAAGCAACAAGTGGAGGCCATCACCTTTACAAGTGAGTATCGTGAGCAAATCCGCAACAGCTGGGGTTTCTGGGACATCGTGGCAACACTCGGTGTCATCTTCCTCTGCGGTTGTTTCTACGCTTACTTCTGGTAATAACCATTTCATAGTTCACAGTTCATCGTTGGTTGAACGATGAGCTGTGAGCTATGAACTATTAACTATCAACCATGAACTATTATAGCGAACACTCTAAAGTCTGGGTTTCTGTTGACTGCATCGTCTTTGGTTTTGAGGAAGGCAAACTCAAGCTGCTCATCGGCAAGCGTCAAATGGACCCAGGTCGTGGGGAATGGTCACTATATGGAGGCTTTGTCCGTGATGACGAGAGCTTAAAGGATGCCGCAAACCGCGTCCTCTACGAACTCACGGGAATGAAAAAAGTATACATGAAACAAGTGGGTGCATTCGGGGCCATCGACCGCGACCCTGGTGAGCGCGTCATCTCCGTGGCTTATTGTGCCTTGATCAACGTGACAGATTATGACGACCTGCTGCGCCAGCAACATGGTTTGGAATGGGTGAACATTGACGAGTTGCCAAAGCTATACTCCGACCACAACGAAATGGTACGCAAGGCCATCTCGCTTTTGCGCAGACGCATCAAGACGGAGCCATTGAGCTTCAACCTGTTGCCAAGCCTGTTTACGTTGACCCAATTGCAGAATGTCTATGAGGCAATCTTGGGAGATGAAATCGACAAGCGAAACTTCCGCAAGCGCATCAAGACATACGATTTCATTGAAAAAACCGAGCTGATCGACAAATACCACTCCAAGCGTGGTGCCGCACTCTACCGTTTCAATAAAAGGAATTACAACGAAGAATCATCATTCAAATTATAACTACCCATTATGTTAGAAGAACTAAAAGAAAAAGTATTCCGCGCCAATCTTGACTTGGTGAAACACAACCTCGTAATCTTCACTTGGGGCAACGTATCGGGCATCGACCGTGAAAAAGGACTGGTGGTTATCAAACCCTCTGGCGTGAGCTATGATGCCATGAAAGCATCCGACATGGTCGTTGTGGACTTAGAGACAGGAAAGGTCGTGGAAGGTGACTTGAATCCATCGTCTGACACGCCAACCCATCTCGTGTTATACCGTGCATTCCCCGAGATTGGCGGTATCGTACACACTCACTCCACTTATGCCACAGCATGGTCGCAAGCAGGCAAGGACATCCCCAATATCGGCACGACACATGCCGACTATTTCCATGATGCCATCCCCTGCACCGATGACATGACTGAATCGGAAGTGAAAGGCGAATATGAATTGGAGACAGGCAATGTCATCGTGAAGCGTATCAAGGCGGGCAACATCAATCCCGTCCATACACCCGGCGTGTTGGTGAAGAACCACGGACCATTCTCGTGGGGCAAAGACGCAGATAACGCCGTCTATAATGCCGTGGTGATGGAACAGGTGGCAAAAATGGCTTTCATCTCTTACGTCGTCAATCCCGAAACGACCATGAATCCCTTGCTCATCGAAAAGCATTTCAGCCGCAAGCACGGACCTAATGCCTATTATGGCCAAAAAAAGAAATAACTTATATACTTAATAACTTATAAACATTTTATTATTATGATCAAAGCATTTGAGAATTACGAGATTTGGTGGGTGACTGGCGCACAGTTGCTCTATGGAGGTGACGCAGTTGTACAAGTGGACGGTCACTCAAAGGAAATGGTTGCCGGCTTGAACGAAAGCGGCATCATCCCTATCAAGGTAGTTTACAAGGGAACAGCCAATAGTTCTAAGGAAGTGGAAGATGTAATGAAAGCTGCCAACAACGAGGACAAATGTGTGGGTATCATTACATGGATGCACACCTTCTCACCCGCAAAGATGTGGATCAAGGGTTTGCAAGCCTTGCAGAAGCCATTGCTCCATTTCCACACACAGTACAATGCTGAGATTCCTTGGGACACCATGGATATGGACTTCATGAACCTGAACCAGAGTGCTCATGGTGACATTGAGTTCGGACATATCTGCACCCGTATGCGTGTTCCCCGCAAGGTGGTTTGCGGTTATTGGAAGAACGAGGAAGCGCAGAAGAAGATTGCCGTTTGGGCACGTGTAGCTGTCGGTGTTGCTGATGCACACAATGTCCGCTGCTTGATGTTCGGTATGAACATGAACAACGTTGCCGTTACCGATGGTGACCGTGTTGAGTTTGAACAGCGCCTCGGCTATCATGTTGACTACTATCCCGTTAGCTCATTGATGGAATATTTCAAGAAAGTGACTGATGCTGAGGCAGATGCCCTGGTTGAAGAGTACAAGAAAGAATACACCATCAAGATTGACGAGAGCGGCGAGGAAGTTTATTGGGAGAAGGTAAAGAACTCCGCTAAGGCTGAGATCGCATTGCGTCGAGTATTGAAAGATGAAGGCGCAACCGCATTCACAACCAACTTCGATGACCTCGGCGATGCAGACATCGACGACCCGAACTTTGTGGGATTTGACCAAATTCCTGGTCTCGCCTCACAACGCTTGATGGCTGAAGGTATCGGATTTGGTGCCGAAGGCGACTGGAAGACCGCTTGCCTCTATCGTACATTGTGGGTTATCCAGCAGGGAATGCCCACAGGCTGTTCGTTCCTCGAAGACTACACCCTTAACTTCGCTGGCGACCGTAGTTCATGCTTGCAAAGCCACATGCTCGAAGTTTGTCCGCTCATCGCAGTTGACAAACCTAAACTCGAAGTTCATTTCCTCGGCATCGGCATCCGCAAGCAGCAGACTGCCCGCCTCGTATTCACATCCAAGGTAGGTCGTGGAATCAAGGCTACCGTCGTTGACCTCGGTAATCGTTTCCGTCTCATCTCACAAGAGGTGGAATGCATCGAGCCAAAGCCCATGCCAAACCTCCCCGTGGCATCTGCCCTTTGGGTTCCACAACCCACATTCGAGATTGGTGCTGGTGCATGGATCTTGGCTGGCGGTACACACCACAGTGCCTTCTCATACGACATCACCGAGGAGTATTGGGAAGACTTTGCAGAAATGCTTGGTATTGAGTATGTTAAGATTAACAAGGACACCAAGACCAGCGAGTTTAAGCAGATCCTTCGCAACAACGAAGTGTACTATATGTTGAACAAAGCTTTGCGATAAATTTTTATTCTTAAATAAGGTTGTTTCTGGTTTTAGGAACAACCTTATTCAATAAAACCTTCTACATAGTTTTTAATAATGAACAGAAAAAAAGTCTTTCTCATAGCATTTATTTCGCTTTTCATAATTATCGGTTGCGGGAGCGTCAAAGCAAAAACTCCAATAAAGCAAGCCTTTGACAAAATTTCACAACTGGATGGTTTCCAAAATGTACCTACTGACTTAATTAAAGAGAGGTTTCCCATGTTTGATGGGGAGATAGTTGGAGTCATATATGGTAACGCTGAACCTCGCGATAAAGTTCTTGACATCTTAAGAATCATTCCCCAATGTCAGCTTTACTACGAAATCCTACGTGGTAAGAACAATATGAAAATTGAACGCTATTATATTGCTGAAGACAGTAAGGGAAACGACCAAATGCTCTATTCTTTTACGGGAATCAATGGCAATGATTTGGTAGTATTTATGTTTACAGATGCTCCTAAAGGACAATACAAGAGAGAAATAGACAAAATCAAACAATCAAATAACTATTAAAGAAATGACCGCAAAACAAACCATCGAAGCCGGTAAAGCCATCTTGGGAATCGAGTTTGGCTCTACCCGTATCAAGGCCGTCCTCATCGATGAGGAGAACAAACCCATCGCCCAAGGTTCCCATGAATGGGAAAACCAATTGGTTGACGGACTATGGACCTACTCCACCGAAGCCGTTTGGTATGGGCTGCAAGACTGCTATGCTGACCTTCGCGCCGATGTGAGGAAGCAATACGACATCGAGATTGAAGCCCTCGCCGCCATAGGTTTTAGTGCGATGATGCACGGATATATGGCATTCAACGAGAAGCAGGACATCCTTGTTCCCTTCCGCACATGGCGCAACACCAATACAGGACAGGCAGCGGCAGAGCTCTCTGAACTGTTCAATTACAACATCCCCCTTCGTTGGAGCATCAGCCACCTCTACCAGTGCATCCTCGACAATGAGGAGCATGTCAGCGACATCAAGTATCTGACCACTTTGGCAGGATATGTGCATTGGCAGGTGACAGGACAGTTTGTCCTTGGTGTCGGCGACGCATCGGGAATGATTCCCGTTGACCCGAAGACCAAGACCTACGATGCCACGATGGTGGAGAAGTTCGACAACCTCATTGCCGCCAAGGGATTCCCATGGAAACTCCTCGACATACTGCCCAAGTCTTTGAATGCGGGAGAGAACGCCGGATTCCTCACACCCGAAGGAGCCAAGAGGCTTGACGTATCAGGCCACTTGAAGGCTGGCATTCCCGTTTGTCCTCCCGAAGGCGACGCTGGCACGGGTATGGTGGCTACCAATGCCGTGAAACAACGCACGGGTAACGTCTCCGCAGGCACATCTTCCTTCTCCATGATTGTCTTGGAGAAAGAGCTGTCGAAGCCCTACGAGATGATTGACATGGTGACGACACCCGACGGAAGCCTCGTGGCAATGGTTCACTGCAACAACTGCACCAGCGACATCAACGCTTGGGTAGGCCTGTTCAAGGAGTACCAGCAACTCCTTGGCATCAAGGTTGACATGAACGAGCTTTACGGAAAGTTATTCAACAAGGCACTTGAAGGTGATACCGATTGTGGAGGTTTGATGGCTTACAACTATGTATCAGGTGAACCTGTAACGGGTCTCGCCGAAGGTCGCCCATTGTTCGTGCGTTCCGCAAACGACAAGTTCAACCTCGCCAATTTCATGCGCGCCCACCTCTACGGTGCCATTGGCGTACTGAAAATTGGTAACGACATCCTGTTCAACGAGGAGAAAATCAAGGTTGACCGCATCACCGGGCATGGTGGTTACTTCAAAACACCTGGCGTAGGCCAGCGTATGTTGGCAGCCGCCCTCAACTCGCCCATCTCCGTGATGGAAACGGCTGGCGAAGGCGGAGCGTGGGGCATTGCCCTATTGGCAGCCTATCTCGTGAAGAACGAGAAGAAATTGTCACTCGCCGACTATCTCGACAAGGTGGTATTCGCTGGCGATGCAGGTGTAGAAATCGCTCCTACACCCGAGGATGTGGAGGGCTTCAATAAGTACATCAAGCTCTACAAAGCATGTCTGCCCATTGAAGAATGTGCCGTTCAGGCGAAGAAATAAAACACATACACTTGAAGGAGGTAAACATGTTTGGCGTTTACCTCCTTTTTTATCTCCTTTTACATACATAAACTATTAATAAAACTTAAATGAACGGGTGGTTATGCAAGGTTATGTAGTGTATATCGTTTCACAAAAAAACGCTTATGATAGACCATAAGAACAACCGCATCATATTGTCTATAATCTGCTGTATCATCATCGTGTACTTGTCGTCTTGTGCTACCATGATTTCTGGAAGTACGGCAAAAGTAGAGTTAGATGGAGAGGTCAATGAGCCAGTGTCAATCATTACCTCCCAAACGGAATACAACGACGTGAAACTACCCATTACCGTTGAGGTGAAACGTCGCCATTTGGGAGAGCAACATATACGATTCACCTCCCCTTCTTACGCCTATCATGACATCATATTGCATCGGACGTTCAACCCTTGGGCTTTGGGCAATATTTATTTAGGTGTTCTTCCTATAAGTGTTGATTTGTTGACAAATGGAATTAGTGAACCGATGCAAAAACATTTCATCATCCGACCTGTTGCACCTCGCCGTCTGGCAGACTCATTATGGGTGGCAGACTCCCTCGATGCTATTGCCACAAAAGAAGCTTACAGTCTGTCAAGAAAACCAGTTCGGTTTCCTCGCCATGAATTGAATATAGGCATAGGGAGCGGTGCCAACCAAGCCGACCATGATTTACACGCCATCATCAACGGTTATCCCTCTCTTAACGATTATGATGTAGAGGGAGAATGCTTTGACCTTATCGGCGATTCCTATTTATTCATCAATTTTGAATATCATTATCGATTGAATCGTAAATGGGATATTGGTTCCATGGCTGCATGGGGTTTATCAAGAGATGGCAATACATATTACTCCCCACAAAACCAATACGCATACGCTGGACAAACCAAATGGATATACGACCATGAGACCAGCCGATATTTCGTGCTTGCGCCATCGGTAAGATACACCTTGTATGAAACGACATCCACCCGTCTCTATTCACGTTTATGTCTGGGAGTCATGCGCCACCACTTAAATTATAAAAGATCATTCTACGATGGTAACGACGCTTTAATAGATGAACCCACAGAATCTGTCCTTACCGATATGGTGAAATGGCGCATGGGTTACCACATCACCGCAATTGGAGGCAATATTGGAACGGAAAACATCCACTTTTTTGGAGAAATTGGCTACGGTTGCTTGGGAGTTGTACGAATAGGAGCCAGTTTTTCCTTTTAAAATGCCTAAAGACATTTCTTTATAGCATAAGAATCATTCGTTTATATGGTACAGAACTATGGTTTACGTCATACAAATCAATGGTTTTTAGCACACGGAGCTATGGTTTGCATTGTACAGAGCATTGACATGTAGCATACAAACCAATGGTTTATACTCACTAAAACAACAGTCAATCGTCTACGGCGAGAAATTGAACAAAATCCGTTTCTAAATCTCACAAAATCATTTTGAATCATTTTGTTCCCATTTTGTACTATTTCTGCACGAAGTGCATCTTTCATGTTGAATCTTTCATCTTTTTGCCCTTGTCGTGAAACGAAAATCGGAAAGGAGGAATGTAGACATTAGAGTTTTCGTAACACAGAGAACGAGGCACTTTAGTAGACATAAAGAATTTATACCCCATATTCAAGATAGAGATACGTCTCATGTTTCACTTCACGCGTCGCAGGATAGAGGCACACATCTGCATCTGCTTCGAAGCACTGAAAGTCTACAAGGAGCGGGAGCGGCTGCTCAAGCTATCCGACATACGCATGAGTGTCGACAAAGTGCTGGGCATGGCCAAGACAGTGACTACTATCAGCGTCTATATGCCCCAGAACAAGACACATTTCATCAAAACCATGCCCATGAAACGGCACAAGCCTATCGCCAAACTCTTCGAAGAAGATTTTTGGGAGGCGCAATGTCGAAGGAAGGAAAAGGAAGGCTTATGTTGTCGTCTATGGGACGCGTTCCATCACCTCAAGGCACATACGACTGTTGTGATAAGGACACTTCCAAAAGCCAGCCTTATCGTCTTCAAGGTTGACAACACCCTCTGGTGATACGCTCCAAAACCATTCCCCATTCTCATGGTCAACGAGATGGTCCTTGATATACTGCCAGCAAGCGATGGCTTTCTGCAATGCTGATTCATCGCCGAAATACTGGTAGATGTTGACCCATCCAACAATGTTCTCTGCCTGCACCCACCAATGGCGTTCAGTATCTATGTAGCCGGTATCGAGATTGGCTTCATGAACCATCGAGCCATCGGCATTCAAGCCTTTCTCGGATGCCTTGGCGACTGTGCGGACGACGCTCTCAACCTTCCTTAACACTTTATCGTCGCCCAGCACCAAAGCTGCTTCGTGCATCAACCATGAACATTCGATATCGTGGCCATAACTTTCAAGCCGCCCTGCCCGTCGTGTCCAATCCATGTCGAAGAAGAGGTCAAGGTGATGAGTTGCGGGATTTAGAATGCGGTCTGTGAAGATTCCTATGAGATTGCGTAGCGATGCCTCAACACGATTGATGGTCTCTTGTGGCACGGTGACACACACGGGCATCACGGAGCCTATGGCTGGCACGTAATTACACGATTCGGTTTCCTGCATCTCCTTCAGGCAACGATAGAGATTGGTGTAAGGCTCAATGATATGAAGGTGGGTATTTTGCGACTTGGGATAGTTTGCATCAAGTTCCGAGAGACGCATATCAGCCTGTTCGCCCCATTCACGAGTACACGCCTCGATATAGCCATTGTATTGTCTGTCTAACGAATGCTCCTCGATGCAGTCGTAGAGTTGGATGGCATAGTCAAGGGCTTCGCGGTCTGCCGTGGCACGGGCGTATTCGGAAAGTCCGTAAATCATGAACCCGATGGCATAAAATTGTTTCTTGGTATCCTTAGGATTCCCCTGGTAATCAAGGCTCCAATAAGTGCCGCCGTATTCGTAATCGATGAAATGATTGATGATATAGTCCTTGGCGCGAGTGGCTGCGGCGAGGTATTCGGGCTTGTGGAGTACTCGGTAGGCAGCGGAGAACGACCATAGGATGCGGGCGTTGAGGATTCCTCCCTTGTCAGCAGTTTTCACCAACTCTCCCTTTCCAGTCATCTGTCCGTAGAAACCTCCGTTCTCATTGTCTTGCATATTGTCGAGCCAAAAACGCAGGATGTTGTTTTCCAACACATCCTGCATTTCGTGTTTCATCACACTGATGTCATCCATATTATTTCTTGATGGGATATTTCTTGATGAGGAAAATCATAACCAGCACAATGGCAGCAGGGAAGAGCGAGAAGAGCGACCACACCATCAGGCGCACCGACTCCTCATTGGTGATGGTGACAATGGTCTGCCCTGTGGCAGGATCTGTGCCGGAAATAAATCCCGAAAGACCAAGGAACAATGCCACCAGCGAGCCCGAGATGGCAGTTCCAAACTTTTGCGCCATCGTTCCCGAGGAGAAGATAAGTCCTGTCGACGACGTTCCGTTCTTTTCCGTGGCATAGTCAGCCACATCAGCATACATTGACCACAACAGTGGCGAATACAGACCTACACCCACAGAGGTGAGAATCACCACGGCTATCATCAGCCAAATATACTTAGGATCCATGGGGATGAAGAAGAATGCGACCGAGAATACAAGACAAATCAGCGCGGCAACGGTAAAAGCCTTGGCCTTAGACCCAATCCATTCTGTGAACTTGGGTGATAAACCTCCAAAAATCATGCATGTCACCTCGCCAAATGTCATGAACACGGTGTAGTTGATGATGAGTCCACTCACCGTGACATCTCCATGGAGACAGTATTCAAGCAAATATCCTGCCACGGCATAGCGGAAGCCATTGAAGAAATTGGTGCAAATACCGATAAGCGTTAGATAAATCCATGGTTTGTTTTTAAACAAGTCGGCAAAAGGCCGGAATGAGAATTTCTCAGCACGGATAGGCTTAAGCCGTTCCTTGGTGAGGAATCCACATGCCAAGGTCATCACCGTAGCGAGCAGTCCAAATCCCGCTCCGAGGACGGCATATTGGTGTGCCTCTGTGCCACCCACCATCTTTTGCAGATAGGGGAACGACAGCAAGGTGATGAAACCCATGGCGTAGGCTCCCACCATGCGGAAAGAGGAGAACTGGTTTTTCTCATTATCGTCGTCTGTCATCACACCAAGAAGCGACCCGTAAGGTACATTGACAGCGGTATAGACAGCCATCATGAGGAGGTAAAGCGAGTAAGCATAGATACGCTTGCCCACAGGGCCGAAGTCGGGGGTATAGAGCAACAAGGCGAAAATCAACCCTAAGGGTACGGCACCGAAGATGAGCCATGGGCGATAGGTACCCCATCGTGACTGCGTACGGTCAGCCAAGCTACCCATAAGGGGGTCTGTCACCACGTCGAACATACGCGCGATAAGCATCAGTGTTGCCGTATCAGCGACAGTGAGCCCAAACACGTTAGTAAAGAATAGCGGGAACGCTATCGACATTATCTTCCATGTGATGCCTCCTGCAGCAGCGTCGCCAAGGGCATATCCGATTTTTTCTTTTAAGCTTGCCATAAAAAAGTTTTGATGTTAGGAGTTAAGGAGTTTGGGAGTTTGGGAGTTTGGGAGTTTAGGAGTTTGGGAATTTAGGAGTTTGGGAATTTAGGAGTTTAGACATTAGCTTTGTCTGTTTGATGACTATTGTTTAAACTCTCAGGCTTCTAAACTCCTAAGTTCCTTGACTTTTTTACTTTTTTATTCTTTTATTTTTTAAAATGAGTTTCTTGATGGTCTCCACGGAAGCTGAGGTGGTCAACCCATCCTCGGGCGTGTTCATGCAGTAGTCTACGAGACGGTCGATGGTGGAAGTCGCCACGTGCATACGGGTATCACTCGACGCATAATAAATAAACACCTTGCCATCGTCGTCAGCAATCCAGCCATTGGCGAAAGCCACGTTCATCACATCGCCGATGTATTCCCATCCTTCAGGTACAAGGAAGTAGCCGCCAGGCTGCGCAATGACACGTGTAGGGTCGTCAAGGGCAGTCATATACATATATAAAACATAGCGGAGGCCACTGGCACATCCCCTCACACCATGTGCAAGATGGAGCCAACCACGGTCGGTCTTGATAGGATGGGGTCCCTCGCCGTTCTTTACTTCCATGATGGTGTGGTAATGGCGGGCGTTGATAATCTTCTCCTCGGTAATCTCTGCATGGGTGATGTCATCCACTAATGCCCATCCGATGCCACCTCCACTGCCTGTGTCAATGAATCCGTCTTGTGGACGGGTATAAAAGGCATATTTCCCATTGACAAATTCAGGGTGTAGAACCACATTGCGCTGCTGGCTCTTGGTCTTTAGGTCGGGCAGCCGTTGCCATGTCTTGAGGTCTTTGGTGCGGGCAATGGCGGCTGTTGCCGTGGCAGCGCTGAGGTCGCCGGGCTTTGTGTCATCGTGACGTTCGGCGCAGAACACGCCATAAGTCCATCCGTCTTCGTGTTGGGTGAGGCGCATGTCATAGATATTAGTGGCTGGGAGGATGTCGTCGGGCATGGTAATCGGCTCGTCCCAGAATCTGAAATTGTCAATACCATTGGGACTTTCTGCCACGGCAAAGAACGACTTGCGGTCAGCTCCTTCCACGCGTACCACCAACAGGTATTTGCCATTCCACTTGATGGCTCCCGAATTGAGCGTTGCATTCATCATGATGCGCTGCATGAGATAGGGATTGTCTTTCTCGTTGAAGTCGTAACGCCATTCCAAGGGAGTGTGCTCGGCAGTGAGAATGGGATTCTTGTACTTCTCGTATATACCATTTCCCCACTCAATTGGTTCATTCATGAGGGTCAACAGCTCCTCATGATGGGCTTTTAAAGCCGCTACTTTCTTTTCAAAAAATGTCATTAAGCTATATTATTTGATGTCTTTCAAAA
>JAFRRN010000076.1 GCA_017428055.1 Prevotella sp.
GGTTCGCTTATCTATATTGCCCTGCAACGTTCCAAAAACGCTCGCGAGGCCATCCAAGTGATGACCACGCTTACGGAGACTTACGGCTACAATAGCGAAGGGGAGACCTTTACTATCTGCGACCCAAACGAGGCTTGGATCATGGAGATGATGGGAAAAGGTCCTGGGACCAAGGGGGTGGTATGGGTAGCCTTGCGCATCCCCGACGATGCCATTTGCGGACATGCCAACCAAAGTCGCATAGGGAAGTTCAACATGAAGGACAAGGAAAACGTACTCTATTCCAAGGACGTAGTGAAATATGCTCGCAAGATGGGGTGGTTCACGGGAAAGGATGCCGACTTCTCATGGAAGGATGCATACGCCAAGCCTGATTTCAGCGGTCGTCGTTATTGCGATGCCCGTGTATGGGCGTTCTTCCGCCATTTCGACAAGGGCTTTGACCGTTATTTGCCTTGGGCGTTGGGCAAGGACCCACAAGCCGAAGACATGCCTTTGTGGATTGTACCCAACCGCAAGTTAAGCGTGAAGGATGTGGAGATGTGTATGCGCGACCATTATGAGGGTACACCGCTTGCCCTCGACAGCACATCCATTGGCGGCGGTATCTGGGAGATGCCCTATCGTCCTACGCCTTTGAGCTTTGAGGTGGATGGTGTCAAGTGCTTCAATGAGCGTCCCACTTCCACCCAGCAGACGGGATTCACCTACGTCAGCCAGATGCGCTCATGGCTCCCGCGACAGATTGGCGGTGTTCTTTGGTTTGGCAACGACGATGGCAACATGGTGGCATATACCCCCATCTATTGTTGCAACACCAAGCAACCCGAATGCTACAATACGCCAGGGGCAGATGATATTACCTTTTCAGACCGTAATGCCTTTTGGGTTTGCAACTGGGTGAGCAACATGGTTTATCCGCGTTATAGCCAGATGTTCCCCTCTCTAAAGGCTGTCCGCGATAGTTTGGAGAGGAGTTATTTCAGCCAACAGCCCCTTATCGAACAGCTCGCCAAGCAGTTCTGTGAGAAGAGTGACTCCCTCGGTGTGGAATTTCTCACGGAGTACAGCAACCAAAAGGCACAGGAAATGCTTGCCAGGTGGAAACAACTTGCCACCTATCTCATCGTCAAATACAACGACATGACCGTCCGACCAGAGAAAAACGGTCAATTCCTTCGTACAGAGACGGGGCAAGGGTGAAACGCCCCGGCTATCCCAAGTCATACGCAAGGGAGTATATCAAGCAGACGGGGGATAAGTATAGGGTTGGCGAGTAAATTCGTTATGCCTAATGCTTAAGTCAGAAAGTATTTTTCCCGAATAAGAGGTTATCCCGAATTAGAGAATTAGAGAATTGTACAACCACAATAACTCTTTAATTCTCTAATTCGGGAAAAATTTGGTATGGGTGGCGATTAAGATGCCCCCTGCTTATAGGGTTTCTTCTTCGGCTGCTTGTTCAACCTATACACGACGTGTAGCATGGCATAGCGGGGTGTGACGTTGTTCCACGTCTCGGTGCGACCTTGGGCGTTGATGGTATGGCGGATGTTGGAAAGATTGCCAAGGAGGTCGAAACCGTCGAGCATACTGATGAGATTGCCGTGGAGGAAACGCTTGGAGAGGCGGGCGTTCCAAACGAGTTCGTTGGTGTTCATGGCATGGTCGGTGTAACCTCGTCGGGAGTACATGGTGAGGTCGGTGACAAGTTGTAGATCCCATGGCAGTTCGACTTGGGCGGTGAGGCCGTAGTCGAAGTCGAGGACGTTGATCGTCTCAAAATCCGTGCGGTCGCTGGTGGAGTGCTGGTAGTGGACGTTGCCGAAGCCCTTGACTTGCAGTTTGGCGTTTGGACTATAGGTCAGGCTGAGTGTCTTGTTTGCGTAATAGGAGCCGACGATGCTGCGTGAGGGGGCTGCGAGCGTGGTGCTGATTAGGTCAACACTGTGATAGTAGTCAAGCGCGGTCTTCGTGGAGAGCGACAGATGGCGGCTGTGGTCGAGCGGGGTGTTATATCCGCCGCCGAGGTGGGCGTCCCAGTTGCCGTTGACGTTTTGCGGGGTGACGGTGCGGATGCCCGTCTGCTTGTCGTAGAGTGTGGCCATGGCGATGCTCTGCGGCGTAAGGTTGATGGAGCCGGAGACGTTCCATAAACGCTCGCCAAAAAGGACACGGCGATAGGAGGTGCCGAGGTGGTATCGCTGCGGGTTCTTCAATTGCGGATTACTCAACACGATGCGCAACGGGTCGCTGTCGTCGCGAATGTTGAGCAGATAGGTCATGCCGGGGGCGGAGATGCGGGTGTTGAAATTGACCTCGAATACCTTCTTCTGGTCGCGGGTGAAGAGCCGCCAATCGCCGTCGGTCTGGACGAATGCCGTATTGCGGTGGAAAAGGGTATCGAGTTGTCCGCGCTGATAGTCGAGCTGGTTGCGCTCGAAGCGGACTTCGACATTGCCGTGGAACTGACGTATCAGATTCCACGAGTGGTGGCGGGAACTATTGTAATCGTAGCCGAAGCGGAGGCGGTGGATGTCGTCGGTGTATTCGGCTTGGTTGCTGTTGCCTGTGTCGAGCGTTCTGTAAAGGTCGTCGGCAGACGGGAGAGTACCCAGTTCGCCGTCGAAGTCCTCTAATAGATGCAGCAGATAGAGCGAGCGGTTGGTCTCTCTATTGGCGTGGGAATAGATGTAGTCGGTTGAGAGTTGGAGGCATCCTATTTCGGTTCTTCGTGCGCCGATGCTGCCGACGTAGTTCAGGCTGCGGTTCGTGTCCAGGTCGTAGCGATTGCGGCGGTCGGTGGGAGTGTCACAGCTTGGATAGTCAAGTTGATAGTGGTCGTAGGCATAACGTTTCTCATCGGTATAGCCGATGTTGCCGGAAGCATTGAAGACGAAGCGATTGTTGTGGGGAATACGAAAGACGGCATTGGCACCAACACCCGTGTTCAGACTGTGACCGTTGCCTTTGGCCTGTGAAATAGTCCTATTTAGGGCATGGCGCAGGAGCAGAGAGCCAGCGTTGGGGACCATGATGCTGTCAATCCACGCCTTGCCCCATTGCTCGGCCATATTATCGTCGAAGACAGCCGAGGCCGATTCGCCGTGGCTGTGCTGGCGGCTGTAGCTGAAATTGGGCCGCAGACCGAGATAGCTGAGCACCTTGTCCCTGCGATATAGATTGAACTCATGGCCTGTACTCACTTTGAAGTTATCGGCGTGTCGCTTGCTGTAGGCACGGCCAAAAGTGTTGCCGCCCGTGAGGAAGTTCTCGCTTGACATGTGTTGCTCGGCGTCATCCTCGGTGTAACTGGTGCGCACGTTGCCGCTTGTAGTCCAGTACCCTTCTTTCTCGTCAATGTTGTAATCGAAGCCTGCATTATAGACGGAGCGGATGCCCGTTGCCTGGCGCAGCGGACTCCAGTCGCCGTTCTGACCGGGCTTGCGGTCGTCGCTCACGTTGTTGGCATTGGCAAAGAACGACAGGCGCGAGTTCGGCGTGAAGCGCAGGGCGAACAGTCGGCCAAGGAATCGGTTATCTGTTCCTGCACCCGCCTCTGCGTTGGCAATCCATCCGATGCTGTATTCCTTCTTCAGCTGCACGTCCATCACAAATTCCTTGTTGCCGTCGTCGGGCAGTCCGGCCATGCACAGTTGCTCGCTGCTACGGTCGTAGGCTTTCACCTTCTTCACCATGTACGACGGCAGATGGTCGAGCATCTGCCGACGGTCTGTGTTGAAGAAATCCTTGCCGTTCAGCAGCAGGGCATCGACATGCTTGCCGTTCACTTCGATGTCGCCGCCGCTTTTCAGTTCCACGCCCGGCAACTGCTGGATGAGTGCATCGAGCATGGAGCCTTCGGCCAACTCGAAAGCGTCGGCATTATAAACGAGCGTATCACCGTTGACGTAAAACTTTACTTTCGTGGCTTTCACCACTACCTCGCCCAGCGTCACATTGCGCTCCTTCTGCATGTAGAAGGGCTTGTCCAGATTCACAATTTCCTCGTCTTTGTAAAAGCGTTTCACCTCGAACATCTGGTCTGTAGTCTCGTAGCCGTCCTTTCGCATACGTAAGATGTAACGGCCTGGACGTTTGATGTGGAACATGACAAACGAGACGGGTTTGTTGTTGCTGTCGCCCGTGACCGTGCGAAGCGTGTCAATGAGCGAACTGTCGGCAGCCCACATCAGTTCACATTGGACATTGAACACGGGTTGACTCGTAAGCATATCGGCCACTTTTCCGATGACTCTAACAGAGTCGCGTGGTTGATTCTTCTCTTGCGCAAGGGCATAGTTTAGGCTTATACTGGCCAAAACGGCCAGTAGGAACACTTTTTTATTCATAAAGATGGTGTGATTAGATGATTGCTATTTCATACGGGAGATTCGATCGACCTCATGCCAGTTATACGGTATAGCCAAGTCGCAGGGCTTGTCCGGCTGCTCTATGTGCAAGACAAAGACACGCCCGTCATCGAGACGGCGCAGACAATACACATCACCGCTCCAATGTTTGCCGAACACGACATTTGCCTCATTACGTGAAAGGGAGCAAGAAAGAACCTCTTGAGTCTGGTTCATTGCTGCGATAGCTGCAAACATACGTTGGAACACATCGGCAGCCTTCTCCGTAGGCACCTCTATTCGATGGCCTTTACGATGTACATAGCCGTAATTACTATTCATGTATTGCCAGTTGCCGTCACCGTCGCTATTATCTATATCGTATGACACCGGTACGGTCTTTACCGCTTTGTCCTGGGCTATTTCATTGAAGATGTCGGCGAGCGTTTTATCGGATTCCGTCTGCAACTTCCAAATGAGATGTTGCATAGCCCCCACCTTATTGTAATGGAAACGAAGCGTCTTGTTTTCGATGTCAAGTGCCACCGCAACTTTGATGCTTTGGCTGTAATGATGGTTCATCACATTGAGACGGGAATGACTGTCGGCAGGATGGATCGTGCCATTGTAAGCCAGCGTATAGGAGAGCGTGTCGCCCTGTTCACTATGCTTTTGATAGCGGTCGCTCTCGGTGGCGAGGGGCAGTTCGCGCTCAAATGCAACAATAAGACTATCCACCAACGACGTAGGTATTTTGTCAATGTGCGCGTTTTGTATCAAGACGGAATAGAATGGCTCTTCATATTGCGACCAAGTGCCACGTTCTATTGATTCTGTTACGTCAATATCATTTAACCCAGCGAATGTAGGAAGTAAACGCTCAATGTTTTGTTGGGCGTTGACAGCGAGGCTAATTATGGCCATCCATACAAGTAAAATTGGTCTTATCTTATTCATAGTTCTACAGAGTTTTGTGCGATGAATATGGAAGGGGTCTCGAAAGTGGCTTGAATACGATTACGCATTTTATTACGATGTTCAGAAAGGTTACGGGTAGGCGGGCAAAATTCGGGAATGGGTACTTCTGCGGGATTTTCTAAAGAAGTATTATCTTCAGTTCTGTTATTCGCCTCACATTCTTCTGTTGAGGTCATATACTCTGTTTCCTTTGAAGGCTTTCTGTTGCGATGCTTACAAGTGTTTGATAATAAAATTTGCTTTGTCTGTATAGGAATATCTATGGTCGGCTCATCCTGTAGTTCAATCACTTGTGGAACTGACACATTGGGTATAGACGCGACAGGTTTTGTGGGTTCTTCTTTTATTTCTTCTCTATACAAGAAGAATAACCCAGTTCCAAAGATAAGCGCAACGACAGCAGCTGTAGCGCTCCATTTCAAGATTGCTCTTTTGTGGAATGTGATGGTTTTAGGCTCAACTTGCTTGAGGCCTCTGAACATGATCGAGAAGTTTCGCCATTCTAAGGGAATGTCGGGATGAGAGCAGAAGTAGTTGGAAAGAAGTTTCTCTTCTTCCCTATTTGTTTCGGCAGCCATATAGCTGTCAAGCAGTTTTTGTATATATTCTTTTTCCATCATCGTGTCATTATGTTGATTAGTTGTAACAATCTCTTGCGTGCTTTCGACATCATGCCTCGGCACGATGATTCGCTGGTTCCAAGTACCTGGGCAATCTCCGCAAAACTCATTTCTTCCCGTTCGCGCATTTCAACGATTCTCCTCCAATTGTAGGGAAGTTGGATCATCGCTTTTTGGACGATTTCTCCAGCTTCTTTGTCTTCTATATATAGTTGTGGCGTAAACGAATCTGGAATGTCGGGGCTATAACCTGCCTCTTCTTCATCTTTTTCTTGCCGATGGAAGATACGCAAGATCGGATGCCGTCGTCGATGTCGCAATGAGTCCAATGAAAGATTCCTCGACATCGTATCGGCTAAATGTTTCACTTCATCGGCGTTGTCTCGTAAGTCTTGATGTCGTTCCCATAGTCTTAACATCACTTCTCCTGCCACGTCTTCAGCGTTTTCTTTCTCTTTGAGTAGTGACAAAGCTCGCGTAACAGCAATCTGCCGTAGCTCTGCTACCAACGGTATGTACTTTAGACGTTCCATACTTATAATACGATGAAGATGTCAAAACGCTACGCAAATAATCATTTTTTTTATTGTTAAGATTTTGGTAATGGCACCGAAGGGATGCACTTCTGCCAATATCCATGTAGGAGGAGGGCATCGGAATGGATCTGCCTGAGTGGGCTATGTTATGATTCCCCAGAATAATGGGAATCCTTTATTCTGTTAAATGGAATAGAATAGTGGAAGTTATCTTCCTAATACTTGTTTTCTTTTGTTGTATTTATATATGGATAGTTTGCTTATCAGGATAATGACTTTCTTTTATTTCTTCATGTAAGGCTTTACATAATCAACTCAAGAATGCCTTATTCAAAATGTTTAATGTCCATTCGGTGCCATTCCCATTTAGCATTGGGCATTCGTAAATGCCGCATCGAGTCATGAGACATCACGCATACTTAGGGAAATACGGTGGCGTTGGGTGTCTACCTCTGTGACAAGCACGGTGACTTGCTGGTGTAGTTTCACCACCTCGTTGGGGTCGGAGACGTAGCGGTTGGCGAGTTTTGAGACGTGTACCAACCCATCTTGATGGACGCCAATGTCCACAAACGCGCCAAACTTGGTGATGTTGGTGACGATGCCTGGCAATGTCATGCCCACTTGCAGGTCGCTAATCTCATGCACACGTGGGTCGAACTCGAAGGTCTCCGCCGCCCCACGTGGGTCTCTCCCGGGCTTCTCCAGTTCCTTCATGATGTCGGAGAGGGTAGGGATGCCGATGTCAGCCGTGACATATCGATGGATGTCGATGCCTTGTTGCCGTTGTTTGTCTTTCACGAGTTCCGCCACGGTGCAATGGGAGTCCTTTGCCATTTGTTCCACAATCTTGTAACTCTCGGGATGGACGGCACTGTCATCAAGTGGGTTCTTGGCATTGGGGATGCGCAGGAAACCCGCACATTGCTCGTAGGCAGCAGCTCCGAGGCGCGGCACTTTCTTCAATTGCGCCCGTGAGGTGAACGCCCCGTTCTCCCGACGGTAATCCACGATGTTCTGCGCCAAGGCTGGACCGAGACCGCTGACGTATGTCAAGAGGTGTTTGGATGCCGTGTTGACATTGACCCCCACGAGGTTGACGCAACTCTCCACGGTCTGGTCGAGGCTTTTCTTGAGCTTCGACTGGTCTACGTCGTGTTGGTATTGCCCTACGCCGATGCTCTTGGGATCAATCTTCACCAACTCCGCCAATGGGTCCATGAGCCTTCGTCCGATGGAGACGGCACCACGCACGGTGACATCCTCATCGGGAAACTCCTCCCTTGCTATCTTCGATGCAGAATAGATGGATGCGCCATCTTCGCTCACCACGAATACGGGGATGGCCAGCTCCTTGACAATGTCCGTCGTCTCACGGCTTGCCGTGCCGTTACCCACGGCAATCGCCTCCACATGATGCCGCTCGGCGATGTCACTGAAGCGGGAAAGGGCAGCGACTTTCGATCCTTTCGGGGGAAACGGGTACACTACATCATGGTATAGGAGGTTGCCTTGCGCATCGAGGCATACCACCTTGCACCCCGTGCGAATGCCGGGGTCTACGCCCATGACGCGCTTTTGTCCCAAGGGTGCAGCCAACAACAGTTGCCGTAGGTTCTCCGAAAAGACGGCAATCGCCTCATCGTCCGCCTTCTGTTTGTAGGCTGCTGCTGTTTCGTTCTCAATGGATGGTAGCAGAAGACGTTTGTAGGCATCCTCCACGGCTTCTGCCATCAGCGTGGCGCACTCGCCATAGCCACGAACATAGTGTCGCTGGAGCCGATTGATGGCTTGGTCGTTGTCGATGGAAATGCTGACTTTCAGGAATCCCTCGCTTTCCCCTCGGCGCATGGCGAGGTAACGGTTGCCTGTGCATCGGCGCAAGGGTTCGGTGAAGTCGAAGTAGTCGGAATATTTGGCGGCATCGTCGCTGTCCATCTTCGCCTTCACCACCTTGGACGATATTTGCGCCTCGCGGAGGAACGTGTTGCGCAATTGCTGGCGTGTCTGCTCGTTCTCACTCACCGTCTCGGCGATGATGTCTTGCGCCCCTTTTAATGCCATCTCCACGTCTTTCACGTCGCCCTTGACATACCGACGTGCCACAGCTCGGATATCTCTTTCGCGTTGCATCATGATGGTCATCGCCAACGGCTCCAGCCCCTGCTCGCGAGCCACCTGCGCCCTTGTCCTGCGCTTGGGCTTGTAGGGGAGGTAGATGTCTTCCAACTCCGTGGCATTCCAGCAATGGTCGATGCGCTGTTGCAGTTCGGGTGTCATCTTGCCAAGGTCGTTGATGGTCTTGCAGATGGTCTCCTTGCGTTTGGCGAGGGCTTTGAGTTGTTCATTCAAGTCATTGATTTTGCCTATCTGCACCTCGTCCATGCCACCCGTTTTCTCTTTCCTATAACGGGCGATGAAGGGGATGGTTGCCCCCTCTTCCAATAATGCCAGTGTGTTGGCAACGCCTGTCTGTGGCAATGCCAACTCCTTGCTTATCAATAATGTAAATTCATTCATTACTCGTCATTTGTTTTTCTGTTTTCTTCCATGGTTGCATCATGCCAATCTATTTCACTAAAAATGAATAGTGTTCTTTTTCCATGGTCATCTATATTATTCTCAAACATGTGTTGAGGTGAAAGAGCCATTGCAGTTGGACTCAAGTGATATGGCTATTCCACGATGAAGTCAAACTCTTCCTCTTCCAAGGGTTCCTTTTCCTGTGTCTTGGGCTTGGGTGTGTTTTTCAGGTTTCCTTGCTCATCGAACATTCCATAGGTGGTACGGAGGACGATGAACTCGGTGCGGCGGTTCAGCTGGTTGCATATCTCTTGCTTTTCCTCATCCAAGTTCTTGATGTATTCCTCTGTCAGCACGTCGCCCTCTTTCAGCCAAGGATACTTGGTGACATTCTTCTTGCGTATGGTCTTAGGCTTCTCCTTGCCATAGCCTACGGGCGATAGACGGTCTTGGGCTATGCCATGCTCGATGAGGTAGTTCACCACCGACTCGGCACGTCTCTGCGCCAGTCCCTTGTTATAGGCCGAGGAGCCTTTATAATCACAGTGGGCACTCAGTTCGATGGTTACATTCGGGTTCTCGTTGAGCAATTCCACCAACTCGTCCAAGGCCTGTGTGGACTCGGGGCGCAGCGTCGCCTTGTCGAAGTCGTAGAAGATGTTGTCAATCAATACTGGGGCGGTGATGGACGCCAAGGGGAACTGCAACACATATTCCTCCGACTCGTCCGCCTTCTCCACCTTCAATTCCTCCTTGTGATTGAGATACCCTTTGCAAGTACCTAACAGCACGTAGCTCACCCCAGGTGTCACCACATAGGTGAACGACCCATCGCTCAACACGCTCAATTTGGTGTTGGTGCCGTCGTCACCCACAAGATGCACCTGTGCGGCGGGCAGTTCGTAGCCGTCAATCTCATACACCCATCCCTTGATGGCTTGCACAATCTCGGGGTTCTCGAATGAGAAGATATGGTCCCATCCGCGCCCGTTGCCACGGTTGGAACAGAAGTAGCCACGGTTATAGGGACCCTCGAAGGTCATGCCGAAGTCATCCGCCTGTGAGTTGAGGGGATAGCCAGGGTGTTCCAGTACATATCGCTTGGTGACGGGATCCACCTTGGCGATGAAGATGTCAAGCCCTCCCATGCCGGGATGGCCGTCGGAAGAGAAATAGAAGTCGCCATTGGGACGGAACGCGGGGAACATCTCGTCGCCAGGAGTGTTGATTGGGTCGCCCAGATTCTCCACCCCACCCATGCTGTTTCCCGACAAGCGGATACGCCAGATGTCAAGTCCGCCCTTGCCGCCTGGCATGTCGGAGCAGAAATAGAGCCATTCGCCATCGGGCGAGACAGCGGGGTGGGCGTAGCTCGAAAGCGTGTCGTTGGAGATTTTCACCTCCGTCGCCTTGCCCCAGGCGGCATCGGAACGAGCCGACTTCACGATTTGGGCGAAGCGGGGATAGGAGGGATCGACGGGACATTGCGTGAGATACATTGTCTTCCCGTCAGGAGTGAAAGCCCCAGCCCCCTCATCGTAGTCGGTGTTCAGCCCACCTGTTACTGCCTCGGGCTTCGACCATTTGCCCTTGTCGTCCTTTTGCGAGAAGAAGATGTCGCCCGGTTTCGTTCCCGTAATGCCGCTCAATTCGTCTCCCTGCGCGTCGTTTCGTGTTGACGAGAAATAGAGATACTCAAACTGGTCGCCCAACAACATGGGGCTATAGTCGGCGCGGCGCGAGTTGAAGATGTCCATCTTCTTGACTGTATACCGCGACCCCTCCTTTTTCCATTCGGGGGCGTTCTTGGCGGATACGAGCCCGTTCTTTGCCAATATGTCATTCGGCATCGAGTCGAGTACCATGGTAAACTCCTCGACGGCATTCTTATATTCACCGTTCTTCAACAGTTGGCGGGCAAAATGCAGTCGGTCATCCGCCGTGGCTTGCTTGTATCTGATGGCGTTGCGATAGGCGGCGATGGCTGCTTGCGACTGGTTCACCTTCTCATAGCATCGTGCCATCTTCTGCGCTATCTGCCCCCGTCGCTCTCTTTCCTTGGCAGGAGTCTTGCGATATGCCTGCTTAAACTCGGTGGCCGCGTCATAATACTCACCCAAGGCAAGGTATTTCTCTGCCTTTTTCATGTTCTTGTCTGCCCCACATGCGGAGAACAACACGCCTCCCGCGAGCAGCAACACGCTATATATATATAAATATGTGTTCTTTCCCATATACCATATAACGAAAAAAAGGTCAATTTATTTTAATTATTCTTTTTTTTGCGTACTTTTGCAAACGCAAATCAACGTTTATGAACAATTTGATCAACAAACTTCACTTATTTCCTCTTTCATGAACCAAGCGATGATTCTCGCCGCCGGGCTTGGCACAAGGCTCAAGCCACTGACAGACACGATGCCGAAAGCATTGGTGGAGGTGGGAGGGAAGCCATTGCTCGACCGCATCATCCTCCGACTCCGCGAACAAGGATACCAGCGGTTTGTGGTGAACGTTCACCACTTTGCCGACCAAATAGAGCAACACCTTACCGAACAAGGCAACTATGGGGTGCAGGTACTTGTAAGCGATGAACGGGCCGAATTGTTGGAGACTGGCGGCGCATTGAAACATGCAGCCCGACTCTTTGAAGAGGATGAACCTATCCTCATCCACAATGTAGACATCCTTGACAATGTAGACTATGCGTGGTTTCGCCGCCAACATCTTGACGACGAGGATGCCGTGCTGCTTGTCAGCCGTAGGAAAACGAAACGGTATTTGCTTTTCGACAATGCCATGCGGCTCATGGGATGGGTGAATGTCGATACGGGCGAGATGCGAAGCCCCTACGAATGGGTGAAGAATCCCGATTCTGTTGCCATAGACAGGGATCATTATCAACTCACTGTCAAGCGTGGAACGGCTGATATCCCTCTTAATATGTTTGCCTTTTCAGGCATCCACAGCTTCTCGCCGCGCCTTTTTCCCTTGATGGAACGTTTCCCCGAAAGGTTTTCCATCATCGACTTTTACCTGCAAATATGCCACCGCTCACGGATTTATGGTTGCCATAAGCCCGACCTGTGGATGCTCGATGTGGGCAAGATTGACTCCTTGGCGGAGATCAATGCACAATTGAAAGACTGAATACAACATTATAATCATGCAACAAAAAATCATTATCCTCGACTTCGGCTCGCAGACCACGCAATTGATTGGTCGCCGTGTGCGCGAACTCGACACCTTTTGTGAGATATTCCCTTATAACAAGTTCCCAGTGGACGATGAATCGGTCATCGGTGTCATCCTCAGCGGGTCGCCCTATTCAGTGCATGACCCCGAGGCATTCAAGGTAAACCTGGACCAGTTTGTCGGTAAGGTACCCGTCCTCGGCATCTGTTATGGGGCGCAATTCATTTCCTATTCCAACGGCGGCAAGGTGGAAAAGACCAATACCCGTGAGTATGGTCGCGCCCATCTGCAATATATCGACACGGCGAATGCCCTGTTCAACGGCTTCGAGCAAGGGTCGCAGGTGTGGATGAGCCACGGCGACAGCATCACGGCAATACCTGAAGGCTTCCATTGCATCGCCTCTACAGCCGACGTGAAATATGCCGCCTTTGCCAATGATGCGCAACCCAACGGGGTTTACGCCGTGCAATTCCACCCCGAGGTGTTCCATACGTTACAAGGTACACAACTTTTAAGGAATTTCGTGGTGGACATTTGCGGCAGCAGACAGGAGTGGAGTGCCGCATCATTCGTTGACTCCACGGTGGCGGAGTTGAAGGAACAGGTGGGCAACGACCGTGTCATCCTCGGCTTATCGGGCGGGGTGGACTCGTCGGTGGCGGCAGTATTGCTCAATCGTGCCATCGGAAACAACCTCACTTGCATCTTCGTGGACCATGGCATGTTGCGCAAGGATGAGTTCTCGCAGGTGATGAACGACTACAAGGTGTTGGGATTGAACGTCATTGGCGTGGATGCAAGCGAGAAGTTCTTTGCCGACTTGGCGGGCGTGACCGACCCCGAACAGAAGCGGAAGATTATCGGGCGCGACTTTATCGAGGTGTTCAACGCCGAGGCGAAGAAAATTACAGATGCCAAATGGTTGGCACAAGGTACCATTTATCCCGACCGCATCGAGTCGCTGAACATCACGGGAAAGGTCATCAAGAGCCATCACAACGTGGGAGGACTGCCCAAGGAGATGCACTTGCAACTGTGTGAACCGCTGAAATGGCTGTTCAAGGACGAGGTGCGCCGCGTGGGTCGTCAGCTTGGGATGCCCGAACATCTCATCACGCGCCATCCCTTCCCCGGGCCGGGACTGGCGGTGCGCATCCTTGGAGACATCACTCCCGAGAAGGTCAGGATTCTGCAAGAGGCAGACGATATCTATATCCGTGGCTTGCGAGATTATAAGGTGCGGCTCTCTGGCGAGGAAGCGCGTAAGGTATTGGCGGCAGGTGTACCCGCCGAGATGACCGATGGTGAGATAGAAGTGTCACTATACGACCAGATCTGGCAGGCAGGAGCCATCCTCCTCAGCACCGTCCGCTCCGTGGGCGTGATGGGAGACGAGCGCACTTACGAGCATCCCGTAGCCCTTCGCGCCGTGACTTCCACCGATGCCATGACCGCCGACTGGGCGCATCTGCCTTACGACTTCATGGCGAAGGTGTCAAATGAGATTATCAACAAGGTGAAGGGAGTCAACCGCGTGTGCTATGACATCTCCTCCAAGCCGCCATCAACGATTGAGTGGGAATAAGTAGCGATCGAAATGACCATATTGAAATAAAATAATAAACAGCCATACAAAACAAGACATAAAGATGAAAAGCAGGACAAGCAAATGGTTTGAGACCTCCGTGCGCTACGAGCGGCAAGGGGACGAGGGACTGATGAAGAAAGTGAACGAGCTATATGTGGTGGAGGCGTTGACCTTCGGCGAGGCTGAGGTGATGATTACGCAGGAGATGTCGTCATACGTCAGTGGCGAGTTTGAGGTGAAAAACATCACGCCGACATCCTACGGGGAGATCTTTTTCAGTGAGAACACCAATGATGACCGTTGGTATAAGGCCCGCCTGTCGTTTATCACCATCGACGAGAAGACCGAGAAGGAGAAGCGCACCAGCGTGTATTACCTCGTGCAGGCCTCCACGTTCACTGGTGCGGTGAAGAACATTGAGGACGTGATGTCGGGCACTATGATTGATTATGTCATTTCCAACATCACCGAGACCAAGATCATGGATGTCTATACCCATGACGAAATCATCAAGTCGAATGCCACCGACGACAAGCCCGAGTATGAGCAATGAGGTGTCATATCCCGTCCGCGAGGCGTTGCGAGGCGTCCTTGCCGACCTGCCAACCGATGTGAGGCTGGTGGCGGTGAGCAAATTCCACCCCAATGAATACATCCTTGCCGCATACGAGGAGGGACAGCGCGTCTTCGGGGAGAGTCGTGAGCAGGAACTTTCCAGGAAGGTGGAGACGCTCCCCGATGACATCGAGTGGCACTTCATTGGGCATTTGCAGACCAACAAGGTGCGGTTCATCGTGCCTTACATTGCCATGATAGAGGCGGTTGACTCGTTGAAGTTGCTCAAGGTAATCAACAAGCAAGCCGCTAAATGCAACCGGGTGGTTGACGTGTTGTTAGAGTTGCACCTCGCCAAGGAGGAAACGAAGAGTGGCTTAGACCTCGATGAGTGCCGCCAGTTGTTGGAAGAAGGGGAATGGCGGACGATGGAAAACGTGCGTATCTGTGGTCTCATGATGATGGCATCATTCGTTGACGACGAGGCGCAGATACGTCGGGAGATGATGCAAGCCGCTGACTTCTTCGACGAAATGAAGGATACTTACTTCGCGAATGCCCCCTATTTCCGTGTGCGGTCGTGGGGCATGAGCCACGACTACCGCATCGCCCTTGAATGCCGTTCCACGATGGTGAGGATTGGAACGACGATTTTCGGCCCCAGGGTATATTGACAGACGATAAAAGCGTATCTCAAAGGAAGAACTGAGATACGCTTTTATTTTTCTCCAAGATGCTTGGACGAGTCGTCCAAGCCCTTTGGACTGCCCGTCCAAGCATCTTGGACGGGCAGTAAATGATGTCTTTATCTGACGACAAACTTGCGTCCGCCTTGGATATAGATGCCTTTGGGGAGTGACGTGCTGGCATTAACCACTCGTCCGTCAATGGCAAAGATGCGATTGTCGCCGTCTTTGTCGCCTCTCTCACTGGCAATGGCACGGTCAATACCATTGGTAATGTCGGTGATAAAGTCGAAAGTGATGATCCCTGATGCCGTGTCCTCGGTGATGTTCATGAGGGCTTGTTTCACCTCGGTGTCGCCATTGTACCATTTATAGTTAGGCAACCCCATGTCATATTTGAGCGATGTCACGTTGTGAGACCCAGGGAACGGGTCGCCGGCGTGATGGTTGTAATAGTCCTTTGAGGTATAGTAGGTGCCTGTCTCAGGATTGATGATTGACGGGATGCCCACGTAATAGGAACTAAGCAACAGACTGTCGGCGGGTACTACCGCCATGCGTGGTTCCCCTTTCACGTTGTTGGGATAGTCGGAAGCATTCACGATGTCGCTTGCGTAGTTCACATGATAGACGAGAAGCCCGTGTCCCTTCTGGAAATAGTTCCATCCCTCGTTCTGTATGTTCTCTATCATCATGTATTCACGCTTGGTATTGTCGTTGGGGTTCATGAATCGGAAGGCCTTGCCGCCACTGTCAACGGTCTTCAACTCTATGCCTTTTTGGTCGGTGGTGAGGGTGTCTACCGTCATCCATCCCATCGTCTCGCGTTCCCAAGCGGTGTAGGGTGGGGGTGCGTAGCCGTTTTGGAGGTATTCCCCGCCGTCCATGAGATCCCAGAATTCCATCTCTTGGTTGTTGATCCGGGCTTTCTCGTTTCTTGGGTAGATATCTGGCAATCCCATGCAATGCGAGAATTCATGGCAGAAAAGACCTATGCCGTTGATGCGGCAGTATGGCTCTACGGAGAATGCGCCGGGGAATCCGTTGAGTTCATTGCTGACTAACCAGCGGAATACTTGCGCCCCGTCAAACTTCCCGATATTGGTTCCGTTGGCTGCAGGCCAAATCCACAGGTCGGAGTTGCCGGTATAGCTGGAGGAATATCCCGCGAAGACGATGGAGACAAAGTCCACTATGCCGTCGCCGTTGGAGTCATAGGCGGGATTGGAGAAGTCGATGATGTCGTCGGCAATCATACATGCCTCCTGTACCAAGGAGTCTCTTCTGGTGGCGTAGTAGGAGGTCTTTCCCGATACCTTTATCGGGCCGTAGACGTCAAACGTGAGAGACAAGTTGCCAAAGCTTATGTCGTTGAAGTATTTATGTACGCTTCCGATGTTGCTTTTTTCACCATTGGCGAAGTCGGTTGCATCGGCATGGTCGCCATTGAAGTAGTACTCAAAGGACTTCTTGGGGTTGGGCAGTGTGAAGGTGGTGTCGGCAAACTCGGCGAGGATGATGATTCCGCGCACGTTTCCCGTATGGGGCGTATAAGGCCTTTTCGCATTATTGGCGATGCTGGCTTGCCTGACGGAACGGTGGAATGCCATGGTCTTCTCCGCTATCTGGTTGAACCGTTCCCTGTCTTGCCGTTCAATGGCATCTTCCTCTTGTAGGTTGCGCTCGCCGCTGTTATGAGCCAAAAGGCTGGAAGGCTTGAGTTTCCCGTCGTCGTCAATGTCTGCCACGAAGAAGCAGTTGCCATTTCTAACCACGATGACACCGTCCGTGGTGGTTGTCCAATGGAAGTCCTCGTCGCCATGTCCTATCACGGTCAGCGTCGAGCCGTCGGGTTGTTTGACGGTAATGGGAAGTCTGTAAATACCAGAGGCCCATATCGATGTCATGACGCACAACATCAATATGAGCAAAAAACACTTTTTCATCTGATTCCTGTAATCTCTATAAGAAATAATATGTGATTATTGTTTGTTCGTTGCCGACTCAGTCATGTCGCCCTCAATCATCAGGCGGGTCATTTCGGGTACACCATTGGTGCGCACGGTGATGGTCTTCTTGAAATGACCGGGGAATTTCCCCTTTCCGTTGTATTGTACCTTGATTTCGCCTTTTGCCCCTGGTGCTACGGGTTGCTTGGGATAGGAGGGCACGGTGCATCCGCAACTTGCCACGGCCTGGTTGATGATTAAGGGTGCTTGTCCCGCATTGGTAAAGGTGAAAACACACTCCTGGACGGGATTGTCCTCAGAGAATTTCCCGAAGTCATGTGATACTTTGTCGAATTTGATTTCTGCATTCTGTTGTGCGTTTGCATTCACGGCAAACGCCATTAACATCATTGTCAGGTAAAGAATCTTTTTCATATTGTTTGATAAATAATAATGTTTCGTGACTGATTGTTAGACCGAAAAAAGCGTGTTTGGTTTAACACGGCAAGGGCAAATGCCCAAAGCTTACTTATAGCCCTTGACCAACTTATAGTACTCGGTGGCACCCAACAGGAAGCACCCCGTGCCGAAGTCTTCAAAGTCGGGAACGCTCGTGTAAGTGACAGGCTGCGAGTCGGAAGGCTGCTTGCCCGTACCCTGCACGTAGCCTAAGAAACCGTCGGCGTGGACGCTCTCTGTCTGCAAGGCGTTCCATACCTTGTCGCAGAGGGGACGGTAATCTTTCGCCTTTAGTAAGCCCTTGCGCAATCCCCAACTCATCCCGTAGAGGAAAAGGCTTGTTCCCGTCGTCTCCTTTCCCCCGAAAGTGGTGGGTGAGACGAGGCTGCAATTCCAGAATCCATCGTCACGGACGCATGAGGCAAAGGCTCTTGACATGAGCAGGAAGTCCTTTTTGAGTTCCTTGTAGTATTTGTCTTTCTTTGGCAGGATGTCCATCACGCGCACCAAGGCGGCATACACCCACCCGTCGCCACGGCTCCAATAGCAGTCGTTGCCGTCTTGCTCCTTGTAGGGTGGCACGAAGTCGGCGTCTCTCCACCAGAATCCCGTTTGCTTGTTGAGTAGCCCGCCTCCGCATTCGTTGCGTGTCCATCGGTACATCTGCATGGCATAGTCGGCGTATTTGCGGTCGCCGGTCACCTGGTAAGCCTTGAAATAGAGGGGCATCCCCATCTGTATGGCGTCAATCCATGTCCAGTAATTGACCCTGCCCGTTGCCATTTGGTTGTCTAAATTCTCGATGACGGCCTTGATTTTTGCTGGGTCGTTGCTTCCCGTCTGGATATATCGGTCGATATATGTCTGCCCACAGCACTGGTCATCGGCATCGGTGGTCTTCACGCCGTTGCGTGGCGTCCATTGGTGGAAGATGGCCCATCGGTCGGTATAGTCGGCATAATGCGGGTTTTTGTCGATGTCGTATAGTGCCATGAGTCCCTCATAATACACGCCCCTTGTCCAAAGGCTGCTCGGCCTGACCTTTCTAACGAAGGTTGGAGTGGTAGGGTCTGCATACTTTTGCATGAAATAAGTGTTGACCTTTCTTGCCGTATTCAACACCTCATCGGCATTTTGCGCCATGAGGGTAAATGGGAAAAGTATGAAGGAGGCAATTGTAAAAAACTTTCTCATTATGTTTTATTGATTTGTGCGATGCAAAGATAGTGTTTTTTTACGGCATGTGTGGCATTTGTTGTATGTTTTTTTCATATTTCCAACATTTTGTTGTAC
>JAFRRN010000077.1 GCA_017428055.1 Prevotella sp.
AAACTCTCCATTGTAAAAATGTATCTCGTCAAAATTGACTTCTGTCTTTCCTGGTCGTTTATTATTGTTCCGACAATTGCCGAAAACGAAATTGACTTTTTTGGACTCGCAATCGACAGACCTTATCGTCTATATAGAATCTATATAAAAGAAAGGTATGTCGAATTTCTTGTACTACTTTTCTGTCTCCTATGTAACCCTTTCAAAGATCTATGTGCTTGCCCGTTTTTGAGCGAAAGCGGTTGCAAAGGTATGAACTTTTACAATACCGACAAAACTTTTTGCAAGAAATTTTTGAAAAAAGGTTCACTTTTTCTTGTTTCTTTACATTTTTGCGCTAATTTAGGTGTTTCCCGTCTGTTATTTGTGGCTTTTTTCTCGTTTTTATCCTTCAAAGAGCATAAAAAGTGATTTGTCAATAATAAATCACAAACAACGCCCAAATAAAGGCCAGTTTTCCAGACAACCTTAACTTTACCCGCGAAGACCGCCCTTAATGGTGTTTTTAATAACCCACTGAATATCAACACATTAGCAAAAAACCCACTAAGAAAGAGCGTCTACAATCCACTTTCCAGCCCCCTAAATGCCCCATTTTAACATTTTTTCTGTGGCATCCGTCCCTGGCAAATGCCACGTATGAGCCAGATAACTGTGGCAGTTATCGTCGATAGATGCCACACAAAAAATGTTAAATGGATATTTTTACCCAGATTTAGCGAAAAAGCCACTTATCCCATAAGCCCCATTCATCGTTGACGATTCTATTTCAAGGATTTTCCCGACCATCATTTTGTCCGCATTTTTCATCATAATAGCCAGGGGAGGAGGTCTATTCCCATAGGGCAACCGCCCAGGAGAGCCAAGGCAAAAGACCATTCAAATGCGAAAAATAGCGTTAAATAATCCTTAAACGCCTCATAATCACACATTATTTATTATTTTTGCGTTTGATTTTAGAAAGAACCATACAGATGAAAAAGATTATTATGACCATGATTGCCATGCTGCCTATCGTAGGCATGGCGCAGAACGAGGGGTGGAAGCCCACCGACAACACCCAGCAAGACCATAAAAGAAAAGCCTTAATACAGAAGAACCCCGCCAACGAAGACCCGAAATATTTAGAAGGAGCCATACCCATGGAGAACGGGAAAGTGGTGTTCACGCTTGACTATGATGTTCCTGGTGCGAGTGCCGACCATATATACCATATTATATATAAGGTGTTGGAAGGCATGACCCAGGAGGAAAACCAGTTCAAGGCGAGCAAGATAGCCATTGCGAACAAGGAAGACCATGTTATCGCCGCCCGCTTCAAGGAGTGGCTGGTGTTTCAGAACACGCTGCTGTCGCTTGACCGTAGCGTATTCAACTATACCATTATCGCCACCTGCACCGATGGCCATGCCAACGTAACCCTCTCCCGCATCAGTTATGAATACGAGAAGGAACGCGAGGGAACGGAAGGCATCGAGACCACCGCCGAGGAATGGATTACCGACGAGTATGCCTTGACAAAGAAGAAAAACCGCCTCTCCAAGTACACAGGCAAATTCCGCCGCAAGACCATTGACCGTAAGGACGAGATCTTTGAATCGATCGTTTCAGCATTACACTAACAGCAGATGGCCAACAACGAGTCTCCCACCCCACCGCATCGCCGTCCCTTACGCCAGCCGAAGGAACGTGACAAATACTTCAAGTTGCGCAACATCCTCAACATCATATTCATGGTTGGGGCGATTGTGGGATGCCTGGTCTTTTATTATTCAGACCACCTGACAGGCACCATCGTCATCATGGGCGCGATGGCATTCAAGTTTGTCGAATGTGCGCTTCGGATTTTCAATCGATGAGCAAGAAGTACGTATCCACATTGCTCCTTCTCCTCATGACGGCAACGGCATGGGCGCAGCTTGACGACTACAGCCAGATAACCTCCGACGGGCAGGTTCTCGACCCCACGCAACGCCGCAGCACGGCGGACTCGCTCAGCACCGACAAGGAAATACCCAAAGGCATCAAGGCATGGACGGTGGACGAGCGGTTTGGCGACCGCCGGGAGGTGGCATTAGACACCGTCTCCCACATGTTCATGAACAGCATCTTCACCACGGGTTTGCGTGGCGAATACAATACCACGGGCAACCTGGGCTCGCCACGCATCCATCGCATCGCCATCGACCGACCGTTGTACCAACAATTCATCTTCACCCAGCCCTACAGTTATTTCATCACGCCGGTAGAGGAATACCATTTCACAAACACCCTATCGCCCTTCACCAACCTCACCTATAACACCTGCGGCGACCGAACTAATGGCGAGGACCATCTCGTAGCCAAGTACGCCGTGAACGCAGGCAGGCGTCTGGGCTTCGGATTCAAGTTTGACTACCTCTATGGACGTGGCTACTATTCCTCCCAAAGCAGTTCCCACTTTAACTATACCATTCATGGGAGCTACCTTGGCGACCGATACCAAGCCCACCTCCTACTCTCCACCAACCACCAGAAAGTGGCAGAAAACGGTGGCATCAACAACGACTTTTACATCACTCACCCTGAGAGTTTCAGCAACAGCTACCAAGACTCGGAGTTACCCACCGTCTTGAACCAGAACTGGAATCGGAACGACAACCAGCATGTGTTCCTCAGCCACCGCTACAGTGTGGGGTTCAAACGCAAGATACCCATGACCGAGGACGAAATCAAGGCCCGCAAGTTTGCCTTGGCCGCCCAAAAGGACAAGGAAAAGCGGGATGCGAAAGAAAAGAAAGGCAAGGGAGACAGGGAGGACGAGGACAACCAAGGAGGAAAACAATTTGCCGGCCGTCCCGACGATGCCAAGGTGGTGGGCGCGGAATCCGACATCATCGACAAGGAGGACGGCCAACGCATCGCCGTAAACGGGAAGGCAGAGGCCGACAGCCTATTGGCGCAAGGGCGGCAGGCAGAAGAAGACACCACTTGGCTCAAGGATGAATACGTACCTGTCACCAGCTTCATCCACACCATGAAGATAGACAACTACCGCCGCATCTACCAAGCATACGAGACCCCCACCGACTATTACGCCTACACATATTATAATATAGGGGAGCTGACGGGCGACTCCATATACGACAAGACACAACACCTTGACGTGAAAAACACACTCGCCATTTCCCTGTTGGAGGGTTTCAACAAATGGGCAAAGGCAGGGCTAAAGGGTTTTGTGACCAGCGACTTGCGGCATTTCACATTACCTGACTCACTCGGTGGCACCAACAGCTACAACGACCATAACCTCAGCATCGGCGCACAACTCAGCAAGACACAAGGCAACACCCTGCATTACAATGCCACAGTGGAGACTTGGTTGAGTGGGGATGATGCGGGGCAACTGAAAATCGACGCTACTGCCGACCTCAACTTCCCGTTGTTTGGCGACACGGTGACATTGGCGGCAAGCGGTTTCGTTTACCATCAAACGCCGACTTTCTACTTCAAACATTACCACTCACGGCATTATTGGTGGGACAACAGCTTGGATAAAATCATCCACACACGCATCCAGGGATTGTTCAGTTATCGAAAAACGCACACCACCCTACGCGTGGCGTTTGACGAAATCAAGAACCACACCTATCTATCACAGAGTTACCAAATAGGAGCAGACAATGAACGAACAGGGAATACTGTCAAGGCAAACCAATGCGGTGATGCCATCAGCCTGATAACCGCATCGCTAACGCAAGACCTCTCGTTGGGTCCGTTGCATTGGGAGAATGTCATCACGTGGCAGAAGTCAACAAAAGCCGATGTGCTCCCCGTTCCCGACCTCAACATCTATACCAACCTCTATTTGCGATTTAGGATTGCACGGGTGCTGAATTGCGAGATGGGGGCAGACGCCTATTTCTTCACCAAGTACTACGCACCCGACTATAGCCCTGCCCTTGGGCAATATACCGTGCAGGAAGGCGACAGCCGGATGAAGGTGGGCGGCTATCCCATATTGGATGCCTATGCCAATTTCCAGCTGAAGCACACCCGTTTCTTCGTGATGATGAGCCATGTGAACGCAGGAATGGGCAACCGAGAGTATTTCCTCACTCCACATTATCCACAGAATGGGCGCATCCTGCGGTTTGGGGTGAGTTGGAATTTCTTTAATTGATTTATCTCAACAATTATTTTTAGGCCCATTTTTTTCCTATGAAATTGTTGCTTTGTATGAAAAATATATTAACTTTGCAATCGATTTCAAACTGCAAAAAACGAGAACTTTGTGTTGCCCTTCCGACGAAAAGTTATCCAAAACGGAAAACTTTTCTTGAAAACGCAAGGCAAAAGTTTTCCAAAAAGGACAACTAATAACGATAGAAACAACCGAAACCTGACATGGAAATAAAAAACTTTACCATTACCAAGCGCGATGGCTCAAAAGACCGATTCTCTTTAGACAAGATCATGAATGCCATCATCAAGGCTTTTGAATCCAAGAACCACCCCATTGACTTGGGTTCCATATCTAAGATTATCAGCCACCTCAATATCCACGATGACATCAAGGTGGAGGATATCCAGAACCAAGTGGAGGAGGCTTTGATGAGAGAGGGGTATTTTCAAGTTGCCAAGTCATTCATGCTCTACCGCCAACAGCACACCGAGGACAGGGAGACCTTGGAACGCTTGAAGTTTTTGACCGAATATTGCAAGGCAGCAAATGCCGCCACCGGGTCGAAATATGATGCCAACGCCAATGTGGAACACAAGAACATCGCCACGCTCATAGGCGAGCTTCCCAAGTCAAGTTTCATCCGCTTGAACCGTCGCCTGCTGACAGACCGTATCAAAAAGATGTATGGCAAGGCGTTGGCTGACGAATACCTCGACATGCTGACCCACCACTTCATTTACAAGAACGACGAGACCAGCCTTGCCAACTATTGCGCATCCATCACGATGTACCCCTGGCTCATCGGCGGGACGGCATCTATCGGTGGCAACTCCACCGCTCCCACCAACCTGAAGTCGTTTTGCGGCGGCTTTGTAAACATGGTGTTCATGGTATCGAGCATGCTCTCCGGTGCGTGTGCCACGCCAGAGTTCTTAATGTACCTAAACTATTTCATTGCCCTTGAATATGGCAAGGACTATTATAAGGAAGCAGACAAGGTGGTAGACCTCTCCTTGAAGAGACGCACGATAGACAAAGTCATCACCGACTGCTTTGAGCAAATCGTCTACTCCATCAACCAACCAACGGGAGCGCGCAATTACCAGGCCGTATTTTGGAATGTCGCCTATTATGACAAGTTCTATTTCCAGAGTTTATTCGGCAATTTCTATTTCCCCGATGGCAGCCAGCCAGACTGGGAGGGTCTGTCGTGGTTACAGAAGCGATTCATGAAATGGTTTAACAAGGAACGCACGAAGACCGTACTGACCTTCCCCGTGGAGACGATGGCATTGCTGACGAAAGATGGCGACTGCATGGACAAGGAGTGGGGTGACTTCACGGCCGAGATGTATGCAGAGGGGCATTCGTTCTTCACCTATATGAGCGACAATGCAGACTCGTTGAGCTCTTGCTGTCGGTTGCGCAACGAAATCCAAGACAATGGCTTCAGCTATACCCTTGGCGCAGGCGGTGTGTCTACGGGGTCGAAGAGCGTGTTGACCATCAACCTGAACCGTTGCATCCAATATGCCATCAACCACAAGATGGACTATAAGGAATACCTCTCACATATCATAGACCTCTGCCACAAGGTACAACTCGCCTACAACGAGAACCTCAAGGAATTGCAGAAACAAGGCATGTTGCCGCTTTTCGACGCCGGCTACATCAACATCGGACGCCAATATCTCACCATTGGCATCAACGGGCTGGTGGAGGCGGCAGAGTTCATGGGGCTGGAAATCAACGACAACCCCGAATACCTGAAACTCGTGCAGACCATCCTTGGATTAGTGGAGAAATACAACCGTCAATACAGGAGCAAGGACATATTGTTTAATTGCGAAATGATCCCCGCAGAGAACGTGGGCGTGAAACACGCCAAGTGGGACAGAGAGGACGGCTATTTCGTGCCGCGCGACTGCTATAACAGCTATTTCTATGTGGTGGAAGACGACTCTTTGAACATCATCGACAAGTTTAAGCTCCACGGCGCACCCTACATCCAGCACCTCACAGGAGGCTCTGCCCTGCACATGAACCTGGAAGAGCATCTGTCAAAGGCACAATACCGACAGCTGTTGAAGGTGGCGGCAAAGGAGGGATGCAACTACTTTACATTCAATATCCCCAACACCATCTGCAACGACTGTGGGCATATCGACAAGCGATACCTCAAGGAATGCCCACATTGCCACTCCAAGAATGTGGATTACATGACGCGAATCATCGGATATCTCAAGCGGGTGAGCAACTTCTCAGAGCCTCGACAGCAAGAGGAGCACCGTAGGTTTTACGCAGGAAAGGAAAAACTCGCCGTTGCTGAATCATGCTGAAATACGTCAACACATCCGTGGTATTCCAGGAAATCCCTGACGAGGTGACCCTTGCCATCAACATCTCCAACTGCCCATGTCGTTGCCCCGGTTGCCATAGCCACTATCTGTGGGAGAATATCGGACAGCCACTCACCCCAATGGTACTTGACGAATTTGTCAGGGAATATGGCAAAGACATCACCTGCGTCTGTTTCATGGGCGGGGATGCCGAGCCTACATACGTCAACACGTTGGCAAGATTCATGCACCAGACACACCCAGAATACAAAGTGGCATGGTATAGCGGCAGGGTGCGCATACCCTCCTCGGTCAAGAAAGCAGACTTTGACTACATCAAGGTGGGGCCTTACATCAAGCACTTGGGATGCCTGAAAGACCGCACCACCAACCAAAGGCTATACAAACATGCAGTTGGCGAAGACTTTACAGACATCACCTCCCACTTTTGGAAGTGATGTCTGCTTCTTTTCTGCTTTCATCCGAATAAATCCCATAATGATTCATAAGTAATTCTTACGCTTCGACATTCGTCTCGTTGACGCTTGTCATGGGCATAGTATTTCAGTTACCCGTCATAGCGTATTTCCTTGGAAAGATGGGATTTATCACTTCGGCGATGCTCTCCCAATATCGTAAACATGCTTTTATCGTCATCATGCTGTTGGCAGCTATCATCACACCACCCGACATCATGACGCTCATCTTGGTCACTATCCCACTCTACTTATTGTTTGAAGTAAGTATCCATATTATAAAATGAAGATTGAAGACAAGCTTTTTCAGCATTATCTTCAATCTTCATAAATCTTCTTTCAATATATACTGCTATGCGTTGAGGAAGCGCTCCGCCTCCAATGCCGCCTTGCAACCACTACCTGCCGCCACGATGGCCTGCCGATAGGTGGGGTCGGCACAGTCGCCGGCGGCAAACACGCCAGGGATATTCGTGCGCGGGGTGCCATCGATGGTGCGGATATAGCCTGTCTCGTCAAGGTCGAGCCATCCCTTGAACACGTCCGTATTGGGCTTATGGCCAATGGCAAGAAAGAAACCATCGATGGGGAGGTCGTACTGACGCTTGTCTGCCTCCCCCTTACGGTACACCACGTGTGCGCCCTCCACGCCATTGTCGCCATAGAGTCCCACGGTGTTATGCTCAAAGAGAATCTCTATCTTCTCGTTTTCCGCCACCCTGCGTTTCATCACGTCGGCAGCGCGGAGGTAAGGCTTACGCACAATCATATAGACTTTCTTGCACAATTGGGCAAGATACAACGCCTCTTCACAAGCCGTGTCGCCACCGCCAACGACGGCGACCGTCTTCTTCCGATAGAAGAATCCGTCGCATGTGGCACATGCCGACACTCCCTGCCCGTTGTATTTCCGCTCATCGTCAAGCCCAAGGTACTTGGCACTTGCCCCCGTGGCGACAATGACGCTGTCTGCCTCTATCTCCACACCACGGTCGGTAGTGAGGATGAAAGGACGTTGTGAGAAATCCACTTTCACGATGATGCCATCGCGGATGTCCGCCCCAAAGCGTTGGGCTTGTTTTTGCAAGTCCATCATCATCTGGTTGCCGTCAACGCCGTCGGGATAGCCGGGGAAATTCTCGACCGTGGTGGTGGTGGTGAGTTGCCCTCCCATCTGCAATCCACAATAAAGGACAGGTTGTAGGTTGGCTCGTCCTGCATAGATGGCAGCGGTGTACCCTGCTGGTCCGCTGCCAATGATCAAGCATTTGGTCTTTTCCATGTTATAGGAGTTCCTCTATCTTAACGGCGATGTTCTCCATCTTCTCGGTGGGTTCGAAGCGAGCCACCACCTGTCCTTTCTTGTTGACGAGGAACTTGGTGAAGTTCCATTTAATGTCTGCCTTTTCCTTGTAGTCTGGGTCGGCTTTCGTCAACATATCGTCGAGGATATGGGCAATGGGATGTTCCATGTCCCAACCTGCAAATCCTTTTTGTTCCTTAAGGAAAGCAAAAAGAGGTTCTGCGTCATCACCATTCACCTTTACCTTCTTAAAACGAGGAAACTCAGTGCCAAAATTCAACTTGCAAAACTCATGGATGGAGTCATCTGTACCTGGTGCTTGTTGTCCAAACTGATTGCAGGGGAAGTCAAGGATTTCAAATCCTTGTGAATGATACTTCTCATAGAGTTTTTCCAACTCGTCGTATTGAGGTGTAAACCCACACTTGGTGGCTGTGTTGACGATGAGGAGAACCTCGTTGGCATACTCTTTGAGAGATACTTGCTTGCCTTTTCTGTCTTTGACAGAGAAATCATAGACGGTTTTCATTTCTTTTAGTTAATTGGTAAAAATTGTTACGCAAAGATAATGAATAAAATTGAATATTCCGTTTTCTTGACATATTATTAAAGTTTATTAGGGATTTTCCCCTAAACAATAGGCATAATCCTACCAAAGAATATGGAAAACCTTTTGCCCAATAGAAATAAAAGCCGTATTTTTGCACAAAGAAACCATAAAACAGATAAAGCATGACTAAGAAAATCTACACCCGGCTCATGATGGCTTTGTTTGCGATACTCTCGCTGACGGCTTGCGATAAGGATCACGAGATGGCTTATTACCTCGATGGCTATTGGAACGGACAGATCCGCGATGACTATGACTCGTATGTCGTAAACATTGAATTTGTCCAAAGTACAGGTTTCTCTCGCTCTGGATATGGGTATGAGGAGGACTGTAGTTGGAATGGACACGTCTCGCGTGTCAAGTTCGACTGGACGGTACGCGACCAATGTATCTACTTACACTATACCGATGGCACATCGTATGTGATGGAATGCGACTATTTCCCACGTTATGCGAGGGAAGGCGAAATCTTCCGTGGTAAAATATATAATGAACGCACAAAGGTAGATATAGCAGACTTCATGCTTCGCAAAAGCTCCAACCATAGCGACCGATCTCTTGAGACGGACTCCGTTGTGGTGACAGATACCAAACCTAATGTTGAACTTAAAGAAAGCGAACTGAAATGAAAAGATTTACTTTATTCGCCTTGTTGGCAATTTTCACAGTGACTCCACTTGTCCTGACAGGATGCGACGATGACCCTTGGTATGATAACTACAATTGGCGCAACCGCAACTGGTATGGTCGCAATGATCAAGGGGGCAACCAAGGACAAGGCAACAACTCCATAGAAGACGAGGGAGCTTGTCTTGTAGGAACATGGGTTGGGCAAATGGTCTATACCTATCCCGACGACAAAGGAAACATCGGTCAGGCGCAATTTGATGCCGAGATGATTTTCAAGCTCAACAGCAACAACGTTTACACCGAGGGTGTGGGAACGGAGATTGACCGTGCTGGGAATGACACGCAGACGCTCTCATTCACCTGGTACATCGACAGGTATGGGAACATCTACGTGCGCTATTCCGATACGGGCAAGACTTTTATGCTCGATGTAGAGAGTACCACCAAGGGATTCTATCTCGACGACAGCCAATTCAACGGCTACATGGTGGCACAGAAGGACGTGGAGGAAATCGAGTTTAGCTTCACACGCGGTGGCAATAACAACAAGCGCAGCCCTGCCAAGGCGAAGAAGCTCAAGACCGATACCTCAAATATCCCCTACATGCTTGTTAAGAGATAATTGCCAATAGCATCTTTATCTTTTGGAAGACCAATAATCCTTCACGTCTTCCCAACGATAATAAGGTGGGGTGTCTGTGCCGATAGGCAACGACACCTCCCTTTCATTTAACAACACCTTGACAAGGATGTCATTGTCTTCAGGGTTGCTGCGGTAAAAGACAACTTGAAGATTGCTCGCCATGGGGTAGATACGGTAGGTATGCCATAGGGCAGAGTCAAGTTGTTCAACAGTACTATATTCATGGTCGTAATTGTTGACACCCATCCTACATACCAATGGTAACAATACGGACTCATGACCGAAACGAAGATGTGCGCTGACACCCCCTTCGGCAATAGCCTTGTTGGCATCGTCAAGCATCCGCCCTAACAGTATTCACGTTATTCCCCCTCTATGGTTGTTATTATATGCCCCCGTGTTTTTCCTATGCCAGATGTCATATAATTCGTCATCATTGAAAATCTCATACAGGGAAATGCTATCGCGCAAGGGCGTGTTTTGCAATTGCGAAACCAGTTCAAAGAGATTCCATGCAAAGGTTGCCATACCCACACTCTTCGCATAGTTCATGTCAGTGAAGAACTGTGATGCCACACGGGTACCATCGATCGTGGGAAGAACTACGTTTCTCGCTTCCCTCGTCTCCCCTCGCTCTTTTGCATTACTTGCCTGATAGCCAGGAAGGATGAAAGACATGTCTTTGACGGCTGCATCATGATGTATTTTCATCTTGGGTTGATGGGCATAGAGCTCTTGTAATACATTTTCCATAGACAAGACACATCGGATATAAATGGAACTACGGGCATCAATATACGACGTATCTGTAAAGAGTTCAGGAAAGTTCTTCACCATCCGCTTGGCAATGCCTCGCATTTGGGAAACACCCACCTGTGTCAGTTCCCCATATCGGTCGGCAGCCTCCTCATCCATCTTGGCAAGACGCTCCCATATCATCCTCCCAAAGTCAGATAGCACCCCAGCCATTTCTGCTTCGCGCAATGTCTTCAAGGGTTCAGTATAGGATGTAGGTTCTATCAAATGCCGTGAGCCATGCCTACCATAATGACTCATATAAAAAGGCTTTTTACCTGCTGGAGGAGGCGTGAGTGTATCTTGAATGAATGCCAATGGATAGTCAGCAAGCGACCCTGCCGATAGACAGACATTCTTCACGATATCCTCTTTGGCTTGCTGCCCATGTACCATGACTGATACAGCCAACCAAAAGAAAGTGATGGTGATTGTTCTTCTTATCATCATTTGACGATTGTCTTTTTTCCTTCAATAATATAGATACCCTGTCCTACCTTCACATTGGATGAAGATGGGATGCCTTGTAGATTATAGATGCCAGCCTGCGCTTTTTGTTTTTCCACAAGACGAATGCCTGTGGCACTCCCCTTCAAAGACAAGATTGCAGGATGCCCCTCTGTCATAGGAAAAACCAAAAAAGAGCGGAATGCATCAATGGTCTCTTCTGGTCTCCAAACAAAAGCGTCACCTTGTTCATTCAACGTGTAAACATCCGTTTGGAGACCACGTGCCAATGTACCATATAGTCCATTATACGACATGTCCTGCGTATGATGAAGGGTGGTATGAGTCGCACGAAATAGCAAAGGGCAACCTCGCAAGTCATGGAAAGACCCTCTTTCCACGGCGGGAATAGCCATTAAATAAGGCCTGTTGGCCTCCCACTGGTCAATATCATGGAGAAACAAGCCATTGGCACTTACTTTCGAAAAATCACAAACCCACATATTCTTGTCCTTATCATCCTCTCCGTGATGCCAGTCTAATGCCTCATGGTTATCCGCCCTCTCAATACGCCCTACAGAGAATGGAATGACGATGCCCTCCCATCCTCCATGTCCATCTGTGCCTATCATGGGTGTTCGAACATAGTCCACCTCTTCCACCTCCACATCAAAAGGAACATAAATATCATGACCATCTACAAGATGAATTGTCTGCGCCTTGTCATCGCATATTACATTATGATCGTGTAATCTCTCTGCCATAACAGAACCATCATCCACCAAATAAAGCGTATTGGGATTGGAGTTGGGAATGACTTCTGGAGAAAGGATGTCGCTCAAGTCCACCGCAACCGCCTCATCTGGTATCACCATCGGATGGGTTATCTCATGGTAAGTCTGCAAGCCATTGGCATTCCATACAGCAAACTGACCATCTTTTTCCAAGATGACACGAATGCTCATACCACTTTTAGCGTGGGCAATTCTCAAGCAATTGCCAGCATCCACTTGCTCTGTTACATCTTCGCCATCAAGCGTGACAGAATAAATGCGCCATCCCTCATTGGCATTGATGTGAAGAGTAACAGGTTGCCCCTCCTGTATGTCGATTTGCAAACTGCCATTTCGGTCGTGACATAGTGTGATGAAAGCCTCCCTCTTTTCAAAAAGAACTTTCAACACAGAATGATGGGTCATCTGTGGACAACGAAGAGTGTCTCCTTGCATCCATGGCAACATTTCCATGTCATTAAGCGTAATGCTTTTCAACGTATAACCATCTCCAGCCTTGACTATCACGGTCGGCCGAGAATCCTTTTCCACAGGGAAAGTTCCTGTGTTGACACTATCCCTACCATTCCAGATGACACACCCTTCCCCTTTCGTAACAACGGAGAGAAGCACTTTCCCATCGTAATCCTCACAATCTATGATATGTGTGAAAAAGTTCCATCCATAAGAAGCATGATATGCGTTTGTTGAACCCTGCGGCACAAACACCACGACGCTATCCATTTGTATACCTTGATAAGCATTCGCCAATTCCATTTGGGCAAACACTGGAGGGGTCATGGTATTCACCGAAAGGTGGCGAAGGGACTTACAATTGGTAAAACAGGCACGTCCGATAGAATGTGTTGTTGCAGGAATGGTGATTTCCGTAAGTGCCTCACAACCATGAAAAACATAATGGCCTATCGATTCTATACTATCACCTAAGGAAATGGCTGAAAGGGAAGTGCAACCATAAAAAGCACGATTGGAAAGATGCTTGACAGTATTGGGCAAGGTGATTGCTTTTAATTGATAACGACAGAGAAAGGCTCCATCGCCAATGGCAACCACTTTGTAAGTTGTACCCTTATACGAAACGACTGCGGGAATAATCAAGACACCTCGGTAATCAACACTGGCATCGCATACCACCTCAACGGTTTTGTTGGTACTTGACAAGATTTGATAGGCAAAGCCATCATTGATGAAATCTGCCGCCCTGCAAACCAAGGAAAAAGCCAAGCACAAAAGGATGATCCTAATTTTTCTCATCATTATTCTTGTTGTCATTGGTAAAGATGTTGTCATTCGTTATTCTCCATCTGCCGTAAGGCATAAACAGCCTCGCCCACGGTGGGAACTTGCGAGACGTGCATGAGGCGACGGCCATTCTGCTCACGCAAGTCGCAACGACGGGTATGGCGCGTGATATAATTCAAGACATGCTCAAAGGCGGTACTTTGGTAATAGGCACTATGGGGATTGGAGACGAACTGCATCACCATCTTACCTTGTCGGAGGGCGATTTTTTCACATCCCAAACGCTTGCCCAAGCGTCGCAAAGCCACCACTTGCATCAATTCCTCGCCCTCTTTCGGCACGACTCCGAAACGGTCGATGAGACGTTTGCGGTATTTCTCCAACTCCCTATCGTCCTCAATGTTGTCAAGTTCACGATAGAGAGCCATCCGCTCGGATGACCCTGGCACATAGCTATCGGGAAAATACATTTGCAAGTCGCTCTCGACGGTGCAGTCATCCACGAAATTGTCGCCCATGACCTTCTTCCCTTGTGCCATTTCGTTGGCAAACATTTCCCCAAACTCGTCGTTCTTGAGTTCGGTGATGGCTTGCGAGAGAACCTTTTGGTAGGTGTCATACCCCAGGTCTTCCATAAATCCGCTCTGTTCTGCCCCAAGAAGGTTGCCCGCGCCACGGATGTCAAGGTCTTGCATGGCGAGGTTAAAGCCACTGCCCAATTCAGAGAATGTCTCCAAAGCCTCCAACCTTCGTCGCGACTCTGGCGGCAATACGCTCAATGGTGGCGCGAGGAGATAACAAAAAGCCTTGCGGTTGGAACGTCCCACGCGCCCCCGCATCTGGTGTAGGTCGCTCAGTCCGAAACGATGGGCATTATTGATGATGATGGTATTGGCATTGGGAATATCAACCCCATTCTCCACAATGGTCGTGGAGAGCAGCACATCATAATCATAATTGATAAAGCCCATCACGATTTTCTCCAGTTCCTCGGGTTTCATCTGCCCATGACCGATGGCGATACGACAGTCAGGCACATATTTGAGGATGAGCCTTTCTATCTCCAAGAGGTTGGATATACGGTTGTTCACAAAGAACACCTGTCCATTTCGACTCATCTCAAAGTTGATGGCATCGGCGATAATCTCATGTCCATACGTTCCCAACTCCGTGTGGATAGGATAACGATTAGGCGGTGGTGTGCGGATAATGCTCATATCGCGCGCTCCCATCAGTGAGAACTGAAGGGTGCGGGGAATAGGTGTTGCCGACATGGTGAGTGTATCGACATTTGATTTCAACTGCCGTAATTTCTCTTTTGTGCTAACACCAAACTTCTGCTCTTCATCTATAATCAACAAACCGAGGTCATGCCATTTCACGTTCTTGCCAATCAACTTGTGTGTTCCGATAAGTATGTCTATCTTTCCCGACTGCAAGTCATCCAACACCTGCCGTGTCTGGGCTGCGGTACGGGCACGGGAAAGATATTCGACACGCACGGGGAGGTTACGAAGGCGGTCAGTAAAGGTGTGGAAATGCTGGAAAGCCAAAACCGTCGTAGGCACTAACACTGCTACTTGTTTGCTGTCACAAGCAGCCTTGAAGGCTGCACGGATGGCAACCTCTGTCTTTCCGAAACCCACGTCACCACATACCAATCGGTCCATGGGGCGCGAACTTTCCATGTCGGCTTTCACCTCCTGTGTGGCTTTCAGCTGGTCGGGTGTGTCCTCATAAAGGAAAGATGCCTCCAATTCATGTTGCAAATAGGAGTCTGGCGAATAAGGGAAGCCCTTTTCTTGCCGTCTTTTCGCATAGAGCTTGATGAGGTCGCGGGCAATATCCTTGATTTTCTTCTTCGTCCGTTCCTTCAAGCGTTCCCAAGCACCCGACCCAAGGATGCTCAAACGGGGTGGCTCGCCCGTGTCACTCCTACGGTATTTAGAAATCTTGTATAGCGAATGGATGGACACATCCACCTTGTCATTGTGCTGGTAGATGATGCGGATGACCTCTTGGTAGCCATTGCCGTTAGGTATGCGTAACAACCCGGCAAACTTACCGATGCCATAATCTACATGCACGAGATAGTCGCCATATTCCATCTCTTGCAACTCCTTCATGGTAATGGCCATCTTGCCGGCACGGGCTTGTTGGTTTTTGAGGTTATATTTATGGAAACGGTCAAATATCTGATGGTCGGTAAAGAAACATGCCTCAAGGTCATGGTCTATAAAACCCTCATGTAGTGTCTTGTCAATGGCTGTAAATTGTATCAATCCACCCATAGCCCTCTCTTGGCTGCTGGCATCCATATAGCTCTCCACCGCCCCTCGTTCATCGAATATGTCCTTCAATCGTTGTTGTTGTTTTGAACTATCGGCGAGTATATATAACTTATAACCTTTTTGGATGTAACTTTCGAGAGATTGTTTAAGCAATTCTATGTTCTTATGGAACAAGGGCTGTGCTTCAATATGGAATGTGATGGTTGCCTGTGGCGTTCCCGTCGTATGGTTTCCAAATTCCACATGGCGGAAACAAGCCACATCCTCGTCGTATTGGGACGGTCTGTAGAGTTGGCTCTCACGTTCCATGTCCTTCTTGATGAGAGCCTGCTCCATCTCTGTTGCACCTTCCATTCGCTCCGCCATGGCTTGCGTGGAGAATCCCTCCCGATAAACTTGTTCAATGACATCGTGTGTTTGAGCAAAGTCCTTCATCACAAGGATGGCATCTTGTGGAAGGAAACGGAGGAAAGGTATCTTGTCGGTTACGATTTTCGACAATTCAGGGATAATCTCCACCACCATTTTCATTTCCTTCGACAATTGGTCTTGCACGTCAAAGGTACGGATGGTTTCTATCTCGTCGCCAAAGAAGTCTATCCTATATGGCCACTCACATGAATAGGAATAAACGTCTATAATGCTTCCGCGCACTGCATACTGCCCTGGCTCATAGACATAATCCGTCTCATGAAAACCAAAATCGCGTAAACTATGCTCAACATCTGTGTGGTCAATGATTTGCCCCACTTTCAACTTAAGTATTCGCGTGTCAAGATTCCGCTTGGAGATGACCAGTTCCGCCATCGCCTCAGGATGTGTCACTATATACAATTGGGGAGGCTGAACTTCTCGTGTACTGAGTTTACCAAGAACCTTGGTGCGGAGAATCTCATTGGCAGCATCGCGCTGGCCGTATTTGATGGCTCTGCGATAAGACGAGGGAAAAAATAAGACACGTTCCTCATCCATGATTTGGGTAAGGTCATGGTAGAAATACCCCGCCTCGTCAGCATCGGGTAAAACAAAAACAAACGTGAAACTCTCCTTCTGCGGCAATGAGGCAAACAACAAAGGAGTAGCAGAAGTGTGCAAGCCTTGCAAAAGAACGGTCTTGACAGAACCGTCGGAAATCGCCTTGGCAAAAGCCTTACATTGGGGCGACAACCCATATAAATCCCTGATACTACTGATTTCCATGTATCACCAAGGTCAGGCTTGGGGCATGGAGGGGTATTTCCGAAACCATCCATCCCACCGCATTCGCAACACACCAAAGAATGCCTCGCCAAAGATGCCACCACTCATCTTGCTCGTCCCCTCCCTGCGGTTGACAAAAACGACAGGCACCTCCTTAATCTTGAAACCAATCTTATAAGCCGTGAACTTCATCTCTATCTGGAATCCATAGCCTTTGAAACGAATCTTGTCGAGTTCGATGGTTGAGAGAACACGCCGCTTGTAACACTTGAATCCCGCCGTGGTGTCGTGAACAGGGAATCCCATGACCAAACGGACATATTTTGAGGCGAAATAACTCATCAACACTCGCCCCATGGGCCAATTCACCACATTCACCCCACTGACATAACGCGACCCAATGGCAAGGTCATAGCCCTCATCATGGCACGCCGCATAGAGCCTCGGCAAGTCATTGGGGTCGTGACTGAAGTCGGCATCCATCTCAAAGACATATCCATAGTCACGCTCCAAGGCCCATTTGAATCCCGCGATATAGGCGGTGCCAAGCCCTTGTTTTCCTTTCCTCTCCAAGATAAACAGGCGGTTGGGAAACTCCGTATCTATCAGATGATGTACAATCTGTGCTGTCCCATCGGGACTGCCGTCGTCAATGACAAGGATATGGAAGCATTTTTCAAGGGAGAAAATCCTACGAATAATCTTCTCGATGTTTTCCTTCTCATTGTACGTCGGTATGATGATGATGCTATCGCTTTTATCCATATCGTTATTCGTGAATTTCTTCCATGACATCTTGCAACACGCCCTCACGCTCTGGTTCGGGTGTGGGTTTGGGAGCAGCCTCTGTTTCTGTAACAGTCTCCTCTTTACGTACCTTGGGACGTTTCTTCTCCTTATCGGGGTCTTCGTCTGTTTTCTTCTCACTGGCAACAGTTTGATCCATGTCAACGATGTTGCGATTGAGGGTGTTGAGCCTATAGAGCTTGTTCACCTTACCAAAGTTAGCAACAATGGAAATGTATTTTTCATCCTTATCAAGCATGGCACTCTCCACACTACCGTTGTCAACGCCGCTGATTTGCACCTCTTCCAAATTCTTCAGTTTCCCATCGAAATAATATAAGATGCCACTATTGAGGTAATACATGCAATGACGTTCCTCATCGGGAAAACGTGCCACGACGATAGACCCTTTGGGAAGCATGGCTGAAAGACTGTCAAAAACCTCGTATGTGGTGAGTTTCTCTTTGGGAGAATCCCCCTTTTTCTGTGAACACGACACGGTGTATGATGCGCATACTGACATCATACACCAAATAAGAATCAGGTTTAGTACTTGTTTGTTTGTCTTTGTTTTCATATCTATACAGTATTTGATATTTCTATTGGTCAGGATTCTCTACATATCCCTGATATTCAGGAATAAGACCACTCATGATTATCTTGTAACTCTGCTCTTCTGCCTGACGGACATTCTCCACACCTTTGCCGATGGGAGGAATAGGCTGGTGGATGGTCAGTGAGAGCGGATGCCAACAGACAAAATGCCCATCGCGCATACGTGGCATGACATCAAATGAACCATTGATGGTTATTGGCACCACCGGCAACTGCAAGTCGTCTGCAAGCATAAAAGCACCGCGCCGAAACAAGCCCATGTGTCCCGTGAATGTTCGCGACCCCTCGGGGAATACGAATAGCGACATACCCTCTCTTAATATCTCACGTGCCTTATCATAAGTCTGGCGAACCTTGCTGGGTCCCCGTTTGTCAACGAAGATTTGGTGAGATGCCTCGCAGGCAATTCCCACGAGGGGAATCTTTCGCAACTGTCGTTTCATCATCCATTTGAAGTTTCGGTTTAAGAAACCGTAAACCAAGAATATATCGAAAGCCCCTTGGTGGTTGCTCACGAACACGTATGACTGATTGCTGTCTAAGTTTTCCCTCCCCTCCACTTTGACGGGAAGGAGCAAGATGCGGACAATAAACCATCCCCACCACTTGCCAGGGTAATAACCCCAGAAATGACCATTACCTATCCAGCAACCCACCATCACGGTGATAGCTGTGATGATAGTAGCAAGAAGCCCTAATGGCAATGCCACAAACAGTTGATATATCCTATACAGATATTTCATCTCCTACCTTTCCCTTCTTAAGGTGATAACCGCTATCTCTGGCGACACGCCGTAACGGAATGGGATGAGGGCGCCGATACCCGAAGTAACATATAGCATCCTGCCATCTTCCGTATACAAACCATAGCCATCCGTTGTCCTCAACCGCGAGAATCGATAGCCAAAGAGTTTCACCTGTCCACCATGGAAATGTCCACTCAATGTCAATTGTGCCTTTGAGAATGTCAGGATGGAGTCACGCCATGTCTGTGGGGTGTGTTGCATCATGATGACGAAGGAGCCTTCCCTAACCTCATTCAATGACTTGGCAAGATTCATCTTGGTGTGTTCCTTCTTCATGCAGCCACTCTCCTCGCCCGCAATGACAATCGACTTGTCGCCACGGCGGATGGAACGGTGTTCGTTACGAAGCAACGTCCACCCATATTGAGTCTGCCTACTTGCCATCTCACGCATATTGGCAGCCTCGATGGCAGGATCCTCATGAGTATAATCATTATAGTCATGGTTACCCAAGACGGAAAAGACACCGTCCTTGGCTTTTAGTTTCATGAGGATGTCCTGCACGGGATATAGTTCCGAAGGCTTCACGTTCTGCAAGTCGCCGAGGAATAGGATGGCATCTGCCTTCTGTGCGTTGATAGAATCAACATCCCTTTCCAGCAACTTCTTCCGCCATCCCGTGAAACTACCAACGTGCGCATCAGAGAACACGACGAGGCGATAGCCGTCAAAGGCAGCGGGCAAGTCCTTGAACGACAGTTCCATCCTATTGACGTCCAACTGCCGAACACCTATCGTACTGCCATAGATAAGGACAAACACAGCATACACCGCCAAGAAAAACCCAACGAGATTTCCCCAGTTCCTGCGTGTGTTACGTATGATGCACCATGCTTTACCAAAAGCAGAACAGAGTGCATAAATGGTAACTGGAACCACGAGGATTCCTAAGAGAAATAAATACACATTGACTATCCCGATATTATCGGGAATAAAATTCTTCGTAAACGATAGATATATCGTGTACAGAATCATGAATACGGCTGGTGCCCACCACAAAAGGCGTTTCAGCCTATTACCCCTAAAACGTTTCTTGAGATAGCGTTTTTCCAAATACCAATAGGAAAACACTATCATGAATAAAATAAATATTGATATTCTTGCTATCATATTATAAATCTCCTTATCAATTCTATAGGAAGACCACGGCGTCGAGCATAGTCGCGCAATTGATCCTCGCCAATCTTTCCCAACTCAAAATAGCGGGCTTCAGGGTGTGCCATCATCAACCCCGACACACTGGCATGGGGTTGCATCATGCCCGTCTCGGTCAAGGTTATCCCTATCTGCTTCATGCCGATGAGGTCCGAGAGGACGAAGTTGATGCTTGTATCGGGCAAAGAGGGATACCCCACAGCAGGGCGAATGCCCTGGAACGCCTCGACATGCAACTCCCGTATGGTGAGATTCTCATCGTGTGCATAGCCCCAATACTCCTTGCGAACCTCCTCGTGCATCCTCTCGGCGGTAGCTTCCGCCAAACGGTCGGCAAGGGTCTGCGCCATCATCTGCCGATACCCGTCATGCCCCTTATATTCACGCTCCATGCTGGCATCAACGGTGGTCGCAAATACGCCCACTCGATCCTTGACACCCGATGACAGAGGACGAACGAAGTCTGCCAAGCACAGGCAAGGTGCGCCCTTCTTCCTTGGCGTTTGTTGTCGCAGCATGGGTATGCGAGTCCCTCCCACAATGATGTCATCACCATCGCTGTTGGCTTCCATAATGTCAAAGATGGCATACGTATGGTAATGCCCTTCCATATCTTGTAGCAGGGCTTGCGCCTCTGCCTTCAATTGTCGTTTCTCCGCCTCAGGCTTGCCCGTGAGTCCCCAAGCGTGGTGGAAATAGTCCCAATTGATATATGGGACAACTTCACCTATTCTATATATAAGTTTCATCTAAAGGCAACTTCCTCCCCCCTGTACCCATCGTCAAACTCGCCGTCACGATAGACGACATGCCCGTTGCAGATGGTATGGGTCACTTTCCAGTTGAACAAATGCCCCAAGAGCGGACTCCATCGGCACTTGCTCTGGATGATTTCTTCCGTCACCGTCCAAGGACAATGTGGCTTGACGATGGTGATGTCTGCCTTACCACCTTCACGGATGAATCCCCTATCCCGAACCTCAAAGAGTCGGGCAGGGTTGTGTGCCATCAGTTCTACCAACCGCTCAATGGTCAACACCCCCTCGTCAACCAATCCTAACATAATGGGAAGTGAGAATTGTATCATGGGCATCCCCGAAGCCGCCCTCGCACATCCTCCCAACTTTTGGGAGAGCAGATGGGGTGCATGGTCTGTGACGACGGTGGCAATCTTTCCATGTGTCAAAGCCTGACGGAGCATATCCCTGTCATGCTCCGTCTTCACGGCGGGGTTGCATTTGATAAGCCCACCCTTCGCTTGGTAGTCCTTTTCCGAAAAGAGCAAATGGGCAATGACCGCTTCCGCCGTTATCTGGGAACCTACGCTACCATCCAACATGTCAAGTTCCTTGGCGGTAGAGACATGGGCTACATGTAGCCGTGTGCCATGCTCACGCGCCAACTCAATAGCCAACGATGACGACTTGACACAAGCCTCCTCCGATCGTATTACAGGGTGAAACCGTATATCGGGATCATCGCCATACTTCTCTTTCATCGCTTGCATATTGCGGTCGATGGTGGGAGTGTCCTCACAATGGGCCATCAATGGCAACCCTACGTTCTTTACCGCCTCAAAGACCGATGCCAATGATTCGCGCCCTCCAACCTGCATGTTGCCCGTACTGGCACCCATGAACAATTTTATGCCAGGGAGGCGATGCCTGTCAAGGCGTTGGAAATCACCATTATTATCACCCGTTGCCCCAAAAAAGAAGCCGTAGTTGACATGGCTATGCCGCTTTCCCAACTCCTGTTTCTCTTCCCAAGCGGCAAGGGTGGTGGTCTGTGGGATGGTATTGGGCATGTCGAAGTATGATGTCACCCCTCCGTAAGCGGCAGCACGGCTCTCGCTATCGATGTCTGCCTTCTCTGTCAATCCCGGTTGGCGGAAATGCACATGGCTGTCGATGATGCCTGGTAAGACAAAACACCCCCTTGCATCCACCTCCAAATCGCAGATGCCAAGGGGTTGACTCGAACCTTCAATGACGGAAACAATCCTATCTGCCTCTATCGAGACAGACCCCTCAAAACATCTTCCCTCATTGACTATGTTTCCACCTCGGATTAACGTTCTCATCTCTCGTGGCTTTACTTGCTTCCCGCAGGTGCCGCCAACTCGTTGGGAGTGGGCGCAGGAGCCACGGGTGATTGTGGGGTGATGGGTTGTGTCGTGTTGGGCACATCCTTCATGCCATTCATGATGGCTTGGTTCTCCTGTGCCTTTTGATAATAGTCCTTCACGTATGGGTCGTTCTTGAACTTGTCTGTCGCCTTACTCATGATGTCCTCAATCCACGGGGTCAACTCTGGATAGCGATAGCCCGCTGTCACCATAAAGAAAACCCCTGGACCCAATACATTATCGAAGTTGTCAGTGACGAAGGATGTCACCAGATGATCCTCCTCCTCAGAGATTTGCGCCGCCTCGGCATTGAGTTTGGCGTTCACCTGCCGCATATCCTCGCCCTCCATGATGGCTTGGTCGTGCTTGTGCACGAGTTCTGCTTGCCTTGCTTTCAGTTGGTTATATTGGCTAAAGAACCTGAAAAGCTCATCGTTGAGTGGTGTGCCACTGGCTGTTTGCTGGGTTATATCAAGTTTGATGGTGATGTCGCCTTTTTCCAACACCACTGGCAGGATATTCTCATTGTCCATGAAAATGTTGGCCATACAGGCGGTGTCCACCGTCCCAGAGAAATGAAATTGCCCATGTACCACTTCGCAGGAGTCCACATTCTTGAAGTCATTATTCCTCAATACCTTCAGATAGAGACTGTTTCCATCAAGCCCCGAGAGGTTTGACGTGCCTTGAATGTTATAGGTTCCCATGCAAGAAGTAAATGTGAGCAGCGAGAGGATTGAGTAAAAAATCTTGTTCATAAAACTTCGTTTCTTCTTCCTACTATATAGAATCTGAATGACAAAGGTACGATGTATTAGCGAAGTGGGAAAAAAATTTTATGCTATTTAATTGATTTGGGTAGACTTTTAGTATTTATTCACGCAAAAAGGCGGCTATTCCTTCTTTAACTCAGCCGAAATGCGATGTGTGGTATACACTTCCAAGAAGACGGCAATGAGCAAAATAACCACCCATTTGTTGTACACATAGCTCATGTATTCATAATATCCAGCATCGCCATGATACATAAACAACGGCAACAGGAAACGATATGCCGTGTCAGCCATAAGCACACCTGAAAGGATAAAGAGGATACCCGCCAAGTCCTGGATGCGCTTCAAACGACGGACTGTAAAACTCTCCCCCTCATACGACTGCATCATCTGCACGACGGAGAACAGCGTCGCACCCGCCAAGAACAACCAGCACACCACTCGCTGCTGCCACAAGAACACAAAACAACCCACACCGATGACCATCAACAGGCCACCGATAAGAAACAAGATGCTTAAACGCTTATTTTGCTGACTCATGGCTCTGTGGAGTGGCAGGGGTAATGTCATCGCTCAACACGAAGATGTCCTCGTCGTCTGCCTTCATGAAATACCGCTCACGCGCAATCTTCTGAATGGCCTTGGGGTCGCGCTTCAGCTCGCGCAACTGCCTCATATCCACCTCGTTGCGGTCATTGTATTTCTTGATTTCAGCCTTCAAGTCACTAATCTGCAACTCATACTGGATGCGCCGCATAAAACTGTTCTCATCGACGAACCCAACGACAACGATGCCTATCACGACCACTATCAAATACTTATAGTGATCCAAGAAATTGATTAAGCCACGGTAATACTTCTTCATAATCGCTTGTTTTGCCTACAAAAGTAAACAAAAAAACGGAAAACGGAAAAAAGAATGACCGATTTTTTTGAAAGCAAAGCAATTACGATACCCAAAACCGACGTGTAATAAGTGATGAAAAATGTTGACAAAACAATGATTGGGGAAAAACGCGAAATAGAATCATTGAAGATAATCGAATCATCCAGATTATCCAGAATTTCTGGAAAATCCAGACGAAAGTAGCCATTTAACATTTTTTGGGCGGCATCCGTCGGCGATAGATGCCGCATCCGTCACACGTAGATGGGGCATTTATGGGGCGCGGATGCCCCCCAAATAATGTTAAAATGCCACATTTACAGGCGGCAAGAGACACCCTTGTTTCGTATATCATTGATATTCAGCGACTTGCAGAAAAGCGAAAAAAAGGGCGTTTTTCCAGCCAAAGACAAGGTTGGTGGCAAATAACGCAGCCACGGAGGCTCATTTCATGACATTATTTTGACGATTTCGGGAAAAATGCTTATCTTTGCAGGCGATTATTATTCAGTTGGTATGTTATGGAACAGAGGATTGTTATTTCGGAGAACTTACAAACAGACATCGCCATAGCCATCTCGGAATGCGAGCATGACAGGCTGTTTGTCTTGGTAGACGAGACCACTAAACAGGAATGCTGGCAACGGATTAAGCAATATATGTGCTTGCGCAACGCACAACTGATAACCATCGGTGCCACCGACACGCACAAAGACCTCGAGTCGTTGGCACACGTATGGAAGGCGTTGGGCGACGGTGGGGCTACGCGCCACTCATGTCTGGTCAACCTTGGTGGCGGCATGGTGACAGACCTTGGCGGTTTCGCCGCCTCCACCTTCAAGCGTGGCATCGACTTCATCAACATCCCCACCACCCTATTGGCGATGGTAGACGCGTCGGTGGGCGGCAAGACGGGCATCAACTTCAATGGATTGAAGAACGAGATAGGTGTTTTCAATGATGCCAAGTTTGTCATCCTCAACACACAATTCCTCGAGACGCTCGACGCGGAGAATATCCGCTCGGGCTATGCCGAGATGCTCAAGCACGGCTTGATTAGCGAGGAAAAGATGTGGGCTGAATTAGTAAACTTCCCCTTATGTGAACTTCCCGACGGGAAACACCTACAACAGTTGCAGCGGATGGTCGCCGAGTCAGTGGCTGTCAAGGAACATATCGTGGACATTGACCCACGGGAACAGGGCTTGCGCAAGGCATTGAACCTCGGCCACACATTTGGCCACGCCTTCGAGTCTTGGTCGATGAAACACGATAAGCCCGTGCTCCATGGCTATGCCGTGGCATTCGGCTTGGTGTGCGAGCTATACCTCAGCGTCGTGAAGACTGGCTTCCCGACGGACAAGATGCGCCAGACGGTGGCTTTCATCAAGGAGAATTACGGAACCATCGGCATCACTTGCGACGACTATGACGGGCTGATCGCCTTGATGAGACACGACAAGAAGAACACGGCAGACACCATCAACTTCACCCTCTTGGGCAACATTGGCGACATCCGCATCAACCAAACTGCCACCGAAGACGAAATCAAGGAGGCATTTGACTTCCTGCGGGAGGGATGAGCCTAATCCATACATCATTTATCATACAACAATTTCATTAAAGACAAAATAAAAAACCTATGCGCTTACACTTTTTTACCTTTTTACTTTTGTACCTTTTCACCTTTTCTTTCAACGTGAATGCCCAGCGATTTAGCGGCAACCCCATCCTGATGGGATTCCATGCAGACCCCGAAGTGATGTACTCGCACCAGACGGGACGCTATTACATCTACTCCACCACCGACGGCACACCCGGCTGGGGCGGCTGGTACTTCACGTGCTTCTCGTCGGCAGACCTGACGATGTGGAAATATGAGGGCATCATCCTCAATCTCCCCCGCGACACGAAGTGGGCAAGCGGCAACGCCTGGGCACCGTGCATCGAGGAGAAGTTGGTGGACGGCAAATACAAATACTATTATTATTACAGCGGCGAGACGGGACACGGCAAGGCGATAGGCGTTGCCATCGCCGACTCACCCACCGGGCCATTCGTGGACCCCGGCAAGCCCATCATCGACAAACGGCCAGAGGGGCAGAAGAATGGGCAGCAGATTGACGTGGACGTGTTTACCGACCCCGACACGGGAAAGAGCTATCTCTACTGGGGAAACGGATATATGGCGGGCGCGGAGCTGAACGACGACATGACCTCCATCAAGGAAGAGACCGTCGTAAGGATGACCCCGCGCGGCGGCACGTTGCAGGATTATGCCTACCGTGAGGGCACCTACGTGTTCAAGCGCAATGGCATCTATTACTTCTTGTGGAGCGTAGACGACACGGGGTCGACCAACTACCATGTGGCATACGGCACGAGCGACTCGCCTTTAGGCCCCATCCAAGTCGCAGAGAACCCCGTCATCCTCATCCAAGACCCCGAACAGGAGATCTATGGCACGGCGCACAACAGCGTGTTGCAAATCCCCGGTCGCGATGAGTGGTATATCGTCTACCACCGCATCAACAAGAACTACATCGAGAAGGACAAAGCCCCCGGCATCCACCGCGAGGTGTGCATCGACAAGATGGAGTTCAACGCCGACGGCACGATTAAACCAACCAAGCCCACACGGCAGGGTGTGAGGCAGCTCAATAATCATTAAAGATGAAAAATGAAAGATGAAATAGTAAGCATTTCTTTAATGTTTAATGTTTCATCTTTAATGTTTTTGGGCTTTCCCTTTTGTTTATTACCTTTGCAAGCCCAAAGTGAAGATGCGATGAAGGTAACCATCATTACCGTAGCCTATAATAGTGCCAAGACATTAGCCGATGCCATCGAGTCTGTATACAACCAGACATACGATGACATCGACTATTGGATTATTGATGGACAATCCACAGACTCCACGATAGACATCATTAAAAGCTACGAAAATAAGTTCAAAGGACGGTTACATTGGGTATCAGAGAAAGACAAAGGCATCTATGATGCCATGAACAAGGGGATTCGCCTATCCATGGGAGACATCATTGGCATCTTAAACTCTGACGACTTCTTCACCTCAAACGATGTCATTGAGAGGATGGTTTCACAGTTTACTGACGACGTAGATGCCATTTACGGCGATGTCCATTTCGTGAAAGAAGCCAACCTTAACAAGTCTGTAAGATATTATTCAGGCAGTATTTTCAAGCCTTGGCTTGTCAAATTTGGCTTTGTTCCCCCGCATCCATCCTTCTATGCCCGCCGTGAGGTGTTTGACAAGTATGGCCTCTATGACGACTCGTATAAGATTTCTGCAGATTTCGAGATGATTACCCGCCTTTGTTGTAGGCATCACGTGAAGATGAAGTACCTGCATTTAGACTTCGTGAGTATGCGTATAGGCGGAGCGAGTACACGGAGTTGGAAGAGCAGGATGGAAGGGACAAGGGAGGTTGTCCGCGCCTGTCGTAACCAAGACATCAAGACATGTAGACTGATGGTTTACATGAAATATCCCATCAAGATTATCGAGTCCTTGCTGATACGCAAGTAAGACCACCACGATACGGTGGCATCATGCCTTTTCGGGTATCTTTTTGCATTTTTTATTCCAATGTTTTTTAATGTTTATATAATAAATGTTGAAAAATGTCGTTTTAACTATGTAAACAAATCAATATTGGGAATGATACAAACCGTCATGGTCAATTACAAGTTAAACGACGACATATATAATCCAAGATACATTTCGGACGGCATGAATGAGATGGAGCGCAACATCAAGCGTATATTGGATTTCATTGTCGCTATCATTTGCTTGGTTGTTTTCTCACCCCTGTTCCTCGTGTGTTACATCGCCGTGAAAAGAGAAGACGGCGGTCCGGCCATTTTCAAGCAAGAGCGGATAGGGAGATTTGGCCGGCCGTTTAACATTTACAAGTTCAGGAGCATGAGGTTAGACGCGGAAAAAGACGGGCCGGCATTGTACCAGCACGAAAATGACACACGCATGACCAACATCGGGAAATTCCTTCGGGCGCATCACCTCGACGAACTTCCACAGCTTTGGAACGTAGTGAAGGGCGACATGGCATTCATCGGGCCGCGCCCGGAGCGTGAGTTCTACATCAACCAGATTATGCAGCACGACCCCCGCTATCGCTATCTCTACCAGATACGCCCCGGTGTGACATCGTATGCCACGCTATACAACGGCTATACGGACACGATGGAGAAGATGTTGCGTAGGCTTGACCTTGACCTCTATTACCTGGAACATCGCTCCTGGTGGTTTGACATCAAGATTTTGGTCAAGACTTTCATCAACATTGTCTTTGGCAAAAAGTTCTGACAAACGAATGCAAACTAAAATATCCACCCCATCAATACGAGGTGGATATTTTCTATATATAGCGGATAGAATGGCCGTCACATGCCATAGGCGCTGCCTTCCGCAGATGCTCGTCAATGACATCTGCTTCCACATAATGCACCTTCAACGCAGCGGAGTTGGGATATTGATTGAAGAATATGTCATTGCTCATATAGAGTTGCACCCTCGAAACTTCCTTCACGCTCGACACTTGATTGTAATACTTCAAGATGCTTGGCAACACACGGGGCAACACCTTGATACCAATCTTCCCATTATGAAATGTCACGACAGCCACGACATGGTATCGTTGCCGCTTATCTACCAACTCTTCTTTCTGTTCTTTCGTGCTATGGTGGGCGATGGTGATGTTGCGATGATACTTCATGTTGATGTCATTCATCATCTTACGGAACAATGAGCCATGCGCCGAGTTGTCTTTCAACTGGTTGTAGTGGATATAATAATGGATCATCTCATGGATGATGGTGTCTTCCACTTCCCTCTCTGGCAAGTCTATGCGCACATTGATGCGAAGTCGGAAGTCGTAGCAAATGACATTTCCCGACTTGTCGCGCCGTTTCCTATACACACACTGGCCCAAGAAAGTCTTGGCATCGCTCAACAGGATGGGGATGCGAGGCAACGTCCCACCAAACATCTGTTGGTTGAACTCGTCAAACTTCTTTTCTACGTATGGAACAGTCGCCTTCATCCTATCACTTCACATAAACCTTCTTGCCACCTTGGATATAAATACCCTTGGGCAACGTTGAAGAGTTAACGACTTTCGTTCCCGTCAATGTGTACACATCGCCATTGGAAGTAGTGGAAGAATTGGCATTCACCCATTGGATTCCCGTCGGGTCGTCATAGTCAATAGATGCCAGATACGACTGGGCAGCACCATTCTCCTCCCCTATCGTGACATGGAAGATGAAACGTGCTGTGGCACTTTGCCTGAAATTTTGCTTATAGACGATGGCTTGCCCAATGGTATAAGAATCTCCCACATGGCACTTGCCAGGGTTTTGTCCTATCGTAAATGCCAAGCTTGACGTATTGAACTCTGAAAAGACATAACTATTGTTGGCATTCCAACCACAAACCATACCGTCTTGGTTGAACCAATGTCCATAGCCATTCGCAGTGGAACCGCTCTCTGCCAACGAGTAATCCGTAGGATTCAAGGGATAGAACATCATCTTACCATTGCCGGGACCATTGACGCTATATGCCTGCAAGGCACTACCGATACGTGACAACTCACACTGGAACGCCGTGCCGAGCATGGCGGCAGCCCTTCCACCGAGGTTGACGGTGGTACTCCTGAAATTAATCTTATCAGCAGGCAACACCACATGGAAGTCAAACGTGATGTCTGCCACGCTACGCTTATCCAAGGTCGGCGAAGCATACACGGTGGCATTACCGCCTATATCCGTTCCTTCAAACGACACACGATAGGGCCAACGGTCATCAGCAGCGAATTTCTCATCCCATTTATGCTGGATATAACGTTTGAGGGCTGGCGACACTACGAGCCACATACGGTCAGTATTATCGGGAACAGTGAAAGAGAGCGTCACTGTCGTTTCCTCGCCTCCCGTGCAATAGATGGAGTCTTGAGAGAAGTATTGCCTTGTCCCATCCTTCAGCAATGCTACATATCCCAGACGAAATCCACGATATGAGCCATTGATGACTTGGTAGTTGTCAACATTGGCTTTCGAGAAAACGCTGTTGCCATCTAAATATTCACCGGGGTCACCGTTAGCCAATTTGGCATCATAGCGCAACGCCGTGAAATGGGTCGTGACCTCCGTCCCTGCATCAGGAACGTTGAGGGGGATGACATTGAAACCCGTCGATTGGGGCGCACTTGCCAATGCCACTTGGTAAGACCCGTCCTCGGTCAGCGCACAACGATAGGTGAAGTCGCCGATATATGGATTGCGATAGGGCTTGCATACCTCCAAGTCCCACGTCACCAACCGACATGCATAGTCGAAATACATCTTATATAACTCATCGACACTCAATCCCTTGTAGTCCATCAGCACTTGGTTGAAATCCTTGACACTGGTCTCCGGCCAGTTCCAAACGTTGGCGACGGTCTTGATGTCTTTGTAATATTGGCAAAGGTAATAGAAGAACCAATAGCTCTGGTAGCGATGCCACTCATGGGTAAACGCATAGTTGTGGGAATTGCGAAACACGCCAATGCTCTGGTCATACATCAACTCGGGATAACTCTGGTTAGCTTGCCATTGCGCCGTCTGCTCCCATGTCACGCTGCCATTGCCCACGGCACCGTGGAAACCCGTCTGTACATTCCACAGCGACCCCTGCTTGGAAGCCTCCGAATAGCACATGTAATGGAAGGAGTGCCCTATCTCATGCGCCACGCTATGGCCTACGGGCTTACAAGTGGCAGGGTTGAGCCATAAAGCTGATACTTGATAGTCGTATCCTCCTCCATAACAAGTCCAGGTGTCGGTATGGTTCATCAGCACCATCACCTTGTATTTGTTCAAGTTGGAGTTGTTGGGATCGACGAAGCCGAGTTGGTTGATTTCCAAGTCAAAGAACGCCTCGCACTTCCTCAACAAGTCATCGATGTCAACATTATAAAACCCCGACACTTCCGATGGCGACGTCTTGCCATAATACTTATCCCAGAAGACGATGACATTATCCGTCTCCTTGCTCCTCGACTTCGACCAAGTGTATTTGTTGTCGGGGTCGTTCTCGGCATAGAGCAAGGTGTCTGTCCGTGACTGTCGCCATTCATTGGGAATATAGACTGTCTTTTGCGCCCCTACACATATCCATGAGGCAAAAAGGACAAATGCCGTAAGAGTAATCTTTTTCATTGTATTTTCTGATTATAATTGCCTGTTTATTCTCTTTAAAAGGTTTCTTACCAACCCCACCACCATCCTCCGCCTTGGTTTTTGATGGTGAAATGGACGGCGACATTCACCTTCTTCAGGGTTGAACCTACCTGATACTGGAATTGCATGGTGACAGTATGCGCGTCGTCGTAGCAGTTTTGGGGATGCACACCACATGTCCAGTTGAACAAGTCGTCATACACCTCTATATAGACATGCCCCTCGCTCCAAGTAAGTGGGTCTCCATCTTCATTAAACCAGCCGCCATAGACCCCGTTAGTGTGGTTTTGCCCATCGCTGCCATCGGCAAATAACGGTATGATTGTTACTTTCGCAGGACTGAAAGAAGACTCATCCACGCCAAGGAGTTCCAACACCTTCCCCCGATCCACTTGCACTTGCACGTCTTGGCTATAGCCTTTGTCCTTATCTAAAGTCACCTCGCAAGTGATAGTGCCACAGAGTGTCTCGTCATGAATGGGCGTGTCGTCAGGTTCGGGGATATTGTTGATCAGCTCCGTCATGTACTTCGCACGGTTGACGAGCCATTGGTGCATCTTCTCCACTTCCGTGGAAAAGTTCTTTTCACGTATAGGCCAACGAGCCGCATCACGTGTCATGGAACCTTGATCAAGATTGGCGATATACTTCTCCATCACCGCCCAGTTGCGCGTAACGATGGAATCGGCATATTTGTTCCACTCCTCCTTATACCTTTGCACAAACTCCTTACATCCGAAGAGGTTGGTGAAGAACTGCGGAACATAGTTGTAGTTGCCGTTGCGTTTATAGGGATTGCTGCCCATCACCGTCTCACGGTAGTCGGTAAAGAACGTGTGGTTGGTCTCCATGTGGCTCCAGTCGAAGTCATATCCCGCATCGAAATCCCAAAGAGGTCCCATCACCCATTTGCCATCACCATCCTTGTGCATGAAGATGCTACGGGGAGCAGACAGTTCTACATTATATATATATTCCTGGATCTGTAGATAATGGATAAACGATGTCATGTCCATCAATGAGTCGGCGGCATGAAAGTTCCTGTTCTTGATGGCGTTCTCTAAGACGGCAAAAATCTCCTTGATGGAGTCGCGCACCGTTGGGGTGAGCAAGTCGTCATCGGGATATTTCACCGCCATGGGCATGTTATACACCGTTGACCAGAAATTATCCTCGCCGTATGGGTTTTCCGCCGGTCCATCATCAACGTCTAATGTCACCAAGATACCTCCCTCGTCACTAATATCCACGCGGTTCTTGTTTTGTTGTACTTGTTCGGTGAGTTGGTACAAGCCTTTGTAGTCGCCATTGATGAACAGTTCGACATAACGAGTGTGATTGGTAAAGGGCAATCCCATCCAATGCCCCAGCTCGAAGACAAAAGTGTTCATCAAGTCCGTGATGTCACGGTAGTTGGCAAGCAACACCCAGCTCTTCGCCTTGTCAAGACCAAGGAGCTTATGTTTCTCATCCAACTTGATGCGATAAGGTTTCTTGTCGTACCATAAAAACGAGCTGTTGCCGCGCCCGCGAATCTGTCCCGAGCCGGAATAATTGCTGAAGCTACCCCTCGCATTCAGGGATATATAACAGTCCTTATAATAATCCTTGGAAGTCACATCCGTCCCGTCATGGGTGGTGATATACATCTGAAACACCTGGTAAGGGTCTTTGGTCTCTACATCCGACACATCCTCAAACGTCACGCTGTCCACCTTTGCGGCATCGAATGGCACTACGATGTCATTGACCATGTTGGCATTCAATTGAGACGACTGTATTCCAAACGACTGCACATCATCTGCTTTTAAAGGGAAATCCCATGTGGCTTGCCTATCCTTGATATGCACAAGCACCTGCTCCTGTGCCATACCCAAGCTTGGTATTAGGAACAAGACCGCCAACGAGAGTATCTTTTTCATGGGTCTCATCTCACTTCTTCGTAACCTTAAAGGACTCTTTTCCACCATTCTTCCCGCCGACTGTCACGACATAGGCTCCCTTTGGCAAACTCGACATGTCAATCCGTCGGAATGCGGAGAGGCTTTCCGCCTCCATCATCTTCTTTCCATCTGTGGAATAAACCACAACTGGAGCATCTGTCTCCACACAGAGGGCATGGGGCATGATGCCAGCAGGGTCGCTCTCGTCACTCAATCGAAAATCTTTGATGCCACTCCATTCATACCTATCACCATTGACGGATAAGCTACCCTGGTTGAATTTCACCACGGGGGCATATCGCAATCCATCGGTAGGGGCATCAAGCGTATAATAGACTTCCGTGCCATCGGCGAGGGTAAAGACCAACGTCTTTGCCCCCACCGCTATGCTTGCCAAGAAGATGGCACAAACAAACAAAAACCTTTTCATTCTTTTTTAATATCCCGATTAGTCCTTCTTACCATTGACCTTCCACTCCAAGACACCGCCCGACTGGCCTTCCTGCAACTTGGCAAGTATCTTCAAGCCCTTGGTACGCACAGGCTTGAAATCGACGCTGTTATAACAATCCTTGCTCACCGTGAAGGGGGAATGAGCCTCCACCTCCTGCCAGTTGCCCTCGGCATCCTGGTAATAGAGCGTCCAACTCTCCGGCACGCGGAAGTTGCCGTCGTAATGGTCAAAGTCGAGCCAATACACCTGCACGTTGTCCACCTCGTACTCCTTGTCAAATTGGTAGCTTATCGCCTCCGTCGTGCCACGCTTGAGCCACCAATAGTGATAGGGCTTCGACGTGTCGGACGACCGCTTTGGCTCCCATTGGTCATTGGTGCCGCCAGCCCAACCGTCGGTGGGTGCCGTTTCGGGCGCGTCGTTCTGGATAGGACCGCGGTTGCTGAATGTCATGGCACGGCTGGCAATCGTCTCTGAAGGGGTCGCCACCGCCTTTGTAGGCGTGTTGGCAATCCATATCTCCATCTGGTCGCTGCCACGGTTGTTCCACGTCGAATAGGGGATGGCACGGAAGGCGACATCTTTGACATTGCCGTCGGGCTGCAGCTCCTTGGCCTGTCCCTCCAACACCACCACACCATTGAGCAATCCACTCTCAAAATGTGCCGTGATGTCGGCGCTATTGAGGATGTATTTATTAAACACCTTGTGGTCGCCTTGGTCCTGTCCTTCCAAGCAGAACACGATGGGTCCGCGCTCCAACGCCACCTTCCCACGGTCATCCTCGGCATTGTCGTTGGCGACAACCCGGCGCACATCCATGGGGAAATCCAGTTCTATCACATCACCCTTCTTCCATTTGCGGTCGATGACGATATAGTCGCGGTTCTCCGGATAGAGCGATTGGCCATTGACGCTCACGCTATATGGTTTGGCATTATCAATATATGTATATAGGTCATTGCCTATCGGATGCTTCTTCAGCCATCCCGGGACGCGCAGTTTGATGGCAAACTTGCCGCCGCCCTTGTTCACACGAATCTTGACTTTGCCGTCCCAAGGGTATTCCGTAATCTGCTCCAGTTCCACCCCATTGACTTTCGCCGTGCCTTGCGCATAAAGATTCACATAGATGTCCTTGCCCTGCGCGGCATAGATATAATTGGGTACAGACGCGATGAACCGCGTCACGTTGCCCGGGCAACAGGCACACCCGAACCACCGCGCCCTGCCATGCTCGCCGTCGCTCTCCAACGGGTTATCATAGAAGAAATGGTCGCCCGACAGGGAAACGCCACTCAACACATTATTATATAACGCGCGCTCGCACACGTCGATGTACTTCGACTCACCCGAAGCCAGGAACATGCGGTAGTTCCAATACACGTTGGCGATGGCGGCGCACGTCTCGCAATACGCCGTGTGGTTGTTCAACTCATAGTTAGGGCCGAAGCCCTCGCCCTGCGGGCGGCTGCCGATGCCCCCCGTGATAAACAGCTTCTTCGAGGACATGTTGTTCCAGATACGCTCCAAGGCATGGAAATACGCCGTGTCGCCAGTCAGCGCGGCGACGTCTGCCACGCCGCTGTACAAGTAGCCCGCCCTCACGGCATGGCCCACAATCTCATCCTGTTGGAGAATGGGCTTGTGGTCTTGCGAATATTCGCTGGGACGATGACCGTCGGTGCACCGTCCCGTCTCCTCCACGAAATACCTGGCACCCTCAAGATACTTCTTGTTGCCCGTCACCTTATAGAGCTTGCACAGTGCCATCTCTATGATGGGGTGACCGCCCGGGCGATGGATCTGCCCCTCATTCGGCCCGAATGTCTTGCAGACGAGGTCGGCATTCTTGATGGCAACGTTGAGAAACGACCGCTTCCCCGTGGCAAGATAGTGCGCCACGGCTGATTCAATCATGTGACCGCTGTTGTAAAGTTCGTGCGAGTTGATCTTCTCCCACTTGCTCCTACCCCACCAGCCGGAGAGGCGGTAGCATTTGTTGGTGACGCAGGTCGTGAGGTAGCCATCCTCCTCCTGCGCCGAGGCGATGATGGCAATCACGCTGTCTAAGTAATGGTCCAGCCTGGCATCGTAACGCACCGCCAACGAGTAGCTCGCGCCCTCAATCACCTTGTAAGGGTCGGTGTCGTCAAACGAGAAGTCACCACGATGCTCGCCCTGCATCAATCCGCCCGCGATGGCGAAATTATCGAAACGCCCGTTCTTCTCACACTCGCGGAATGCGGAGGGGATGCTCACCGTGCGGTTGGTCTCGATGCGCGGCAGCCAGAAACGGTCGCTCAGACGCACACGTGTAAAAGGCACTTCCACGATGGCGGAGCCACCGGGATTAGACTGCCCAACGCCCGCCGAGGCTACGGCAACGGGAAATAGGGCAAGGAAGAGGAAATACTTCTTTAGGTTCATGTCAAAAAAAGTCGTTGCTTAATGAATTATTCACGCCGCAAAGTAAACAAAAAAGAACCATATACGCTGAAAATATCGTACATACAAATGAAAAAATAGTCCTGACTCTTCATTTAATCATGAACGCTTGGAAGGGTCAACAGGAAAGCGGCATGGCATCCATGGCATTGCGCCTCGGCAAGCTCAAGCATACCGCCTTGCTGCACCATCATCCTGCGGCTCAGGGAAAGGCCTATGCCGCTCCCGCCTCGCTTGGTGGTAAAGAAAGGGACAAAGAGAGACGGGCGGTTTGCGGCAGGGATGGGATGGCCGTCGTTTCCTATATATAGTGTTAGTTGCCCATCATGGGAAGAGCCGCCGGGCGCATCGTCCACCTTCTCGACGACAATCTTTCGCGCCCCGGCTTCCAAGGCATTCTTCACGATATTCATCAACACTTGTCGGAGCATACCAGCATCTGCGCGTATGGTGATGTCGTGAGGCACATCGACCTCCCAATCCAACCCAGGATAAGTCCTGCAGATGTCGTCAAGCAACGGGCGGAGGGCAACGTTGGCCAGCACAGGCCGCTCCAACTCCGACATTTTTCGGTAATTGGCAACAAACTCATTCAAGAAACGTGAGGTGTCGCAGATAGCCTGGATGCCTTCCTCAAGCGGCGTACCTCTCACGTCGTTGCGAGCGAGCATTGACTGGCTGATGCTGGCGATGGGGGCAGTGGCGTTCATGATCTCGTGCGTAAGCACACGTGTCAGCCGCTCCCACGACTCCACCTCGTTCTGGTTCATTTGCCGGCGGATGGTCTCGCCCAGCTGGTTCATCGTCTGCTGCATGGCACGCTCGCCGGGCAGCAGCCCGTCGGTAGGAAGGCGGAACGTGAAGTCGTGGTTGCGGATGGCCTCCTGCATCAGATGCGCGCGCAATTTCAAGGAACGCTGATGGCGCACAAACGCCCAACAGCCGACGACCAGCAATACACCTATTATAATTATAAACAGCCAAGTCATAGCCGCCTCATCTTGTTGTAGAGGGTCTGGCGGGTGATGCCCAGCAACTCGGCAGCCTGGGTGAGATTGCCGTGGCAATGGTCGATGGCGCGGCGGATATGCCCCTTCTCCATCTCGTCGAGACTGACTATCTCATCCCGCAAGTCGAGTACGTCCCTCAGCTTGCGCACCAATTCATCGTTGTCCCAAGGCTTGGTGATGAAATCAGCCGCGCCATTCTTCAATCCCCTTACCGCCAACGAGACGTCTGCGTAGGCGGTCAGCAATACGACAGGGGTCTGGGGATGCTGCTTGCGGATGGTGCGAAGCCAAAACAACCCCTCTTGCCCACTGTTCACCCCAAGCGTGAAGTTCATGTCGAGCAACACCAAGTCGATAGGCTGCTGTGCCATTATCTTCAAGATGTCCTCGGGCTGCGTCGTTGTCAGCACTTGCTCGAAAGTTTCTTCCAACAGATAGCGCATAGCTGTCAGTATGGAAGTATTGTCGTCTACAATAAGTATCGTTCCGTACCTGTTCATGGATGCAAAGTTACCACTTTCTGTCAAAAAATCATACAAAGGGGTGTATAATAATTAGACAATCTGCTTCCTATCGATTCCAAATGCTTGCATTGAAAAGAATTAACACCTATTTTTGCATCAACAAATACACGAAACGAACATGAAACAAGCATTGCTAATCCTTCTTGCCTTTGCCACACGGCAGGTTGCCGCCCAGACATCCTGGACCATGCAACAATGCATACAATATGCCGTGGAACACAACCATGAGGTGAAACGGGCAGAGTTGGAACTTGACAACTACAAAGCTGCCAAGACCGGAGTCATCGGACGATTCCTGCCATCTGCGGACGCAGGCATCGGGGCGCAATACAGCTTCGGGCGTGCCATCGACCCTGAGACCAACGGCTATACCGATGTCAGTACCTTTTATAATGGTTATCAAATATCGGCATCGCTACCCGTTTTCGACGGATTCAGCCGTCTGCATGCGCTAAAGGCAGCCCATGCAAGTATGCTCATGGGACACCATGCCTTACGCCAAAAACAAGACGAAACAGCCCTTAGCGTATTGCAGGCTTTTACCAATGTGGCATATTACGAAGGACTGGTCACGATGGCAGACGAAAAGTTGAAAGAGGCCACCTTGTTACTCAAACAGACACAAACGCTCGAAGAGGTTGGTCGTAAAAGTGCGGCTGACGTAGCCCAAATGGAGTCGCAGGAAGCCGAAGCCGAATACGAACTGGCCCGCCAGCGAAACCTACTCGCCTCTGCCCTGCTGGAGTTGAAAAAGACGATGGCTTTCCCAATGGGAGACACCTTGTCGCTGTCTGTCAAGAATCATGGAGAGTGGCAGCACGACCCAGGCTTGTGCATAGAACCTACCACCAAGGCTCTCGAACTCAATCCCGAACTGCAGGCAGCCCGTTACCGTGTGCAGACAACAAAACATGAGTGGCACCAAGCCCGCGCATCCCTTTTTCCCTCTCTCTCTGTAGGCGTAGGCATGAACACCACCTATTATAAGACGCTGCACTCTGAAACGGCTGCCTCTTTTGGCAACCAGTTTAAGAACAACATGGGGGAATATGTGAGCTTTACCTTAAGCATTCCACTCTTCAATCGCCTACAGACCATTACCAATATCCGTCGTAAAAGAAACGAACACCAAATGGCACATGAGGCTTACGAACAGACACAACTCGAACTGGAAAAACTCGCTCGCGAGGCTTGGCAAGACTGGCAGGGATTCCTGAAGCAAGCCATCCAGATGGAGAAAAAGGTGGAGGCTGATAGCCTTGCCTATCTGTTGACACGCAGACAATTCGAGGAAGGCCTGAGTACGGCCATTGACCTACACACAACCTCATCGCAACTGCTTAACTCAAAAGCCACCCTGCTACAATGCCAACTGATGGCGATGGTGAAAGAACAATTAGTAAGATACTATCAAGGAGAAACAATATGGACAGAGCAATAGAAAAGACCAAGGCGCAACAAATGAGGAAATATTGGCCGTACATGGTAGGTGGATGCCTACTACTGGCGGTGCTTTCGTGGGTGGTCTTTGGCAACCATGCCTCGACATTGAAAGTAAACAGGAATGAGCTGACCATCAGCGAGGTGAGGAGCGCAGAATTCAAAGACTATGTACGCACCAACGGACAGGTACTGCCCATCCAAGTGGTACAGATCTCCCCTGAAGAAGGCGGCATCGTAATGGAAAAGGTGGCAGAGGAAGGCACAATGGTACGTAAGGGCGATGTCATCGTGCGCTTAAGCAACTCAAATCTCGACCTCCAAATCCTAAACGCCGAGGCAGAACTCGCAGAGAAGCAAAACCTACTTCGCAATACCCAAGTGGCGATGCAACAAGACCGACTGAACAACCAGACCGAGCAAGCCCAATTAGACATGGACACGCAGCGCAAGCAGCGCACCTTCGAGCAGAACAAACGGCTTTACCAAGAAAAGCTCATCAGCCGTGAGGATTACCTCCAGTCGCAAGAGGATTACCAGCTTTCTTCCAAGAAACGCTCCTTGGTGTCGAAGCGCCTGAAGCAAGACTCCATCTATCGCACGGTACAGATGGACCAGATGGAGGACAACCTACAGAACATGCGCCGCAACGTGGTGCTCGTCCGCCAGCGCAAAGGCAAGCTCGAAGTGCGTTCCGCCATCGATGGCGAGTTAGGATTGCTCGACGTAGAGTTGGGACAGAGCATCACTCCCGGCCAGAAGATCGGCCAAATAAACGACCTCTCTGACTATAAAGTCCAGGCGCAAATCGATGAACACTACATCGACCGGGTGCGACAGGGGCTTACAGCCACATTCACCCGTGGCGACAAGCGGTATCAATTGCAAGTGCGCAAGGTCTATCCGGAGGTGCGCGAGGGCAAGTTCCGTTGTGACTTCGTCTTCAAAGGCGAGCGTCCCGAGAACATCCGCACGGGCCAGACCTACTACATCGACCTCGAACTGGGCCAACCAGAGCAAGCCGTACTCATCCCTCGCGGCACGTTCTTTCAGACCACAGGGGGGCAATGGATTTTTGTTATGGACAAGAGCGGCTCGAAAGCCTATCGCCGCCAGATTCGCATAGGTCGCCAGAACCCGCAGTATTACGAGGTACTCGAAGGCTTGGAGCCTGGCGAGCGTGTCGTCACCAGCGGCTACGAGGCATTTAAGGACAATGAAGTGCTGGTGATTAAGTAAGGTGTCGATGAAGAAACAAGGCACTAAGGAGGGAGAAAAGACGTAGCAAACAGGGAGGAAACCTATACATAGACGGGAGAAAACCTATATCTCGCTTGTTTCTGCCAACCGTCCGTATGAATTAGGGCGGTCGCCCTAATCCATCAGAGTGCCCGACCACAATAATGATACCGACCGCCCAAAACCAAGTTTTATATAATGAAGGCAATACGAACAGAAGAATTAAGCAATATAGAAGAATGAATAGTTATCTGAAATTCCTGAGCCGCCATCGGCTGTTTACCATCATCAATATCGTGGGACTGTGCCTCTCGATGGCTTTCCTGCTGCTGTTGGGCGACCTAATCTATCGTCAGACAACGGTAGAGAACTATCAGACACGTGCTGACAGAACCTTCGTCGTAGGCAATGAAATGTGCATGATGTCGAACTTTCGCGTTGGCGAGCGGCTGAAAGACCGTTTCCCTGAGGTGGAAGACTGGTGTTCGATGGCAGGTTACAGCATAACGTTCAGCATCCAAGGCCAGGAGGCTAACACCAAAGTGCTGGTTACGGGTCAGAACTTCTTCACATTCTTCGACTACCCGCTGCTGACGGGCGATTGCCAAAAGGTGCTCAGTGCGCCCAATCTGATTGTGGTGAGCAAGTCTTTCGCACAGCGTTATTGGCCTGATGAGAGTCCTATCGGAAAGGAGATGGTACTGGGCGATGAAACAGAATTAGGCGACGCGAACGATGGGAAAGCACGCATCACCTATATCGTCAGTGGCATCATGGACGACTTCGACCGCTCCATTGTTCCTGACGGATATGAATGCGTATTCAATGTAGAGAACCTTCGCCACTTCCACTACTCGGCCTGGAGCGAGCAGATGGGCAATGCCAGTTGTTGTGTGTTGTTCCTGATGCAGCGCGAAGGCTGCGACTTGCAGAGCAAGACAAAAGACATGCGCGACTATCTAAAGACTTTTTTCTGGATATACCAGATGGAGGCAGCAAAAGAACTGACTCTCACCCCATTCTCTACGCTCTATTACGATGCGATGGAATGCTCGTTAGGACAGGAAGACATCAATCACGGCAGTCGGAAGATGGCCCGCCTCTATGTAGTTGTTGCCCTACTGGTGTTGGTGTTCGCCATCTTCAACTACGTGAACCTGAGTGTATCGCTCACCACTGAGCGTTCGAAGGAAATGGCCACAAGGCGACTGTTAGGTCTATCGCGCCTTCAAGTCTTCGGCAAACTGATAGGCGAGAGCATTCTCTTCACGGCGATTGCTTTCATGATAGCCTATCTGATAGCCATCGCCCTACAAGACAAGGCGATGGAAATGGCCAATTGCCCGTTGGACTTGTTGAAAGATACGGGCGTTACCACCATCATAGCCTTTCTACTTGGTGTCATTCTCGTTGGCTCATTGGCAGGTTTCGTGCCAGCCACGATACTCAGCGGCTATCAACCCATCGACATCGTTCGTGGCACATTCCGCCGCCGTGTGCGCCAGCGTTGGAGTCATGCGCTGATGGTGTTGCAGGCCGTCTTCGCCATCGTCATGCTGACTGTCACGCTATTGCTGGGTAACGGTATCCGTGAGCGCATGAACCGCCCATTAGGTTACGACATCGAAAATATCCTTGAGGCTTGGGACGTTGCTACCCTCAACGAAAGCCAGCGGCAGACATTCCGCAGCAAATTGCTTGAACTGCCAGAGATAGAGGCTGTTGGCTTCGGCTATGGCACACCCCTTGAGGGGCTGGAAAACCAGACGGTTTCTGCCGATGACGGAACGGTGGTTAGTATGCGATTTCTGATGGGCGACAGTTGCTTCTTTAACATCTTGAACATCCACCCAGAGAGAACCTACATCGATAAAGGCTTGGGAGCCAACCACCAGTTGCTACGGCAATTCGGGAAGCACGATGACGAGAGGAAGATTGTGACAGCCGATGGAAAGGTGAATTTTGAAATAGGAGCCGTTTATCCCGATATCGTCTATCAGAACGTCATGCGCGAAGAGGAGCATCCTACACCTATTATATATATAAGGGAAGATGAATTCCGCGACAGTATTGATAACTATGCGAGCAGAAGATACGGGAAGCCTCGCTTGGGACTAATAAGATATTGTGGTGAGCGTAAGAAGGTGGAGAATGCCATCAAGCGGCAGATTAGTACGCTTACAGGCCGTGAGGCGGAAGATGTCCACTCGCTCTCCCAGCGTCATCGGGAATGGTACGAAGACTACGAGCGGTTCCTCGACGTGCTGACGGTCTTTACGGTGGTTGCCTTGTTGATAGCCATCCTTGGCTTGATGGCGATGAACAGTTACTTTGTAGGTCAGCGTCGTCGTGAGATTGCCGTGCGCCGCGTCTTCGGTGCTGAAATCAACAGTATCACCCTGTGCCTGCTCCGTACCGTCGCCATCCAGTCGCTTGTCGCCGCTGTCATCGCCATCCCTCTCTCCTGCTGGATTGCCCCGACGGTGGGCAGCATTTCCGGACTCCGCATCGTGATGCAGCCCCTGCCGCTCGTCCTCTCCCTCCTGATTGTCCTCGCCGTCAACCTGCTGACCGCCACCTTCCAAGGCTGGCGCGCCGCAACGGAGAATCCAGTCAACAGCATTCAGACAGAGTGAAAGATTCCAAGTTGATTAGTTCTTGAATTATATCAAAATGAACGAACCATATTATGAAACGTTGTTTAGATTGTTACCCTGTATTTTGTACAAATTTTGGTTTAATTTTGTTCAATTTCTCGCCAAAAGCGATAGATAAAGGGGCGCACAACGTGCGGAAATTATCCAAAATGGGAATCAAAATTATATCAAAATTTTGTTCAGGCATAGCCCTATATTTTGTTCAAATTTAGTGATAATTTTCGTTCAATTTCTCGCCAAGGGCGATTCCAATAATAGTTCTTAAATTCTCACAAACTTATAAACTCACAAATGAAGACAATCATCAGAAACTTTACATCGATATTCAGGAAGTTTGCTGCGGCAAATGTGTTGAACCTGTTGGGCTTGAGCCTGGCCTTTGCCTCATTCTTCGTCATCATGACGCAGGTGAACTACGACTTGGGCTACAACAAGAGTTTTACGGAGTACGGAAACCTGTATCGCATGACCATGAAGTTAGGGGCTGGTTACGAAGACTATGGCAGAACGCTTCCCCGCCCGGTGGTGGAACGCATGGCGGCAGCGTCGCCTCACGTTACGGGCCATGCCGTGATGCAGGGCTGGACTAATATTGACCAGTATATCGTGGGCGAGCAAGAGTTCACGTTGAATCTGATATATGGAATCCATGATTTCCTCGGCATGTTTAAGCCAACCGTCATTGGCGGTGACTTGAAGGGGTTAAACCAACTGGCTAATATCGTGCTGCCGCGTTCTGAGGCGATGCGCATATTCGGTACTGCCGATGCGGTGGGCAAAACCATGAAATACAAATGGGACAATGGCTGGCTTTTCAATGTCTGTGCCGTGATAGAGGACTATCCGGAAAACAACTTCCTGCATGGGGCTTGTTTTATTGGCATTAATTCCAATGAAGACAATTACAACAACTGGAACTATGATGCCTATATACGTGTGGATGATGCCGCAAATCTGCCGACTGTGCAGAAGGCCTTGCGTAAGACCGCCGTTGAACTCTTCAAGGAAAAGTTTGAATTAACAAAGGAAGAGGAAGAATCCTTGCAAGTGGTATTTACCAATGTGGCTGATACCCATTTCTCAAAAGTCCTTGACAAATCAGCCCCTGGCAGGAGTTCCGTCTATTTGCTCATCTGCTTCTCGCTGTTGATTGTCGTGATAGCGGCTGTGAACTTCATGAACTTCACTTTGGCAGAAACCCCTATGCGCATCCGCAGCATCAATACCCAGAAAGTATTGGGCGCAACGACGGCACAACTGCGAGGCAGCCTGATGGCAGAGGCTGTGCTAATTAGTCTGATAGCCTTCATCGTGTCGTTAGGATTCGTGTATATCGCTCATGACTTGGGCTTGCAGCAGTTGGTGCAGGGCAGCATTTTGTTGCAGGACCATCTGCCGCTGATTGGCATCACCCTGCTACTAAGCATCGTGGTGGGTTTGATGGCTGGTGCCTATCCGTCTTACTACGTCACATCCTTCGCGCCAGCCTTGGTGCTGAAAGGCTCTTTCGGCCTCTCTCCCAAAGGTCGTGTGCTGCGTACCATCTTGATTTGCTTGCAATTCGTCGGCTCCTTCGTACTGGTCATTGGCGTAGGGATTATGTATTTGCAGAGCTACTTCATCTATCACACCGACTACGGCTTCGACAAGGATGAGGTGTTGGTAGTGAGCACGGCACCTGACACGCGTAACAAGGTGGATGCCATCGACTCAGATTTGCGTTCGATTTCCGGCATTGATGGGGCAAGCCTGTCTCAGAGCATTCTGGGTAGTAGTGATCGCTATCAGACGTGGGGCAGAGGTAATGGCGACAAACACATGAACTTCACCTGTTTCTTCGTGGATTGGCGATTCCTCGATGTCATGGGTATCGATATCGTGGAAGGTCGCAACTTCCGGAAAGACGATGGTGATGTGTATATCTTCAGCGAGTCGGCAAAGAAGCAATACCCTTGGCTCACCGTTGATCAGCCCATTACTGATGACGACTATTCTGTAGTAGGCTTTTGTAAAGACATCAAGTATTCCTCATTGCGAGTGGACGACAGCCAGCAACCTATCGCCTTCTTTGTCCCCAGTCCGAATGGCAGTTATTGGTATAATGGCTCTTGGCGTAACCACTTGATGGTGCGGGTAGCCAAGGGAGTGGACAAACGGGAAGCCAAGCAGAAAGTGATGGAGACGGTCAACAAGTACGAGAAAAACCAGCCTCTTGACATCAGCGGACTGCGTTATATGGATGAAGTGCTGGAAAAGACCTACCAGCAGGAAAGCCTCTTTACCAAACAGATTCTGCTGTTCTCGCTGCTCGCCATCCTCATCAGCATGATAGGTGTGTTTGGCATGACGATGTTCGAGAGCGAATACCGTCGCAAAGAGATAGGCATCCGCAAGGTGTTTGGTAGTTCCACGAAGGAAATATTGACGATGTTCAACAGACGCTACCTGTATATCCTGTTGGGGTGTTTTGCGGTGGCGGCTCCTATAGGTTACATGCTGGGCGTGCATTGGCTCGAAGGCTTTGCTGTCCGCACCGCCATCTCGCCCTTGCTCTTCTTAGTGTCGTTCCTGCTCATCACCTTGATTACCATGCTCACAGTCACCTACCAGAGTTGGAAGAATGCCAATGAAAATCCTGTCAACAGCATCAAGAACGAATAAAGCTAACGAGTGTTGTTCGGGCGAAATCATCCTCTTTTGGGTTAGATTTCGCCCGTATTCTTGCAATACATATATAATTTTAGGAACGTAATCCAAAAAATCTGGATAAAATTTTGGATTATGCTTTCGGTTTATTAACTTTACAGCGCAAATTGTAAAGATATGGAATTAGTAAAACGAACACTTCAAGAAGTGATTGAGAAGCGGATGTTCAGTGGGAAGGCCATCTTGCTGATAGGGGCACGACAGGTTGGCAAAAGCACCTTGTTAGAACAGGTTGTGAAGAATCGGCAGGAGCCTGTGCTTCGTTTGAATTGTGACGAACCAGAAGTGCGGACAATGTTGGAGGCTATCAACACACAGGAGTTACATTTGCTGATAGGACAGCACCGGATAGTGATGATTGACGAGGCCCAGCGGGTTACCAATATAGGACTGACGTTGAAACTGATTACTGATGGGTTCCCCGATGTACAATTGCTGGTCACAGGCTCTTCGTCGTTCCAATTACGCGATGTGGTCAATGAGCCATTGACAGGGCGCAAGTGGGAGTATAACCTGTTTCCCCTCTCTACAGGCGAACTTCTGGACGACAGGGGGCTGATAGGTTTGAAGCAGACATTGGAGTCGCGCCTGATATATGGCTCCTATCCCGATGTACTGAATCACTCAGACGACGCAAAGGCTGTGCTGACTAACCTGTCGGGCAGTTATCTCTATCAAGACCTTCTGTCGTTGGAAGGTGTACGCAAGCCTGCTTTACTCGAGAAGTTGTTAGTGGCCTTGGCCTTGCAAGTAGGCAGCGAAGTGTCGTATAACGAACTGGCTCAGACCATTGGTTCAGATACGAAGACTGTGGAGAAATATATCAATCTGTTGGAGAAGTGCTTTGTTGTGTTCCGTCTGTCGGCTTTCAGCAGAAATCTTAGGACAGAACTAAAGAAAAGCAGGAAAGTGTATTTCTATGACAACGGCATTCGTAATGCCATCTTGCAGAATTTCACACCGTTGGCATTGCGCACAGACGTGGGGGCACTTTGGGAGAACTTCTTCATCAGCGAGCGGATGAAGTACAACCATTACTCGGCCAACTATGTGCGAAGTTACTTTTGGCGGACTACGCTACAGCAGGAAATAGACTATATCGAGGAGCAGGATGGGCAATTCATGGCTTTTGAGATGAAGTGGAACCCAAAGAAAACTACCGCATCCGTTCCTGCGCCTTTCAAGAAAGAATATCCCCTCAAGCAGTTCGTAGTCGTAACGCCAAATAACTATTTAGACTGGACTGTCTAATAATCATACAGAGAACCGTCAATTTTTTTGACAATCTGCATCCGCCGATGCCTAAAGCATTGGTGGATGTATTTTATTGGCGTAACTTTGCAGAGAGTTCTTGGGGTCTCACAGGCTCACATTCTTATAAACTCATAAACTTATAAACTCACAAATGAAAGAAGTATTGAGAAATGTCTGGTATATGGCGCGCCGCTTCAAGATGGCGACGGCGCTGAACTTCGCAGGGCTGGCGGTGGCCTTCGCCTCCTGCTATTTGTTTCTGACGCAAGTGGTGTATAACCATTCTTATAATAAGGGGCTGGCAGACAGTGGGAAGCTCTACCGCGTGGAGACACCGGCCATGTTGGACCACGGCAAGTGGCAGTCGATGGTGAACCGTTTCCTTGCCGAGCAGCTTGACTCGATGCCGCAGGTTGAGGGCATGGCCCTGTTTGAGAGTTGGAACTGGGACATGCGGTTTGCCAAGGAAGGCACGGAGTTCACGTTCAGTGGCTGCAACGTCAGTTACGATGCCCTGACGACGCTTGCCCCACGGGTGCTGGACGGGAAGGTCGGCTGGTCGGATGACGACCACCGGGGATTCATCCTGCCCGCGTCCATCGCCATGAGGTATTTCGGCACCACGCAGGCAGCAGGCCTCCATCTATGGAATGGCAAGGACAGCATCTTGGTGAGGGGCGTCTTCGAGGACTTCCCTGAGAACTGCTTTGCCAGGAACTGCATCTACGGCCATATAGGCGACGAGAACAAGGGCAACTTCCAGAACTTCAACTACAACTGCTACTTGAAGCTCAGGCAACCCTTGGACGTGGAGCAAGTGAGACATACCATTTTGGACCCGCTGTTGGAGCGAATCCACCAAATGTACATAGAACATGGCTATGAGGACCAATGGGATGAGGCAGATACAAGAGAACGCCTCAACCTACGGCTGGTACCCGTCACGGAGACGTGGTTCTCGGGCGTGGATGCTGGGCAGGACAGAGGCAACAAGGCTGTTGACCTGATTCTGCAACTGTCGTGCCTGTTGGTCATCATCATCGCCGCCATCAACTTCCTGAACTTCACGTTGGCAGAGAGCCCCATGCGCATCAAGAGCATCAACACGCGGCGCGTACTGGGAAGCACCGTCGGACAACTGCGCCTCGGATTCGTGGCTGAGACGGTCTTCACTTCGCTGCTGGCCTTTGGCCTGTCTGTAGGCATCTGCTACCTGTTGTCGCAGTGGCCGCCCATCAACGACCTGGTTGTAGGCAGCATTGCGCCCAGCCATCACGGCATGCTATTGGCAGCCCTTGCCGTCGCTGCCGTCTTGGTGGGCATCGTGGCGGGTCTCTATCCGGCTTTCTACGTCACCTCGTTCCAGCCCGCATTGGCACTGAAAGGCTCTTTCGGCCTTACGCCCAAGGGTCGAAGGCTACGCACGGCATTGCTCTGCTTGCAATTCCTCATCACCAGCATCATGGTGGTCTATATCGGCATCCTCTGCCTACAGAGCCACTACATCTTCAATTCTGACTATGGCTTCGAGAAGGATGAAATCCTGTATTGCGATACGTGGGAGATTCTTGACAGGCAAGACGCCTTGCGCTCAGAGTTGATGCAGCAGACGGGCGTAACGGACGTGGCCTACTCGCAATTCACGCTTGGCACATCCGACAGTTATATGACGTGGGGACGTGGCGACAAGGACCATGAAGTGCATTTCGTCGCCCTGCCCGTAGACTGGCACTATCTGCGCACGATGGGCATTGAGGTCGTCGAGGGGCGCGACTTTACGGAGCACGATGGCGACTGCTATATCATCAACGAGGCCGCCCGCAAGAAATGGGACTGGGTGGAGATGGACAAGAAGCTGTTAGACACCGACGAGTCAATGACCGTTGTCGGCGTGTGCCAGAATGTGCGCTTTGGCTCTACCCGTGTTGACAACAACGACACGCCGATGGTCTTCCTCATTTATGGCGAAAACTACCTGAGCCGCGGATGGGCGAACAATCTCGGCATGATGAACGTGCGTGTGGCGGCTGGTGTCGATAAGGTGCAGATGCGCCAGAAGATCAAGGAAACCTGCATGAAGCTCGGCGCACAGCACGAGCCAGAGGTCAGGTTCCTCGACCAAGACTTGGAGAATACCTATCAGGATGAGTTCCGCTTCATCCGCCAAGTGATGGTCTTCTCGTTCATCTGCCTGATTATTACCCTCATCGGCGTGTTCTGCATGACGATGTTCGAGACGGAGTATCGCCGCAAGGAGATAGGCATCCGCAAGGTGATGGGTTCCTCGACGCGGGAAATCCTGCTGATGCTCTGCCGTCATTATATCCTGCTGCTCGCCATCAGTTTCATCCTTGCAGCACCCATTGCCTACCACATCGGCACCCAATGGCTTCAGTCGTTTGCCGAGCGCACACCCATCCATTGGTGGCTCTTCCCCTTGGCCCTGCTCGCCGTTGCTGTCGTCACCCTCGCTACAGTCGTCATCCAGAGCTGGCGTACAGCCAATGCTAATCCCGTAGAGAGCATCAAGACAGAGTAAAGCGACTCCGAAATCATAAAGGTTATTGATTCTCGTATAGAAAAGCAATTTTTTCTTTGACTGTCTAAAAATCATACACTTAACCGTTTAATTATTAGACAATCTACATCCGCCAGGGTCAAAAACCTTGGCGGATTTGTTTTATTGAGGTAATTTTGCAATGAGTTCTTGAGTTGATTAGTTCTTGAGTTCTCACAAACTTATAAACTCACTAACAAACCTGCTGAAAATGGAAGATAATTAAAAATGAAGAATGCGGAAAGGGGACGCACTACGTGCGGAAATTCTACAAAATTGGAATCAAATTTATATCAAAATGAATGAACCATACTTTGGAACGTTGTCTTGGTTTTTGCCCAGTATTTTGTACAAATTTTGAAATTTTTTTGTTCAATTTCTCGCCAAGGGCGATTTCCTACCCACGGGCGGAAACACTGTTCCGCCCCTACAAGCCCAAACTTATAAACTTATAAACTCACAAAATATGATTAGTGCAATTAAGACATTAAACAAGCGGGGACAGCATAATTGGACGAAGATCCTGTGCATAGCCGTAGGACTGGCCGTAGGTGTCGTGCTATTGGGAAAGGTGGGCTTCGAGCAGTCGTGGGATGACTTCTTCCCCACGAGCAACCGCATCTGTGTGGTGTGCGAGGATATTATCCGCGATGGTGAGTACAAGCATTTTCCGCAGACGGCGGGAGCCATTGCCCCAGCCCTGAAACGCTACTGTCCGCAGGTGGAAGCCGCCACGCGCTACACGGCCTTTGCTGGAGACATGCCCATCGTGACAGACGACGACAAGCGGGTGCGCACCAACTATGCCCTCGTTGACAGTTGTTTCTTCGACGTGTTCCCCTTCCGAGTGCTGGCAGGTAATGCAAAGAAGACGCTCAGCCAAGTGGACTATTGCATGATTCCCCGTTCACTTGCCGAGAAGTTGGGCGGTGACATCATTGGCAAGAAGGTTTGGTATAACAAGCGTGGCGGATGGGCGTTGACCGTTGGCGGCATCTACGAGGACATACCGCTGAACTCCAAGTTGCATGGCATGGAGGTGATGGTCAGTATGCCGACGATTACCAAGATTATGTGGGATGGTCGCGAGAACTGGTTAGGCAACGACCGCTATGAAGGATATGTCCGTCTAACTGATGGCATCAGCCCGGACGACTTGAAACCGCAGATTGAGAAGATGAAGCAGGAGAAACTACCTTTGGACGAACTGAAGAAGGCGGGCGTGGATATGGGATTCTCATTGCAGCCGCTTATCGACTATCATTCAAACGATGAGGGCACACGCCGGATGACATGGATTCTCTCGCTGCTGGCAATAGTACTCATCGGCTGTGCCGTGATGAACTACCTACTTCTCGTCATTGGCGGCATCAGCCAACGTGCCCGTGAGATGGCAGTCCGTCAATGCTATGGTGCCGATGCCCGCCATATATATAATAAGGTGATGGCAGAGAGCGTCGTCCACCTGTTATTGTCGTTGGCTTTGGCAGCCCTATTGCTCTATGTGGCGAAGGACACTGTGGAAGATCTCACGGGGGCATCGCTGCCGACGCTGCTGACAACGGGCAGCAACGTGGGGATGGTTGCGGCGACGTGTCTTGTCGTGCTGCTCATCACAGGTCTCGTGCCAGGCTATATCTACACCCATATCCCTGTAGCCGCTGCCTTCAAGAACTACAGCCAGAGCCACCGCCTGTGGAAACTCCTGTTGTTAGGCCTACAGTTTGCCTCGGCGACATTCCTCATCGTCCTGCTGATGGTGGTTGGTCGTCAATACAAGATGATGGTGAATGATAATCCGGGCTACGACTTCCAAACCCTGGGTATATTAGACACCAATGATCTCTCGGGCAAACAGAGACAACTCATTATGGACGAATTGCGTAAGTTGTCAACAGTGGAAAGCGTGACAATCTCATTTGCCAACCTAACCAAATATCAGAGCGGCGACAATATCTATCTCCCAGGTGATGACCATGAATATATGAACATTGCCGACCTTTACTTCGTTGGTGATGGCTACTTCAACGTGATGGGCATCCCCGTTATCTCTGGCCGGACTTTTACGGAGCAGACCGATACACTCTGCGAGGTGATGGTGAGCAGGAGGTTTGAGGAGCGCATGAAGGAGTTAGCTGGTTGGGAGCGAGCTGTAGGCAAACAGGTTATTGTTACATCATTCAGCAAGCAGCATACCATTGTTGGTGTCTACGAAGACCCCCGAATAGGCAGTATCGCCAATCCTGATACTCGCGGCAGTGTTTGCTTCTACAGTAAGAACACGGACTTGATGGCGAATATCCTCATTCGCTTCCATACGATGGATGGGCTTGATGACGCTAACAAACGGCTTAAGGAAGTGGTTCCCGACAATCCTGACATAACCATCTACCCATACAGTCAGATGATGACAGAACTTTATACCGATGCCCACCGCTTCCGCACCACCGTACTCATCGGTGGCCTGGTGGCACTGATCATTGCACTCATCGGACTCATCGGCTACCTCGCGGGCGAGATTGGTCGCCGGCAGAAAGAGATCGCCATCCGTAAGGTGAACGGCGCAAAAATAGCCGACGTGCTCCGACTGTTCCAGACAGACATCTTGCGCGTTGCGCTGCCAGCAACGGCAATAGGAGCCTTCGCATCCTGGTATGTCGCCCGCCTGTGGTTGGAGCAATTCAGTGAGAAGACACCATTGCTGCCGATACTCTTTATTGTCGGTGCCCTGCTGGTGATTGCCATCATCCTGGGTGTTGTATGGCTCGGCTGCTATCGCGTCGCCTCCAGCAATCCCATTGAATATCTCAAATCAGAATAATTGCAAGTCAACAAAAATGTCAACAAATAGTAAAATAAAATGATGATTAAGTTAGAAAACATTCAGAAGGTATTCCGCACGGAAGAGGTGGAGACCGTTGCCCTTGGGGGCGTTTCGTTTGAAGTGAAGAAAGGCGAGTTCGTGGCCATCATGGGACCGTCGGGCTGCGGTAAGTCAACGTTGCTCAACATCCTGGGCCTACTCGACAATCCCACCAGCGGGAAGTATTGGCTCGACGGCGAGGACGTGGGGCAACTGAAGGAGAGCCAGCGCACCCGTGTGCGCAAGGGGCAGATCGGCTTTGTGTTCCAAAGTTTCAACCTGATAGACGAGCTCAATGTGGAAGAAAACGTAGAATTGCCGCTGACCTATCTCGGCGTACCCAAGAAAGAGCGCAAGCGGCGGGTGGAAGAGGTGTTGCGCCGCATGGCTATCAGCCACCGCTCCCACCATTTCCCCCAGCAGCTCAGCGGCGGCCAGCAGCAGCGTGTCGCCATCGCCCGTGCCGTGGTGATGAATCCCAAGCTCATCCTCGCCGACGAACCGACGGGAAACCTCGACTCAAAGAACGGCTTGGAAGTAATGCAGCTTCTCACCCAGCTGAACCAGGAAGGCACCACCGTCTTGATGGTAACCCACTCCGAGCGCGACGCCAGCTATGCCGACCGCATCATCAGCCTCTTGGATGGCCAAGTGGTGCCAGAGGTCGATCTTTAACCATTCAACGAATTTAGTTGCCTTGCTTTTAGGTTTTGGGGTGGGAAATATAATCTCACCCCAAAACTTTATTACATGAAAGATACTTACAAAAAATAAAATCTATGATACACTTGGCAAAGTGACTTATATAAAAAGAGGTTAATTTTGCACCGTGAAACTGAAATAATCCTAATTTATCATGTTTAATAACTTAAAACTTTCTGAAATGAGAAAAATTTACAAAATGTTTCTTGCCCTGGTGCTTTGCGCATTGGGCGCAATGAATGTCAATGCAGAGGAAACCACTCCCCTGACTCCTGACATGTTCTTCTCATGGGACGGATGGGATGAGAACGCCCAAAAGATCGGTCCCTCGGAGAATTGTCTTTATGAACTCGGCGTATCCTCAGGCCAGCCTTACGGCGACTCAAGGGTAATCGACTATGCCGACCTGTCACTTTATTCAAAACTGATCCTGACGGTATCAGAGGGCACGCCGCGCTTCCTCTTCAACCGTGACATGGACGAAGGCCAATGGAATGAGATCGAGAGCGAGTCTCACTTAATTGACAACACGAAAAACGGATGGTCCGCCAAGTATTTCTCACAGGATGGCGAGACATTCACTGTTGACCTGAAACTCATGGTGAAGGAAAAGGGCTTTGCCCACCTACATGCCATCAAGGGCGCAAACTGGGCAAACGTCACCGTCAACAGCATGGAGTTGGTGCGCGAGGGCAAGGCACAAATCGTGGGATGGACCGACCTGATCACCAACGGTGACCTGGAGGGCGACGATGTCAGCTGCTTCTATTCAAAGGAAAACGCAAGCGCACCTTTCCCATCAGTCATTACCGATGGCGTAGGTGTCGACGGCAGCCGTGGCATCCAAGTACATTCCGCAGCAGGCGCAGCCCAAGACTGGGACGCACAGTTCTGGATCAACCTTCCCGAGACCTTACCTGAGGGAACGAAGTACCGCATCTCATTTGCTTATCGTGCCAGCATGGATGCTTCCGCCGACACACAGGCGCACCGCGACCCCAGCGATTACATCCACTATGAGATGATTGGCTCGCCCAACTTCACCACAGAGTGGCAAGTTTACAACGTCGAAGGCGCAATCACCGCACAGCAATCGGGCGAGAACACGATGCACTCCATCGCGTTCAACCTCTCCAAGGACAAGAGCAACGACATCGACTTCTTCTTCGATAACATCAAGTTTGAGGTTTACAAATACGGCACCGTCGCAGAGTTTAGCGAGGATGTCATCCAACTCGACTTTGGCTTTGAGACCAACGTGGTAGAGCTGACAAAGGCTTCCGGCAAGAGACGCTTGCTCTATCCTACCAACTGCGTGACCGTGAAGGTGAATGGCGAGACCCGTTCCATCACGTCCGTCGAGGGCTACGACGATGGCCGCTTCTATGTGTTCCTCGATGAGGGCACCAATGAGGATGACCTCGTTCAGGTTTCATTCACGAACCCAACAGACCCCACCTTCCACCTTACCTATACCTCCGGTCCCGGTGGCGACGTGCCTAACTTCTCCGGTGAGGCTACTTACAACTTTGAGATTCCTTTCCATGAGAAAGACGACGTTTATCCTTACGCTTACTTGACACCAGCCATCATCAAGGCTGACCCAGAGGATGGCTCGTTCAACCTGCCTAACAGCATCAAGGAATTCAAGGTGACATTCGACAAGGTCGTTGACTGCCAAGCCATCGAGGCAACCCTCAACAACCAGAAGCTCATCGTAACACCCGCTGAGGGATTCGCCGAGGAGCTCACCTTGACGCGCAACGGCTCAGAGGACTTGAATACCGACGCTTACGAGATCCACATCACGAAGATTTATCCCGAGTTGCGACTGGACGACTCCATCTATGGCGATACCATCTACACCATCAATGTCGGCAAGGTGGAATTCGACCCCAATGACGTTCCCGAGGACCTCCTGCCCGCCACTTGCTTCGCCAATGCGTCAAACGGCGGCATCCCCGAGGGATTCGTTGTCATCTTCGGCGAGGAGACACGTGTCGCTCCTAACACCTACGGCTCTGGCTCACGTCTGTTCGACTTCGGTGCCGGTGGCGACTTCACCAAGGGTCTCTATTTCCGTAGCGACTATGTAGAGTATGGTAGCGATCCTAACTACCTGCTGACATTGAAGAGCGGCAAGAAGTACAATATCCACTTCAACGCAGCCGCTTGGAAAGACAATGGCACCCACATGAAGTTCGAAATCCTCAACGAGGGCGACGAGGTCGTATTTACCCAAGTGGTGAAGACCGCTCCTAACGTCAACGGCAGCACAGGTGCCGTGAATGGCTCCACAAACGTTGACCTGAAGTTCTTCCCGGAGGCTGACGGCAATTACAGGCTGAGATGGAGACCCGCCACCAACGACAATGGTGACCAGGGAAGTTTCAACGAGGTGATTCTCGCCAACCCACAAGTGAAGTATGTGCCTAACGTGGCTGGCGTGGAAGAAACACAACTCTTGGCAACCGCACTGGAGAATGCCAAGTCTACCCTCGCCGCCAACGCCGATGAGCGTTTCGACGGTCCCGCATACACCGCTCTCGACGAGGCCATCAAGAAGTATGAGGCAGAGTCTCCTAACTACACCGCCCCCTCGGCATATAGGAACGCCGCCGCTGCCCTTGACGCTGTCACGCAGGCCATGAAGGACCACCGCACACTCTGCGACACTTACGACCCACTGCCACAGCAAGCACAGGACATCATCACCAACAATGCCGACAACAAGTTTGCGAAGACATCCCTCTATGCCACTTTGGAAACCCTCGTAGACAAGTACGCCACCAAGGTGACTGAGTCTGTTTACAATCCCGACACAGAGCTGGAGGAGCTTATTACCACCCTTGTCATCAAACAACTCAAGGACGACAATGAGCTGCAAGCCGCCATCGACGAGCTGAAAGACGCTGTCAACACGGCAAGCCTACTCTTCACCGAGGGTGCCTCACAGACATCCGACACCGGCTTCAAGGTGCTCTTTGAGCGCATCCGCTTGGGTATTGCCTCATTGAAGAGCCTCGGCGTGGCAGACGACGACCCGCTCATCGTAGCCGCCAACAACACCCTGGACGACGACGATGCCATAGCAGACCAAATCAAGAACCGCCTGAAAGTGATTGTCTACGGACAATTGAAGGATCCCACAAACACGCTCTTCGAGGAGAAGGTGGACGAGAACACGTTTGAGTCGTACACCGACACTTACGACATGACCGTATTTGTGAAGAACCCGAATGTCTACAAGCAGCAAGACAACATGAACTTCACCGACGAGAACGTTCCCGGATGGGTGACGCCAGAAGGCTACAACAGGCCCGGACTGAGCGTAGGATGGGGACAGCCCAGAGGCAACAACGAGATTGCCGAGGACTGCATGTTCCAGACCTGGGGCAGCAGTTACAGGGTGGAGCAGACCATCGACGACCTCCCCGCAGGTGTCTACACCATCAAGATTGGATTCGGCGAGCGCATGAACGATGACGAGGCCAACATGGTTGACAGCTACATCTATGCCAAGACCACCGAGACAGCAGAGGGCGAGAACGGTCAGACCACCGACGTACCAGGCATCGGGCAGTCGTTCCCATACGCCAACACGGTGATTGAGAACGTGGTCGTCACAGACGGCATCCTCACCATCGGTGCCAACGCCGGCGCATCATCACACACATTCTTCAACGACGTGAGACTGCTCCTCGCAGGAGCCGCACAGAACTTTGACTACACCACCGCCTACAACGAGGCCATCACCTCCATCGACGACATGGTGGCACGCCCGGCAAGCATCCGCTCCATCGAGATCTTCGACCTCAACGGCCGCCGACTCTCCAAGGCAGCCACCAAGGGTGTTGTCATACTGAAGAAGCACATGGACGATGGCACGGTAGTCACCGAAAAGGTGATCAAGAAGTAAAGGCGAACAATACCATATTGGTTTGTCAATATTATATCACAAAAAGGGCGCAAATCTTTGCGCCTTTTTTGTGTAATGCGCACTCTATTTGTGAAAACGCGCGAAAATGGCAAAAACGCAAACCACTGAAAACCAAGCATATAGCACAACAACATCTCTGCCGATGCGCCAATTTAACATTTTTTGGGCGGCATCTATGGGCAAAAAAGGGCGCATCCGTCGGCGACGGATGCGGCAGTTATCAGCGATAAATGCCGCCCAAAAAATGTTAAAGGGATATTTCCGACCGAAACGCCTACCATTTTAAGGCTTGTTAAGCATCACATACGGCTCCCACTACCCTATTTCACAAAAACCCACAAGGGCCATTTTGTCAAGATGATTCACAGGAATTTCCCGCCTTGAGGATTTGCCCCGCGTGAAAAAAAACGGCAATTTCTTTGAACATTCGCCAAATAATCGTATCTTTGCCAACGGGTTTTTGCGGCAACAGGCGCAATCCACCCAAGACATATTAGACATTTGAAGCGTTATGCTCTTTCTTGCAAGCTGAAAACCTGAGAAATTTTCAATCATTGCAGAATGTGGATGGGGGATAGTGAGTACTCACAACCGCCGGAAATAAGAGAGGTCAGACATATCGGCTTCACGCTTTTGCGTGGAACTGCCGTATATTAGTTCATCTTTCTTATTTCGGGTAATTCTCAGGACCCTCAGCTTGAAGATGTGGAATACAGTTCCACGCTTCTTGCGTGATAACCATCCAACCACACCAAGCAAACCCTTCATGGCATATTAACGGCGTTTCGTACACCCACAACCCCATTTCATACAATGGGACGTGGCAAACACGGAATTAGTCAATAGATTACATACCTTTGCAACGCGCTCACATACAAACGATTATATATTCATCATAAAAACATTACACATTATGAAACACAAATTATTACTAATCCTGCTCGCCCTGTGCATACCCTGGGCAGCATGGGCGGACGTCGAAATCGACGGCATCTATTACAATTTAGTGGCAAAGGCGAAAATTGCCGAAGTGACAAATGGGGGAACGACAGGGCAATACTCCGGCAATATCGTCATCCCTGAATCTGTGACCTACGAGGGAGTGACCTACTCCGTGACAACCATCTACAGTGAAGCGTTTCGAGACTGTTCTTCATTGACGGGCATCACTATTCCCAACAGCGTGACAACCATTGGAAATAAATCATTCCTTAGCTGTTCGCGTCTGACCTCTGTCGAGATTCCCAATAGCGTCATTTCCATCGGTAGTTATGCATTCTATAACTGTAGAAGAATAGTGTCGTTGGTCTTACCGTATAGTGTATCCATTATTAATGAAGGAGCTTTCGAAAATTGCTCCTCATTAACCTCTGTTGAGATTCCTGCCAGCGTGACAACCATCGGCAATTCGGCTTTTTACAGTTGCTCTGCCCTGACCTCTGTAGAAATTCCAAGCAGCGTTTCCGTTATAGATAGTTACACCTTTTATAACTGTACCTCGCTGACCTCGGTTTCTATTTCCAATTCAGTTATCGCCATTTGTGGATATGCGTTCTACGGCTGTACGAGCCTGATCTCCGTAGAAATCCCCAGCAGCGTGAAATTCATCGGCGGCTATGCTTTCTATGAATGCAATGAGTTGAAGGAAATCTCATTGGGTAGTGGGGTTGTCAATATTGGAAAAAGTTCCTATTTTTACGATAACGACGATAATTATCATTATTTAAACTCTGATGGAAACACATTTGCCTTATGCAAGAATCTCGAAACTGTGAAATGCCATACCGAGAGTGTGCCGACCACCAATACCAATACCTTTGACCAGTCATTAGTTGAATATGCCACCCTGTACGTTCCCGAAGGTTCTGTTGAAAGCTACAAGGCGACAGAGCCTTGGAGCGGCTTTGGCACGATTAAGGCATTGACGGATGATGCCAGCGCGACCCCCATTCTTGTTGACGGCATCTATTTCGTGTTTGACGAGGAGAGCGGAACGGCTACCGTTGTGGCTGGCGATGTCGCCTACATGGGGGAGGTGACCATTCCGTCTACTGTAACATACAATGGCACGGACTATAGCGTTACCGCCATTGCCGAAAAGGCGTTCCAAGGATGCAGCGACTTGACCTCGGTATATATCCCTGAAAGCGTAACGACGATTGGCGACTATGCCTTTGACGGCTGCGACAACCTGACGTATGTCACCGTGGAGCTGTGGACTCGCAGCGGTGAGCTGCCCACCATCAACGCCACGACTTTCTCGAACATGGCGAATGCCACGTTCCACATCGAGGGTCTCGACGGCTATTGCGCCTACGAGAAGATCAAGAACAAGGTGTGGGATGAGTTTGGCACGATAGACTGCGACATCCATTCGGAGAATTACTGGTCGGAATATGCCATTCCCCAATACGACTTCACCGCCGATACGGAGGAGGGCGCAGGGATGGAATACGTGAAGTTGACTGACACCACCTGTCAAGCAGGCGCCAACCTGACGGATGTGTACACGTTGCAATATGAGGGTGGCGGCCAAATCGCCTGTGGAGCCAAACGCAAGCAGCGTGCATCTGCCAAGAAGAAAGTGTCGCCTTACGACGATAATGCCAACACCATTACCATCCCATCGACGGTGAATGGGCTGACGGTGACAAGGATTGGCGCACACGCCTTTGACAGCTATTCGAACTATGAATACTATGAAGATGCCGAGACGGGTGAACCAATGGAAGTGGAAGTGAGATATGTTACGACCAACGACAACCTTACCGCCGTCTACATCCCCGCAACGGTGACGGAGATTGCCAGCGGCACGACGACGAGGGAGGTGAAGTACAAGAACCCATTGGGACTGATGGACTCATTCATCGAGGAATACATTGGCTACCCGGCTGCGAATACTGACGAGGGCGCATTCACCAACTGCCCCAACCTGCGGACGGTGGTGGTGGGGATGGCGACGCCCATAGCCATCGAGGCGAATGCCTTTGCCAACTATGATGCCACGCTTCATGTGCCTACGGGCAGCAAGGCGGCATACATGGCAGCCGCCAACTGGAGTCGCTTTGCCGAAATCAAGGAGTATTCGGGCAGTATCGACCTGGAAAGCCTCGCCAACGAGGATGGCATCTTCTACACCTACGACACGGAGAGCTACAAGGCTACGGTTACGGGTGCCGCCGAGGGCATGACGGAGGTGAATATTCCCGACTTCGTGGTACACGACAGCAAGACCTACGCCGTGACCGCCATTGCCAAGGAGGCGTTTATGGACCACGGCATGACCTCGGTCGTCGTGCCTTACACCATGACGGACATCGGCTATGACGCTTTCCGCGGTTGCAAGAACCTGGCATCGATGGCAGTGGAAGATTACCATTCGTACATCGTGCAGCTGGCACCGCCGCGCGTGGAAGGCCTGGTGGACGTTGACGGCACGAAAGACCCTGCCGCCAAGCGTGCGCAGGGCGACCTCCGCGTCTATGGCGATGCGGACGGCAATGGCGCGTATGACTCGCGCAACGGCTGCAACGCCATCATCCGCACGGCGACGAACACGCTTGTGGCGGGATGCCAGACGACGGCCATCCCCGACGACGTGGAGACCATCTACGACCATGCCTTCTACGGACATACCAACCTCAAGGCGATAGACATCCCCGCCTCGGTGAAGGCCATCCGCAGCGGGGCGTTCTATGGCTGCACAGGGTTGGAGACCGTTACCTTTAACGAGGGATTGGAGGCCATCGACAACTATGCATTCTACGGATGTTCGAAGCTGACATCACTCTATATCCCGTCGACGGTGACGAGCATTGACCTCAATGCCTTCAAGAATTGCACGGGGCTGGCCAAGGTCGTAGCACCCAACATCGCTGCATGGTGCGCCATCTCGTTCGGCAAGGATGCCAACCCACTGGCGAATGCCGAACATCTCTATATAGACGAGAATACAGAGGTAACGGAGCTGGCGATACCTCAAGGGGTGACGGCAGTGGGCAACTATGCCTTCTACAACGCCAAAGCCATCACCAGCGTGACGATACCCGCCACGGTGACAGAACTCGGAGGCTATGCGTTCTACGGCTGCGACAACCTGACATCCGTCACGGTGGCATGGGCGGAACCCATCACCATCGGTTCGTCGCGCTTCTCCAACCGCGCCAATGCCATCCTCTACGTACCCACGGGTACGAAGGCACTGTACGAGGCGGCGGACTACTGGAAGGAGTTTAAGGAGATACATGAGGTGGCCATCGACGGCACGGTCCTCATCGACGGCATCTATTACGCATTGGACGGCACGAGCGGCACGGCAACCGTGGTGAGTGGCGACAACGCCTATACGGGCAGCGTCACGATCCCCGCACAGATAGAATATGGCGGCGTGACATATCCCGTGACCGCCATCGGCATCAAGGCGTTCCAAGGCTGCGGCGAGCTGACATCCATAGACATCCCCAGTTCCATCGTGACGATAGACGACTATGCCTTCCAAGGCTGCTCGTCGCTCGCGGAGGTCAATATCCCCGCCTCGGTCACAACGCTCGGCGGATACGTCTTCGACAGTTGCGACAACCTGGCATCGGTCACCGTGAATTGGACAGACGCCGGCTCCATCCCCGCCATCGGGAAGTCACGCTTCCCCAACCGCGCGAACATGACACTCTACGTACCCAAGGGCATGAAGGCTCTATACGAGGCGGCTGACTATTGGAAGGAGTTTAAGGAGATTGTCGAGATGGAAGATGACACCATAGAGGTGACGGACATCTCGGAGATGGATAATGCGATTTACATCGAGCCGTTGGAGGCAAGGGCTGGCGAGACGGTGGCATTGGACATCCAGATGAAGAACACGCTGTCGCCCGTGGGTTGCACCTTCAGACTGACGTTGCCAGAGGGATTCAGCCTGCAGAAAGACGAGGATGGCGATTTGGTCTATGAGATGGGCAGCCGTGCCAAGAAGATGTCGGTTGTTTACATGGCAAGCGACGGAAGGACTTTCGACTTTTCGTTGACACCATTGTCTGGGACCGCCACGATTACCGGAACGGAAGGGACATTCATCACGCTTCAACTGGAAGTTCCCGAGGGTACCCCTACGGGTAATTATGAAATCCTACTCACAAGGAACCTCATCGAGAGTAAGGACGATACAAACATGACCATCGAAAACGCCCTGACCGATATCGTTTCCGCCGTCACGATTACCGACTACCTCCTTGGAGATGTCAACGGTGACGGGAATGTCACACCTGCCGATGCCATCATGATTTTGTACCATTACTTCGGCGTAGAGCAGACGGGATTCATATTCAAGGCAGCTGATGTCAATGGCGACGGGAACATCACACCTGCCGATGCCATCGAGGTTCTCTATATATATTTCAATGCCGGGAGGAGCAATTCTCCAGCGTTTACTAATCAAACATTGGATCCACAATAATATTATAAACATAAATAATTATGAAAAAGTATCTTTTTATAATGTTCACTTGCCTCTTAGGTTGGGGCAACGTGATGGCAGACAACATTATTATTAATGATGTGACAATACCCCAAGGCGGCATGGCAGAGTTAGCTGTTGGGTATATCTTTACCAGCGAGGATGCCAAAGTGGGATTTACCTTGCCCTTCATTTTTCCAAAAGGTATCAAGTTTGCAACAGATGGTGACGGTGAACCCCTTTATGTTCAAGGTGAAGCCATAAAAAAGTTCAGTATCACGTTTGTTGGTAACAACATCCAGGCATTTCCTTCAAGTGAAAACTCCACGATAAAGGGGACAGGGGGAACTTTGTTGACACTTTACATCAGTGCCGCAGCCGAGTTGGAGGTTGGAAGTACTTATGAGGTATTGGTGAAAGCTCCCCTCTTCCAAGTAAAACAGGATGGAAAGACTGAAGACATGAAACTGAATGACTACAGTTTCAAAGTCACCATTGGCGATCCTCTTGACTCCCGCACCGTCCTCGACGAGACATCCACGGTGATGCCCGAGGCGGCTACGAGTGTGGACGTGCGTGTACGCCGCACATTAACCGCCGACGTATGGAACACCATCGTCTTGCCTTTCTCCATGACGAGCCAGCAGATGGAGGAGGCGTTTGGCGATGGTGTCCAACTGGCGGACTTCACAGGTTGCGAAGCTACGTATGACAATGAAGACGATGAATACGCCTCTGCCATCAAGGTGAATTTTTCCGATGTCTCTGCCATTGAGGCCAACCACCCTTATATCATTAAGGTGAAAGAACCCATCAGCGAGTTTACCGTGGATGGCGTAGACATCAATCCCGAAGAGGATTTGTCTGTGAATCGGGATGAGTATCGAACAGGGAGTGGAACAAAGAAAGACCCTTACGTTTATCATTATAACAGCTTTGTTGGTACGTATATGGCCAACACGGATGTTCCCAAACAGACCATATTCCTCAACGGTAACAAGTTTTGGTATTCCACGGGCTTAACGAAAATGAGAGCCTATCGTGCCTACTTCGACTTCTATGATGTGTTGGCTGATGTGGAAGGAGCCGAGTCAAAGATTAGTTTCGTGGTGGATGGCGAGGCAACCGACATCATGGGCATCTCCGCCCCGAGGTATGTGGAGGGCGACGTTTACAACGTGCAGGGTTTGCATGTAGGCAAGGATGTTGACATGAATCGTCTGCCCAAGGGCATCTATATCGTGAACGGAAAGAAGTATAGCGTTAAATAAGAGGAGGAAAGAATCATGAAAAAGACATATCAATCCCCGGCATTGGAACAGGTTTCCGTGAATGCCATGCAACTGATGCAAGCGGCGAGCGGCGTGTATGGTGATGGCGCGGCAAGCGACATCACCTACGGCGGCATGGACGACAATGGTGGCATGCCCCCTCAGGCGAAGCCCGCCAGCGTGTGGGAAGACTAAGGACTACTGCCCAAACTGAAAAGGGAGGGTGAGGCACCGTAAAGGAACGGGCCATGGGTTTCCCGTAAAGTTTAATTTGTGGTAAATCCGTGGTCCTTCTTCTTTTCTGTGCCCATCCCGTATCTGGGGATTGGGCGATTCGTCTATGAGTCTAAGGAGTACAGGAGATTCTTGAGGAGTTAAAGGGAGTCCAGGAGTTCAGGAGTACAGACATTAGCTTTTCTACTGGAGGAGTATTGTCTGAACTCCTTGTAACTCCTGAACTCCCTGTAACTCCTCGGAAGAAGTGTCTGATTCTCAAGGTAGCGGCAGGAACCAGTTTCTCTGTTCCATGAGAGTACCCTTGAGGGCATCGTCGACAATGCCCTTGCGCTGCGCAATAGGCGTGGCGAGGTAGGCGGGGTCGTTTCTCCGCAGTGCCACGCGCATGAGGTCATAGAATCGATAGCCCTCGAAAGCCCCCTCCATTGCCATCTCGTCGATAATCATGTCTTCGAGAAGAGGTATCTGATAGTCGATGGTGTCTTGGCGTGTCGGCAGGGGCGAGGTGGGCATGGGCAACACATATTGTGCGTTGGCATGGGAGTCGCCCGACCCGATGGAGTGTATGCCGATGGTCTCGTCTTTGGTGAAGACGTTTGGGTCGAAGGCGATGAGTTGCCCGGCACTTGCCTGTTCGATGCTGTCAACATGGGCGATGACATTTTCTTGGCAGATGCCATATTTCAGGATGGTGAAAGCGGCCTGTGGGAATCCCGCGCGGTTAAGAGCCTCGGCATATCGCAGATAGACCATGGTGCGTCGGTAGATAGGCACGTATGACCTTGTGACCTTGTAGATGGTTTGTATATCGCTGCTGTATTCTGAATAAGAGTCGCGCGAGGTGTATGCCGTCCTATAATTGGAATAGAGGCGAAGGTCGCCCGCCAGGATCTCCTGGTTAAGTCCCTTCTTGGGTACGTAGATGGTATCGGTCTGCGTAGAGGTCTTGTGCTCGATGCAATAGGTTTGGCTTGCCGAAAGGTTTCGCAAGGCGGTGGATGGCTCCACTTGGAAATAGTAGTTGTTTTCACTTGTGGAATTGAAGACATTATTGAGGTCGCTTACCACGCCATCAAACACCCTTTCTTCCATGGGGATGAAGCTCAACACCTCACGGGTTCCTATGGGCGAGTAGCTATCGATAGGGCGCGTGAACTCGCTGACACTTGGCCATGTGATGCGGTTGGCATAGTTGATGGTGATGGGATTCTCGCGGTCTGTGAGAAAGTCATGGTACCATTTTGCCGCCTCTTGGTATTGCGCAGCCCAGAGGCACAGGTCGCCGAGCAGGGCCTTGATGGGGATGAAGAACTGCTGTGACTCCATGTTGTTGATGTCGCCAAACCTTGGCAAGTCCACATCGGCGTAAGGCGTGAGGTCTGTGATGAAGTATTGGCAGATGGCATCGATGCCCTTGCGCTCTTGCATCATGGCGCGCCGTGCCTCCACCTCTGTCATCAGCGGCTCTGTGACAAGCGGCACTTGCCCATAGACTTGTGCCAACTGGAGGTATGTCCATGCGCGGAAAGCCTTCACGGCGGCATATTCTTCCTTGAAGATAGTGCGCCCGCGTCGCTGGAGGGCAGTGTCAACATGTGCGAGGTAATAGTTGCAGTTGTTGATGACGGCATAGTAGTCGCTCACGGCGTTGTACTGATTCTGTTCGGCGAAGTTGAAACTTGCCAGTCGTTTAAGGTCTGCCGATGCGGCATCGGTGGTGTTGACGAGGTCGCCCCGCACTTCGCCGAGCAAGACGGTTCGGTCTGCTATGACCTGCATCTTGCCAATGATGCCCAACACGCTATAAACCGAGTCTGTGGGATGGTTGAGGGTGTTGTCCTTCTCAAACTCCACCAGTTCCGACTCCGTGTCAAGCATATCGCCACAGGAGATGAAGAGTGAGGAATGAAGGATGAGAAATGCTACACCGAGCAGTCTCATGGTCATTCCCAGACTTCCTTCCCATACGTTCTTTTTCCTTGGTTTCATGTTCGCTAAATAACTATTTCTACCAATTGAGGTAGTCAATTCTTCTTTATTCATTCTACGTTCTACATTAAAAGACGATTTTTCCATTCTTACAAATGTATGTTGACACCGAGAGAGAATGAGCGACCTGCCGAGAGAAGCCCGCGGTCGATGCCTTGCGAGAAAATGCTGCTACCCATGGCGCAATCGGGATTGCCGCCAAGATAACGGGTGACCGTGAAGAGGTTGGCGGCATTGCCCCAAATCGTGATACCTTGGAGATAGGTGCTGCGGATGGGGATATCGTAACTCAAGGTCACGAAACTGAGACGCAGATAACTGCCGTCTTCAATCCACCGGTCGCTGAAACGCGAATTGCCCATGGGGTCGTTGTATTCCACTCGTGGGATGAGGGTTTGCTGGCCATCTGTAGTCCACCGACCTTGCATCGCTGTTGTCTGGTTGAGGAAGAGACTCCCACCTTCCAACAGGGAGCGTTGGTAGTTGTAAATGTCATTGCCAAGCGAATAGTTAAACACTGCGGCGAGCGTTAGCCGTTTCCAGTTGAACGTTGTCGAGATGTTTCCATAGATGTCGGGGTTGGGGTTGCCGATGACGGTACGGTCGGCATTGTCGATGGCACCGTTGCCGTCGAAGTCCTCAAATGCCACGTCGCCAGCCAGGAAATAGGCACGGTCGCCATTGGCTTTCACGATGTAACGATTGTCGTTGAGCGCGTCTTGGGCTGTGGTGTAGACACCTTGTGTCTTCCAACCATAAAACACGCCAACAGGCTGTCCCACTTGTGTGAGGATGGACGCTCCGTAGATGTTGGTCTCAAACGAGCGGTTGTCTGGCAGGGCAGTCACCTTGTTGTTGTAATGCCCCATCGACGCCCCTATTTCCCAATGGAAATCCTTGAGGTTCAGAAGCTTGTAATTGACGGTGAGGTCAAATCCTGCATTCTCCAACTTGCCATCATTGCTCCAGTTTTCTTTCAACCCACTGGTCCAAGCCAACTGTTGGAGGGAAAGCAAGTTGGATGTCCAACTCTTGAAAAGATTGAGACGCACATACAAGCGATTGTCGATGAAAGAGCCTTCAAACCCACCCGTCAGGCGTTTGGTCGTTTCCCATTGCAACTCGGTATTGCCGATATTGCCGATAGACTTGCCCGTGGCACTGCTGTTGAACATCCGATTGGCAACGAAGTAGCTACGCGAAGCGGTATAATCGATGTCATCGTTGCCCGTCATGTCGAAGCCCACATTGAGACGGAAGTAATCGATGCCTCTCACCCGTGCGAGCCATTTCTCATTGGTCAACACCCACGCGCCCTCGATGCTTGGGAAAAGCCCCCACACCGCATCGGCCACCTTGAGGCCAGAGGCATCGTCGCCAAAACGGGAAGAGGCATGTGCAGAGAGTCCTGCGTTGAGATAGAAACGCTCGGCGTAGTTGTAGTCGGCCAAGGCATACAACATCATTTCACGTGTCTTGTCATCGGCACCATCCGTGTCCTTGAATTGCAGTGAATTGCTCATGTTAGGTGTCTTGTCGTTGCCCGTGTTATAACCTTTCTGCATGGTCAGCTTATAACCACTGCTCATATATCGGAATCCACCCTTCAAGCCAATGTAATGAGCCTTGAAACGGTTTTGCCACGCCAAGCGGGTGTCGCTTTGGATGAGTGTCTGGCGGGCAGCCTGGCTCTGTGCGTAGTTCTGGAGGGTAGTACCTTCGTCAAGTCCCTCCACAACAAATGTTGGAACTCCCTGGATGGGCAAGTAATAGTTTTCGTTGGTATTTACCAGTCCCAGCGTGAAATGCTCGCTGATGACGAGATGCTTATTAAACTTGTATTGGGGCATCACGGAGAATGTAATCAAGCGGTTGCCGTGTGAGTTGCGGTTTTTACCTTCGCCATGCTCAAGGATGGCAACAGGGTTGGCCAACCTACCTCGCCCTTGGAACATACCCTCTAAATAGTCGTCAGCCTCAGCCAAGTATTGGCTGACCTTTCCATTCTTATCGTATGCGAAAGGTGACAGGAACGGCGACTTAACCAACGACAAGAACGACGGCGACGTGATGACACCCGACAAGGGGTCGAGGGGCGCACCGTCATCGCGTAGGTTGCGGTCAACATCGCTATACGACGCATCGAAACGCACATTCAAGTTGCGCAACACCTCAATGTCAGAATTGAGCCGCATATTGAAACGGGAATAGTCATTCTTTTTCAACGTGCTGTTGGCGAGTGAATAACCGACCGATAGATTATAAGAAGCCACATTATCGCCTCCCTGCACATTGATGCCATAATTCTGTGAGAAGGCATTTTTATAGACATAATCAGTCCAGTCGGTCTGGTTGTGGTATTGGTTGTAATAGAAATACCCAGGGTCGTTGTTCAGATACTTCATGGACCCCAACCTACTGGTCTTGTCGGCCAGCAGCTCGGTGGTGTAGAGCCGGTAGTCTTCAGCATCCATCATATTGGGCAGACGTGGTAATAATTCGAAACGCCCATTGATGGTGACATCAATCTTTGTCGCCATGCTCTTGTTGCGCTTGGTCTTAACCAGCAACACGCCGTTTGCCCCTTTGGCACCATAAAGAGCCGTCCCGTTCTTGAGGACAGTGACATTCTCTATATCGTTGACGTTGATGTTGGCGAGGAGGTTATTATAATACCCGTCATGAAGCATCTCCCTGCCATATTGCATGTCCATGATGACATCGTCTATCACCACCAAGGGCTGGGCATTGGCATGGAGCGAGTTGATGCCCTCGATGAGCATGACATTGCCTATGCCAGGAATACCACTACGGCTCACGGAACGCATGTCGGCACCAAGTCGCTGTTGTACAAGGGGGTCGATACTCAATTCCGACGTGTTGGCGAAATTGGTGGCGTCAGCCCCAACGGTGGCAATGGTGGCCTTGCGGTAGTTCCCAGAGAAAGCCTCATGGTACAAGCGTCCATTCGCCTTGTTGTTGGATATGGCTTTCTGCAACAGGTTATACCCTTCTATCTGCATGGCGACAGAACGGGTATAATCAGGTGTTTTCAGTTCGTACACACCATTCTCATCGGTCATGGCAGAGAAGCGCGAGTCGCCGTATGCGGAGACAATGACTCCCGCCATGGGCTTTCCTGTGGCAGCGTCAACCACATTTCCCGTGACGGTCATCATGTTTTCGGTGAGTGCCGTAGGGGCAGATTTGCGTATCTGCCCGTCGAGTGTGTTTTGCGCCGATACACCCAGCATGAAACACTCAACACCCAGCAATGCCACTGTGCCAAGCCACTTCCTCGTCATTATCCTACTTCCTTCCCTTATTATATGAATCATCTTTTCCATATTTTCAATTATTACCTTATTTTGAAAGATTTTGTATTTCATTTTGAGATATTTCTGCCCGTAAGGGCATTACCTTTATTTTGTAACCATCACATTTATTTTCATATAGAATCGCCTGTCGGCGAGAAATTAAACGAAAATTGTTTCAAAATATACTCAAAATCATTTTTCAATCTTCAATCTTCCATCTTCATTCTTTTTGGTCTCAAATAAATACAATCCAGATACATCTCGCGCGAGAACCTCGATGTCTCACGAGCCAAGATGGAACATTGCAGCTTTACGCTCACCTTGATGTCATTTTGGTTGTAATTACAGGCGGGGAATTCAAAAGCCTCTGCCAGGACAATGGTGTCTACCCGCTCCGGCTGGTTCTGAAACTGGGTGTTGTTACAATTAAAGGTCTTCTCTACGCCCGCCGTATCCACATAATTGATGGTTGCCTTAAACTTGCAGGGTTTCATGTCGGCATGGTCCTTGTCAACCACGGTCTTTGGCAACACCACGGCACATATATCATACATGCCGCTCAATGTGTTGTTGATACGGAATGTCAATTCCCAGTTGGAGGTTGCCCTACTTGGCACAATCTGCAAATAGCCATCCTCGGAGATGCTGTCGGCTGCCAGCGTCCTCACGTTGTACGAACATTCCTTCTCATTGGTGATGAGGTGGATTTGCTCCGCCTCGCTCCACAACTCGCGAAGATATGTCTGCTGGGGCGTGAATGGCCATCTGCCGACCTTAAACAGCACGCCATTGCTACATTCCATCCGCTCTGCGCCGTAAAGGATGCCGCCAGGCTCGAATGGTTTTTGGAACACATGATAGACAGGCTTCCCATTCGAGAATGCCGTCCTATTCAGCAAGTATTGGACGGACACCAATGAGTCGACGAGTGTGCGTTGGTCTGTCAGGTTAAAAATGGCATCATCGAGCAAGGCCCGTGTTGTCCAATGTTGCTGTAAGGAGTCGCGTTTGAGAACCTTTTGGTCATAATTGAAATAATGGCTTGCCTCTTGCCAAGCCTCTTGCCATCCGTCGGCAGTGGGGACGACCATCCAATAAAGGGAGTCCTCGGCATTGATGTACCCTATTTGTTCCAACATCCGGTTGCGCTCAATGACCACGGAGTCCACATAGATAGGCACACCTTCAATGATGCCGCTCGACACCGAGCTGGAAGCGTCAAAATAATCCTCCTCATATTGGCGGAGGATGCGTCCGATGCCATCCAGACCTGAGACATCGCTCAAGACTTCATATAGGCTACGCTCGTATGGAAGAGGGCGAGATGCCACGTGCAGCACCCCGTTCTTAGCATGTTGGTTGGAAGCCGTCAGGGCAACGCCCCCAATCGTCCCGTTTTCCATTGTCACATGTTTCTTGTTGAGCAGCAGCATCTCTTTGGCCTCTGGCCCCACGGAACTCAACGAGCGAGACAGGTGGTTGAAGATGAAATATTTTTCGACCACAGAGTCTCCCTGGTTGGTCTGCACCAATTGAAGGAGCGAGTCTTTGTTGAACGACCCGTTGACGGGAGCCACCACAGTAAACGACTGCCCACTGTTGAGCAACTCAGCATAACTCACGGGAGTCTTCTTGTGCATACGGAAAATCTTGGTTTGCTCCAACACTTGGCAGAAGTCGCTCAGTTGGCCATTTCCCCTTAATTGTTCCCAAAGCGTTTGGTTGCTGGTCTCTGCTAAATCTACTCCATCGTAATGGTCGTCCCAGTCGGAGCAAGACACCACGCAGGACATCACACAGAGGATGCAGAAAATGCGGAGAGCATTGAGGGTACGGAGCTTCTTTATACTATTGACTATCATCATAAGATTGAAGTATCTAATGTTTAATATTTAATACTTATATTTAATGTTTAGTGCGTGTCTTCTCCTTCAGGGCTACCATAAATGCTCTTGGGACAAAGCTCGATATAGTCGAATGACCAATAACGGTCGGGGTCGTCAAGCACCTGGCGGAAACGCAAATAATAGGTCTTCTCGGAATCAAGGTATTTGGTTGCAAGAACACGACGGAGATTCCAGTTGTTTCCACGAAGGGGGTTGTCTGCATCCCAGGGGCGATAGCTGTCCATCCCCTTCATATACCCACGATTGTGCATCGCCTTGTCATTGGCGGTGTTTTCTTCCTCATCGTCGGTGTCCTCGACCCATCCGATGGTGGGGTCTGGGCCGTAAACACGCAGGTCGACGGGGATGCCACATGGCTCATTGTTCAGATATACCTGGACGACACCACGCTCATCACCGACAGTATACCCCAAGCGAATCTCATACGTGCCAGAAGGGACTGGAAGCAACTTGAATGCCACATCGAACACGCCACTGATACAAACAGCATTGGCTTGGTAAGAGTTCCAATAGCCCACATCGCTATGCACTCCAACGTAAGTCTCGTCACTGACCTTCCAATCGGTGATATAATTGTTCTTGAAACCTGTCAGGATGTCCTCGCCATAACGACCACGTCCGTTGCAGTTCATGAAGTCAGGACTCAATACCGTGGCATCAATACGAATGCGGCAATTCAACACCTCATCGCGCACCTGTGGGGTGAAAGCCAAGATGTCATCCAAATAATGATAGACACCATTGAGGGCATTTTGGTCAACCGTTCCCGACTCTGAAGGCGACAAGACTTTCACGCCACGCACCGTAAACCTGTTTTGCAAGCCCTTGCGGTTGATGAACAAACCAGCGGGAGGACCCGCAAATCGCATCATCGTACCAGGGCACATCGTCTCATAAAACTCCTCTGGGTCAGAGATGGAAGTGTACCAACAATGCTCGCGCAAGTCGCCCGACATCACCCAACTGTTGTATTGGCCGATGCGAGGCAGCAAATGGTAGGAGACGAAACGATTGAGCGGGTTCTTACGGTGCTTGGGATTATCATCATACAATCCCGCATCTTCAGGATAGGTCTCGTCGTACACTTTCTTGGCGTAAGCCTTCAAGTCCTCCATGTTGTTGATACCCTTTGCATGGTATACGGAGTCTGGCTCCACAAAGGCGGTATATTTGAAATATCGCTTCTCAGGCCAGAAGGAACGGGTATATAATGCCGAGCCGGAAGTACACCTCACCATTACGCCCGTATGTACGGAGTCTTCACTACACGAATAAGTCTCATCGATGTATTTCACCAACGAGTCAGCCATACCCGTGAGTTGCAAGGCCTCCGAGAAGAGGGTTAACGTAGAGTCTTCAGCTATCTTGTCGGCAAGCAACAGGTTACTCGATGTGATGACATTATTCAACACATGCACCACGCCGTTTGTCACCGAGTCGTCTCGCTCTATCACACGCGCGTTCTTATTTATATAATATATAAGGGCATTATGGTTTTGTACATCCGAATCACTGGAAAGTACAATGTAAGAGTCATCCATGTTCAACTCCGGCAACGCGCCCTCGCTGATGTCCGTGGTGAAGAAGGCACCTTTCTTGATGATATGTGTGCGAGCCAACGTATCGCATGACTCGGTCGGGATGGCATCAATACTGCCATAGCCCATCTTGTTGAGATACCTGCCTATCGCCTCGTTATTAGGTGCAAAGAGGGTATATGAGCCGTATGTGGAAAGCATGGAGAAATAAGGTGTCCGCTTCAAGATGCCGATGAACTGGCTAAACTGGTCCTCGTTTTCTGTCAGGAAACCAGCAGCTGTCACTTTCGTTGACGAATAATAATTCATTGGTATATCATCGTCGTTGTCAACACAGGAAATATAGCATGATGAATACAGTATGAAGAATGCTGCGCCGAGGCACTTCATCGTCATTTCCAGAACTCTTTTCCTTGTTATTTTATTATTCTTTTCCATATTATTCATAAGATGTTATTATTAACTTCGCGGTAGCAAACCATTCAATTATCAATCTTAATCATTTTGTCAATTCAGAATCGTCTCCCATGTCGAAGGCGGGATTTTGCTTGAGCAACGGATTCACTTTCAATTCGCTCTTGGCGTATGGGAAATAGATGATGTTGGGGTCTGCCAACTTAATCTTAATGGCGTTCACGTTCTCGATATACTTACGTGAAGTCAAAGAGATAAGACGGGCATTGTCACCATCGCGTCGCGCTAAGCGGACAAGGTCAAACCAACGTTTCCCCTCAAACATAAACTCCCGCTGCCGCTCCGCCATCAGTAACTCTTCCATCGAAGCCTTGGAGTCGCTGTAGTCTGCTAATTTCAAGGTGTCAGAACGGGCGGATGTGGTTACGTCGTTGGCTCGCTTGTTGACGGCATTGATGAGTGTGAAGGCTGGGGCATAGTATTCCGCGCCCTTTTGGATAAGTGCCTCTGCCTTGATGAGCATCATATCGCTCAGACGGTAGAAAATCCAGTTGGCATCGCCACTGGAGCGGCGCGACGAGACAAGGCCGAGATCTTTTTCCGAACTCACGTTCTGCGTGGAATAGCTGACGCTGCGGCGGGTAAACTTGGTGATGGCATAACGGGAATTAGAAAGTTCCGTCGATTCGTATATCCTGCCATCGGTCTTCTTGAACACACTATTCGTGCCAAGGGCTACGTCTTTAGCCAAGAAGTCGGGGGCACTCAGTCTTCCCATCGTATTCGTGTTGTTGCCGAAATAGTTGGAGACCCACGTATTTTGCTGGTTTTGTCCCGTGCGGAAATACAACTCGAAGATACTCTCAAACGAGTTGCCCTCGCCAAAGATCTCGTTGTACGTATTGCCACACACCGTGCTGCCTACCGGCTTCTCCAAAATCATGGGAATATCGCCAAAGAGGGCGATATTGTTCACATTCCCCTCGCGGTCAACCATCTCCTTGTATTGCTCACGCTTCTGGTCTATCACCAAGTCGCAATACTTAATGGAATTGTCCCAGTCGCCTTTCCATAGGTAAAGGTCTGCCAACAAGGCATAGATGGCAGCACGGGTAATCTTGCAAGAGTTCTGGTAAGCATTGGCACTGTCATCCGTGTAATAGCGGCGCACGGCATCGCCCTTTACCTTTTCCAAGCCAATAATCAGCGAGTCGAGAACATCATCGAATGGCGTGGCAGCAATGACGTATTCCTGCGAATCGTCGATGCTGGGCTGAGTGGTATATGGAACGTCACGGAATGTGCGGATAAGGTAGAAGTAACACAAGGTGCGAATGGCAGTTGCCTCCGCCACATTGGTGCGCATCTCCTCCTCGGTATAGTTGGGGTCGATGGCTTGCACCTGTGGCGCGTAATGGCATACGGTGTTGCAACGGTTGATGGCCTCGTAGAAGCGCGACCAACTGCACATGGGATTAGACGGCAAGAGATTCTCCTTGAGTATCTCGTTGATTTCATTAGGCACATTGGCTCCTATGCGAAGGTTGTCGGAGCGCAACTCTCCCCAAACGCCCATCCTGACAAGGCAGTCGCCACTCTCCAAAGTCTCATAACAACTGTTCATCACACTGGTAACGTCGCCTTTCTCTGTCCAGTAATTCTCAAGCACCACCTCATTCATGGGGAGGATATCGAGGAAATCAGAACAGGAAGACATCACACAGAGCGCAAAGAGGATGCAGAGGGTACGGAGCTTCTTTATTCTATTAATCATCATTTTCTCTATCTTTAATCTTTATTATCAATCTTCAATCTTCACATTAGAACTGTATGGTGATACCTCCAGTAAAAGATTTCGCGCGGGGTGTCTTCGCCCCATCATATACGATGCCCATCGAACCGTAGCCAACCTCGGGGTCTGCACCTGAATACTTGGTAAGACAGAAGAGGTTGTTGGCAGAGACATAGAAACTAAGCTGGGTGAGCCCCAAACGCTTGAGGGTCTTGGGGTTGATGGAATAACTCAACTGGGTATAGTTCAAGCGGATGAAAGAGCCATCCTCCACAAAGCGGTCAGATCCCAACCAGTTATAACCGTGCTGGTAAAGGGCCCGTGGTATCTCCGTAACGTCGCCTTCCACACGCCAACGCCAATTGACCGCGCGGCTCTGGTTGTTATTAGAATACATATTCTCTGCACGCATCCGGGCTTGGTTGATAATCTTGTTGCCATAGCGGAAATTGAATTGGTTGTTCCATGTCAGACGGCCAAAGTTCAACTTAAACCCAAAACCTCCCGTGAACTTGGGGAGTGAAGAACCAAGATAGACAATGTCAAGTTCGTTAATCTGGCCATCGTGGTTGATGTCATCATATATGGCATCGCCACCACGGAACTCATAGTCCACGGAACCGGCACAGAACATCATGGGCTTGGTCATCTTGTTCTCGTCAAGAATCACAATGTCATTCTCGTCTCTTACAACGGGGGCATTGGGACCACTCACCCCAGGGACTTCCACGGCAGAGTAATCGGAGTATTGGTAAACGCCTTTGTAACGGAAGCCGTAGATACTTCCCATGGCACGATTCAATTCGACACGAGTGAGATAAGAGCCGTTCTGTCTGTCAAACTCATTGTTCAAGCTTGCCAAGCATGTCTCCTCCATGGAGGTGATCTGGTTTTTGTTGTTGGCAAACGTCATGTTGATATCCATGCTGAACTTGCCCACGCGGATGAGACGGTTTCCATTCAAGTTGAACTCCCAACCGATGTTTTTCATATCACCCACATTCTGCCAGGCAAACGATGTGAAGCCAGCCGAGGTGGGTATACCCCTATTCGCCATGAGCAGGTCGGAGGTGTACTGCCAATAAAATTCCACATTACCCGTGATATGGTCGTTGAAGAAGCCAAAGTCCGTACCGAGGTTATATGTCTCTTTTTGTTCCCATTTCAAGTTGCTCAACCGAATGTTCTGGGGATAAATACTTCCCTGGTTCAAATAACCTGAACCATTGCTGTATTTACTGAAATAGAGGTATTCAGCCCCTGGTTGCTTGCCAACAATACCCCACCCCGGACGGATGGAAAGCATGGAGACCCAAGGCAAGGCCTTCTGGAACCAAGGCTCCTTGCTGACATTCCACCGCAGGGAGAAGGCGGGGAAGTTGCCCCAACGCTGCTCATTTCCAAACTTAGTGGTGCCATCCCGACGAACGGAGAAGTCTGCCATGTATTTTCCCTTATAGGCATAGTGGGCAGAATACGTGAAATAGACACTCCGCCATTGTCCGCTACCAGTACTCATACCGTCAATGATGCCCTCGGCGGCAGCACTCTCTATGCTTCCGGAAGGGAGACCCCATGAAGAGGTACTCTGCGACGTTGACTCGCCACTGGTAAGCTGGCCGCGAAGCATCATTGTCAGCATGTGGTCTTTATTGCGAAACGCAGGTGTGTAGGTTAATGTATGGGTGGTGGTCACCCCGAGGCTCTTGGATGAGTTTGCCGTGGTGCGGTTGCTCTGCTTGCCATCGGTGTCGTTCCATCCCCTCGTGCTGAGCGAGAGGGGCATAAACTGGTCTTCATATTTATTGAAGATATTGAAGATCACCTTACCCTCATAATCCAGCCTTGTCTTGCTCTCGTCAATTCCCAAGAGGTTGTAGCGCAGCTTAAACTCTGGCTCGATATTGTAACTTGTCTCATTGTTCTTGGCCAAATGAGCCAGGGCGACGGGGTTCTTGTCATTGAGTTGGTCACGCAATTGATTGGAGACAGTGGGCAACATGCTGTAATAATCATCTAAGTCGTTGCCGTCCTTGTCTTGCTCATAGACAGAGAGGTTGGGCATCCTGACATAGCTGATTGCCAACAGGTCGCCGTTGTTCTTCTTGTTGCGAGTATAGGTCAAGGCTATGTTGGTTTCTATCTTGATACGGTCTGAAACGAAATAGTCTAAGTTGACGCGAGACGTGAAGCGGTCGAGTTGTTGCTTGATGATGGAGCCAGTCTCGTGGTCATAACCAAAACCGATGCGGAAATGGGCTTTCTCGCCACCACCGCTCAACGCCAGATAGTGATTCTGCCGCCATCCGGTCTTCTTCACCTCTTTCAGCCAGTCTGTATTGTTGTTGTACATTTCATACTCTGGGAAACTGGGGTTGTAGTTCAACTCCGGGATGTTGCTCAGGGCATCGCTCAAAGAGGGGTTGAAATATTCTTCTTTGAGCAGCATGGTGTACTCATCGCCATTGAGCATTTGGTAACCCGTAGGCTGGTAAGTTCCCGTGAGGCGATAGCTGTAGGTCACACGTGTCTTCCCACGTGTTCCGCGCTTGGTCTTGATTTCTATGACACCATTTGAACCTTGCGACCCCCAGATGGCAGTAGCGGTAGCGTCTTTCAACACTGAGATGCTCTCGATGTCCTCCGGGTTGACATTGAGCAACTGTGCGAATTTCTCCTCATTGGCAGAGGTGAAGTCAAAGTCGTTGGTGTTGGTTTCCCAAACATTCCCGTCAACGACTATCAAGGGCTCGCTCGACCCGTTGATGCTCGACACGCCACGTAGGCGCATGGATGTTCCCGAACCGAGGTTTCCAGAATTGGCAACGATGTCGAGGCCGGCTATACGCCCTTGCAAAGCCTCGTCTACCGTGGTGAATGCCAAGCCTTCAAACTCTTTCATGTCGATGCTCTGCCGAGCGGTGGAGATTTCATCCACGGGGATTGACAGTCCCGAGCCTTGGGTACGTTGCTTGGCGATGACTGTCACCTCATTAAGCTGCGTGGCATCTTCCATCACGACCTCATACCTTGTCTTGTTGAATGGCAGTGTCACGGTTTTATAACCCACGAAAGAGATACGCAACTTGTCTTTCGGGTTTTTCAACTTGAATGAGAAGTTACCGTTGATGTCTGTTTGCGTGGATGCCACAATACGGTTGGCGGCATCGAGCTCCACGACGTTTGCCATCATCACGGGGCCAAAGCTGTCGTTTACGGTTCCCGTAATGATGTCGTCCGCCTGTTGGGCATGGCAAACAGGTGAGGCGCAGAGGACAAAGAGCATATTGAGGACGTATCGTCTCAACGTTATTTTATATGTTTGTAGATTCATTGAAGAGTTTAATGTTTAAGATTAATGTTAAGTGTGTCCTTACGGGCAGAAATTTCTCAAAATGAAATACAAAATCTTTCAAATATGGTAGGATGTTCAATCTTCCATCTTCAATCTTTAATCTTTAATGAGTAAAGGTTCGTTGATCTGGTGAATGACAGCCGACGAGCTTGTCTCGATGGCATTGGCTGACGAGGCATCGGTCGTGTTGTATTGATATTCGCGCGCCACCAAATTGTAAAGACCGTTTCTCGTTTCCACATTACGGGTGTTGCCGGCATGGTCAGTCAAAGAGATGCCCCCTTCCGTAAGCCTGGCCCTGATACGATAGAAACGTTCCGTACTTGGGTCGATGACGGCAGTCTCAAAATCACCTGTCTCTTCTTCTGCGCCAATGAAGAGCGCATTGTCCTGGATATGGTATTTCAGGAAATTAACGATCTGTAGGGAGTCGCGTGTCTTGGCGGTAAGGTTGCCCGCTTCCTCAAAGGCAACGACGGCTTCCCACGACGACAGCTTTCCACTCCTCTGAAGGGCATCGATGCTTTCGTTGGTAGGTACGTAGATGGTGTAGTGATAGGTGTTAAATGTAGAGATATTCGTGCCTCCACACGCATTTCGCTTGTTGTGAATCAACTCAAACAGGCCACTGCCATCCATTAGTTCAAGGAACTTGGAAAATTCAGGGTGGCTCGCCAGCACGTCTCTCACTGTTTGTCGTGTTCCCATGATTGGTGTCTCGAGGATGTAGCTTTTCCCGTTTCCTCCCTTTGTCTGGTCATAGATGTAACTGACGGGAATGGGACTCGACTCGTTCATCTGGAAACTGCCTTCCACCGTCATCCCATTGGCACCAGCCTGTACATGGCTGACGCGAATCTCGGTACCGCCCTTCGTGCGATAGAATGTCTTGCCATCCTCAACGTCCCCGATGACTATATGCGTATCGAGGATATCCTTCAGCCTGTTCCTGATTTGGCTCTCGTCTGCCCTGCCGATGGAGTCTCCTACCTCGCCCGTCGCTGCGTCATAATTCCAGATGCTTGCCCAAACGCGCTCCTCCTGCCGCACCTTGGTCGGGTCGTAGTGGAATCGGAACAACTGCGTCTGGCTCTTGCCATACGAACATGGGTCGATGTATTCCAACAGGGCATTGTTGGTGGGGATGAAGAAACTGTAATACGAATTGAGCGAGTTGAGATATACATCGTATTGCAACTGCTCAATACCCCAATACATGATGCGCATGGCCTCGTTGACCAGCGCGGGGAATGAGACGCTCACGTAGGCCGTGGGCGAATAGACGAGATTGGTGAGGTAGACGGCACCATTGCATCCCAGCCACACCGAGTCGATGGCGGATTGCTCGACACCCATCGGGTCGTTGGCGTCGTTCAGGATATTCTGGAACTTGGAGGGCACCGACGACACGAAAGAGCCTAACATGTTGTTGTTGATGAGCTTCGCAATCACGTCATCAGGCACATTGTCCCACGTGCCGTAATAATCCTTCAACACGCGACCGGCCCCTTTTTCCCAATACTCGGTCATCGCGTCGTCGCTCGGCACCATCATCACGGCCATGTCGCGTTGCAACACGATGTTGCCGTCTTGGTCGTTCAGTCCCGTATAGTATGAGTTCCACTCCGGGTCAAACTTCAAGACACCATTCACCGGGCCATTGTCGGGTGTGACGTTGAGAGGTTGCCCCTCTTGTGACTTCCTTGAGAAGAATCGTTTTTGGAAGACAGTGTCAACATTTGTCCCGTAAAGATAATTGTATTGGGTCTTCACGGCATCATCCAGGGGATAAGGGGCGCAATAGCGTTCCAATAGCTTGTTGAACATCGTGGCGTTTCTCTTCGTGGCAATCAGCTCGGCCATGTTGGGCAAGGGGGTAATCACCTCGCCCATCCTATGTATAAAGCCATTGGAGCACTTGATGTTGGCTTGCTCCACTCGCACCCCATTGACGCTCGCCTCACCAGCTTGGCGATGAGTGGTGTGGTTGTAGATGAAATCGTAATCGTCGTTGGTGATTCGCTTGTTGTTGAGTTGCTTCTCGATGAAATGCACCAATGGGACGATGGAAAAGTCTTCCATGCAAACCATCGGTTTGCCCGAGGCGCGGTAACGTGACCAATAGGGGTTGTCGGGCATCTGCGCAGGATGCAGCACGGGAACGGAGTCGTAAGGTTGGCTGGATGCCAGGCGACGCATACACTCCCCCTCCCGTGGGGGCGTTCCTTCCACGCTCGACAAACTGTTCAATTGCATGGAGTTGTCAATCATACTACCGAAAAGCAATAGTTTCTTCTGCGAAGTGGACAGCTGTTCGTAACTTCTCACTCCCCAGGGGTTGTTGAGATAGAAACGCTCGTATGCGGCATCGTCTGCCACAAAGAGCGTCTTGGAGCCAGTCTTGGCAAGCACCTCCCGATAGCCTAAGTCATCAATCATCCGCACGGTGTTGGTGAAACTCTCACCGCCAGAGCGACCTTGTTCCTCAAGCCAACTGTAAATGCTCGCCCCCCACCCTTCCGGGGTTCGTTCATCGAGGTCGTATTCAGAGCAAGACAGCAGCGTACCACTGCATACGAATAGCATTCCCACTGCCTTTGTCCAATATCGACTCCGTTTACAAGATAGTCTTTTGGTTTTCATCTTATCATGTTATTGTTTTATGATTTTTCTTGTTGTTCCGTTGGGATATACAATGATGTTCATTCCCTTTTGTAAAGAAGGCAGCGCTACACCCGATGCATTGAAAATCTTGGCATGTGATATATCCTCGCCATCTCCATTCGTGGCAAAGAAAACCCCGTCAGGCACAACGGTGTTGACACGACATTCCAAGAGCAAGAACTCGCTGAACCCCGTTCCATTGTTGGCGAAGCTAATCACGTAGTTGCCCTTTTGCGTGATGTCAAAAGCCAACTCATATTCCTTGGCAGATTGAAGATTGGCCGACGTGTTGCCATTGGCATTGGGCGTCGCCGTGTAAAGGGGTGACTCTGCCACGACACCGTTCTTGGAATCGAGGATGCGAACCCTGTATCGAGGAGTTTCCTTCCATGCCGCCATCGCAAAGGTAAGCTTATATGACCCCGGTTGGAGCGTCAATGGATAAGCATTCTGCCTGCCGTATTCCGCTTGGTTGACACGCCAGTAGAGTGCCTTGCCCTGATAACCCGTGAATCCCGCGAAAGAGCGTGACCCTGAACCGTATGAGTTGGGGTACTCGTGAACGGCGTTATCCTCTTGGACGACACGCCACCCCTCAGGGATGTTCCCTCCTAAGACATTGGTGAAATCAAGGGTGTAGATGGCGGACATGTCGGCGAAGATGGGTTGCAGCGTCACATTGTCGTCGGGCATGGTGAAAGTGTTGCCGTCGCCCAAGGCGATGTTTCCGTGGATCACATTCCAGCCTACCAAGGCATAACCCTCATCGGGGATGGCGGTTAATGCCACTTGTTCTCCCTCGGCAGCATCTTCCATGCTACTCGTAGCAGTTCCGTGCTCGGCTTCGCGGATGGTGACAAGGAATCGTTCTTCGGGAACGTCAATAGGTATATAAGTCACGTTGTCTATATACATGTTAAGCCCGGAGGTGTTCGTGATGACAAGGTTATTCTTCCCCTCATTGAGGGTAGTGGTGAAGAAGGCTTTTCGCCATTCGTTAGTAGCTGTCTTATCACATGAAACCGTGGCTCTCGTGCCATTCACCGTGGCAGTGAGGTTGCCTGTGCGCTGGGGAGAGGTGTATCGGATGGAAATCTTGTATTCTCCCCCTTCCCTCAAGTTGAGCTCGTGGCGCAAAGCGCCGGCGGTGTTCGTCCCCATATCCATGAAGCCGTTGCCGGCATGGCCGCGCACAGAGGGATACCATCCGTAGGGGTCGGTCACGCAACTCTTGATGTTCTTAAAGTCCATGTCTTCAGCCTCGATAACGACCTCGCCATGGTAAGCCGCAGGTTGCTTGGGTAAGTCAGACGAAAGGGCGGTGTCATCCAGGAGGTCGGTGTCACGCTCCGTGGTAGCCCCCTGACAATATGCCATGATGTCTATCGACCCATTATGTCGCACCAGAAGGGTAAACGTTCCGCTGCCTTCATCCCAGTCGGCTGTCACGCTCCCCGTTGCCAACAGTCCTTTTTTCATGGTATAGGAGGGTTGGCCTGTCACTCCCTTGATGACTATCTTGTCGAGTACCAAGGTGGTGGAGTCGCTGCGATAGTTGTTGAGGTAGAAATGGATGTGGTCGTTGTATTCGCGAATGATGCCAGTACCCAACTTCCCATACGTCAGTTCCAACTCGTCGCAAGTGTTATACTTCAAGGGTACGGTGGCAGTGGCTGTCGTCTTGGAATTGAGATATGTATATGGCGTATATGTTACGAGTTGGTTCTTGTAGCGCGATACATAGAGGTCGCCCGTACTGACCTCTGGATATTGGGCATTGAACTCGTTGACTTTCTTGGTCTGCGTAGACCAACGGGAATTGGCGACAGACTTCTTTACCTGGACAGGGATGGCTTTCGCCACATCATCATAAAGGCCAATGGCGACAGGGATGGCGGCATAACGTCCCGTCTTCTTGAAATAGCAGAAGTTGTCCATCCATTGTCCGTTCCCCCGGTTGAAGGGGTCGTCTTGCTTGTATAATCCATCGTATAGGTTGCCCCAGGCGGCATATTGCTGTTCGTCGGACCCGCTGTTCAGGTCGTTGATGACAATCACCTTCGTTTTTCCTACCACCTCTTCCCGCGAAGGGATATACATGGTTCCATCGATCATCTTGCGGAACAGGTCTATCCATCCGCCACGGAAACTGGGGAAGGTACCCCAATTGCGGCGCGTATAGCCCTCCACGCTACTATTGCTGAGGTTTTGGAAGTCTTCCGTCCAGATCAGTTCGGGGCCATCCCAAACGGCACCCCCGTTCACGCATGTCTGCTCCATTACCGTCCCTATACCCGCTGCCGTGGGATATTTCTTCCCGTGGTTCTCACCCAATAAGGCATCGAGCGCTCCATTCCAACCGCAGTTGTCGTAACGCACACCGTAATTCTTGGCAAGTCCCGACACGAAAGGTGAGAAGGTAACGCTCTCGTTGTTGTAGAAACAGGATGAGGTGGTGTATTTATAAAGCCAGAGAATCGCCTCGGGATAGTTCTTGCACGCCGCCAACAGGTCTTTGTTGCGCTTCATCATCCCAATGGGGTTGAGTGGGTGCGACCAGATGTTGCCACAAAAGGAGACGGTGAGAAAACCGCCGTATTGGTGTGCCATCGGGACCAACTTGGCAAAGAGGGCGATGCGCGATGCCTGCGTGCTCGAGCTCTTGTCATTGGCCTCGTCGAAACCCCAGAATTGCTCGGCATAGTTCCAGCCAAGGAAATTGGGGAACCGCTTGTAGAAATACTCAAATGTCTCCAAGTCGTCATCCTGGATGTGGGTATGGCCGCCGCTGGCGGGCTGGCAAGTAAACCACATCCCGTTGGCTTGGCAGACGGTAGCCCATGACTTGTAAGTGCGGATGGCATTCTGCGGCATCTTGTACACGTCTTTCTCAGTGTCGTATTGGCAGGAGAGCGACAAATTCATGCAGACAAAGGGCTTGATGTCGTCGGGAATGAGGTTAATAATTTTCTGAGGGTCGGCCTTATTCCACACATCCACATGTATCAACCATAAGGGATGGCGAGCATCGATGGGACGACGCTCCTGCGCCCACAGACTCTGCCCGTTAAGCCACAGGCAGAAGGCAAAAAGAATGTAAACAAATTTCCTGGTCATGGTAGTATTCATAAAAACAGCGCAAAGATAAACATTTCTGCACCACTTCAGCCAACGAGGTGTAACCCGCTTTTTTGATAATGTAACATGGTGCATGAAATGATACACCAAAAAAGGGAATCCCTAAATGAGACTCCCTCTAAGACTTTGTAGTTTTGCAGTTGCAAAACTCAAAAACTCAAATCTTTGGACTTTACACAAGTATTAGCACCATACATTAAGCATTTTCATCTGACCATATATTTCTTGCCATTCTTGATATATACTCCCTTGGGAAGCACTGAGGAATCAGAAATCTTACGACCTAATACGTCATATATGGCTTCAGAAGAACTCTCAACGCCTTTATGATATTCTACTTCCTCAATTCCTGTCGGGTCAGCCACTACGCGGATAATACCATCAGTCACGAGTGCGCTGTAGTCCCACAGATAGCCTTCGAGAGGTATAGCTGGCTCAAAGGTCGGAGTGCCTGTAAGCGTAATAGTGCCTGTGCCTGTGAAGATGCGGTAGTCAGTATCGGGCTGCCACTCATTATTGAGTCGTTCCATGTTGAAGATGGGATCATTAAGCACGACACGGCCATTCACCTTCAAGGCATCAATTGTCTTGTTGCGTCCACGTATACGGATGGTAGCTCCACTCTGCACGGTGAGGTTGCCCGTTAGCGTGAGTGTTCCGAGAATGGCACCTAAGGCTTTGCCTGCACCCACCGTACCTCCTTTGTTCACCGTGACACTGGCAGATGTGCCTGTTCCTATGACCATCGCACCATCTGCTACCGTTACCGTAGCCGTAGTGGTGGCAGTGGAGTTTTCCAGGCTGACGATTCCCTCATAGACATTCACCTTGCCTGTACTTGCCCCTGTGAGCGTAAGCGCGCCCTCTCCGTATTTATTCAGTGTGGCATTAGAACCGATGATACCTGCAAAGGTGGTGTTCGTTCCGAGATAGCCCACGTTCCACGTACCGGTACCCAACTGTGCATCCGAGGCGGTACTTGACAGTGCTCCTATCTTATTTATCAAATTGGTTTCCGTGCCGCTTTGGCTCTGTACACCCGCAGCATAGACTCCAGCTCCTGGCGTGAAAGTACCTTTTTGCAGGTTCATGCCCGTGGTAATCCTGAACTGCCCACTGGTGGGATTGAGTATTCCCTCGAAATTGGCGAGATTGGTAGAGAAGTCGCCACGCACGTATGGGAAATTGATCTTCACCGTTCCTTCACCCGACAGCGATCCTTGTACCTTACATCTCTGGCCACCGTTGATGGTGAGGGTCTTTCCTGCCTGCACCGTGATGGCGTTGCCAAGAGTAGGAACCGCACTGGTGCTATTATTATTAAATATGGTGATAGTAGCATTGCCCGTTACGTCAATGGGCGATCCCGATTTACCGAAAGTAGTGTTCCACACACCCATAGCCAATGTACCGGCATTGAGTTCTGTAGAACTCCAAGTATTGTTGCCAGCATAGGTGATATTAAGTTGACCGCCACCTTTCTTGACCAGACGTCCATTTCCTTGGATGACACCCTTGAGGGAGGTGACACCACTGGTGATTTGTATGGTGGCAGTGTCGGTGAGCATAAGACCACGATTGGTGGCAGTATTTGAGTTGCTGACGATAAGCGTTGCCTTGCCTATCTGCCAGTTGCTTGCAGCGGTATTGGCAGCACCGATACTACTGGGCAATCCACCGTCTGCCAATTCGGCGACAGTGACCGTTCCGCTATTGATAATGGTCTTTCCCTTATAGTTGCTATTGGTGGCATTGAGTACTACGCGACCCTTGCCATTCATCACCAAATCACCATTACCCGTGAAACCACCTGTACCATTTACGGTAATGGTCTTGGTATCATTCTCGAAGTTGACACTGCTCACTGGCATCAACTCGTCGATTTGCAGGGTGGTTTTCTCTGCATCGTCGCCAATGATAATGCCATCGCCAGCCACAAACTCGGTGTTCTCGCCATCCAACGTGAAGTTGGCGGTTTGGTAGTCCCACTGACCACTCTCAGCTCCTGTCCAACGTACCCCTTGGGCTGCGTCGCGCTGTGCATTAATGACAATCCAGAGAGACTGCTCCTCGTTGACAATATTGTAAGAGATTCCCTGTAAGCCACGGACTGCAATTTGTGCAAGGTCTCCCGTGAACAGCCCTGTGTATTCTATCAGTTTAAAACGAGCAGGACTCGGTTTGTCTGTATCTGATACGATGGTAAAGACAAGCTGCCCGTTTTCGGCGATGGTGAGGTCGCCCTCCACCTTGACCAAGTCTGCAGTGGTATCTGCATCGCGGATGTCTGCCTCCACAAATAGGCGTTTGTCTATGGTGAGTCCCTGCTTCAAAGTGATGGTGCCAAGCTTGCTCTCCTCGGAGCCGGGCATCAGTCGGCAACCCTCATAGTTCAACGCGCCTTCGATATTCAACTTACCATTAACCACAGCATTGCCTGCCAACGTGCCGCGAGCGCGCAGATCTACATCACCCATAATCGTATTGTTCACTTCGAGAGTGCCTTCCGTAATGAAAGTGCCGCCCGTATGGTTCAACGGCGTATGAATCACGAAACGTCCCTGCTGTCCCTTCCAAAGCTGCATGCTGCCCTCCAAGCTACCCGTTCCGCCAAGGGTGATATGCTGATTGCGCACGGGCATGGCATAGATTACCGACGGGGCAAAGGCATTGTTGATGTTAAAGGTGTTACCCTGGTAGGTAAGGTCGAAGAGTACGCTCTTGCCATCGGCGAAAGAAGCGGATGAGGTGCGGTCATACGTCACGAAATTATAATCAGACTGTGCCACAAGGTCTGTCACCATACAAGGTGGCAACTGTGGGCGAGGCATGTCGTAACCTAAATAGAAACCAGGGTTCGGACTCTGATAGTAACCCTTCGTGGAACAGTCGCCACGGTAGTGTGGATCTTGCTGCAGACAATAGATGAAGTCGGTGTCCGAGGCATAGTCGGTCGTCACACCCGTGAAGCCCACGGTGACACCATTCTCCTTGTGCAACAGGATCAACTCCTCGCGCCAGTCGCCGATGATGTCGCCCCAGAAGGCAGCACGTTTGGCATAGACGGTTACGTATCGGTAGTTGCTAATCTTGGCAAACTCCACCTCACGTCCTTTGAAGAAGTCTTGCACGTACACGTTATAGTGGCTATCGCTCGTCTGCACCACCTCACGGTCCAGTTCATTGTCCCACCAGATACCCTCGCAGGGGAATTGGTTTCCGTATTCGGTGATCAGGTTGCCTTGTGCGTCATACACTTTACCGTCCATCGTTGACCACATTTCCCATCCTAAGTGATTCTTGTCAATGTCCATACACTCACCGCGACCGATGTCGCCCACCGCCGAGAGATACCACTTCTTGATAAATTCTCCCGTGCGGGCATCATAGAGTACCTGTCCCAACATATCGCCGGCATACTGTTGGATGGCAAAGGTCTCCAACCCCGGTCGCTCAGGGTCGATGTCGCTGGTGCGGAAGCGGTCTCCATGGGCAATGCCTGTGTTGAAGAGGGTCTTGCCCGTATGGTCCATCGTATAGCCGCCTACGATCATCTCATCCCTGCCATCACCATCCATGTCACCCACGCGAATCTGGTGGAAGGCGGGACCGCCTGTCGGCTCGTTGAAGAGTTCTTTCAACTCACCTGCCTTGCCATTGCTGAAATCATAGGCAACGCCTAAGTTGTAGTAGTGGTGGTCACCTCCCGTGCCACGCATGTGCCATTCCATGACAACGCCCGGATGGATTCCGTCGAAATAGAACACACCCATGTGGCCTACGTGCTTGTTATACTCGTCGCCCATGATGGAGGAGCGGTTGGTGCGATTGTAGTGCTGGTTATAGCTTTGCTCTATGCTGGCCTTCTCTGCTCCCGTCATACCATCGATAATGGAAATGTATCGGGGGGCGTTGCGCGTAGACTGTTTCTCATAGTCGATAATGCCATCTCCATCGGTGTCACCCGTCGTGTTGCCCTTGACGTAAAGACCGAAAGCCTTTGCCCCTGCATTCCAAAACTGGGTGCCGTCAGATGACTGGATGATGACATCGCCCAGCCCGTCGCAGTCCATGTCAGCTACCGTGATCATATCGTCCTGACCGGCACAAGAGAGTTCGTTGGGTCCCAGCTTGACCGTCCACAGATGTTCGCCCGTGCGAAGGTAGCCTTCCACGTAGCAGTCCAGCCCATTCGTGTTGGACTTGCGATTCACCACATAGTCCATCTCACCATCGCCGTCAAGGTCGATAGGCCACACGTAGGCAGTATTGAAATCTGCCGATTTCAAGGGAGACCCACCTCTCTCGAAGTTGATATCCACGAAGATATTGCGCATGTCATAGCTCTTCATCTTGAAAGGCACGCTCTGTGCCTGTTCCTCCCCATTGCTGTTGACCAGGCTCACCGTGACTTCCGCTCCCACGGGCACTCTGCCCGATGTGGTCTGCCAATAGGTATGCGATGTATTCGCCACTTTCACCCCGTTCACGTATACGTTGTACGTGGCATTCTCCGGCTCTTGCGCCAGTCGCCGCCAAGTCACGGTCACGTTGCCATTGTTGTTTACTGCCACCACACCGCGTCCCAATGGTTGCAGGATGCGCTGTGCGGTCATCATCTGTGGCAGTGCCATCATGACTGCCAAAAGGAAGAATCTGGATAACTTCATTTGATTTGTTTGCGTTAAATATTTCGACTGCAAAGGTCGCAAATAAAAAGGAATCTACCTTAAAAAATCGTCGCAGATATTAATAGTATCGTTGCAAAATGCCTGTTTTAGTAATCTTTGGGCAGTACGCCGTACTTGTCTTTGAAGCACTTGGTGAAATAGCTGGCATACGAGAAACCGACGAGGTCGGCGATCTCGTTCACGGTGTGCGACGTGGTGCGAAGCAACTGTGCGGCACGTTCCAGTCGCTGGTTACGGATAAAGTCGGTGGGTGTTTGCCCCGTAATGCTGCGCATCTTACGGTACAGGTTGGCACGGCTCATGCAGAGGTCGCTGGCAAGCGCATCGACAGAATAGTCAGAGTTGACCATGTTTGCCGAGACGGCAGCGGCCGCCTTGTCGATGAAATCCTGGTCGGCAACAGACAGAGCCGTCGCCTCCTCAGCGGTCGTACCATCCACGGGGTCCTCCTGAAGGACGGCTGATGATTGTTCCTGACGCTCGCCATTCCTCCTCTTATAATAGAAATAGCCCGCACCGCCAGCCATCACTAACAAGGCCGCCCACAACCATATATGGCCATACCAGGGCAGGGGACACTCAATGGCCAGCACCGTAGTGGGAGCGCTCCAACGCCCATAGGCATCAGTGGCACGTACTTGGAGCTGGTGGGTACCCCCTGACAGATGGGCGAATTTTGCCATATTCTCTCCCTCGGGCAACATGATCCACACCCCATTGTCCATGCGATAGGCAAACTGCACCTGTGATACATGGTCATAGTCGAGGGTGGAGAGAAGGATTTCCACGATGTCAACACCCGAAGGCAATGAAAGCGTCCGTGTGCCGTATGCCGTAGGCTGCTTTTTACCATCCACCACGTATGCCGTGGCAATAGGCTTGACATCGGACGTGGTCGTGTCTGCCGTCAGTGTAAGTGTACGAAGACTCAACATGCTCACACCTGTCAAGCCGTCTGACAATAGCAATGCCGTATCGCCAACCAACTGGAGGTGTCGAAATTGGGAACTGTCGCTGAGTACCGTCAGCCGCTGGTCTTTCCATTGGCAGATACCTGGAGCCTTACTCAATAGGAAAAGCGTGTTCAGGCGTTTGGAATATGCCATGCTTCGCACCTTGTCCAAACCAGTCTGCAATGGTTTGATCGTCTCGCCGTCATAGAGATAAATGGAATGGTAAGTGCCAATGAAAAACTCATTCTCACTCATCCCTCTCACCCACGAAAGCACTCTCACATCGTTCTTGGGAGCCTGTTGCGCCATCACAGAGTCGAGCCGTTGGCTCACTTCCTCTGCCGTGGCTCGCCCATAGCCCTCTACCATCTCCAAGCTTTTCAACGGCGTATCTTCCAACGTCCATTTGCCTCCCTCCTTTTTCAGACAGACAATGCCGCCGTTCCATAGCTCCGCAAAGAGTTTTCCCTCTCTGTCAAAACAGATACGGCTAATGCTGCGGTTCTTGCCTTCCCATGTCGTCACAAAGCGTTCCAATAGCATCGCCGTTGCCGACAGATGGAGCAATTGGTTGCGAAATGACAACCATACGCTACCATCGGCGGCAGCCAACATACAGTTGATGCGCTTATCGGCAAGCTCGTTGCCCTCATTCCCCGCCTGTACCACGATGGGGCGCACCTGATAGTCGCGCTTGCTGAGGATATATGCACCCTCTTTCGTGCCAAACCAGACCTCGGCATTGGCGCGTAGCTCTGTCATGCACAGCACGTCATTACTACGCAACAGGTCTGGATGCTGGCGGTCACTACGAAACGCCTCCGTATCATAGCCGTCAAAACGGCACAGCCCCGTGTCCCTGCCGCCATACCACCAATACCCTTCCTCATCCTGAAGGCTACACGTCACCTCCACTCCGACAATGTTTGGCATACGCCGCACCTCCCCATCAGCCTTCGCTGTTTCGGCGGGTGCAACCATTGCGATTGCCAAAAGGATGACTATTTTAAATAATGTATGCGGCATCGGGGTTTAAAATACAAACAAATCAACCTTGATATAATCTTACCATTTCCTCAATATGAACGCAAAGATACAAAAAAGGTTGTAAAGAACAACGCTTTTGAGAAGATTAACGCTGAATGACTGAAAATAAAGGCTAATAAGAGTGCAATCCATTTGACAAAATGGAGCCTACGCACATGTCTTAATCCTTGTTGTAATGGAAGATACTCAATGAGCGCACCACAGGCGAGAGTTTCGCAGTTTGCCTCCACCGTCTTAATCCTTGTTGTAATGGAAGATACTCAATGAGCTATACAAGACGGAGTTGATAGTTTCGGAGAACCAAGTCTTAATCCTTGTTGTAATGGAAGATACTCAATGAGTGTACCGTTTCAAAGTTTCCAAGAAGCGTGAGAAGTCTTAATCCTTGTTGTAATGGAAGATACTCAATAAGAAAAATAATATCATGGTGAAGTTTGATAACATCAAGTCTTAATCCTTGTTGTAATGGAAGATACTCAATAAGCCTGTGGGCATTCATCCACAAGAACATAAGACCAAGTCTTAATCCTTGTTGTAATGGAAGATACTCAATGAGAAGACCTCTCTAACATGACGGAGGAAGAAGCTCTTTAGTCTTAATCCTTGTTGTAATGGAAGATACTCAATGAGATTAAAAAGCATCCTTTTGGTAAAATTGTATTTAGTCTTAATCCTTGTTGTAATGGAAGATACTCAATGAGGACAAACTTTGACCCGTACTGGGGCAAATTATGCTGTCTTAATCCTTGTTGTAATGGAAG
>JAFRRN010000078.1 GCA_017428055.1 Prevotella sp.
CGATTCTTCTTTTTGCGTACAAACATGCTGCAAAGGTACACAAAAAATGCTTGCGTCACCCAAATCACCCTAAAATCTAATCATAACTGTCTGATTATCAATTACCTATTTTTTTAATATGAAAAATCGACGAAGTCAGGAGGGTCATGTGGTGGAATAATCCTTATTTTCGGAAAATAAAACTTGAAACTACTGAGGCCTTCGTGTGAACTCTGCGAGTTCACACGAAGGCCTCATTGTACAGGCATATCCAAATGCCACACTAAAATGTTAAATCCGATTCATTCATCATTGATTTGAGTTGATGCGCTTCAATTGAATGGCCGATATAGGCTTATTTCAGATTCTCATTAAAAAAAGTCTCTAACTTATCCCAAGGAATAAGGTTTTTCGGTTCGCCCTTGCCAACGAGTTCCGTATATCCACCATCGTACAGGTCACAATGAGAAGCCCCTGGGATAATAAGCAGTTCTTTGTTCCCGGGATTAGGGTTAGGTTTGCCCACGACATGATAACCCTCGGCCTTGCCCTCCACCATATACTTATAGGCAGCTTCGCCAAAATAACGTGAATGGGCTTTTTCGCCATGCATGACGAGAACGGCAGAACGAATCTCATTGATGTAGTAGAGGAAACGGGCATTGGTATATGCCTGTGTGCCGATGGCACGCCAGCCGTCGTTAGAGTTGCCGCTGCGTTTGTGGTAGCCACGCTCGGTGATATAATAGTCGTAATAGTACTTTACGAACTGGGGTGCGTCATCTGGCAGCGGATTCACTACACCGCCGGCCATCGCCTGCGGGTCGGACAATCGTTGCTTAGCCATCGCCTCACGAGCGGCATGACGCGACTCCTCCTTATCCTCGCTATCGAAATAGCCATTGCCGCTGACACGAGTCATGTCATACATCGTCGAAGCTACTGTTGCCTTGATGCGTGGGTCGGCAGCGGCAGCATTGAGCGCAATGCCACCCCAACCACAGATGCCGATAATGCCTATCTTCTCCGCATTGACATTTCCCTGCTTCGACAGGAAATCTACCGCTGCCATAAAGTCCTCGGTGTTGATGTCTGGCGATGCCGTACGACGAGGCTCGCCGCTGCTTTCGCCCGTATACGAAGGGTCGAAAGCCAGTGCCACAAAACCACGTTCTGCCATCCTCATGGCATAAAGACCGCTCGACTGCTCCTTTGTGGCTCCAAACGGGCCACTGACAGCTATTGCAGCCAGCTTGCCTTGGGCATCCTTGGGCTCATAAAGGTCTGCTGCAAGTGTCAATCCGTACTGTGTCTCAAACGTCACCTTGCGGTGATTCACTTTGTCGCTCAGGGGAAACACCTTGTCCCACTCCTGCGTTAATTCTAATTTCTTCATATTCTCTCCTGTTTTGGTTTGTTCTTTTTGATGGCAAGCCGTCATCGGCCCCGCCGCGAGCATTGCCGCAAATAACACTTTTTTCATCTTATTTGTTTCCTTCCATTCTGAATGACTATTCCCTTCTGCCCCACCTGTGCCAGTGTGCCACGAAGGCTATATGCTTTTGAAGAACGCCTATCGGTGCTTACTTCTTTGATACCCGTAGGGTTACTAAGCGACAAGGTGACACCAATGTTGCTTTCACCCGCTTTGAGAAATGTTCTCAGTTCGCTTTCTGACAGGTTGTCAATCTTACCCAAACGCGTGTAGCTCCATGAATTTGCGCCATAGAAGATACAGATGTTGCTTCCACTGTAAAGAACAACATCTCCCGGCCGGGCGTTCATCTGTTCGTTGCTCGTTGGCAACGAGAAGCCCAAGGCCCCCCAAATTTCAAAACCTCCGCTCGAAGTGAGCGTTACTGTGACTGGTGCTTGTTGAAGCTTTGCCACAAGTGCTTGCGTGGCACTATTGCCGGCGAGGCTGACACGCTCCGTCCTTCCATCAATCGTGATATATATTTTCTGAGCCATAGTCTCATAGTTTGGTGTCTGTGCCTGTGCCTCGTCGTTGCTGCACGCCATGACGAGCAGCGACATTGCCGTCGCCAAAAGATGATGAATGAATGTCTTCGTCTTCATAACCCATGTCACTTCACTTGATACCTCATCCATACGATTCCATCCTGTTCCTCCACACTTTTAAAGGTAAGTCGTACAGGCTTGCATTCCATCGGTCTGCCATCGAAGGCCGCTGTCATTCCCTTGCGTCCATCAATGCCATAGCCGTACATCATGCTCACCTCGTCTATCAGCCCTTGGTCAAGCAGGGAGCCATTGATGTTACCGCCACCTACTACGGCAATGCGCTCCACACCGAAGACTGTTCGCAACGTTTCCATTGCCGAGACGAGGTCTATGCCATCCTTTCCTGTGGTAATAAAAGAAATGTGCTTACCTTTCAGGTAGTCAAGATACTCCTGGCTACACGCTTCCGACAGAATCATCAGTAGTGGACGACCAAAAAGCTCGGTGGTGTTGTCGTCCCACAACAATGTCCCATGGGTGTCAACACCGATAGCATAGCCTGTCGCCTCCACTGCCTTATAAAGCTGTTGCCCGGCATCTTCATGGGCGAAGCGCCGTTGGAACTCTCCGCTCTGCGCATAATGCATTGCCAGGGTGTTCTTTCCCTCCAGCGTCGAAGGGCAATCGAGTTGGGCTAACGCCTCATAATAATGATTGGTGTCATCAATCTGTTCCGTCATTTCGCAGTCAATCCTGCCATCGAGCGAAGCCATCATGTGGCAAATAACGTATGGTCTCATTTCCTTCTTGTTTTGAATCCGTTGCAAAGGTACGACGAAAAACCCGTAACCCGTATAGACAGATTGCGGACAAAACTACCAAAAATGAGGAAAGTTACCTTTTGCGCTGCCCATCAGAAAATTGCCTTGGGGTCTGACCTGTCGTGTTCTTGAACATACGGGTGAAGTGCTGGGGGTATTCAAACCCCAATTCCTCAGCAACCTGCACGATGGTCATGCCGCTAAGTATCAGATTCTTGGCGCGCATGATGACAAAACCGCGTATATAATCCTTCGGACTCTCACCAAGGGCATCTCTTATAATGTCACCAAAATAGCCTGGTGAAAGACATAGCTCGCCGGCACAATACTTCACACTTGGCAATCCATCCGTCTTTTGCCTGCCACTGACATAATAATCCGTCAGCACCTGTTGGAAACGACTGAGGATGTCGCTGCCTTCAGCGGTCATCTCCTTGAACTGGCGGACATAGAAGCGGTTACAGTAGTCGAGGATCAACAGAATGTAGTTCTTGACAATGTCGTCATGTCCTGATGATTGACCCTGGGTCCTTAACTCCAGGCGTAGGTTATACATGAGCTGAGCCAGGATGTCCCATTCCTCTGGAGTCAAGATGAGTGCTTCGTTTGAATGGTATGAAAAGAAATGATAGCCTTCGAGCTTCGGCTCTATTGCCGACCCTTGGATATATTCGCTGTCGAACAACAACACCCAGCCATGATACTGCCGACGCGTGCCGTCATCCCGTTTGCCTCCAACCTGTCCCGGTGAGTATGCCATCAGCGAGCCATCACCTTCATGATAGGTGCCGATGCCATAGGTAAGCCCTTCCGGGAACTCCTGCTGCAAGAATATGCCGTAACAGTTGATTCGATTCAACGTGTGGCGTATCTCCCCCATCTCGTCGTAGTGTATTACGGAGACATGGGGATGATAGACGGGCGCACCTATATCACGTGCATAGTCATTCGCTTCGTCGATATACAAATCCAACATCATTTCAAGTGCAAAGTTACAAATTTTCTTCGATATGGAAGTGGGATTAAACAACAGTTGACAAGGTTTTCACAATGATTCAATTCTTGCCATTTCACAAAGGTATGCTTCAGGCACAGTACCACAACGTGGTAGGCAGGCTACCACAACGTGGTACGGGCCGTACCACGCTTTGGCACTGGCAGTACCAGATGAAGGCATCGTTTCTGGTACTGTCCTTACAAGCCCCCGACACGCACACCCTCGCATGCCGGCAAATGGCACGGCAAAACAAAGGAGATGGAAAATTCGTCTGTTTACATTATTTTTCGTACCTTTGCGGCGCAATTCTGAAAAAGGCGTTACACATTATTTATTTTATATACATGAGCAAACAGACAGAGAAGATCAAGGAATTGGTCGCCAAACGGGAGCAAGCGCGTCTCGGCGGCGGCGAGAAAGCCATTGAGAAACAGCACCAACGCGGCAAGTACACCGCCCGCGAGCGCATCGAGATGCTGGTAGACGAAGGCTCGTTTGAGGAATACGACATGTTCAAGTTGCACCGTTGTCACAACTTCGGCATGGAAAAGAAGCAATATATGGGCGACGGCGTGGTGGTGGGAAGTGCCACCATCGACGGCCGCCTGGTCTACGTGTCCGCCCAAGACTTCACGGTGAACGGCGGTTCGTTGTCGGAAACGATGAGCCAGAAGATCTGCAAGGTGATGGACATGGCAATGCAAAACGGCGCGCCGATGATTTGCATGAACGACTCCGGCGGCGCCCGCATACAGGAAGGCATCTGTTCGTTGGCAGGCTATGGCGAGATCTTTGAGCGCAACATCCTCGCCAGCGGCGTGATTCCGCAGATTTCCGCCATCATGGGACCATGTGCGGGCGGTGCCGTGTATAGCCCGGCATTGACCGACTTCATCCTCATGATGGAGAATACGAGTTATATGTTCCTCACTGGTCCCGCCGTGGTGAAGACCGTGACGGGCGAGGATGTGGACGCGGAGCATCTCGGTGGTGCCTCCGTCCATGCCACCAAGAGCGGCGTGACACATTTCACCGCCAAGACTGAGGAGGAGGCGATGGCGATGATCAAGACCCTCCTGAGTTATATCCCACAAAACAACATGGAAGAGGCACCACGCATGGAATGCACCGACCCCATCGACCGCAAGGCAGACCTGTTGAACGACCTCTTGCCAGATGACCCCAACAAGGCATACGATATGTATAAGGTCATCACCGCCATCACGGACAATGGCGAGTTCTTTGAGGTGCAGCCCAAGTTTGCCAAGAACATCATCACGGGCTTCGCACGGTTCAACGGGCAGAGCGTGGGCATCGTCGCCAACCAACCATCGGCATACGCCGGTGTGCTTGACACCAATGCCTCTCGCAAGGGTGCAAGGTTTGTGCGTTTCTGCGACGCCTTCAACATCCCCATCGTGTCGTTGGTGGATGTCCCCGGATTCCTTCCCGGCACCGGACAGGAGTATAATGCCGTCATCCTGCATGGCGCCCAGTTGCTCTACGCCTACGGCGAGGCTACCGTTCCCAAGATTACGATCACTCTCCGTAAGAGCTATGGCGGCAGCCATATCGTGATGGGCTGCAAGCAATTGCGGGCAGACCTCAACTTCGCATGGCCGACGAGCGAGATTGCCGTAATGGGAGCCAGCGGCGCCGTGGCAGTGTTATGCGCCCGTGAGGCAAAGGCAAAGAAGGAGGCCGGCGAGGATGTCAAGGCTTTCTTGGCAGAAAAGGAGGAGGAATACAGCGACCTGTTCGCCAATCCCTATCAAGCCGCCCAATATGGATATATCGATGACGTGATAGAACCACGCAACACCCGCTTCCGCATCTGCCGAGGACTGGCACAGTTGCAATGCAAACGTCAGGGGCTGCCCGCCAAGAAACACGGATGTATGCCGATGTAAAAGGTGAAAAGGAAAAAAGTGAAAAGTTGAAAAAGATGACTGATAAGAATATCTATGCGGCAATCGCCTTGGCTTTGCACGAATACCGTGGCAACAATGTCCACGACAAGGAGACAGGAATCATAACCATCAAACCGCGCCACACGCTCTGGAACGCCAAGTTCCTCACGATGACGCAGAAACCATAACGAACATGAAAGAATACAAATATACGATTGAGGGAAAGGAATACATCGTTTCCATCGGCGAGATAGAAGACAACGTGGCAAATGTCACCGTCAACGGTGAGGAGTTTAAAGTGGAAATGGAACCCGAAACCGAGCCGGAGAAGAAGAAAGTGGTGCTGGGCCAGCCCAAGGCAGAGAGCCAAGAAGAACAGGTGACTGCCGCCGCCAACGTCAACACCGCCAATGCCGTGAAAGCCCCGCTGCCCGGTGTCATCACAGAGATCAAGGTGTCGGTGGGCGACGACGTGAAGGAGGGCGACGTGGTCATCGTGCTTGAAGCCATGAAGATGGCCAACAACCTTGAGGCAGAGAAGGCTGGCAAGGTGACCGCCATCTGCGTCAAGACTGGCGAGAGCGTGATGGAGGATTCACCCCTTATTGTCATTGAGTGAGTTAATTCTTCATAATAAAAATTTCAATTTGTTGGCAGAAAGCCATAAAATTGGGTTTTATCAATCTTTTTTTGTATCTTTGCAAAGGAATTGTTGACACCCATCGTGGGACGGCAATTCCTTGCAAACTATTAACAAAAAGAAAATGGCGAAGAAAGTACTATTCATCAACCAAGAGATTTCACCTTACGTTCCCGAGACCGAGATGTCTGTCATGGGGAAAAACCTCCCACAGAAGATGCAAGAGAGCGGATATGAGATTCGCACGTTCATGCCGAAATGGGGCAACATCAACGAGCGGAGGGGGCAACTGCATGAGGTCATCCGCCTGTCGGGCATGAACCTTATCATTGATGATACCGACCACCCACTCATCATCAAGGTGGCATCGATCCCAGCCACGCGCATCCAAGTGTACTTCATTGACAACGACGACTATTTCATGAAACGCCAGATGTCGGTAGACGAGGACGGGACGGAATATGCAGACAATGGTGAAAGGGCCATTTTCTTCGCACGTGGCGTGTTGGAGACGGTGAAGAAATTACGTTGGATTCCCGACATCATCCACTGCCAAGGATGGATGAGCGCCATTATCCCCCTCTATGTCAAGACGGCATACCACGACGAGCCTTCGTTTGCCAACGCGAAAGTCATCACCTCCCTTTTCCATAACCAGATGAAAGGCAGACTGGGAGAGAAATTTAAACAAAGCATAGAGTTTAGGAACGCCAACTCCGAGTTGCTGAAGAAATACATGGACAACTTCACGTTCTACGAACTGGGGAAATTGGCAATCGACTACAGCGACGGCGTAGCGGAATCAGGCACAAAGGTAAACGCCAGGTTGCTGAAATATGCCGAGAAGGTAGGCTGCCCTATCCTGTCCTATCCTGGCGAGGACTTTGCGGAGGCGTACGACAAGTTCTATGAGGAGATCTCCGTGAAATGACATTAGTTCGGGGTCAAATAAATATCATTTGACCTTCAAGTCAATAAAGACTTTCACCAACAAGTATTGAAAATGAAGACAAAATACCTTGCGAGTCTTGTTCTCGCAATCCTTACATTGACGGCATGTGATGACACCACCGACCAAATAGGAACATCCCTGTCCAACAACATGGATAACCTTGAAATTACAACCGACACGTTCATCGTCACGACACGTTCCATCATTGCAGACTCCGTGCTATCGCGCAACACGATTGGATATGTAGGGAAGATCAAAGACCCCGAAACGGGAAACTATATCACTGGGGATTTCATGACCCAGTTCCACACCCTTGAGAATTATGCGTTCCCAAAGACAGACAGCATCGTCAGTAAGATTGACGGCATGGTGGTCGCCGACTCGTGTGACATTCGCCTTTTCTATACTACGTCGTATGGCGACTCTCTCACATCCATGAAGCTAAATGCCCACGAGATGGATAGCCCCATGCTGGAAGACAGACTCTATTATTCCAATTTCGACCCAAAGGCCAACGGTTATTTGCGAGAAGGAGGCATTCATGTCAACAAGGTATACACTCTTACCGACTTGAGCATTCCCTCGTCAAAACGTTACAGCAATGACTACACACCACATATCCTCATCTCGCTGAATGATGAGTATACTGCCAAGGACGGCAAGTCTTACAACAACTACGGTACATATATCATGCAAACGTACTTGGCACATCCAGAATATTTTAAGAACTCACTGACCTTTACGAAGAATGTCGTGCCGGGATTCTATTTTGAGAACACAAGCGGGCTGGGAGCTATGGCATACGTCTCTACCACCCAGTTAAATGTTTATTTCCGATTTATCTCAAAGGACAGCGTCTATGTGGGAAATGCCAGTTTCTCCGGAACAGAGGAGGTATTGCAGCAGACGAGGATCACCAACGACCGTAACACCATAGAACGCCTCGCCGCAGACAACACCTGCACATACCTGAAGACCCCTGCCGGCATTTTCACGGAGATGACTTTGCCCGTTGACGATATTTTCCGAGGACACGAGACCGACTCCATCAACACGGCAAAGGTCGTACTGACACGCATCAATGATAGTCAGCTCGGCACCTATTCCCTGCCTGTGCCTTCGGAAATCATGATGATCCCGGCTGACAGCTTGTATTCCTTTTTCGAGAATGGCGACATCACCAACAACCGGACATCCTACACCGCCACATTCTCAAAGACTTACAACACCAACACCTACACCTTCAACAACATCAGCGGTCTACTGTCATACATGAAGGCAAACAGGAACTCTGAGAATTGGAACAAGGTGGTAATTATTCCCGTCACGAAAACGACGAACACATCAACGGGTGCCATAACGAAGATTGTCCACGACATGTCGCTGACCAGCACACGGCTTGTGGGTGGCAGCGAGAATCCCCATGAGGCGGTGAAGATAAGCGTGATTTATAGCAAGTTCAAATAGGTACTATTCACACATGGCCGACGGTTTTTTGGAAAACCATCAAATGGAATACGAAAGGCACAAAGCTGAATGGCTTCGTAAGAAAAAGCATTTGCCAAAGTTGAAAAAGGCTCTGACGAGACCTGATGATGAGGCTTTATAAAAAGAGTGCATGATGAACATCAGGAAAACAATTGGGAAACTATTTCCATCCAAGGCTTATAAATACTTATTCAACTCTTTCGGATACCATTTCTACAAGATAGACAAACGTCCTATTCATCTGAAAGAATCAAAAGCATGCTCTCCAGAACTGGAAAGATGCGGAATGATGCTCGTCACCATCGCATACAATGACGAGAATCTCATTGCGAAACAGATTGAGATGGTGAGGAAACATGTCAAAGACCCAAATTACCAACTCATTATCATTGACAACTCACCCAACAAAACTAAACGTAAGAAAATCCAAACTATTTGCAAAGAATGCCAGATAGAGTATATCCCTATCCCATATTCATTCCGGCAAAAGTTTTGTAAGTTTTTCAGATGGGGAGGAATGTCTCATGGATTGGCACTTAATTGGGCTTTTTACCATGTCCTTTGCCAGAAGAATCCTAAACGTATAGCCCTCTTAGACCATGACATTTTCCCAATTAAAGACTGCAATCTCACAGAAAGGCTTGGTGGATTGGATTTCTTCGGTGTACCCAGAAAACGCGACAAATACTGGTATCTTTGGCCGGGATGGAGTCTTTTCAACTTTGATGCCATCGTTGATAGGTATCCCAATTTCCAACCATACTCTACCAAGACAACATATCTTGATAGTGGAGGTGGTAATTATTTCAAGATCTACCATAACTATGCTATCAACACTATACCATTTCCCAGTGTAAAAACACATCGCCTCAAGAAGACCAAGGGATTATCGACGTGGAATGATGTGTACCATAGCGATTGCATTCAATTCATTGACGAATGTTGGCTCCATGTCATCAATGGATCAAATTATTGTCACCTTGCGGGGAAAGACAACACAATAAGGAAAATCGTGGACAACATCAACTTGTTTGAGGAATGATAAATCAATGTCTTTGCCAATAATAATACCAATAGGTATTACCATATACATCACGCAGCTTGTTGACCCTCTTTGTCTTATCGGAGATTTGTTTCTCCAATTTCAAGTAGTCCTGATAATCAGCATCCATCACCTCATCATCAAACTTGACAGGATGTTGTGCGTGGAGATAGTTATATAAGGTCAACGCCTCACGATAATGCCGTGGCAACGTCTCAGACAAGTCATAATACTTCACGACGTTGGCGACGAATTCGTCCAATTTCCTATCCAACAAATAAGCACACAACAAATATTCGGCAGCGGGACGCTTGTCAAGGTCATGTTTCTTGATGGTTGCCATGTACTTGCGGAATGGTGTGTTCTTGGTAACTACCAATTTTCCAAGATGTGCATAGATGTTCTGCTTGTCATACAGCAACGTCTTAACATGGTTGCCATCGGGAAGGAGGGCATCAGCACCTCCACAAATGGGATATTGGAACAAGGCATCGCCCAACTTACCCTTGCGTGACATGGCGTAAGCACGTAACATCATCAACGAACTGTCGCATACCAATGACCGACGACCCACCTGCAAAGCCGTGTCATACTTTCCTTGGGCGAGATACCGTTCCACCTTGAGCCGATAATGGAAAGGCGTATCGGCATTCCCGACACCCCCTACGATGAGCATCATCAAGAACATCATCAAGAGATTGACCCACATCGGCTGTGTAAAGAAGCCCCTGCCCACCTTGGAGGGTTCATAAAAGCCAAATGATTTAACCAGCCAAAACACCACCGCAAATATCAGCAACAACAAGGGAAGCACCCATACCCATGAGCCAAACGACACCCCTTGATCCACACTCGTACCCACCGATGTGAGAAAAGCCAATGCCAACATTGACGGAAAATAAGTCAAGGCATGGGTATACGTAGTCATCTTGGCAACCGATGATATGCCCAATTGCAATAAGAAAAGCACCAACGTAATCAACAATGCCCCAACAAAGCGAGAATATTGCGTCTTGCCTCCCGACAACACATGCTGGGCAACTGTCAACACGTCTGCCTGATAATAGTATAAATATACAAAAGAGAAAAGGAAAAATAGGGTGGCACAGGCGACACGTATCATCGCCGTGCCACTCCTTTTGTTTCGATTCTTCATCAGTTTTTCTTCAAAACGACCGCCGAGCGGGCTGGGATATATAATTTCAGCCACTCCTTGCGGTCTTCCACATAGAGTGGGTCGAAGTTAGTGAAGTGTGTTACCGTGTCATCGGCAAAGCCATTGCCACCAAACTCCTTGGCATCGGTATTCAGCACCACATCGTATGACCCCGTGGGTACCAAGAAACCATAATCCGTATAGGAACGTGTCGGTGAGAAATTGAACACGAATACCAAGTCGCCTCGCATGAATGCAAGAATCTGGTCACCATCATTGTGCCAAATCTCCTGTACAGGTGTCTTGTTAAAGTTCTTCTCACCCTTCACCACCTTCAACATCTCACGGTCGAAGTCGCCTAACCAATGATAGCATAGTTCTTTATTGTCAACGAGATTCCATTGCCTCCGAGCGTATTTATGGCTCCATCCATTGCCCTCACGCGGGAAGTCTATCCATTCGGGATGCCCAAATTCATTGCCCATGAAGTTCAGGTAGCCGCCATTGATGGCAGCGAGTGTCACCAAGCGTATCATCTTATGCAGGGCGATGCCGCGATGCGCCATCTCGTTCTCGTCACCTTTCTTGAAATGCCAATACATGTCAGCATCAATCAAGCGGAAGATAATCGTCTTGTCACCCACCAATGCCTGGTCATGGCTCTCGCAATATGAAATCGTCTTCTCATCGGGACGGCGGTTTTTCACTTCCCAGAAGATGGAACTCGGTTTCCAGTTCTCGTCCGACTGTTCCTTGATGGTCTTAATCCAATAGTCGGGAATGTTCATCGCCATGCGATAATCAAAGCCATAGCCACCATCCTCAAACTTGGCAGCCAACCCCGGCATACCGCTCACCTCCTCCGCGATGGTAATCGCATGGGGATTCACTTCATGGATAAGCTTATTAGCCAATGTCAGATAGCAGATGGCATTGTCATCCTCATGACCGTTAAAATAGTCGCCATAGTTGCAGAACGCCTCACCAAGCCCGTGACTATAATAAAGCATCGACGTGACACCGTCGAATCGGAAACCGTCAAAATGGAACTCTTCCAACCAATATTTGCAATTGGACAACAAGAAATGAATCACGTCATCCTTGCCATAGTCGAAGCAAAGCGAGTCCCAAGCGGGATGCTCATGGCGGTCGCCTGGATAGAAGAACTGGTTGGGGTCGCCCGCAAGGTTACCCAATCCCTCCACTTCGTTCTTCACGGCATGTGAATGCACGATGTCCATGATGACGGCAATGCCATTTTGATGGGCAGTGTCAATGAGTGACTTCAACTCCTCAGGTGTCCCAAATCGAGAGGAAGCCGCAAAGAACGAACTCACATGGTAGCCAAACGAACCGTAATAGGGATGCTCCTGGATTGCCATAATCTGGATACAATTATATCCGTCGTTGATGACGCGGGGCAACACGTTGTCACGGAACTCCGTATAGGTACCCACCTTCTCGGCATCCTGTCCCATGCCGATGTGGCACTCATAGATAAGCAGGGGCGATGTGTTTGCCTTAAACTTCTTCTTTTTCCACTCGTATGGCTCTGGATTCCACACTTGGGCAGAGAATATCTTGGTGGTATCATCTTGCACGACACGCTGCGCCCAAGCCGGTATGCGCTCGCCATCACCGCCATCCCAATAGACATGCATCTTATATAGGTCGCCATGCTTGATGGCTTTCTGCGAGAGTTTCAGTTCCCAGTTGCCTGTACCTTCGATGCGTTTTGCCTTATACTTGTCGCTTTCTGTCCAGTTGTTGAAGTCACCGACAAGGTAAATTGCCGTCGCATTAGGTGCCCACTCGCGGAACACCCACCCACGGGCAGTTTTGTGTAAGCCAAAATAGTCATGTCCGTTGGCAAAGTCACTCAGCGTCTTCTTGCCGTTCTGCGTCAATTGACCCAGTTTCCATAAAGCATGGTCGTGCCGACCTCTGATTGCGTCTTCGTATGGTTCAAGGTAACCATCGTTCTTGACGAGCCCAATATGTTTAGGAACTTTTACTTTTGCCACCTTTGGGGCGGCCGTTTTTTTCATTGCCATAATATGATGATTATAGTTTTATACTTTCACCTTGAATATTGCTTTCTTCAATTCTGCCGTCTCACAGATGCATGGGGCATGGCCATCTTGTGGGAAGAACATAGCAAACATGGACGGTGTGCATGTCACATAACTCTGACCCTTTACTCCAAGAACCTTAGCAATGTCCTTTTCCTCATTGAACTCCACCGTTGGTAATTCACAGGTGGGGATATAACCAAAAGTCTCATTGGCAGTCAATGGAACCTGAATGTCAATATACGAACGATGGTACTCTATCACGGCCTCTTCGACGGTCTTTCCCTTAGCATCCTGTATATTAACAAATACATCTTTGTCCTTAATGAAATGCTTGCCGGCATTAAGGCTCTTCAAGTCATTCAGCTTCAGGAAGTCCACCACTTCCTTAAAAAACGGATTTAGAGAGACATACTTCTCCAAATTCTCCAATGTGTCGATAATCATATTATATAGTTTTACGAGTTTATATTCAATCCAAGATTCTACGGCCATGGTCATAATGCCCTTTAGCTGTGACGCTACCATTGCGATCCTTCTCTACAAACTTGCCATGGCGGCGGTCTTCTTCATAACTGCCCTCGAAGCGCTTGCCTTCCTTTGTCTCCTCAATAGCCCTGCCGTTGCGCTTGCCATTCTTGTATGTTCCCTTAAACTTATTGCCATCGGCATAATGTATTGTCACCTCACCGTCAATCTGGCCATTCTTGAACATCCCGTCGAAGGTGTCACCGTTCTTCTTTCTCAATTTGCCACGACCATTCTGCTTGTCATTTTTCCACTCACCCACATAGCTATCGCCATTGACCCAAGTGAACGTTCCGTTGCCCGACTTGTCACCATTGAGGAAACGTCCTGAATATTTGTCGCCATTGTCAAAACGAAAGATACCCTCTCCTGTGCGCTCGCCTTCCACATAACTGCCTTCATAGACATCGCCATTGGCGAAACGGTAAATGCCCTTGCCATTGGGTAGGTCTTCCTTCCAGTCGCCAGAATAGACATCGCCAGAAGAGTAATGATTCACTCCCCTGCCCGACCGCATGTTGTTTACCCACATACCGTCATACGTGGTGCCGTCGCCCCAGTCAAAGAATCCCTTTCCGTTCTTCATGTCATTTGCCCAAGAACCGTCATAGTAAGCACCATTCACAAAGACATATTTACCCTTTCCCTGTCGCTTGTCCTGATACCAGTTACCCTCATAACGGTCGCCATTATAGTAGTACATCACGCCATGACCTTGTTGGTAGTCACGGTACCACAATCCCACATATTTATTATTATTGGCGAAATAATACGTCCCATGCCCATGTTGTTGGTCTTGAAACCATTGCCCTTCATATTTCTCACCGTCAGCAAAAGTATAAACACCCTGCCCGTGACGCTTGCCATTGACGTACTCACCCTCATAGGTGTTGCCATTCTTCCACATCGTATTACCCTTGCCATTGGGTTTCCCCTTGGCCATCTCGCCCTTATATTGCCCACCATCCTTGGTCACGCATGAGCCAAGGGATATCTTTTGTCCAAAACTAAATAAGGGTAGGATCGTTAATAATATAGTAATGATTTGCCTTTTCACTTTTTGTCATGTTTTGATTCATTCACAAAAGTAAGCATTTATCGCCATATAGCAAAATCGATTAGTATTTTTTAAGTTTCATAGTCCAATATGTTACCGAAACCATCTAAAGGTTGATGTAACGCATGTTTCACATATTTATACTTTTCCCTCAAAGTAACGGTGAGAACATTCGGATGATGGACTCCCCCAATCTTTTGTAAAAAGGACGATGTTCCAATGCTGTTATATCGGCAAGTTCCACGCAATGCTCTTGATCTTTCAAGAATACCTCTTTCAGCCGCAGAGCCGTCTCTTCGTCATAAATGAAGATGTTTGCCTCAAAATTATTCTCAAAGCTCCGGAAGTCGATGTTGGTACTACCGCAGGTGCATAATGTGTCATCACTAATAAGGAGCTTGGAATGGTTGAAAGCTGCTTTATACAACAGAATCTTCACTCCCGCCTTTGCTGCCTGAATGATATAGGAGCGTGTAGCCCATTCCACAATTTTCACATCTCCCCGTAAAGGAATCATCAGTCGAACGTCCACCCCTGCCAATGCTGCCGTTCGCATAGCGAACAGCACAGGGTCTGTGGGCAAGAAATAAGGCGTTTCCATAAACACATAACGTTTCGCCTCCAAAAGGATGCGCACATACCCCTGCATAATGTCTGGCCAATCAGTTATAGGACTGCTCGTCACCACTTGCGCTATGCAATGGTTATTGACGGAATGGTCATAGTCAGGATAATATTTGTGGCTGGTAACAAGAGTGCGGTCCACAAAATACCAGTCGATGAGGAACGCCTTTTGTAAGCCATAGACAGATGCCCCACGAAGGCGGAGATGCGTATCGCGAAAAGGTTGGCGTTTCGTTCCCTTCACATATCGCAGGGCAATATTCATGCCACCGATGAACCCCACTATGCCGTCAATGATACATATTTTGCGGTGGTTACGGTAATTCACCTTACTGGTGAACATCGGAAAGCGAACAGGCATGAAGGCATGGACATCAATACCCGCCTCCCTCATGCGTTCAAAGAAAGCCTCCTTGACTTTCCAACATCCCACATCATCATAGATGACACGTATCTCTACTCCTTGCCTTGCTTTGTCTATCAAGGCATCGGCAACCAAACGCCCCAATGGGTCGTCCTCGAATATAAATGTCTCAAAATGGATATGTTTCGTTGCACGGCCAATTTCAGTCAGTAAGGCAGACATATAGCCATAACCATCCGTGAAGACATCCACTTCATTATCTTTATAGGGAAACGCCCAGTTCTGTTCCGTGAATAGACGAGCCAACACCTGATGGTTTTCTGGGACTTGTAAGTTTTCTTGCTCAATAAACTCAGACATGGACCGTTTGGTCAGATGGTCGAGGCTGCGTTGGCTTATAAGTCTTTCCTTGCGCGTATTCTTACCAAAAAAGAAATAGAGAATAATCCCCACCAAAGGCATGAACGTCAATACAAGCAACCAAGCCATGGTCTTAGCAGGTTGCCGATTGTCCAGGAGTACGGCAACCATAGCCCCCACTACGATTGCGGCATAGACCGCCAATAACACCCAGTCGATATAGACATTCATTTGAATCCCGCTAATTTATGCGTTTGCAACGAAAGACGCCATCGTGGATGCTGCTTGATATAGTCCACACATTGTTCGACGATAGCCTGGTTGAGGTGTGTATCACCCATGTCACAAGGTTGAAGGTAATAGTATCTTGCGACAATGCCGTAATCATTCACTTGCCTTTCTCCGTCAAAGATACATTTCACCTCATCACACTTCTCCACCACAACATTACCCTTGGGCGAGACCGTCAACCAATCCAAATTGGGAGGGGCAAGCTTTGTGCCATTACTTTCCATCGCCACCATAAAACCCTCATTTTGGAGTTGAGCCACCAAAGTCTGGTCAACTTGCAAGGTAGGTTCCCCACCAGTGAGGACAACTATCACTCTCCCCTCCTCCTTGGCTTCCCTCTTTAGGAACAAGGCTTGCCGGACAATTTCATCACCGCTCATTTCTTGGTATGAGCTGAAGTCGGTATCGCAGAATGGACATTGCAAGTTGCAACCCGCCAAGCGGATAAACACGGATGCCCGTCCCGTGTTATACCCCTCTCCTTGCAGGGAATAAAACATGTCATTCACGCGATACTTTTTCATCATTCCTCCTTCTCGTAGATGGCAACATTCCCCTCACTCTCCTGCACACGAGTCTTATAGCACTGGGGAATTTGCTCGGTAATCCATCGTGCGATATTCTCCGCTGTGGGGTTGAAAGGCAACACCTCGTTGAGGTCTTGGTGATCCAACACCCTCTTAATTTTCCTTTTCACCTCACTGAAATCGACCACCATCCCATTTGCATCCAACTCACGCGACTTGCAATAAACGGTAATCCGCCAATTATGTCCATGTGTGCGTTGGCACTTGCTCTCATAATCCAAGCAAAGCCTATGGCTGGCGGATATGTCGAAAGTCTTCTCAATATAAAACATATTACACTTATTATTAAATCTCAATCTCCTTACTTCCCTTTATTTTTTGTATGTATGCCAGTTCGTCAATGGCAAAGTCCATGTTTTCAGGTTCGTCAAGCATCTTCTTCAACATTTTCTCCGCCTTATCATACTCTTGTTTTTCCACATATATATAGGCCTTGCGTCTGTTCAAGAAACTAATGAAGTCCTTGACTGCACCATTCAAGTCTTTCCCATCTTCATCATCATCCATAGACTCCTTGATTTCGTTAAGTAGGGAGTCAATGAAAGGCATCGCACGGAAGTCCTTGCTATTTACCAGACAGTTCACATACTCTTGCGTATAGGTAATGCGATGGAGGGGCAGAGTTTGCTCAAGATAATAATGCGCCTCCACATAGAGTTTTAGTTCACAATAACAAAAGCCAATATGATAGCATAAATTGAAGTAGGTCTCCCGTTGGGAGGAATTCAAATTCCTCATCCTCGGGGCAAACACTTGATAGGCATCGACAAGATACAATAATGCCTCATAAAACCTACCTTGACGAAGTCGCACCATCCCATGATAAAGATCGTAACCCAAGGCAGGCGTTATACAATCACTAATCATGCGCTCCTCCTCAGAAAGTTGCTCTTCTTCACCATTATCCAACTTGCGAGTAGCTTCTTTCCATTGATATTGAAATTCTGCCAAACGTTGCTTTGGCGAGTCTAAATCGTATGCCGCAAGTAAGGAGGCACTTTTAAATAGCGTCTCTTGCGATTTGAATGGGGTTAAAGGTTGGATTGAAAGAGGAATGAGCATGGCAGATATACGGTAATACAATGACCGTTCACCTTGTTTCTCCGATTTCAAATGTATGGTGACAGAACGTTCCATGTCTGGCCGTTCAGCCATCATAAACACCAAATGCAACATGGCTGACTCACCGATGAATTTCCCATCTACTATCAAAGGCGTTGACATGTCATAGCCCAAGATGGCATTCTTATCTGTCAATATCGTACGACCTTGCGATGTCATGATTTCCATCTTGACAGGATTCACCTCATTTAAAGAAAACAACGTAGACAAGAACTTCCCTAATCGAATGGACTCATCCGCAGAGGAACGCCAATCAGGCCCAGCATCTTGGTGCAGCAATTCCTGCTCCCGCAATAGGAAAAGCTCACGACTCGCGTCGGCACAGCTCTTCTCGTAGTCGCGCTGTTCATCTTGCTGGCTCTCCTTTTTCTTTTCCGAAAACCAACGTATAAAAATATTATGCCAACGGAACATTTCCAACATCACACTTTCTAATGTCTTCTTGGCATTCGCTTCATCTAATTGTAAGGCTGCCAAAAGATGCAGGTGGATGGTATTCTCCTCCCCATTGACATAGTATACCACATGCACCATATCTGTATTGACATTACACTGGTTGCATATCTCCCTTACCAAATGGATATCCTCGGTTGAAGTCTCATAAAAAAACAGGAACATCAACTTCACGTATGGCGAGTTCTCTTCTAAACGAATGCGGAAATGACCACCTTGATATTGGTAAGACACCGACTCTTCCTTTTCCACCTCTCCCCAAGTACCCGTACAGTTCAGCTCCTTGAGAACACGGTCTATCAGCTCTTTAACATTTACATCCTTCACCTCGTCAACAATCTCACCCTTTCTCGTAAACAAACCTCTCCTTCTCGCCTCGTATACGGCTACTGCACAACCAACGAGAATCCAAAACACAATTATCGCCCAAGAATCCATCTTCACTCCTTTCTCCTATCGTTCTTCAGTTCATCAATACATTATTCCCTAACTTCTTGGCAAGGGCATTTCGCAATAACATCTTCTCCTGATATTCTTTCATCAAAGAATTTACTTGTTCCTCGTCATGGGCAAACTTCACGATGTCACGCTTAATCTCCTTGATACGTTCATCTAAAAATTCTTTACGGAAGTCAAGCACCAAGTGTAATGACCGATTACGCAAAGACTCCTGATCTTCATGCACTTGCTGGCTCTCTGACAAATGGAACTTATCCTGACTCATATCCAACGCAATCCTACTGATGGTGATGTCATCGTGGTTGATGAAAAACTCTTCCGAGTTGAAACCCTCATCACCACTATGCGCAACGGCCTCGTCGAGGATGCGGTTAAACCATTCATTACGAAAGCGGAGACCATCGGCAGCGAGAGTCAGACTCACAAATTGCGCTATGTTGATATTCTTCAACTGCCCTTCTTCATCTTCTACATTATTATAAATAATGACATCACCATAGCGAATCACTAATTGAATAAGCATCTGCTCTACCTTGCTATCACTCTGTTGCTGGGTGGCAACGGGAGTAACAGGTTTGATGGGAGTAGGCACAACAATCTGGGATGTGGGCTGCCCAACTTGTTTCTTACCATCCCGAATAAACTTATTCATCTGGTTAATCAATGTCTGCTCGTTGATACCGATACGCTGTGCGCAATCATGCAGGTATGTATCTCGCAAAATCTGGTTTTGCACCATTGCTATACTTTGGACAATGGAGTTGATGCCCTCGCTTCGCTTCAGCGGGTCACGCTCATCCTTGAGTAATAGGTCTGTCTTGAATTGGATGAAGTCTGTCTGGTTGTTTTCGATAAACTCCCGAAAATCCACCGCCGTATGCTTTCGTGCGAAAGAATCGGGGTCATCACCATCGGGGAATAGCAACACCTTCAAGTTCATCCCCTCATTGAGCAACATATCGGTTCCTCGCAAGGCTGCATGGATGCCCGCTGCATCGCCATCATAGAGCAACGTGATATTCGACGTGAAACGATGGAGGATATGGATTTGGTGCACGCTCAACGCTGTTCCCGAATTGGCGACCACATTCTCTATGCCGCATTGGTGCATAGCAATCACGTCGGTATACCCCTCCACCATATACACACGGTCATCCTTGGCAATGGCTTTCTTCGCTTGGTAGATACCATATAGTTCGCGGTCCTTGTGGTAAATCTCCGAGTCGGGCGAATTGACATACTTCTGTTGTACACCTTTCGTGGCGGCATCCAACTTCCTGCCGCCAAAGCCTACCACCTTGCCACTCACGCCAATCCAAGGGAAGATGACACGCCCCGCGTAACGGTCAATGAGGTCGCCATGGTCATTCTTGTAGCAGATGCCCACCTTTTCGATAAACTCATCCTTATATCCCTTGCGACGAGCCGCATCAGCAAAGGCGTAGCGATTGCCAAGGTCATATCCCAACTGAAATCGCTGGATGATGTCATCACGGATGCCACGGCTACGGAAATACGCCATGCCGATAGACTTTCCCTCCTCGTGGTTGTGGAGCACATTCTCAAAATATTTCAAGGCATATTCATTGATGATAAACATCGACTCACGTTCACTTTGCTCGCGTTTCTCCTCGTCGGTCAACTCGCGTTCTTGTATCTCGATATGGTATTTATTGGCAAGCCAACGCAATGCCTCGGGATAGGTCATCTGCTCATGCTCCATGATAAAGCTTACGGCATTGCCTCCCTTGCCACACCCAAAACAATGGCAAGTGCCACGCGATGGCGACACGATAAACGACGGTGTCTTCTCATTATGGAAAGGACATAATCCCTTGTAGTTCATCCCCGCCTTGCGCAGCGTGACAAACTCCCCCACCACATCCACGATGTTGGCGGCTTCCTTGATTTTCTCTACCGTCGCCCTGTCAATCATCTGTCTATTTCAGGTATTTCGCCAAAGGGCTCTTCATCGTCTTCAAACCTTTGGCAACACATTTGGCATTGTTCTTCGCACCAAGCAAACTGGTGTGTGTATGGTCTTTCTTGAAATAAGGCATGGCATCTTCCTTGCTCTTATATTTCTTGTCTAAGTAATCAGCAGCGATATTGTGGAGATCCAAAAACTCCACACCTGTCTCATCCACCACTTCACGATACCATTTCCCGTATGAGTCATTGCGACGCTCCACCTTCCCGTTGGGCCATTCATTACGCGGGGTAAGCGACACCAAGATAGGCGTTGCCCCTCTCTCGCGCACATCATCGATAAACTTCTTCAAGTACCATCCGAAGGAATACACCACCACAAACGAGCCGTCCTCTTCCATCTTGTACACATGGCATGTGTCTTTTGTGCCAGGGATGACCCCTCGTGCCTTCTTGTCTGTGATTGGACAGATGTCGTTATGGCCAAACTCTATCAACACGAAGTCTCCTGGTTGTAACGAATTATATAGGGCATCCCATCGTCCCTCACGCAGATAAGTACGGGTAGACCGTCCAGCCATGGCCACATTCACGGGCATAATCTTCTTCTCATTGAAGATGGTATTGGCAAGAGCACCCCACCCCCACATGTCATCCTTGTCCTTATCCTTGTTCTTCACGGTGGAATCGCCAGTGATGAACACGACAGGCTTTCCCTCTTCTCTCTTGACATCTACTTTCTTTAACTCCACATTCATCATCATTCCCTTGAGTTCTCTCAACTTAGGATGTGTCGATGCCATGATACCCTCGGCAGCACTCCTTGCGTTCATCTGCGCACCGAAATAACTCGTATGGATATGGTCGCCAAAGAAATGATACTTCTCTTTCCACTTGCTATACGAGTCCAACTTCGCTCCAGAAATCTCATTCAGGTCGATATAAGGTACGTCCAATTCCACCGATAATTCCTCTAACCATTTCCCTTGTGGCTTACGCACAATCTTACCCGTCTTTTCATCATACGCATCACGGGGGGTAAGCGACATCAGGATGGGATTGGCACCCTTGGCACGTATCTCGGATACATACCTCCGCATATACCCACCATACGTGTAAACAGTCTCCTTTTCTCCCGTTTCCTTAATGGTCACATTCAAGGAATCAAGTCCAATGCCGGGAATGACGGCACGTGCGCGACCCTCGTCAAAAGGACCGTTATCATTATGCCCAATGGAAACAATCACCCAGTCACCCGGTTTCAATGCTTCCCTGATGTCTGGCCATAACTTATTATAAAAGGTACGCGTAGACATACCACCCAAGGCTTGGTTTTCCACAGTAATCCGGGAGGCATTGAAATATTGGTTGGCATAATATCCCCACCCCCATTGACCGTTGGAGCCATCTCCCTTCGTGCCATTGCGCATCGTAGAATTGCCTATCAAGAACAAGACAGGGTTATTCCCAATACGGGTAGAGCCTGGCGCAGGACGGCTCATCAATGCCTTGGCGATGGAATCTGGCGTGTTATCCACCACTTTATTGACATCCTCTATGGGGTCACGCAGGTTGTCAAAGCCTTGCGCCATCATGGGCAACCTCCCTACCAACATTATCATCAAAAGGAAAAGTGTTCTTCTCATTTTCTTCATCTTTTTAGTATTTCCGTTTGCAAAGATACGGCTTTTATTTGGATATTATGTCATGTTATATCCATTTAATTACTGCACAAAACGCATAAAACGTGCACGTTTGAGGCGCAAATGTGCGTTTTTTGTAACATTTACTTGGGCATAAAAGGGAAAAGTAGTAATTTTGCACAACTTTTTAATAATCATAACACATTATTAATAATATATTTATGGCTTTAAAGATTGTTGTGTTGGCCAAGCAAGTGCCAGACACAAGAAATGTGGGTAAAGATGCCATGACCGCAGAAGGTACTGTCAATCGCGCCGCTTTACCCGCCATTTTCAACCCAGAAGACTTAAACGCATTGGAGCAAGCTCTACGTCTCAAAGAGCAACACCCTGGCTCTACAGTAGGAATCTTAACGATGGGACCTCCACGCGCCGGCGAAATCATCCGCCAAGGATTGTATCGCGGGGCTGACACTGGATGGCTCTTGACCGACCGATTGTTCGCCGGTGCCGACACCTTGGCTACATCATACGCCTTGGCAACGGCCATCAAGAAGATTGGCGATGTGGATATCGTGATTGGCGGTCGCCAGGCCATCGACGGCGACACCGCACAGGTGGGACCGCAAGTGGCACAGAAACTCGGACTAAACCAAGTGACATACGCAGAGGAAGTCCTCTCGGTGGAGAATGGCGTTGCCACCGTCAAGCGCGTTATCGACGGTGGTGTGGAGACGGTGCAAGCCCCCCTCCCTGTGGTTATCACGGTAAATGGCAGCGCTGCACCTTGTCGTCCACAGAACGCCAAGCTCGTGATGAAGTACAAACGCGCTACATGCCCGATGGAAAGACCTGCCGAAGGCACGCCCTACGACAACCTGTATGAAGAACGTTCCTACTTGACTTTGAACCAATGGAGCGTGGCAGATGTCGATGGCGACCCACAACAATGCGGACTGGCTGGCTCGCCTACCAAGGTGAAAGCCGTGAAGAACATCGTCTTCCAAGCAAAGGAATCAAAGACCTTAACGGCTTCTGATGCTGACGTGGAAGGAATGATCAAGGAGTTGTTAGAAGAGAAGATTATTGGCTAATGATAAAGAATATGAACAACGTATTTGTATATGTAGAAATAGAAGGCACTTTGGTACAAGAAGTATCGCAAGAGTTGCTGACCAAAGGCCGTAAGTTGGCCAATGAATTAGGCGTAGAACTACATGCCGTCGTTGTTGGCACAGGCATTAAGGATAAAGTGGAAGGGCAAATCCTCCCATACGGTGTTGACAAACTATTTGTTTTCGACGGAGAAGGGTTATTCCCTTATACTTCGGCACCACATACCGACATTCTCGTGAATCTCTTCAAAGAGGAGAAACCGCAAATCTGCTTGATGGGAGCAACCGTAATTGGTCGTGATTTAGGTCCTCGTGTCAGTTCTTCTCTCACAAGTGGACTTACCGCAGACTGTACGGAATTGGAGATTGGACCGTATGAAGACAAGAAGAACAATAAGGTTTATGACAACCTACTCTATCAGATTCGTCCTGCTTTTGGTGGAAACATCGTAGCTACGATTGTCAATCCCGACCATCGCCCACAAATGGCAACCGTGCGTAGTGGTGTGATGCAGAAGGCTTTATATGAAGGTGAATGCAAGAAAGAGGTGGTTTATCCAGAAGTTTCTAAATATGTTTCGGCTGATGCTTTCGTCGTGAAGGTACTCGACCATCATGTAGAGGCTGCAAAGCACAACCTGAAGGGAGCGCCCATCGTGGTGGCTGGTGGTTATGGTGTTGGTTCAAAGGAAGGTTTTGACCAACTCTTCCAACTTGCAAAGGTGCTTCATGGTGAAGTAGGTGGTTCTCGTGCAGCCGTTGATGCTGGTTGGATTGACCATGACCGTCAGATTGGACAAACTGGTGTTACCGTTCATCCAAAGGTCTATATCGCATGTGGTATCTCTGGACAAATCCAACATATCGCCGGTATGCAAGACTCTGGTATTATCATCAGCATCAACTCCGACCCCGATGCTCCTATCAATCGCATCGCCGATTATGTTATCGTAGGTACAGTTGAGGAGGTTGTTCCCAAACTGATTAAATACTATAAACAGAACAGCAAATAATGAAGAATAAATATTCTTGGATTCTCTATCTTATTTTGGCGGTGGTATTCGCCTATGATGTCGTAACCGCAGGGTCAACAGTCGTTAAAGTCATCCGTGGCATTCTTGTAATAGTACTCTGCGCGGCTTGTTATGGAGAATTTAAGTCATTAAAAAATAAGAAATAAATTATGGCAAACTATTATAGTGACCACCCAGAGATTGGATTCTATCTGAACCATCCATTGATGAAGCGCATCGTAGAACTGAAAGAGAAAGGCTACAAAGATAAAGACAAATTTGATTACGCACCCGTTGACTTCAGCGATGCCATCGAGAACTACAAACAGATTCTCGACATCACGGGCGACGTAGCAGCAAATATCATTGAACCAAACTCTGAGAGCGTTGACCTTGAAGGTCCACACTTGGAGAATGGCAGGATGATTTATGCTTCCAAGACATTTGAAAACATTGACGCAACACGTAAGGCTGGACTTTGGGGTGTTTCAATGCCTCGTCGTTATGGCGGTTTGAACCTTCCCAATGTCATATTCTCTATGTTGAGCGAAGTGATTTCCGCCGCCGATGCTGGTTTCCAAAACATCTGGAGCTTGCAATCATGTATTGATACCTTATATGAATTTGGCTCTGAAGAGCAACGGCAGAAATACATTCCTCGTGTTTGTGCGGGTGAAACCATGTCAATGGACTTGACAGAGCCTGATGCCGGCTCTGACTTGCAACGTGTGATGCTGAAAGCCACATACGACGAGAAAGAGAATTGTTGGCGATTGAATGGCGTGAAGCGATTCATTACCAATGGCGACTCTGACATTCACCTCGTGCTTGCTCGTTCTGAGGAAGGAACAAAAGACGGTCGTGGCTTGTCTATGTTTATCTATGACAAGAACCAAGGCGGTGTAAACGTGCGACATATCGAGCATAAACTGGGTATTCACGGTTCGCCAACATGTGAGTTGACCTATAAAAACGCCAAGGCAGAACTATGCGGAAGCACCCGTCTGGGATTGATTAAATACGTGATGGCTTTGATGAACGGTGCTCGCCTTGGCATCGCTGCCCAATCGGTAGGCGTGGAGCAAGAGGCTTACAACGAGGGATTGGCATACGCCAAGGAACGCCAGCAGTTCGGTGATAAGATCATCAACTTCCCTGCCGTCTACGACATGCTGTCTCGCATGAAGGCAAAGCTCGATGCCGGACGCTCCTTGCTTTACCAAACAGCTTGCTATGTGGATGTCTACAAATGCTTGGAAGACATTGAGCGCGACCGCAAACTCACCCCCGAAGAGAAGCAGGAGATGAAAAAATACCAACGACTTGCCGATGCCTTCACGCCATTGGCAAAGGGCATGAACTCCGAGTATGCCAACCAAAACGCATACGATGCCATCAGCATCCACGGCGGCAGCGGTTTCATCATGGAATACAAGAGCCAGCGTCTGTATCGTGATGCTCGCATCTTCTCCATTTATGAGGGAACGACACAGCTGCAAGTGGTCGCCGCCATCCGCTACATCAGCAACGGCACCATGCTCAACAACATCAAGGACATGGACGAGGCGTTGTGCGTAGGCGACAACCCAACCTTAGCAAGCCTGAAGACCCGCGTAGAGAAACTCATCCCCATCTATGAGGAAGCCATCAACTATGCCAAGGGATTGGGCAACCAAGACGCTTTCGACTTCCTCGCACGCCGCCTCTATGACATGACATGCGAACTGGTAATGTCTTTGCTCATCATCCGCGATGCCGCCGAGGCACCCGAACTGTTCCAGAAGTCTGCCAACGTCTATGTACGCATGGCAGAGGAGAATATCCTCGGCAAGGCTGCATACATCAAGAACTTCCAAGTGGAAGACCTCGACAGCTTCAAGGCCAACGACGATAGTAACGGCGAAGAATAAGCTTTCCATACCAAATCACATGAGGAAATCCGATGGACCATTCACGATCCATCGGGTTTCTTTTTCTGCGCATTCCCATCAATACGCCGATTCTAACACACGATAATGGCTATTTTGCCTGCCACAAAAAACAAAAAAGCAAAAAAAATTTTCTCTTAAACATAAATTTTCGACGGTTATCCACGGAAACGGCCTCTTGTCCACAAACCGCAAAAATGGCGTTTGCACGGTATTCCTTTTCTTTGTATCTTTGCCCCCATCGATAACCTATTAACACATATAACAAGACAACTACGGTATGAAAAAAAGATTTTTTTGCCTATTGGCGATGTTGATAATCTATTATCTTGGTTTACAAGCCGAAAAAAACTATGTGATGGTTTGGAATAAAGATGGCCAACAGGTTGCATATTTACTTAAACAACATCCCAAAGTTGTTTTTTCAGATGAACGTATTGTTCTCATTACAGATTCGATAGGTGTGGAATACTACCCACTTTCAAACTTACACAAGATAACATTTGAAGATTCAATTCCCATTGATATGGGTATCTCAATCCAAAATGATGGAAAAATACAAGTCGCAAATGAAGAGATTGTACTGATAGGGTTCCCTGCCGACACACAAGTTTCATTAAACACATTAGACGACCGATACACAAAGAACTATAAGACTGACCATACTGGTAATCTCCATTTGAGTTTGAGTGGTTTGCCAACAGGTATTTTTATTGTAAAAGCACAAAAAACAACTATTAAAATAATAAAGAAATGAATACGTTTAAATTCTTTATCTCAATCTTGTTATCATTATTTCCCCTGTATAACTTTGCCCAAGGGGTAATGATATATCGTGGCGGTGACTTCGATTATTATGCTGCCAGTGACGTAGACAGCATGGTTTTCGTAACTGAAGATCCTGTTATTGACTTACTCGAAGGTCAAAAATATATGGATTTGGGATTGCCCAGTGGTACATTATGGGCCACCTGCAACATCGGTGCCTCTTCACCAGAGCAACACGGATGGTATTTCTCATGGGGAGAGACATCTGTGAAATCCTACTATTCACGAGAAAACTATTCATTGGTATCGGCGGGCAACACTCGCAATCTGCGTAATGATGAGGACATCGCGCTATTGACTCTTGGTGGGAAATGGCACATGCCGACAGAGGCGGACTTCATCGAATTGATGGAAGAATGCCAGTGGGCTTGGGAAAAATACCGTAACACACAAGGATGTCGAGTGACAGGACCAAACGGGAAATCTATTTTCTTGCCCGCTGCCAGTTTCAAGGATGACTATTGGAATGAAAAAGTGGATACGGCCTTGTATGGGAGTTATTGGGGCAAAACCTTCAATAGAACAACAGAAGACAATATCCCTTGTGGTACTGAACTGACTTTTGGTATCGTTAGTACTTCATCAGGATGGACGGAACGCGATTTCTACTATGAATTTGGGCCAACTGGCTATTGCTATTGTGGTCGCTCCATTCGTCCCGTCTATAATGACTATACAATTAGTGACGGTGACAATTATACGAATTTCATCGTTAATCCAAGTTATGATGACAACAAATACGATGGATGGGAGGGAACACCTCTTAGCGGTGCTTCTCCCAAAAACAATGCAGAGCATTATAATAAGACATACGATACCTACCAGACCATTTCGGGATTGACGATGGGCAAGTACAAAGTTGGCGTACAAGGATTCTATCGAAGAGGATTCGCAAACAATGATTATGCACTGTGGGTTGCAGGGAATACAAAGTATGACTATGCTATGCTATATGCTCACTCTACCAAAGGGAATTATTCTGTTCCTTTAGCTGTTGCAAGTTCGGCCGCCCTTTCCAATGGTTTGGGTGGGAGTGTTTCTGAAGTGGTAAACGAGTATACTGGCGAGGTCAAGTATATTCCAAACAACATGGAGGCAGCTGCCTATTGGACCGATGCAGGTTACTACCAAAACGAACTGATAGTTGAAGTAGGCACCGATGGAGTACTGACAATAGGCATCAAGAAAGACCAAACCATCGAGGGGGATTGGACACTTATAGACAACTGGACGCTCATGCGAGTCAAAGAATAAACTATAACCAATTCGATATTGTAACATCCAATAAGAAATATTTTTTATCTTTAACAATAACTTTTAACTAACAATTTAAATCAAAACAATTATGAAGAAAATGACCTTCATCTTGGCTTGCCTCATGATGGCAGCCTTGAGTGCGAACGCACAAATGAGTAAAGTAATCCTTCAACACCAAGGAAACGTGACCATGTATGAACCCGATGACATCCAGACAGCCATCAATGATGCCCAAGATGGAGATACCATCTTTTTGAACAAAGGAACATTCCCAGGGTTTACCATTGACAAGAAAATATCAGTAATTGGTGCAGGTGACTCTAAAACAAATGTTGGGTCAAGTACATTAGGAATAAAAATAGAAATACCTTATGATAAAAATAATCAAGCACAAGAACTTACGGCAACTATGCTTGAAGGATTATCCATTAATAGTACTCTATCTGTAACAAAGGCAATAAACGGATTGAAAATTAAAAATTGCTATTTTTTCAACCTCAGTCTTGATAATGATGTAAAAAATGTATTCATGGATAGATGTAAGACTAAAAGTTCTATCTCTTTGTCACGTGTAGTGAGTCTCAAAGCAAAAAACTGCATTATTCCTTATCTTGCGGGTGAAACAAGTACAAGTAAAGTAGATGATTTGGAATTCATCAATTGTTATTTTAGCTACCAAAATGCAATTTCAAATACTAAAGTCAAAGCAAGCTTTGTAAATTGTTGGTTTAAAAGTGTTCAATACTATTCTGACAATAGCACCTTTTATTATTGTATAGTTAGAACTAAAATTACAAATGACAATGAAGACTATTATCGTGGTAGCCAAACCGTATCCAAAGGATATGATTATGACAGTGATGACGACAGGAGAGTGGTAGGTCAAAATTATTTTGGCAACGACGGCACAGTAGTAGGTCCCGATGGTGGCACAACCCCATATACATTGACTACTACTGCCCCCAAAATCTTGGATGAATCGTCCGCTGTCGTTTCCACAGACATGAAGGCATTGAATGTAAACATCAAGGTTACTCCCAATTAATTCCAATCATTATGAACAAAAGATTATTTAACCTCGTATGGCTAATATGCCTGGCATTATTTGCACAAGCGCAAAGCGAGGTGGGTACCATTACTGAATATCAATATTGGATTGATGAAAGCTCTGACCAAAAGGTATCGAAGTTCACTTCTAACAATACATTCTCTCTAAACCTTAACATCACCAACTTGGATTGTGGCTTGCACTTCTTCAACATCCGCACCCGCAACAGCCTTGGCGAGTGGAGCGAGTTGAAGCGATATATGTTCTACAAGTCGGAGGTAATTGTTCCCGAGGAGGATGCCACGATTACGGAATACGAGTATTGGTTTGACGACAACTATGCCCAGCATAAGACCGTCGCCGCCACGAGCAACAACTTCGTTGCCTCCATCCCCATCAACAGGTTGGGCGAGGGCTTGCATTACTTCAACTTCCGTGCCAAGAACTCTTACGGGCTTTGGAGCGAGTTGCTGCGCGTGATGTTCATGGCTCCCGCTCCCTCTGGCGAGGATGGCAATGAATTGCTAATCGTTTCTACCAACGACGGCTTTGTCACCTATTGCTCAAGCAACGGACTTGACTTGACTAACTTTGAGGCATACATCATCTCCCATTATGATGGCGACATCGTATACCTCTCCCGCATAGAGAAGGCTCCTGCCAATACGGGACTGATCCTGAGGGCTGAGGCAGGAAGCTATGACATCCCCATCACCGCCGACCGTGGCTATGTGACCAACATGTTAAGGGGCGTGACCACCGACACCACCGTGCAACCTACCGATGGGTCGTTCACCAACTTCCTCTTGGCAAAGGGTAACAAGGGTGTGGGATTCTATCGTGTGAAGGAAGCTGGCACGTTGGCAGCACACAAGGCTTACTTGCAACTGCCCACGACTTTGTTGGAGAATGGCGCGAAATACTTCCAGTTGCGCTTTGAAGATGGCACGACGGGCATGAGTGGCGTCATGGTTTCCGACGATGAGGAGACGATGCCTTACTATGACCTGCAAGGCCGCCGATATGACAGCAAGCCCACCGTGCGTGGCATCTACATGCAGGGCGGTAAGAAAGTGGTGGTAAGATAATCTACATCAAAAATGTTTCAACCATGAAAAGAGAAGATTATCAACAACCACAAGTCACGGCACTTGACATGGAGGGATATGAACTCATGCAAGACTTCATCATTTTCTCCACCACGGAAGTCATACCCGGACCTATCGTCGATCCTGACCCCGACGACGGCGTTGGCACGGGCGAGGCATTGGTAAAGGGCTTCAGCGTATGGGACGAGGAATAAGCATGATATGATGATAGGGGGCAAAAGTCCCTATGACAAGTGGTAAGATGGAAATGTCCCAGTAAACTTAATTACCACTAAGACGGAGGAGGCAGACTCATTGCATGATGCGAATGGGTCTGCCTCTATATAAGTAGAATAAGTGGAAAAACAATATTAGTCGTATTCAGTCCATCATAGATGCAACCGCGTGGATAATAATGTCATGAATATCAATGCGCAAGCAGTTCCTCCACCTTTTCCTTCATCTGCTGGATATTCAGTCCATGGGCTACAATCTTGCCATTGTGGGTGATGATGTTGTCGGGGATGGAGGCGAGGCCCAATGTCTGTACCACCTTACCCATCATCATGTCGCCGTCGCAGAGGTTTGCCCAAGGTATGGTATCACGGTCGATGACTTTCTGTGCCTCCTGCTTGCTGCCATCGACGCATACCCCCACCACTTGTAACTGGCTTCCCCATTTGCGTTTGAGGTTTTTCAATTCCCGTTGCATGCTCATGCTCTCATAACTCCACGACGACCAAAGGGTTACAACACCTACCTTTGCCGCCGCCAGGGTGTTGGAGCCAACGGGGTTTCCTTCCATGTCGTTCTCCTTGAAGGATGGCAACTTGCCATGGGTTGAAGCCTTCGAGAGGTTGGCGGCTGCCTGTTTGAGATGGTTGAAGTAGTTGCTGGCATCGAGCGTCATCAACCCCAATAATCGTTTCGCCTCTTGGTAGTTGGGTTCCGACTGCATGAAATATTTGCTGACGATATGCAGTCCCACGGGCGAGTTGGGATGGTCTTCGACGAAAAGGGAGGCATATTTCCTCGTGTCGGGCGGCGAGGCGTTGGCAATCTGCTGGCGAAACTTGTTCATCAACTCATTGTCTTTCGTCCCCGTCACCTCCATCTCCTTGAGATGGGAGGCATCGCCCTTCACGCTAACCGACTTCCCGGGCTCGGCGAAGATGGGTTGTTCAGAGAAATTGGGGAACACCAGCATCAAGATACAAGGGCGGCTACACGGCATCTCGAAGGCGAATCGTCCCGACTCCACCTTGATGGTGTCTAATCCGTCGAGCCCACCGTCGGGGCTATAGACATAAAATTCGCCTTGGTTGAGATGCTTAAACCTGCCGTCAAACTTGAAATGGCGGCTGTCGGTTCCACAGGAAAGAAAGGTCAAGGCAAGGAAAAAAGCGAGTGCCTTGCCTTTCATTGGTTGCCTTTCAATATCGACAATTCCAAGTCCTTGTCAGAGTAGGCCTTGAGAGTCGGGTCTTTTTCCAACGCCTCCTGCAAGTAAGACGACGTGGCAAACTTGTTCCCGTTGTGAGCCGCCACGATGGCATGGATGTAACTGGTGATGGCAGTGGGGTTCTTGACGGCATCGAGGGCACTGATGGCATCTTGCAGGTTGTTGTTGAGCAAGTGTGCCAGACCCGCATTATTGGTCTTGGTGCCGGCCAGGAATCTCTCCGCCTGGATGTAGTCGCCTTTGGCGATGCTCAATACGCCCGCCATATAGTCATACCCGTTGGCACCGATGGCGCGTGAGAGGGCGTTCTCGGCATCCTGAGTGTTGCCATTGGTGAGGTTGATGAATGCCTCGTTGGCAAAAGCCTCTGGCGCCTTGGCGTTCACCCGTTTGGCTTGTTCGATGTACGACTTGGCTTTCTCCACGTTACCCTTGTTGAGTTCGAGGGCGGCAAGGTTGTTGAAGGCGCGATAGTCGTTGGGGCAATATAGGGTTGTAGCCTTGTATATCTCCTCTTTCTTGCTGGCATCGTCCACAAGGGCAGCGGCATAGAGCAGTTCCTCGTTGCTCAACTGCTTGGGGTCTGCGGCATATTGCTGGATGATCTGCTCATCTGTGCGACCTACGATGTCGTAATTGATTACCATTCGGGCGCGGCGCAACTCGGGCAAGACTTGGTCGGCAAGCTCACGGAAGCCCTCGCTGAGGTTGCGTATTTGTTTTTCCCGCTCCTCGGGGTCTTTGTACATGGAGAGGACACGGAGGATGACATCCTTGTCCTGGATGTTGGATGCCTGTACCAGTTGCTGGAATCCCTCCCAGTCCTCGGCGGTATAGCGGGCATCGATGCCAGCGTTCATCTTGTTGCCTTTCAGTTGCTGCTTGACATAATCCTCGGAAACGTCCTTGCGCTTGTTGGCAAGTTTCTCGTTATAGGAGAAGCCTCCCTCGGGCGATGCGTATGCGGAAACCTCCACGTTCTTGATGTTCAGTTTCTCCTGGTCGGCCTGGATGTTCTTGAGCAACTTGACAAATTCCTGCACGGAATTGTTTTTCAACTCGCTCTGACGGAGGATGGCCTGGTTGACCAGGAACTTGACGCTTGCCTCCTGCTTTTGCGTCTGCACGCGCTGGAACGTGTCGGGGGCGATGCAGGCACCGTCGCCGACCAACGCCTGCTTATAGAGTTCGGACGTGGCAAGCACACCCGTCGCCACTTTCACGGCTGGCACTTTCACGCTTTTCTTCCCCACCTTGGCATCAAATGTCAGGTACATGTCGCTCTGGAGCATCTCCGGCACATAGTCGAAAGAGGTCTTCATGTTGTATTTGCCACCGAGGCGGTAAGAGATGGTTTGGTTGTTGTCCTTCACCTTCTCGCCCTGGAATGTCGAGGCAAGGCCTTGCGCCACCTGCCCATCGCCATAGCGCAATTCGGGGATGACTGTCACGACGGCCTTTTTCTTCATGTACTTCTCAGGGAAAGTGCCGTTGATAGTGGCAGACACCTGCCCTCCCCTCGCCTCCAAGGGGTCGGGGGCGACGACGAAATTGTCTGGTGACAAGGCGCCAAGTTTTGATGAACAAGATGACAGGATGATTAAAGTGGATGCTGAAAAAGCAAGGATGTTAATTTTACGCATAAGAATAGTGTTTACATAAGGTGCCGCGAGCGGGACTCGAACCCGCACAGCCATCACTGGCCAAGGGATTTTAAGTCCCTCGTGTCTACCAATTCCACCATTGCGGCAAAATGACGAAAGGAAAAAAGCGAAAAGGTAAAAAAGGCAAAAGGCATAGCAAATCTTTTTTGTTTTTCAACTTTCCAACTTTTCGACTTTCCAACTCAACAAAAAAAGAGCGGAAAACGGGACTCGGACCCGCGACCCCAACCTTGGCAAGGTTGTGCTCTACCAACTGAGCTATTTCCGCTTATTGCGTTGCAAAGATAAGGTGAATTATCGAAAAAGCCAAAAGAATTGTACTTTTTTTACAAAAAAAACATTCCACATGCCCGCTTCGCTATCCGTCCAAGCCCTTTGGACGGGTCGTCCAAGCGGCTTGGACGGGGTGTCCAAAAGGCTTGGACGACCCATGAACACGTGTTTGGGAAACGACTTGTGGCGTGGCAGGGCAGGGTTTCAGGCATAGGCAAAGGAAAAGGAGTCACGCCTAAACGCAACTCCTTTCCCTCCTTGTAGCGGGAGAGGGACCCGAACCCTCGACCTCCGGATTATGAATCCGACGCTCTAACCAACTGAGCTATCCCGCCAACACGTTCCAATAATTCGGCTGCAAAGGTAATACAATCTTTTCAAACCGCCAAAACTTTTGGCAGATTTATTTTCCCTTACCCTATCGTGATGGTATATTGCGCCATGAAGGATGCCCCGGGCTGCAAGTGGTTCATCAGGTATTTATCCTTGAACTCGCCATTGTAGCTCACTTTGTCGTGGATGCCATACCACGGCTCTATGCAGACAAATGGCGCATTCTTGCCAAAGGGGCTCCAGATACCCACGGCGGGAGCCTTGAAGTGGACGGTCACCACGGGTTTGCGGTCCTTGTCCAACAGGGCAATCTCTCTCACTTGGCACTTGTCGATGATGACGGCATCCTCGTCAAAGCTCTGTTCCGTAAATGCCCAATAGCCTTTCTCCGCATCGAGCTTGAATCGTCCAGGGCGGATGCAGCCACCTACATTGCCCACCAACCGCTCGATGGTCTCCTCATTGTCAAACTTAATCAGCCCGTGCATTGGCTCGCCTTCCACCATGTCGGGTAAGTTGAAGGCCGGATGCCCTCCTATCTGGAAATGGATCTCGTTGTCGTCAGTATTCTCCACATGCCAAATCACGTGGATCTTATTGCCATCTAAGCGATAAGTCACAGCCAAGTTGAAATGGAATGGATAGTCGTGGTGCGTCTCCGGCGTGTCATGCAAGGCGTTCGTCACCTTCGTATCCGTCTTGGAGATGAGCGTGAAAGGCATGTCGCGGGCAAAGCCATGACGCATCATCTTATAAGAATAGCCGTCAACATAATATCGGTCTTCCCACAACCCACACACGATGGGGAACAGCAGCGGGGAATGGCGAGGCCAATACTTCTCGTCAGCTTGCCAAAGATATTCCTTCCCTTGGGCATCCTGGATGCTCTGCAACTCCGCGCCCATCTCGGCAACCTTGATTGCCAATTGTTCGTTTCTCAATTCTTCCATAGTTTGTTTATTATAGATAATGTGTGACAAAGATACAACATTTTCCATAAAAAACACCCTTTACAACGAAAAAACAAGTTATCTTTGCATCATGAAAACGCAAATCACCATCCTCGGCACAGGCAACGCCTTTGTGACACGTTGCTACAACACGTGCTTTTTCCTTCACAACGATGAGACAGCCCTCCTCGTCGACGCCGGCGGCGGCAACGGCATCTTGCGGCAGTTGGAAGATGCGCACATCCCCATTTCCCTCATCCATGACATCTTTGTCACCCATGCCCACACCGACCATATCATAGGTGTGCTGTGGGTCATCCGCCTCTTTCTGCAACAAAAGGCGAAAGGGAAATGCGACGGGGTAATCCACATCTATAGCCACGAGAAGGTGTTGCGCGTCCTCCAAGGCATGATGACCGACCTCCTTCCCAAGAAACTGTCCGCGCAAATAGGCACCACCGTCCTCTTCCACGAACTCCGCGACCGCGACGTATTCGATGTGGGAAACATCCATTTCCAATGCTTCGACATCCTCAGCACCAAGGAAAAGCAATTCGGGTTCACCGCATGGCTCCCCGACGGGCAACGCCTCGTCTGCTTGGGCGACGAGCCTTACAACGAGCATAACCGTGAATTGGTAGAGGGAGCGGACTGGCTGATGAGCGAGGCTTTCTGCAAATATGCTGACCGTGACATCTTCAAACCATACGAAAAACACCACTCCACCGCCCGTGATGCCGCCTTGTTGGCCCAACAATTAGGTACCAAGAACCTCATTCTCTACCACACGGAGGACAAAACCCTCGCCACCCGCAAGCAATCCTACACCGCCGAGGCAAGGGAAGTATTCGATGGAAACGTCTATGTTCCCGATGACTTGGAGACCCTCTCTCTATCGAAAGAAGTAACTTAAAGAGGCGGCATCCAAGGAAGGGGAATGCCATTCCTTATCATCTCTTGTTTAATTTTGAAAATTCGGCTGTATTCCTTGGCATCCACTTTTTTACGCTGATGACAATAGTTACAAGGTGTTGCAGTTATCAGGTCTATATCCATCAGATTTCCGCCGCCTATAAAGCCTGTACCGAAACACATGGGACAATCGTAATACTGTTTTTCCACATACGGCCATTTGCTCTCATCCATCGATTTTAATTTTCGAGCAGTATTTTCATCCACTTTACAGAGACCACTACACCCAAAGCATCTTATGTGTAAATCACGTGGATCGAAGCCTTCACCATCGCAAATGGGACAATTTACTTTGCGTAACTGTTGTGAATCATAATATACACTACTATTTGAATTCAATTCTGTTTCCTTTTCGTTTGTATTAAACGTTGTGGATTGTTCTGTTTCTTTTTCTGTAGTGCTATAATTCGGAATTGGACCAACTTCTCCTCCTTGCTTTTTATTCACAAGCATACCCAATAGGAATGCTATTATTACTACGCAAATTACCAATAGAATTGAATTATTAACTTTCATATCTTCTTTCCTTTGTTATGATGAATGTGTAATGTAATTATTCGAAATCAAATGTGCTTGTGCCATATTTATTAACAATGCCAAAATAATACCAACTACTATGATTTATTTTACAAGTCATTTTACAATCTGTAATTCTTGTAGTCGTTTTGTGGCAGACGCATAACCTTGTTGGCTACTCTTTCGATAGTATCTGGTTGCTTCTTTAATTGACTTTTGTACAGCGTCTCCGTGTTCATACATCCATCCAAGGAAATACATTGCTTGTGGATCGAATTGATCAGCTGCTTGCCTGAAGAGACCAAATGCTTTATCTTTGTCCTTTCCTGTTGATAGATTTCCATAATAATATATCTGAGCAAGGCGATTCATTGCACTAGCATTATCTCCTTTCACAGCACATTCATACCACTTTGCTGCATCAATATAGTTTTTCTCCCTTCCCTCGCCAAATTCAGCCATTCTCCCTAAAAAGTATTGAGCTGAAGCATGATTCTGTTTAGCGGCCTTAAAAAACCAATCGATGGCTGTCTTGTAGTCCTTTTTAGCATAGAACTTGTAACCAAGAATGTATTGGCCTTCTGCCACTCCCTTGCTTGCAAGGACGCTATCAGTTTTTTCTAATTCTTTATTCCAATTGGTATAAATATCTCCACCGTAACTCATAAAAAAACTTCTTTTTCTATTTTCACCTATATTTTGATAAAGACAACTTACCCCAAGACTTGTGTATCCTCCGTCATACTCATAGATGAAAGGTACAACTTGTTCATTCTTTTTATTAATAGCACCCCATTTTCCATTTTTTTTGACCAACGACACAACGTCTTCTCTAAAACCGTATTTTAATTCGGGATCATATTCAAAAGGAATAATAACCTTCCCATGTCTATCGATAAAACCCAACTTACCATTTTTTACTACTCCACCAAGACCACCTCTAAAAGAATATGCTTTCTCATATTCTAAAGGGATTACTTCCTTACCGAGCCAATCTATATAACCATATCGACCGTCTATGCTTACAGTAGCACGGTTTGAATTAATTGACACATCAGAATGGAAAGAACCTGCCGTATTATAAACAAATGGGGTAATGAAGTTCCCTTGCGCATCAATGAATGCATACTTTCCATCTTTTTTCACAAAAGAAGGATCTCCATATTTAAATTTATCCATCTCATCATAGATACATGGAAGCACTTCTTTTCCATTAGGTTTAATGCATCCCCATTATCCATCCTTTCTCACCCTAATCAGTGAATCAGTATCCATAACAACACCTTGCTCTTCTGCCCAGCTTAAACCATCATAAATTAATGGAATGACCAGTTCCCCTTTTTCATCAATATAACCATTTTTCGTCTCCCCCTTATCATTCCTTTTAGCTACTTTCCTTAATATCTGATGTTCAACCCAAACAAATTTTTTTTCATGTTCGTGATTGTTCAGACCAAGATTATCATACATGAGGGGAACTACAACATTGCCTTCTTTGTCAATTAGACCGTATTTATCTCCATAAGGGCGTTCTATTCTTACCACAGCCAACCCATTGCTACCATATTTGTATATTTCAGAATACGTCTCACCTTGTTTCAATTTAGCTACGTCCTCGTATAAGATTTCATGTTTTTTGTGTACTTTCTTATTCCAATTATTATTGTTCGATGGTACATTTCTCTTTACTGATTTTTTATCTACTGTGTTTACTACCGGTTTTTCATTTTCGATGTCTTTGACTTTCTGTGCTTTTGCATCCATCATGGGGAATTGTAATCCCATCATTGTCAGCAATCCACAAAAAAGAATTTGCCTACATAGTTTTCTTTTCATCATTTTTCCTTTTTTGAGTAATTTATAATGTTATTAATACTTTCGGAATGGTTCGTCATTTATTGATTTCTTCTTTCTATTTTCTCTATGCACTTTTTTATCATACCGTCACAATCTGATTTCCCACCAGCCTCCTTTGATTTTTGGAAATAATCCATCGCCATTTTATAGTCAACAGTTACTCCTTGCCCATTATAATATTGAAGACCAAGGTTGAAATATGCAGTGGCAAGATAGTCTTTTTTGTTCGATTTAGTCTGTTGATCAATCAACTTAAAGTAACAATCTCGTGATTGTTGATAGTCTTCCATCTTGGCATAATTGAAAGCTAAAAGGAAATAGCTATGAGGATGATATTCAGCTGCCATTTTCCAATAACCAATCGCAATGTTGATGTCTTTCACCGCTCCCCCTTTTCCTTCTTGATAACATTCACCTAACTCACATGCGTAAACAGCTTCATATTTATCAATCTTCCATTCTCCATCATTCATTTGTTTTTGCCTTTTTTCGTATTCTTTCAATGCGACAAAATACCTTTCATTGTTATTGTCCCTATACTCTGAAATACACTCTTTCAACTCATTCCATTCCAAACATTCTGGACGGAACTGATAATTTCCCACTAACGATCCAGCCTTATCTATCAAAGCATATTCATGATGATGGGATTTATCTGAAACCCAGGCAACACCGTTTTCAAAATAACCCACTTTCTCATAAACACAAGGTATCACAATTTCCCCAGACTTGTCGGCAAATCCCCATCCACTCGTGCTATCTTTCATGACTGGACACATGCCTTCTTGGAAATGTTGTACTAAATGAAATGATTTATCACCAATCCTGTTTCCTTTCTTGTCAACAAAAAAGATAGCTGGTGAATCATCATAAATATCACCCTCTGACACAGCAGCGACACCTTCGCTAAAAATTGTTGCAAAAGAATAATTAAACGGCAATACTGTACGTCCATTTTTATCAATATAACCCACACTGTAATAATAATATTCACCATTGGCATCAGTGAAAAACTTTGCAACAGCTGCCATCCCCTCGTGAAACCTATTCATGTGACTAAAAAAAGAAATAGGGAGACTATATTGATGTACATATTGACATGCAATAACCAAATCACCCCTTTCATTAACAAAGCCTATCTTGGGGTAATCAAAGGGAAAATTTGAAGACTCGTCTTTCCAATCACTCTTTTTTGTTACTGGCATCAATCCTTCATTCCAATCACCTTCAGATTCATATTGTGCCATTTTTTGCGCAAAAGACAGTTCTTTGGCTTTCACGCTCGTATTTGATCCCATGGCATTGTTACATTTCTTTATCCAATAATTTAAATCATTACTATTTGGCGTGTCGGGGCAAGATTTAGCCGCATTAAACACCTGTTTCGCTCGTTTGAAATCTTTCCTACTAAAAGTATTTATCGCTTCTTTTCGCGTATCGCTATAACATGTTTGTCCAAATGATTCTTTGGGACTAATTAACCCCATTGCCACAAAAAATAACACTTGAAACATTTTGATTTTTAACTGTATCGTTTTCATATATCTTAATTTTTTATTTCTTATTATTTCTTGAATTATCTTTAATATATCTTTTTGCTCTGGCTCTAATTATATTCAAATTCTTTTCACATGCATCCTGAGCTGATTTGGGAAGCAATCCGTTCTTTGAAGCTATCAAATTGGAGATATATTCCTCATTAATTCTACCATATAGAACACTATCATAATCAAAAGCACTATGAGATGAGAGTTGTTTCACTTTATCATTCAATTCACAGGCCACCAGTATAGAATCTAAATAATCGGCATATTTATTGTTTTCATTATACTCATCCTTATTTAATTTGAGTATAGAAAGAATCCTTTTTTGATAGTTTCCAACGAGTATAGACATTTCGTTTTCGTTGACTTTTTTGAAAATACTTCCGTCCTTGTTATACCAAATACCAATATAAGGTCTATTGTTATTGAACAATCCCTCGTAATAGCTTCCATCCTTTGACGTAAACTTACCTTCCTTGAGTTTGTCGTTCTCAAAAGACCCTTTGTAAATTTCGCCATTTCTCCATGTCAGAGTACCGTTTGTTCTTTTACCATTAATGAATATTCCCTCAAATTTCTCTCTTTCCTCTGGGTCGTCCACTGGATATGTTGCCGTACCCCTTCCATTTGGAACACCTCCTAATGCCTGACCTGAATAAGAAAACATCTTATTACCATTTACGTCTCGTATATCAACGTTACTTATATTTAATATAAGGTGAATTGAATCTTCCTGTATATCAGGTATAGTATCAACAGCAATGGGAAGCGGATTAATAATAGTATATATTTTTTTAGCTCCAAATACAAGCAATAAACATCCAAGGCCTATTCCAACTAAATAAAGCACTTTTTTCCACGGAAAAGGTTTCTTGTAATGGGTATCTACAAGGTACTGGGTATTGTTAGCTGCAAAAGTAACCCAACGCAAGTTCGAGCCACATCGAAACTCGTCAACAATCACTCTTTTGGTCTTCTTCTTGCATAAATCCAAGAACTGCTGCTGTGACATCGTAATGTCTCCTTTCGCCAAAACGCTCTTATCTTCTTGACGGTGATGATTGTTTTGGTCAAAAAACTCATAGATGTCGTATTTTGGACGTTTTGTCATTCCTGATGGGGAATTACCCGTTCTTTCATCTGTAGCTGTTGCATTATATTGAATAAAGAAAGGAGTCCTTTTTGACACAGAAATGATTTCGTACAATTTGCCACTGTTTTTCAATAAATACCCTATGGGTAATTCTGGTACAAAGATAGATTCTGTTTTTCTTTCTCTTAAACTTTGACCACAGACTTCCTTTATAAAATCACTGACATCTTTTGTACGCTTTTCTTTTTCTTTCTGCAAACCATGTAAAATAGCGTTTCTAAAAGAAGAGTTAAGAGACATTGGCAATTTCTTGTCTATTAATTCCTCTGTGACATCGTCTGCGTACGGTGGTTCTTCTCCCGTAACAAGATAATACAATGTGGCGGCTAATGCATACACATCCACTTGCGGAGCGAATGTCGTAATGCCTACGTATTGCTCCATAGGTGAAAAACCACGTGACCCCCCCGGGGAGGTATGGGTAGTCGTTAAATCTCCATTTTTATTAAAATGGCGTGACTCTCCAAAATCTATTAGAACAGGGTCAACTTTACCATTGAGATGTTTCCGAAGCATGATATTGTCATGCTTAATATCGCAATGAAGTAGGGGTGTTCTCATCGTATGCAATTTGTAAACAGCTTCTGCTATGGGTAGAATGTATGATAAGGCAACTTCTTCATGCAAAGCCCCTTTCTGCCTAACCACATCACGAAGATTACCATTTTCAAGGTACTCCATTACATAATATGCAGTATCATTTGAACGAAACACCTCGTTGACTTGCACTATATTTTCATTTTCCTTACAAATTCGATTTAGTAATTCTGCCTCATGCTCAAACTCGCGCAACCATTCCTTAACATCTCGTTTTGCCTCTTCTGCTTTAGGAAACATCATTCGCGGATTATCTGGCTCACGCCAACATTGGCCTTTTACAAAGAATTCCTTGATTGCAAATGGTTGCGAGATATTTCCAATCTTACTGGTAGCAAGGTAGGTTATACCAAACCCACCCTGCCCCAAGGGTTTCTCTATGGTATATGTAAGTCTCTCGCCTGACGGGAAACCTAAAATGTTCTTGGATGTCGAACGAAGTTGAGTTCCTTTATTAAGAGCATATTTAATATCGACATTTGCCATAGACCGTTCTTTACTATTTAATTGACTTTAACATCGTGACAAGGCTATTATTCTGCTTGTGCTTCTTCAACTGCTCAATACGTTTTTCCGAGTTTGCCAAGTCGGGGATAATACCAATCTTTTTCACATAACACTCTGCCAAGTTCTTTGCCGATTCTACGGTCAGATGTCCTTGTGCTTCTGCTTGAAGATACAATTTGGCAGCTTTTGACAAATCCATTGTCACACCTTTACCCTCCATATACTTATCTCCAAGTTTGCATTGTGCATAAGCTACCCCATGATTAGCGGCATTATCTAATAGTGCCAATGCCCGTTTCTCATCAACATCTACACCTGTGCCTGTTTCAAGCATAGAAGAAAGATAATAGTCTGCGGCAGGGAAGTTACCAGAAACTTTGTCGAGGGTCTTAATGGCTTTCTTGACATTACGTTTAGCATACTCCTTATTAGCGTAACATACAGCAAGCATGGTCTTACCAGCAGCATTTTTTGCTTTATCCACCTTCTTGAAATACGAAATGGCAGATTCATAATCCTTATCTACATAGTATTTCTTAAGACCTTGTAAATATTGGGTATATGTACCATTATGGTCATCATTCAATAGTTGTATTAGTTCTTTTTGATGGCTTGGAGCCGCATCTGCCAACAACTGCGTTGCAAAATAATAGTCTTGTTTTACACCATTGCCATTTAGGTAGCATAAACCCAGCAACCATTTAGCCTTGAAAATATTTCTATGTGCGGCGGTGCGAAGATAACCTACAGCTTTGCTATAGTCTTGGTCAATACCATCTCCTTCATAATAAATTCTTCCCAACTGGTAGTATGCCATCGTAAAATCCTTGTCTGCTGCATTCTGAAGTAATTTAATGCCTCCTTTCTTATCTTGTACCATTCCTTGACCATTGAACATCAAGTAACCATAGTAATAGGTAGCACCCACCTCACCTTGTTTTACCGCTTGTTTAAACCATGTCACAGCCTTGTCAGCCTGTTGATTATTCAAATAGTGTAGGGCTAATTCATATTGACTGGCGACATCTTGTTTGTTAGCCGCCTGTTCCATGAAATAAACATACTTTTGATTATCCTTCTTTGTTCCAATTCCTTCCTTATAGCACTCTTTCAGCAAAAGGCTGCTAAAAAGGTTTCCCGTATTCTTGACAATTGCCTCGTGTTGGGGAATTATTGTTTTGCTTCCTTTCTTTAAAGCCGACTTATAAAGATTGACTGCCATCGTAGAATCTTTCTTGGCGCCTCGTCCTAACTGATAGCACATGGCCATATTACCAATAGCATCCACATTGTCCTGTTTAGCTGACAATGCCCAATATTGGAGGGCTTTCTTATAATCCTGACGAAGTGAACCTTTGCCTGTGTAATACCATACACCGACAGTATTCTGTGCTTTAGCATCCCCTTTGTCAGCCCTGTCTATCATCAAGGCTATGCTATCAACTTTTTCAACCTTTTCTTTATTTTGCTTTTTCTTATCAGGAACAGCATTCACCATTGCCACAGAGAAAGTGGCTAATATAATCATTACAATAACCTTTTTCATAATTGTTTTTTTTAGTTAAATAATTGTTTAATCCATTTTTGCAAACGAGTTTCTTTTTGTCTTTGTGTGGACTCGATTTCCTCTAATGTACTATCAGAGTGTGAGAACTTCTTGGTTTCACCAGTTGTCTCAATTGATTTATCATCAAGATTGTCTGATTCCACCTTTATAATCGGAATAAGTATAGCGGTATTGTTATCATCGCCGTCCTCGCATATTTGGGCAAGTTTTTTTACCTTTTTCTTATTACTTATGTCCGTGTTCAATATAATATTCGTCAATTCGTCATCATCGACCTGATTGTACACGCCATCAGTACAAAGCAAGATATAGTCACCATTTCTAACATCTTTCGTTTTCAAGACCGTTGCCATGCAACGACTTTGGTCGGAATCGACAGACTCCATGTAGCGAGTTATCACATGCTTTTGTGGGTTGTCAATGGCTTCATCTGGCGTTATCATCCCGTTATGCACCATCGAGTTTACTAGCGAGTGATCTTCCGAACGATATATAATACCCTTCCCTTTACGGAAATGATATATACGGCTATCCCCAATGTGAGCCAACGTGCATCCGCCATCATGAAAACATGCAAAAGTCAATGTTGTCGCCATTTCCCCATTGTACCTTTTAGCCATTCTGTCTAAAGCATTATATGCTGCATCCAGCACCTTGGAAAATTGGTCATTAGGGAAGTAGGTTTCAACTCTCATCCCATCTATTGTTCTCGCGATAGCCCGACAAACAGTTCGACTGGCAATTTCACCATCCTCACTGCCACCGACCCCATCGCAAACCACAAAATAACGTTGTGAGGCAGACGGCTTGTCGTTATCAGGATAGCGTGAGTCTTCTTGATGGTCACGCAAACCTTGTTGGAGAAACGAGTAGGATTGTCCAAGTGTTATTTTCATTTTTTTGCTGGTTTAAATGTAAGCGTTGTGTTTCCCAACTTAATGATGTCGCCATCATTGAGGTAGAAGCTGCTTCCTACAGGCTGTTCTTTTCCATTGATAAGAACAGGATTAGTTGCATGTTCTACTGTCAGATGGAAGGTGTACCCCCTTGAAGTCTTATCTACATCTATATAAATGGATTTTGCGCTTGCGTATTCATCCTTGAGTGATAAATCGGATGGGTTGTCGTCATCTTTTCTTCCCACATAGTTCTTTCCTACACGAAGGATAAATTGCTTTCGCCCTGTAAGAGACCACCAAGTAAGTTTCGCGTTTGACTTACTACCCATCACCACTAATTTCTCTGTAGGTTTCTTAGGGTTGACACCTTTGATGATTATAGGGACATTACATGTCTTATGCATAACCCTAAAGGTTATAGGCTCAACGGCTTTTACAAGCACAGGCTTCCCACATATAGGACACGTAACAACGTATTCCTTTTCTACAATTGCTTGCTCTTTCACAGCATATACTCCCTTTTTGGAGGTCTGAATGACCTTACCAAGTTCAGGTATAGATGCAAGTTTCTTTTCCTCAATAGGAATATTCATTTTTGATTCCATATATGTTGTTTATAATGATGATAATTACGCATCCAGTATGTCATCTTGAATCAAGTCGCTGTCATCCTCATCTTCATCTTCAATATCATCTTCAGTGTCATCATCTATAAGCCGTTCATCCTCCCCACTTTCATCTTCCAACAACTGGGCAAGCAATTCCTCATCTGAAATTTCCTCGTCAACAGGGGGGGGGTGGGAATTAACACACTATCTTCCTTTATTTCCTCATAAGTGGGTTTGTGAGTATCAATAATGTCTTTTGTTGGGTCATCGCCCTGGGGTTCATCTTCATGGCGAACCAGATAACCACCCGTCTTTTCTACCATTGCTTCCAAGTCACTTGCCATCAAATTGCCCTCAGCTTCTCCCACATAATTCCCTTCCATATCATAAACGTTGGTAAAAAAACCATCACCATCATCATCTGATAATAGGAACTGAGCCCCATCAGGGGTATGAATAGCAGCAACAAGCGTCTCAGACCCATCTGCCCTATAAAGTGTGCCAATTTCATCCACGGAAATTATCGTAGGAATATCAAGATCATTGGGATCAACGGTTTGCTCCTCAATAATCTGTTGGGCAATTAAATTGGGATCTACCTCATTTGGGTTATCTACTTTTGACTCTGGAGTGTCGGTTGGATGCTGTGTTTGGGTGTTATCAGCCTGATGAGTTTGAACTGTTGAGTCAGTTGGCTGAGGCTCAGTGATGTTCTCAACTCCTTGTGATTGTGTCTCTTGCACAGTCTGCTGGGTGTCCGTCTCATCAATCTGCTGATTCTCTTGAGATTCAGGCTTCTCCTCCAACTTATCTTCTGTTTGGGGGTCATCATTCTCATCTTTGGGTTTGTCTTGATGTCCATGATGTGAACCAACATAGTATCCTGCACCACTATTGGCTGCTCCAAATGCGACAATCCCCGCAGCTGTCAAGATGGTGCGGGTATTGTTTCTTCCACCTTTCACATTGTTGCCATTGGCATTTCCAATCTTAAATTTCTTGGTTTTCATAATTCAAATAATTAATGTTTGACGTTGCAAATTTACGCTATATTTTGATACCATCAGCATCCATTTAAGCATACTGGACAAAGGCATAGGGGTTCTTTTACCAATCATGGGGGTTCCATGACGAAGCCTTACCATCTTGTTATCACGGTATCATGAGAGGAACTTGGACCTATCAATTGTGGATGCTGTTTCACGCTATAATTTTTTGTACGTGCCGTTACGTCATTATAGACATAGCGGAAGAGTTCCATGAGTGTTACCTGGCGGTCGTTATTCTTGTCAGCCTTTCCTCGAAGCCCTTTCAACAAGGCTTGCGTATATAACCCATGACCTATCCAGTTATTTTCAGCAGAATATTCGTCTGCTCGTGATGACATCATAAAGGTAATGCCCTTATGAACGTCAGCCCAGTAATACTCCATAGGATTTACGCTGCCAGACTTACATGCGTCAATGAAACAAAAAATTTCCTTTGTTTTTGCATTAGATAGTATTTTCATCAGGTCTTCATAGTAAAAACCCTGAAAGCCATATGTTATCATCCGACCTGTATCACCATGACCAGAAAAGAAGAAGATAATCTTATCTTCAGGCTTGGCGAGTTGGATAATAGCATTTAGCTTCTTTTCAATGTTGGAAATTGTCGCATAGCTACTTGTTAGGGTTGCAACTATCATTTCTTGTTTGTCAAGGACCTTCTTTAATTGTTTGACATCCTTAGTCGTGTTCTGAAGATTCCAATCTTGAAAACCATAATTAGATACACCTGTCAAAAGAGCATACGTTTTTTGTGCGTTGATTCCCATGGAAATCAATGCCACAGCGAGTAAAAAAGATATACGTTTCATATTAGTTATGTTGAATGTTACATGTTCCACATCTCATTAATTCTATTTCAGGGTCTGTAAGTATATGGTTGCATTCTGGGTTAGGACATTGAGAAAAACACTTTTTCTTGGCTTTAACCAGTTTTTCCATCTCTTTCTTTTTTTCTTGAGGGTTATATAAAAATCTCATCATTCTCGTCACAATATTCATCAGCATCCCCCCCCCAATACCAGCCCCGAGGCTTATGCCATTGCCCACTTCAAATTGTTTGCCTATACAATAGATTGCCACAGCTATCAGTATTGGTAGAGCTATCTCAAGAAAAAAAGATTTCAATTTGATTCTTCTTTCTCTCTTTTTCTCATAGGAAGATAATTCTTCCATCTTGTTGTGAATAAAATCAAAATCCTCATCAAAGTTTCCAAATTCTTTCACTTGTTTAGCATAAAAGCAACATCCCGAGGTATCGCCCGCCCCCAATATAACGAATGTCATGGGGGTAATCCGACACTTGCCAGGCTGTTTTTTGTTTCCAATCAGCCTTAGCCTACCATCATCTTCACGAATAGATGTTCCGTTTGTAGACCAGCGGTCTTCTATCCACCAAATACCATAATCGTCAATGGTAATAACAGCATGTTTTCCACTCACAGCAACTTGTGTTTGCTTTAAATGAAATGGTTGATTTCCTTCTGTTCTACCCAATATGATTGTTTCCATCTTCTTTCTTTTCCTTTATTTTAATACTCTTAGAAATAGCATTCTTATAAGATTTCAAAATGTTTTTAGGAATTGTCACTCTTATCTCATTTTTGTCATTGTCTGAAAGAACAAGAACTTGTTTCAAAACATCAACTTTCGTCAGATAAGAATGGTTTATGATAAAACTACGTCCAAGTCTAATGAAACGATTCTTGTCATTATAGGATTTTAATGTCACTTCAAGTTTAGATATTCCAGTCGTAAGGGTAACTTCTTTCTTCGTGATATAGACAACACGCGAATAGTTGCCATTAGCCTGTACGACAGCTATCATATCCGTCTCAATACAATTCAATTCATCCCGTGTATTAAAATACAATTTTGCCATATATACTTATAAATATAGTTTCTTAAAGAAATACAAAATGCTTTAATCTACCATTTCGCCCTTCTTTCAAATGAAATTATAACACTATTATTCTTGGAATCTCCAACAAGAAAATATTGGGTTTGATGGTTAAGGCTACAAAACATAAAAAGCGTGAGACCCGTACTCGCTACTTATCTCACACTCCTGGCCTTCGAACTTGCCACCTCGTTTAGATAAGTAACTTCGAAGCCCACGCCGAATATGTATATATAACCCTCTCACAGGAAAAACCCATAAATAAATTTGGGTTTCCAACGAAAGGGATGCGTATAAACACATCCCGAGGGCATCTACCATTGCAACATCTGCTACGAGGTTTCCAAGTGTTCGAAGTTTGGAGTATAGCGATGAAGCGTTGAGTAAACGCCTTTCTACATCATGTAGTGATTTCTGCCTTTTCCCACCCATAACCCGCTTTGCTTTGGCAAAATGCCTCACTCGGCTCGGCGTAGGTTGTCTTTAACTGTGTGCTATGACGGACAAGTCCATCTTTACACATCACTCAAGACACAGAAATCGGCTATAAAATTACAAAAAAAAGACATCCTACAAACATATTTCATAGTTTTTTTCAACAAAACGATATGACAAACTGGTTTTTTAACTAGTTTTCCTGTTATTATCCTAATTCATTGCTATGACAATATGATACTGACATCTATAACCTAATAAAAAAAACATTTGGCGCAATCGGTAAAAAAGTTATTCTGCAAATCACACTTGAAATACCTTGTTTTCAAATTGTCGCAGAATAACCTTGGAAGTTTGATTTGTGTAGATTTATGTTCCTAATGATTCATGGACTCACTTCACGAATCCACTCTGCGATGTCGTGAAGCACCTCCTCCGAGATGGTTTGCTCTATCTCGCCATATTCATCCACCGCTCCCGTCTTGCATGGTTGGAAGAGATGGTTCAATTCGGGATATTCCTTGATCTTGCTTTTCTTATTCGGTGGCAGGAGGGAGCGTATCGTTGAGAGGTTGCTTTCCGTCAACACCTGAGAGTCCTTGCCGCCATTGAGTACCAAGGAGGGACAAGTGACGTGGGCGATGTCATCGGCAGGGTCGTAGTCAATGAAATAGTCGTACCAAGGATTAGTCTTTTGCATCATCATCAGCAGCCGCATCTGCTTCACGGTCATGGTGGCAGGCTTCCCTTGTTGGCGAAGGATGAAGTTGGTCTGTTCCGTCACTATGCTATCGCCACGGATGCCTGTCCCTGCCAGGGTTATGATGAAATCGGGCTTTTTCTCCTTGGCAAGCATGAAGGCGATAGTGCCTCCCTCGCTATGGCCCAACACCCCTACCCTACTGAATTTGCGCATCCCCCTCAGGAAGGCTATCCCTGCGGCGGCATCATCCTTGAAGTTGACGGTGGTGGCACGTTGCACGTCGCCCTTCGAGCCCCCCATCCCCCTGTCGTCATAGCGCAATGTGGCGATGCCCTGCCGTGCCAAGTAGTCGGCGATGACGGCAAAGGGCTTATGGTCGAACAATTCCTCGTCGCGGTTTTGCAACCCACTACCCGATACCATCAGCACGACGGGAACCTTTTTCTTGCCCTCATAACCCACTGGCCATGTCAGCGTACCTGCCAGCGTCGCGGTATCTTTCTCGTTGACGAATGTCACTTCCTCCGTCTTATAAGGATAGGGCGGCTTGGGTGTCTGAGGACGTTGGCGTACCATCTCGCCCCGTTCCATCACCAAGGGCAAGCGGTAGCCCATCTGCGTGAACGTACCCGACAGCTTCCCATCTGCCACCCGTCCCTCGTAACTGCCGCCAATCGTGGGGAAACTCACATTCACCGAGTCGTCCGTAATAGTGTTCACCTGTGCCTCGATGCCCTTTGCCCCTTGGTTGGGTGAGTCCATCGTGCATTTATTCCCGTCCACATGCAACACCAAGGGTATCTTCCTGACACCCAAATCCAAGTCTCCATGCCAAGTGCCTTGCACTCCCTGCGCCCCTGCCATCATAGGTAAGAGGGTCGCTATCAATAAGAAAAAGCTCTTTTTCATACGAATCAAATTGAATAGCAAAAGTATCTAATTGTTTTAGATGTATCATCATTTGCAGCATATTATTAACATAAATTAAACGCCCATATACCCCCATCTCCCATGAAGAAATATACTGACATGCCAAATATGGCATGATTTTGGCAAGAAAATTGGCATGAACATGAAGAATGCCATCATCATCTGTGCCACGCTTGCCTTTGTCACACTCACCGTCTACGACCTCATGCTGCTGTCAGGCCATATCCCCACCACCAAGAACATAGGAGAGGGGCGCACGTGGCACGGCCTCGTGCGCTGGGGCACGCCCATCGGCGAGGGCGAGGTGCATTGTGCCAACGGCAATATCTACAGAGGCAAATGGCAGGACGGCGGCATCCGCAAGGGTCATCTCACCACGTCGAAATACAAATACGACGGCAAATTCCAAGACTGGAAACTCCATGGTTTCGGCATTGCACGGTACAAGAACGGACATACCTACATCGGCCACTGGCGTGAGAACCACAAGGAGGGCCTCGGACGCTATGAGTACAACAACGCCGAGGGGCATGTCTCTTTCGGTGTATGGAAGGAAGGCATCCTCCCGATCGACACGACGCAGATGGCATACCATACCGCCGACAAGGTGTATGGCATCGACGCGTCGCGCTACCAGGGCATCATCAACTGGGAAAACCTGTTTTTCCAAGCCGACAAATGGGGCAAGGTGCCAAGCAAGGAGCCCAATCCCAATTTCCTCCTGCCCGTCTGCTTCGCCATCATGAAGGCAACCGAGGGAGCCAATTACCATGACCCCACCTATCTTTACAACAGCGAGAACGCCCGGAGGTGCGGCATCGCCGTCGGTGCCTACCACTTCCTGAGCAGCAAGAGCGCCGCCGAGGAACAGGCGCAGAACTTCATCGACCATGCCAAATTGACACGTGGCGACCTCCCACCCGTGCTCGACATCGAGGTACACGACAGCATCATGCGGCGCGAGGGCGACCGCGTCTGCCAGTTGGCACTCGACTGGTTGGGCATCATCGAGCGGCATTACCATGTCCGACCCATCATCTACACCTACCACAACTTCCGCAACCGCTACATAGACGCGCGGTTCGCCCGCTACGACACGTGGATAGCCCACTATGCCATCCCCCAACCCAAGGTGGAAGAGTGGCGGTTGTGGCAGTTTACCATCGCCCCGCACATCGGCGGACATGACAGCCACATCGACCTCGATATGTTCAACGGCAACTATCGGCAGTTCAAACACTATGTCAATACCAACGGCATCAAGGAAGCCGGCGGCAGGTGACCCTTCCCATTTTGTCAAATATTATTCACGAACAGGGCGCAAATGCAGCCCTGTTTTCCCAACAAATCGTCCGTCGGTCGAAAATACGCCCGTTTTTCGCCCTTTTGCAAGTCGTTGACTGTCAACGAAATAGCAAACGAAGGCATTTCCCACTCGCCACAAATGCCCCATTTTAACACTTTTTCTGATACCTTCGCGCCCTGTAAATGCCCCATTTGCGAGCGACGGATGCGGCATCCGCGACCGATAAATGCCACACAAAAAATGTTAAAGGCATAAATCCACCCCAAACAAGGCATGGACATCTCCCTCATTAACATGCCTTAACTACTCTTTCGAGCATTTTTCCCGACGGCGTTTTGTCAAGATATTTCACCATCAAAAACGACGCTTCCACGTGGGAAACAAAAGGGAAACTATGGCCAAAGTGCAAGGTTTTTATTTTGAATATGTCTGTTATTCAGTTTTTTTTCCTAATTTTGCAGCAAATTAAAAACGACATGTACACAACCATAGAGAAAGATAACTTTATAGCGAAGATTTTTCGTTTTGACAATAGGACGGAGGTAAAGGAGTTTCACGTCATCATCAGCCTCACCAATCCACTGATGAATTACCATGAACAGTTGGAAACCATTCACCAAACCCTTGCAACGCTGAGAGCCGAAGAAATGGAGAATGCCCGCCCGGTGTTCAAGAGGTATTTCCTGAGCGATGCGTCCAACCAAAGCGACGAGTTGATGAACTATGAACTGGAAAGCCCTGACTGCGCCCTCTCAATCATCCAACAAGCCCCCTTGAACGGGACAAAGATCGCCCTCTGGGCTTACCTGATGACCAACGTGCAGACCAAGGCGTTGCCCACCGGCCTTTACGAGGCAGCCCATGGCAGCTTCAGGCACCTTTGGTTGGGCAGTGCCAACAACCTGGCGAAGGACTCGGAGCGTCAGACGCGCCTTCTGCTCAACGACTACGTGATGCAACTGATCCGCGAGGGGTGCAATTTGGCAGACAATTGCATCCGCACGTGGTTCTTTGTCAACGACGTTGACTTGAATTACCAAGGGGTGGTGAAGGCACGCAACGAGGTGTTCATCACGCAGAACCTGACAGACCAAACCCATTTCATCGCCAGTACGGGCATTGGAGGGCGGCAAGCCGATGCGCGGGTGTTGTCGCAGATGGACGCGTATGCCATTGACGGCATCAGCAAGGAGCAGATCCATTACCTCTATGCCGCGTCCCACCTCAACCGGACAAGCGACTACGGCGTGAGTTTCGAGCGTGGCACCTACATTGACTATGGCGACCGCAGGCACGTGTTTATCTCCGGGACGGCGAGCATCAACAACAAGGGCGAGATCATGCACCGTGGCGACGTGGTCGCCCAATGCCATCGGATGTGGGAAAACGTCGAGACGTTGTTGGCGGAAGCGGGATGCAATTACGACGATGCCGCGCTGATGATCGTCTACCTACGCGACATGGCAGACTATGAAGTGGTGTATAGGCTGTATGAGGAGCGGTTTCCCTCCAAGCCATGGGTCATCGTCCAAGCCAAGGTGTGCCGTCCGGGATGGCTCATCGAGATGGAAACCATAGCCATCAAGCCACAGAGAAAACCTTTCCCAACATTCTGAACCGGGCATTATGCAAGTGGTCTACGAGGACAACCATATCATCATCGTCCATAAGGAGTGTGGCGAGATCGTCCAAGGCGACAAGACAGGCGACACGCCTCTCACTGAAAAGGTCAAGGCCTATATCAAGGAGCAGTACGCCAAGCCGGGGCAAGTGTTCCTCGGCGTGGTGCATCGTTTAGACCGTCCCGTGTCTGGCTTGGTGGTTTTCGCCAAGACATCCAAGGCCTTGGAGCGCATGAACAGGAAGTTTGCCAACGGCGAGGTGCAAAAGACCTATTGGGCCATCACCCGTCAATGCCCCGAACAGATGGAGGGGACGTTAGAACATTGGCTTTTACGCAACGAGAAGCAGAACAAGAGTTATGCCTACGATAAGGAGAAGCCACATTCCAAGCTCGCGAGACTTCATTACAAGGTCATCGCAAGGTCTGCCAATTACACCTTGATAGAAGTGGTGCTGCTGACGGGACGCCATCACCAGATCCGTTGCCAGTTGGCGAAGATAGGATGCCCCATCAAGGGAGACCTGAAATATGGTGCCAGCCGGAGCAATCCCGACGGCAGCATTTCCCTTTTAGCCCACAAAGTGGCTTTCGCCCATCCTGTCTCCCTCCAAGAGATTTCCGCTGTCTCGCCCATCCCCGAGGACCGGTTGTGGCAAGACATCACGGCAAGTGTGCGAGAATAACCTAAAGCCATTCACCCAATGATGATGCGCATAAGATGAAGAAGTTGTTGAAATGGGGAGGCATAGCGACATCGATCCCCGTCGCCATCGCCAGTCTCTGTGCCGCATTGTTGTATTTCCCGCCTTTCCAGGACTGGGCGGCCAAGAAGGCGGCGGCATACGCTTCGGAGAAGACGGGAATGGAGGTTTCCGTGGATAAAGTGCGCCTCGAGTTCCCGTTAAGGTTAGGCATGGAGGGGGTGAAGGTCATCAAGCAGAACGACTCCCTACCCCAGCAGAAGGACACTGTCGCCGATTTCAAGAAAGTTGTGGCAGACGTAAAAATGGGTCCTTTGTTTAAGAAGAAGGTGGAAATCGACCAGTTGGAATTCCAAGACGCCAAAATCAACACCACCGACTTCATCGACAACACGCGCGTGAAGGGGCGCATAGGCAAGCTTTCCGTCAAGAGCCACGGCATCGACCTCAAGGAAAAGACCATCCGCATAGACGATGCCCAAATCGCGGATGCCAATATTGACGTGGCTTTAAGCGACACCGTCCCCGAAGACACGACCCAAACGGACATCCCCTGGAAAATCAATGTTGACAACCTTGGCATCAGCAAGTCTGACGTACACGTGACCCTGCCCGGTGACTCACTTGACATACAGGCTCATATTGGGCAGGCGAGAGCCAAGGACGGCGACATCGACCTCGGCGCGAAGAAATACAAGGTTGGAAAGCTTGACCTCAAAGACGGGCAAGTAAAATACGACAACAAGAACAAGACCCATGCCCGGAGCGGCTTTGACAGTAACCATATCGAGGCTCGCGATGTCAACGCCAGCATGGAAGGCATCTCTTTCGAGACACCCACCAAGTTGTCGGCAAAGTTGAAAAGCTCCTCCATGAAAGAGAAGAGCGGCATCGACTTGAGGAATGTATCGGGCAACCTGGCAATGGACGACAAGACCCTGCACATCAAGGATGGCAGCATCAAGACACCGGACTCCAGCATCCGGGCCGACTTCGACATGGACTTGAACACCTTTGACATCAAGGATGCGGGAAAGCTCAATGCCAACATCCATGCCTCCATCGGCAAGCAAGACCTCATGAAATACATGGGCGACACGCCATCGGGATTCCGAAAGAAATGGCCCAATTATCCCCTGTCCATAGACGGCGTGGTGAAAGGCAACATGGACCGCCTCGACTTTAAGGGGTTGCAGATGAAACTCCCCACGGCCTTCAACCTGAAAGCCTCCGGCCATGCCGAACATCTTGACGACTTAGACAAGCTGAAAGCCGATGTCACGTTTGACGGGAAGGCGCATGATGTGGGATTCGTCAAGGAACTATTGCCAAATGACGTGAAGAAAGACATCAATATCCCCAAGAACATCGCGTTAAATGGCAACGTGAAAGCCCAAGGCAACAGGTACAGCGGCCAAGTCGCCCTACAAGAAGGCGGCGGGAAGGTCAAGGCGAAGTTTGACTACGACCAAGCCAAGGAGGCATACCAGGTTGAGGCTGACGCCACCAACCTACCTCTCCAGCATTTTGCGCCCAACTACGGGTTGAGTCCCTTCACGGGGCATGTCGCCCTCCAAGGCCACGGCACGGACTTCACCTCTCCCAAGACACAATTAAGGGCCAAGGCGAATATCCAGAAATTCCAGTACGGCGGCTATGACCTGAACAACATCTCTGCCGATGCCACCATGCAGAATGGCAGGACCAAGGCGAACATCCATAGCACCAACCCGCTACTGAACGGCGACATCGACCTGGATGCGATGGTGTCGAAAGACCATCTTCGCGGCACGCTCACCGGCGACATCGGCAAGATGGACTTGCAGAAGTTAGGTCTCGCGGGGCATCCCTTCGCCGCAAGCGGCTGCGCCCATCTCGATTTCGACTCCGACATGAAACGTTGCCACCGCCTCCGTGGGCTTGTCAGTGACTTGACCATACGCGATGAACAGAAATATTACCGGCCCGACGACATGGTCATCGATATGTTCTCATGTCCCGACACGACCCATGCCGTCATCGACTGCGCCGACTTCCATGTAGATATGGACGCCAGCCATTACTATGAAGACCTGCTCAAGGCAGGGACAAATGTCTATGACGAGGTGATGAGGCAGTATAAGGACAAGAAGATAGACCAACTGCGGATTCGCGAACAGCTGCCCAATGCCCGCGTCAACCTATCAAGTGGCAAGGACAACTTTGTCATAGAATTGCTCAATAAATATGGATATGGCATCAAAGACCTCGACTGCCATCTGACATCCTCGCCCATCTTGGGGCTGAATGGCATGTTGCATGTGGACTCGCTCATAGCAGACAGCATCCTCATCGACACCATCCATTTCGCCATCCAGTCTGATTCGATGAACACGTATTATACGGCACAGGTGAGAAACAATGAACGAAACCCGCAATATGTGTTCAACGCCCTGGCAAAAGGAGGGCTGAGCGAGAAAGGAACCTATCTCACCACCTCCGTCTTCGACTCAAAAGAAAAATTAGGAATACGGCTCGGCGTGTCGGCAGAGATGGCAGACAGCGGCATCGTCTTCCGTTCATACGGCAAGGATGCCGTCCTCGGCTATAAGACTTTCAGCATCAACGATGACAACTATGTCTATGTTGGCAACAACCTCCGCCTGTCTGCCGATGTGGCATTGAGGTCGGATGACGGGACGGGACTCCAAGTCTATACCAATGATGACAACGAGGAAGCCTTGCAAGACATCACGGTCAGTGTCAACAAGATTGACTTGGAGCGCATCCTCTCCGTATTGCCATACACGCCCGACATCGCCGGTATGCTAAGTGGAGACTTCCACCTTATCAAGGATGAAAAGGAAACGTCTGTGTCGTCAAGCCTCGCCATCAGGAAACTGGAATACGAACACAGTGCGATGGGCGACCTCGCCACGGAATTTGTCTATATGCCCAAGGCTGACGGCAGCCACTATGTTGACGGCATCCTCTCACAGAACGACATCGAAGTGGCAACTGTCAAGGGAACATACAACTCACAAGGCGAAGGATTCCTTGACGCAGACCTCAACCTCATCCGACTGCCGCTGTCATTGGTCAATGGCTTCATCCCGGACCACCTGATCGGTTTTGAGGGGTACGGGGAAGGGACGCTCGCCATCAAAGGCTCATTGTCCAAGCCCAATGTCAACGGCGAGGTGTACTTAGACTCCGCCTACATGAAAAGCGTCCCATACGGGGTGCGGCTCAGGTTTGACAACGACCCCGTCACCATCACCGACAGCAAGCTGCTCTTCGAGAACTTCAACATGTATAGCAGCAACGACACCAAGGGCAATAACCCTTTGATGGCATCGGGCTACCTCGACTTCTCCAACCTCGACCGCATGAATATGAACGTGAGGATGCGGGCAGAGAATTTCCAAATCATCGACTCCAAGGAGAACAGCCGGTCGGAGGCGTTCGGAAAAGCTTTCGTGAACTTCATGGGCATGATGCGTGGCGACCTCGACAACCTAAACATGCGCGGACGGCTTGACGTGTTAGGGTCTACCGACATGACCTATATCCTCCGCGACTCCCCTCTCACCACCGACAACCAACTGGACGACCTGGTGAAGTTTACCGACTTCGCCGACACCACCCAGCAAGTGGTTTCCCGCCCGCCGTTGACGGGATTCAACATGGACTTGACGCTCAACATCGACGAGAGCGCACATATCCTCTGCGCATTGAATGCCGACAAGTCTAACTATGTAGACCTCATCGGGGGCGGCGAACTCAGGATGAGATACACTCCCGCTGACAACATCAAGCTGACCGGACGATACACCCTGAGCAACGGCGAGATGAAATACTCCCTGCCAGTCATCCCCCTGAAGACTTTTACCATCCAGGATGGCAGCTATATCGAGTTTAATGGCAATGCCATGAACCCACGGCTCAACATCACGGCTACGGAGACCACCAAGGCCGCCGTCTCTTCCGAAGGCGAACAGAGCAGGATGGTAGAGTTTGACTGTGGCGTGGTCATCACGAAGACCCTGCAAGACATGGGGCTGGAATTTGTCATCGATGCGCCACAGGACATGACCATCAGCAACCAACTCAACACCATGAGCAAAGAGGAACGCGGAAAGCTTGCCGTCACGTTGTTGACAACAGGCATGTACCTTGCCGACGGCAACACCAGTGCCTTCTCCATGAACAGTGCCTTGAGCGCGTTCTTGCAAAACCAAATCAACGGCATTGCGGGGAATGCCCTGCGGACCCTCGACCTGAGTTTCGGCATGGACAACTCCACCGATGCCTACGGCAATGTGCATACAGACTACTCGTTCAAGTTTGCCAAGAGGCTTTGGAACAATCGCCTACGCATCATCGTCGGTGGGAAGTTGTCGTCGGGCTCGGACGTGGAGAACCAGAACGAGTCGTTCTTCAACAACGTGCAGTTTGAATACCGTCTGAACCAGAACTCCTCCCAGTTCCTCAAACTATTCTACGAGCGCGACTCATACGACTGGTTAGAGGGCAATGTCAGCGAGTATGGCGGTGGTTTCATCTGGCGGAGGAAGCTGCAACACTTCTTGGACATATTCCGCTGGAAGGACAGGAAAGACAACTTACCCCTACCAACTTATCGCAGGGATTCGGTCAAAGTGGAAAGGACCCACAATAATGAAACAGAAAGAAACGACAGCACATCGCAATAGCATGAAATATACATCTATACATACACATATAAGCGGTTGGGTGTTGGCCTGCATCACCTTGTTGTTTTGCGCTTGCTCAAGCACCAAGAACATCCCTGAAGACGACCAACTATATACAGGCCTCACCAAAATCAAGTATGTAGACTATGAGAAGAATGACCATTTCATAGAGACGCAAGAGGAAATAGAGGCGGCACTGGCTTGCGCCCCTAACGGGGCTTTGTTTGGCAGCAGCTATTATCGCACGCCTTTCCAATTCCGCTTGTGGATATGGAATGCCTTTGCCAACTCCGAGTCGAAGACCGGGCAATGGTTTCAGAAGAACTTCGGCAAGGAGCCTGTCCTCATGAGTTGGGTCAACCCAGAGCTTCGAGCCTCCGTGGCACAGTCTGTGTTGAAGAACCATGGGTACTTCCACGGGCAGGTGGCATCGAAGTCTATCACGCAGAAGAATCCCAAGAAGGCGAAAATAGAATACGAGGTAGACCTGGGACACCTCTTCACCCTCGACAGCATTGCATACCTGAACTTCCCATACCGGGCAGACAGCATCATCGCGGCGGAAAGGCAGAACGCCCTCATCCATACCGGGTCGCCCTTCGACGTGTCAACCCTTAACGGTGAACGTACCCGGCTGAGCAACCTACTCCGTAATAACGGTTACTATTATTACCAACCCACCTACTCGCATTACCTGGCAGACACAGTGGTACGCCCCGGATATGTAGAGCTGAAATTGCAACAGGTGGAAAACATCCCCGAGAAAGCGCAACGCCAATGGTACATCGGGAAGATACAACTCGAACTTCGCAAGAGCATCATGGAAAGGTTGCAGGACACCATCCGCCACAGGACTTTCACCTCCGTATTCAACGGCAAGCACCCTCCCATGAGAAACCGCGTCGTGCTTCGCGACCTAAAACTGCGCCCACGACAACTCTATAGTTACGACAAGCACCAGCAGTCGCTCAACAAAATCACGAGCAACGGCATATTTAGCATGGTGGATTTCCGTTTCACCCCCCGAGACACCACGTCGGCGTGTGACACCCTTGACCTGGTCATCAATTGCGTGTTTGACAAGCCATACGATTTCTATGTGGAGTCAAACCTCACGGGAAAGACGAGTGGATGGATAGGCCCGGGCTTGGTGGTGGGTCTCACCAAGCGAAATGCCTTCCGTGGCGGCGAGATTCTCGATGTCAATGCCCATGGCAGTTACGAATGGCAGACGGGGCACCGCGCCCAAGGCACCAGCGACAGGATTCATACCTACGAATATGGTATGGATGCCTCCCTTGAGTTGCCACGCTTGTTGATTCCCTTCATCAAGCGAAGAAGATATTTCACCACACCCTCCACCGTGCTGAAAGGGGCAACGAATGTCATCAACCGTGCGAGTTTCTTTAAGCGGCATGTTGTCTCGGGCGAGCTGACATACCACTTCCAGACATCAGAGACATCCCTGCACCAGTTCAGCCCCTTGCACCTGCAATACAACTACATGACAAGCCACACCGCCGAATTTGACGAGATCATGGAGCGAAGCCCCTATCTCAAGGTGTCGATGAAAGACCAGTTCATCCCCAAGATGAGCTACACCTATTTATATAATAGCCCTAAGAGCTACCTACACCCCATATTCTGGCAAACCACCGTGAGCGAGGCCGCCAACTTCCTCTCCCTTGGCTACATGGCTTTCGGCGAGGGTTGGAAGGAGAAAGACAAGACGATGTTTAAGAACCCATACGCCCAGTTCTTCAAGATAGAGACCGAATTCCGCAAGACGTGGAACCTGTCATCGCACAACCAACTCGTCTTCCACGCCGACGCTGGCGTCATCTGGTCGTATGGCAACTCATCGGCAGCCCCTTACACCGAGCAGTTCTATGTGGGTGGTGCCAATAGCATCCGTGCCTTCACCGTGCGCAGCATCGGGCCAGGTGCCTATCTGCCAACGACCCGCACCTCGTCTTATCTCGACCAGACGGGCGACATCAAACTCTTGATGAACCTTGAATACCGTCCGCGGCTCTTCGGGAACCTCTATGGCGCGTTGTTCCTCGACGCAGGAAACGTCTGGGCCATCCATGACGATGAAAACCGACCCGACTCCAAGTTTAATGCCAAGAACATCCTGAAGGAAATGGCATTGGGAACAGGCATCGGTTTCCGATACGACCTCGACTTTTTCGTGATACGAGTGGACTGGGGCATCGGCTTGCACCTACCCTACAAGACGGGATTCTACAACCTATCCTCTTTCAAGGATAGCCAAAGCATACACCTCGCTATCGGCTACCCATTCTAACGACATAGCGTTTCACCTACATACAAAAAGGTCTCTAAGGAACTGGCTATCCTTAGAGACCTTATAGCTCGTTGATACGTTAAGCCTTATGATGCTTGAGGAACGTCCTTGAGGTTCCTTGCAATCTCCTCATCCGAGACTTGATAGTTGTTCAAATCGCCATTGATATACTGGTCGTATGCCGTCATGTCTATCAATCCGTGGCCGCTGAGGTTGAAGAGGATGACCTTCTCCTCGCCCGTCTCCTTGCACTTCTTCGCCTCGCGGATGGCGGCGGCGATGGCATGGCTGCTCTCGGGAGCGGGGATGATGCCCTCGGTACGGGCAAACAAGATACCGGCCTCAAAGGTTTCCAACTGCGGGATGTCAACGCCATGCATCATGTTGTCCTTGATGAGTTGGCTCACGATCATGCCCGCGCCGTGGTAGCGCAAGCCGCCAGCATGGATATTGGCGGGCTTGAAGTTATGGCCAATGGTATACATGGGCAGCAAGGGGGTGTAGCCAGCCTCATCACCGAAGTCGTATTCAAACTTGCCACGTGTCAGCTTGGGGCAGCTCTCTGGCTCTGCGGCAATAAACTCGGTGTTCTTGCCGTCGAGGATGTTGTGGCGCATGAAAGGAAAGGCGATGCCACCGAAGTTGCTTCCTCCGCCAAAACAGCCAATCACGATGTCAGGATATTCGCCCGCCAATGCCATCTGTTTCTCCGCCTCCAAGCCGATGATGGTCTGGTGCAAGCCCACGTGGTTGAGCACCGAGCCTAATGTATATTTGCAGTTAGGCGTGGTGGTGGCCAACTCCACGGCTTCCGAAATGGCCGTTCCCAACGACCCCATGTGCGTGGGGTCGCGTGTTATGATGTCCTTGCCCGCACGTGTAGACATGGAGGGCGAACCAGTCACGGCGGCGCCGAATGTACGCATGATGCTGGAGCGATAGGGCTTTTGCTGCATGGAAATCTTCACTTGGTAGACGGCGGCATCAAGCCCAAACACGCTGGCGGCATAACTCAATGCCGCGCCCCATTGGCCAGCGCCCGTCTCGGTGGTGACATTCGTCGTACCCTCCTGCTTGGCATAATAGCACTGGGGCAAGGCGGAGTTAATCTTGTGTGACCCTAATGGGTTGGTACTCTCGTTCTTAAAATAAATATGCGCTGGTGTGCCAATAGCCTCTTCCAAGGCGTAGGCGCGAACCAACGACGTGGCACGGTAATATTTGTATTTATCGAGAACCTCCTCGGGGATGTCTATCCACGCATGTTCGGTGTCAAGTTCTTGCTTGCAACATTCCGCAGGGAAGATGTGCGCCAAGTCTTCCCACCCTAACGGTTGCCGCGTAGCGGGATGGATAGGGGGCAGGGGCTTGTTGGGCATGTCTGCCTGGATGTTGTACCACTGTGTAGGGATTTCACTCTCTTGCAGGATGAATTTCTTTTGTTTGCTCATGATGTTCAATGATAATGTTAAGTTAGATTACAACTTGATTGCAAAAATACGGTTTTATTCCCATATTGACGCAAAAACAGAGGAAAAACTTTCAAAAAACTCATTTTTGCCTCGAAAAGCTCAATCCAAGGAAAGTGAGTAAGCCATTCAACATCAATAATTCATAGCCAAAATGATAACCCATAGTCGCCCCCACCAACTTGTCTAAACCTAAGCACAACAAAGGCGATGCCACGGCAATGAATGGCACGATGCGGTCGTTTACCTTACGGCGTGTCAACAGGCCGAAGGCAAACAGTCCTAACAGCGGTCCATACGTGTAGGAGCAGATGACATAGATGGCATCGATGACGCTCGGGGAGTTGACCAGCCGAAACAAGAGGATAAACACCACAAACGCGCAAGCCATGCCCACATGCGCTTGTCGCCGCAACCGCTCGTCATGGGGTCGTTGGCGGATGTCCACACAATAGCTTGTAGTCATGGAAGTCAATGCCGAGTCGGCACTGGAGAAAGACGCTGCCACGATGCCCAAGGTGAACAAGACCAACACGGCACTGCCCAACTTCCCCGTGGCGGCGAACATCGGCAGCAGCTCATCGCCCGCTTGTGGCAGGGGAATGCCCTGCCGCTCTGCCAGCAAGGAGAGCATGACACCCAATGTCAGGAACAACAAGTTGGCAGGGACAAACGCCACGCCATACGTACACATGTCTTTCTGCGCCTCGCGCAACGTCTTGCATGTCAAGTTCTTCTGCATCATGTCTTGGTCAAGGCCTGTCATGACGATGACTATAAAGATGCCGCTGATAAACTGTTTCCAGAAATATTGCTTGTCTACCCAATCGTCAAAAACGAATATACGACTGCGCCCATCGGCAGCAACAGCCTGGAACGCCTCGCCAAGTCCCATGCCGAGGGCTTGGGCAGTATGGTAGATGATCAAGAGAAGTGCCGTGAACATGCAAACCGTCTGCAACGAGTCAGTCCATACCAACGTCTTGATGCCGCCCCGATGGGTATAGAGCCATATCAATGCTACCATGCACACGACGGTAACGGGGAACGGGATGCCCATGCCATCCAACACGAAACGCTGCAAGATGATGCACACCACATAGAAGCGCACGGCAGCACCCGTCATCTTGGAAAGGAGGAAGAACGATGCTCCCGTCTTGTAGCTCCTCTCCCCCAGCCTCTTCTGCAAGAACGTGTAGATAGTTGTGAGGTTATACTTATAATAGACGGGCAACAAGAGGAATGCCACCGCCATATATCCGAGGATAAAACCCAAGCAAGTCTGCATGTAAGCCATGCCGCTGACATTCACCATTCCAGGCACCGAGACGAAAGTCACGCCAGAGATGGATGCCCCCACCATGCCAAACGCCACCATGTACCAAGGCGACCGCCTGTTGGCACGGTAAAAGGTCTCATTGTCAGAGCCGCGTGATGTTACCCTGCTGAATAAGAGCAAGATGCCGAAATAGACGATTATCGTAATGAGGATCATGGGCATGGCACAGTGTCATTCATATTCATCTTTGTCACTTTGAATCATTCATTAGGCTGCAAAAGTACACAAAAACTCTTATTTATACGAACAAAGGGATGGTATTCTCGATATTTTTCTTTACATTTGCAACATCAAACATTATCTATCAACCTCATGAAACATTACGCTACGACATGGCTTTTGGCATGGGCGATGGCTTGGATTGCCCCCCCAACATTAAAAGCACAAGAAAACGACTTATTGCTGCATTATGACTTCACCACGGTATCCGGCACGAATGTCGGCGACCGCTCGCCATCGGGCATCACCGCCAAGCTGGTGAACAATGCCAAGGTGGAGCAGATGGGGAAATTCCATGTCTTGAACCTCGGCACGTCCAATGGCTACCTCGATATGACAGCCAAGGCTGGCACTGTGTTTAAGGCAGTTGACGATTATGCCATCTCGACATATTACCTTGTTGACAAGAATGCATCTCTCAACGGCAACGGCTATTTCTTATGGGCATTCTCCACACAAGCGGCGTGTGGCAGCGGCGACGGCAAGTATTCCGCCTACCGGCTCAATGCGCAACGCTATGCCACCTCCACGGGTGGATATTCCAACGAGAGTGGCATACAGATAGGCTCGGCATCTGCCAAAGGACAATGGATCCATGTCGCGTACACGGAGAAGGAGGGCGTGGGAACCCTCTATATCAATGGCGAAGCCATCGGCACCCTCACATCCATGCCCCGCAACAAAACGAATTACGGCACAGCCTCAGTACCATATTGCTGGCTGGGCCGTGCGCCCTTCAGCGGCGACAATTATCTGCAACAGACATTGGTTGCCGACTTCCGCCTTTATGGTAGGTCGCTCAGCGAGGACGAGGTGAGAATCTTGGCTGCCGGATGCGAGCAGTTGGAATATGAATACTATCATGGCAATCCCGGCGATGCCACCGCCCTGAATGCCGCCATCAAGGAGGCACAGGAGGCACTGGCACAGGCTGACGTTTATCTGTCTGGTGCCGTTGCCGACTTAGAGGACATGGTATTGCAAGCGCAGGGCATGGTGTCGAATGGCAATTATAGCCAAGTGGCGTATGATGAGATGTTGACCCAACTGAAAAATGCCATCACCACCATGAGAGCCACGGCGGGCTTGTCGTTTGATTACACCCAGGCGACTGACGCTTACGACACCGAGCGGGGCTTCATACACCCCGGTGGCTTGCATACACAGGCCGACTTCGACCGCATCAAACGGCAATTGGCAGAGGGGAACCCAAAAGTGACCACCGCCTACAACATCCTGAAAAACGCGGAATATGCACAGCCGTCCATCGCGACATGGCCCGTGGAGACCATCGTCCGTGGCGGAACGGGGCAGAACTACATCAACGCCGCCCGCGGCGCCACGATGGCATACCAAAATGCACTGCGCTGGAAAATCGAGGGCAACAGGGATTGCGCCGCCGGTGCCGTGCGCATCCTCATGCAATGGGCCAACACCTGCAAGCTGGTGAGCGGCGACAGCAACTGGGCTTTGGCGGCAGGACTCTATGGCTATCAGTTTGCGCAGGCCGCCGAGTTGGTACGCGACTACGAGGGATGGTCGAAATCGCAATTCGAGAAGTTCAAGCAATGGATGCTCACCGTATGGTACCCCGGCAATATCCACTTCCTCCGCGCCCGTAACGGAACATGGGAGAACTACGTGGGTAACCAAGGGGGCATCCGCCCTGGCCACTATTGGAGCAACTGGCCACTATGCAACGTGCTGGCAGTATTGAGCATCGGCATCCTGTGCGACGATGTCTTTATCTACAACCAAGGACTCTCTTTCATGAAATACGACCAAGTGGGAACATTCAAGAACCCACGCACCGCCAACCCCATATTGAACGACGGATGCACGGAGTTCATCGGGAACTTCGTCGTCACCACACAGAAGTCAAACCTCGAAACGGGAGCATACGGCGAACTGGGGCAGATGAACGAGAGCGGAAGGGACGGCGGACACTCCTCAATGGCACTCGGCTTGGCGGTAGACATCTGCAAGACGGCATGGAACCAGGGCGACGACCTCTTCTCATACATGAACAACCGGATGGCGGCGGGCATAGAGTTCCAAGCGGCATGTACGCAAAACGTGCAAGGGTTGCCATGGACAAACTATAAATATGTGGACTGCCGGACGGCCTGGCACAACGGCTGGCTGATGGAAGGACCGGCAGAACCTGCCGAGGTGCGCCCCTATTGGGCAACGGTGATTGGCCACTACGAGGGCGTGAAAGGCGTGAGGATGCCGTTCTCAGAGAAAGCATACGAACAGATGGGCATCGACGCGGGAGGCATGGGCAGCGCGAGTGGCGGTTATGACCATTTGGGGTATTCGGTCCTGACCAACACCTACGACGAGCAATTGGCTTCCGCAGACAAAGTACCCACGTTCCTCTCACCACGGATGGAATACGATGGGAAAGTGATTGAACACAACGAACTAGGCGGATTGACCAACACATACGTCGTGACAAAGACCAATGCCCTGCCCACAGGCAAGACCGTTAGGCTGATGCCACAACTACCCAAGGGCGCAGAGGACACGGGGCTATGGCAATGGAACACGGGAGAGACCACCAAGGACATCACCATCTCCACGGACAAGAGCTTCATCTACCGCGTCACCTACACCAACCAACATGGCATTGAGAGCCAACTGGCGTTCTCCATCGCCGTGGCGGGAGACTGCGCACCAACGCCCTCCGTCAACACGACCATCTCTTACAATGGCTCGACCTATACGAATGTAGACAGCATCACGGTGTTCTATGGCGAGACCGTCACGCTCGGCATATCAGGAGTGGGGGGCTACGAGACATACCTTTGGGACAATGGCAAGACGACATCGAGCATCACGACATCGCCCATCGTGCGTGGGCGAGACTTCACCGTGGCATACATCGGCCAAGGCGGGGCAAGGACGCTGCGCACATTCCATGTAGGCGTGAAATACACCCGCCCTGACTTCTCCGTCAACGGCATCACCTATAAGGACAGCGTAAAGGTATTGGCAGAGCCGGGCGACAAGGTGGTGATTGGCCCATACGTGCCAGAGACGCTCCCCGGCGTGTCATACCAATGGAGCGACGGCTGCCAAGGGCGTACCATCACCATCGATGACGCCAAGGAGTCGGGCACGTACACTTTGGACATGACGGTGAATGGGCAAGCGATGCAATATGTCTATATGGTGTTTGTGAAAGACACGACCGAGGCATTGTTGCCAACGGGCAATTACATCATCCGCCATGTCTACACCGACACGTATATGACCAACATGGGATTGAAGAAACTCATCGGCTTCACGCCATTGGAAGGAGAGGCGGGAAGTGATGTGCAACAATGGTTTGTCAACGACCCCGCCGAGAATGGACAATACGACATTCGCTCACTAACGGACAGCTCGTATGTGAGCCTTGCCTACGTCACCTATGCTACCAACACCCGCGCACCCATGCGCCTCGCCCATGCGGCAGGCTCCAACTACTACTCCATCTACACCCGCTCCGGGCGATACCTGCTCGTAGATGACGACCTGACGGTCAGTTATGCCGACAACAAGGGACTCACCGACTATCCCTTTGAGTTCATTCCCATGAAAGACGTGCCACAGGGCATCATCCCACCCCATGCCGACGGTGTAAGCGCGAAGACCGAATGGTTCACCCCATCGGGCATCAAGACGACAAACGGACAGGCGGGATTGGTCATCGAACGGAAGACATATCCCGACGGGAGAATAACCATCAGCAAAATACGGAGATGAAAAAGCATTTATTGACAACGCTCCTCATGGCTCTTGCCATGACGACCTACGCCCAACAACTATACGTGGGCACATATAATATAAGGTATAAGAACAACGACGACTCTATCCACGGCAACGCCTGGACGAAACGATGCCAAGTGATGTGCGACCAAATCAACTTCGAGTCGCCCGACATCCTTGGCACACAAGAAGTGTTGGTGGGGCAGCTACACGACATGCTCGCCCGCCTCGACGGCTATGCCTACATCGGCGTGGGGCGCGACGACGGCAAGGAGGCGGGCGAATATGCCGCCATCTTCTACAAGAAAGACCGCATCAAGCTCTTGGACAGCGGCCATTTCTGGCTCAACGAGACGCCCGACACCCCCGCTTTGGGATGGGATGCCGCCTGCATCCGCATCTGCACATGGGGAAAGTTCAAGGACTTGCGAACCAAAAGGAAGTTCTATTTCTTCAACCTCCATACAGACCACGTGGGCAAGGTGGCACGGAAGGAGGCGGCAAGGCTCGTCATCGCCCGCATCAAGGACTTCGCCAAGGACGACCCCGTGGTGCTGACGGGCGACTTCAACGTAGACCAGACAGACGAGACATACACCATCTTCACTCAGTCGGGCATCCTCAAAGACGCATACAACCATGCCCGCATCCGATTCGCGGAAAACGGCACGTTCAACAGTTTCAAGACGGAGCGCGTCACCAACAGCCGCATCGACCACGTGTTCGTCTCACCCTCATTCAAGGTTGAGGCTTACGGCATACGCACCGACAGCTATTGGGATAACGGCAGAAGAAACCCCTCCGACCATTATCCCGTGTTCGTCAAGTTGAAATGAACTTTGTATATAGCTCTAAATAATTAACAATCTTTCATCTTTCGTTTTTAACCTTTTAGAGGCGGTGTTGGCAAAGGAAATGCGATAACATGAAAACGTCTATGACATCGTAGGATGATCAATAATTCAGACATGGTCTGCCGTCGGGGCGGCAGATGTCGAACTTGAATCGGGCATTGATGGCAGGAACAGATATCTCGTAACGACTGCCGGGGAACATAGTTGGAAGAGCTATCGTTTGCATGTCGCCGTCCGCATCCTCATAGCGTAAGGTATAGCCACGAAGGGTGTATGCTGGGATGTCGTCCTTGACACGAATGCCGACTATGAGTGTGTGGTCGTCTTCTTTTGCCTCCCATACAGCTGCCAAAGAGTTTTTGTCGCGAACGGCTGTAGAGGGTTGTACCTTGTCGATTTCCACGGGACACATCAAGTCACGCAAAACGTCGTATGACGGTTTTGGCTGATGGCGACAATCTGAGACGCCATGACGGCGGATGCGATATTTGCCCATCCCTTCCTCACCCATGTGCGTACGGTAGTCCTCAAGGCAGAAATAGATGTAACCCGTGACGAAATCCTGCCGAGTCCATTCCTTGATATGATAAAGCATGTCATCAATGCGGCGACGGTCACCACCCACAAAGGCGGGTTCACAGAGACCATATTCAGTGATGAACAATGGCCTTTCGCCAAGGATAGGAGCAATCATCTCAAAGTAATAGGGTAATTCCTCCCGTATCTTCTTTCCACTACCATGCCATGTGCCAATATACTCGTTCCAAGTTGGGATGTCAAGCAATAGCGAGGGGTCTTCGGATAAGTTTTGGTAGATACGGTTGCTGACGGTCTCCGCAAAGCGTGTCGGGTCTTGTTGATGGATGAAGTCACCCAATATCTTTACCGTCGCATTGTTGCCACTCACCACATTGCTCACGGCCCATGCGAAGATACAGGGATGGTTATAATGTGCTTCTATCATTTCTGACAATGTCTCTTTTGCCAATGCCAGTAATTCTGGGGTTAGCGACTTTTGCGGTTGCTGCCACCAAGACAGTTCTTCCTGTACCAAGATGCCTAATGAGTCGAGAGCGTTAAGCATGTCCTCGCCCTGTACCCAATGGAAACGAGTGATGGTGGTGTTTAAGTCTTTCAGCATTTCTGCCGTAGCATGGATATAGGTAGTAGGTTCAGCCATGCCATAATCGGGATGGCTACCTGGCATGGTCTCTATCCCGGGCAGCCTTACTGGTTCGCCATTGAGGACGAAGCGATTGCCTTCGATGCGGAAACTGAGAAATCCTATCTTTCCCAAGCATACGTCGCTGAATTTCTCTCTGTCCATTACACCCACCTCAAAGTCGTATAGGGCAGGATGGTCAAAATGCCAAGGCATCACCTTGCCACAATCGATATCTGTCTCGAAAGTTCCCTGCTTGTTCGCCTCCAACACATATAGATCTTGTACAATGACCTCTTTTGTCTCCTTGCAGCGAAGGGTCAGGGAGAATGTTGCCTTCTTTACCTTCGGCTCATTCAAACGGATGCTTACATGGGCTGTTCCCATGCTGTCCCGTTTTGAGAGGATTGGCGTGAAATGGGCATAGCGAATGCTTTTCTTTCCGCTTACATGCAAACTGACATGTCGGTAGATACCGCCATCATTCGCCCAGTCGAAAGCCCGTCGATAGGGGAAATTATAGTCAGAAAATCGATTGCAGACCTCAACGGTCAGGATATTATCCTTTCCAAACAAGGTATACCGTGTGATGTCAACAGTAAAAGGGGTATAACCTTTACCAATGTGACTACCCACCATACGGCCATTCATATAGACAATGGCATCATGATAGACAGCCTCAAACCGCACCCGCAATTGTTGGCCTTTCATCGTTTCTGGGACAAAGAGCCGTTTCTCGTACCATGCCTTGCCGGCATAGTCTTCCAATCCTTCCTCAATATTATAGGTATGAGGAACTTTCACCACCTTGGCATCAGTAGGCAATCCCGCCGAATAGTCTGCGCTATCGGCAACAAAACGCCATTCTCCGTCCAGGCTGATGTCACTCACTTGAGCATCCGCACCAATGAATGTCATCATAGAAATCATCAAGATAATCCCTCTCATTTGATATTGCCTATTGATTACCAGTCAAGAATGATTTGATGAGTTCCATCGCTTCTGCACGTTCCTTGGGCTTGAAACCATGTCCGGCACCGGGGATGACATGCAGTCGGGCATCCTTATAAGTCTTCACGGCGCGGCGAGAGTCTTCCATCAGCACCACATGGTCGGCATCGCCTTGGACGATGAGTACGGGCTTCTGGAACTTTTTCATCGTGCGGAAGGCATCCAGCCCACGCAGTTCCTCAAAGAAACGGCGACCCATCGGCACGTTCCATAGGCGTGTGGTGTCGGGAATGTCCTCTATTTGGGGATAACGCTTGTTCCAGTTGTCTGGAATACAGAGGGCGGGATAGATAAGCACCAATTGGCTCACCTCCTTGTTCTTCTGCGCTGCCGTCAATGCCGATACCAGCCCCCCTTGGCTCTCACCGATGAGAACGATGCGATTTGGGTCTACGTAAGGTTGGTTACGGAAATAATTGACGATGGCTCTCAGGTCGCTTTGCTCATCGAGGATAGACATGTTCATCGTGTTGGAGTCGCTGCGGCTGTTAACAGACCCACAAGGAAAGTCAAAGGCGTAGGTCATAAAGCCCAACTCTGCCAACGGACCGAAATAGTCCTGTGCAAAATGATGAGTGCCATTGAAACCATGGCTCACGATGGCAATGGGCATTCTCCCCTCCGTTCCAATCGGGCGATTCAACACGCCGTAAATCTGTCGGTCGCCATTTTCAATCCACAGGCTGCGCGTATTATTGAAGTCGATGAAGTTCTTGGCTTTCACCGTCCAACCATCATACCCTTTGGGCGTATCGCCACAGAGGAACTGTGTGGCATTCTCTTTCTTATCCTTCAATTGCCAGTCGAGCCAGTCAATAACCATCCGCCCATAGTCGCCACCATACTTCTCGCCGTAAGTGCCACCATGCCCCGATGCGGGATGGTCGGCAAGGCAAACGGGTACGTGGCTGATGCGGTCAAAGTCTTTTTGGGCATTCGTGTATGCCACATCACTCGGGCCGCCAACGACATACAAGATAGGCGCATGGAGCCGTGGCAAAGAGGCACGGCTGGCTCCCGCCATCTCCATGTCTCCCATGCCCGCGTTCAGGATGAGATAGGTCTTCAACCGTGGGTCGGCAGCATGGAAGAGAACCTGCGCCCCGCCACAGGAATGCCCGGCGGCGGCAATCTGCGTTGTGTCGATGATATGGTAGTAATCCGTACCTTTCGTGTCGTTCAACTGTAGCATCAGTTCCAGTCCGTGCATCAACTCCGATGACTCCGTCTGACCTATTGGACGCTCGTTGAGGCTATCCCGCATCTCGCCAATAGCCACCACAATGTAGCCATGCGAGGCCACTTCAGAGAGCATCCGCTCGTAACCCACGCTCGTATTTGAGCATCCTCCGTTACCAAACAGCAGCAGCGGCAGCGCCCCACAACGGGCGTGAGCATGTAGCAAGTCCTTGGGGCGGTAAACAACAAAGTCGGCCATTGTCGCCTCTTTCACGGCAATGGCCTTGAACATGCCGGTGCCTCCCTCGTCGATGGTCTTCGTCTTGACGGGTTGGGCTACAGTCGTTACTAATCCGATAGATAGAAATGCCAGTGTCAGAATGTCTCGTTTTCTCATTGCTTTTGTTTATCGTTTGATTTCGATGGCAAAAGTATGGAAAAAGAATGAAACCGCATTTCAATTGTGTATCTTTATATTGAACTTATGTATCATTTTTTCGATAATAGGTGTTTCCCGCTCGTCAAGGTTGACAGTTACGGGAGTCTTATTGGCTGTCTCGCATTTTGTAGCTGCCGGGACGGCCGTCAACGGTGATGCGGAGGATGCGCTTGCCTTTCTTCAGATAGTTGAAATGAGGATCTATGAGGCGGTCGCAGTTGTATTTACGCGATGCCTCTGTCTCGGCCAACCGTTGGGCTTCGTGAAGTTTCAGTTTATAGAGTTTCTGCTGACCCTCGGGTGTAGAGATGTCAATGGTGTAAGTGATGCGGTCGCCAACAGGAACCAAGTCGTAGCTATTGTAGCTGCGGCCTATTGCGTCAACACCCATACCCGTGTCATAGCCGCCAGCACCAGAGCGGGTACTGCTGCAAGAGCAGATTGTCAATATCGTTGTGGTGGCGAAAGCCATTAGAGATAATATCTTTTTCATAATCTGAATGTCCGTTAGAAGTTGTAACGCAAACCGAGTCCCAAAGTCCTTTCACCAACAGAATGGTCATGAATCATGTCAAGACCAGCAGAAAGAGAAGTTCCATTCGACAATTTGAAATCATATTGATAAATGGCAGATGATTCAAGAATTTGAGCCATTTTCTTCTGATGATTCGCTGCTAAAAGAAAAGAGGTAGTCCAAACTGCACCTAATCCGACAAAACCAATTCCCAACAATGTTTCGTCATTACTATTGAAACCAAAGAAACCTTTATCATCAGCAGCAATCAAAACGACTCCAAATGCTGCTAATGCAGAGCCACCAACCCATCCTATAGTTTTGAATGTTTTTGCTTTTCTTTCTGGATTTCCTTTAACTCTAAATGATTGATCCAATGCCAGTAAAGCGTTGTCGTTGAGCTTCTGTGTCCCATCATTCTGATTCCCCGGTTTATAAAGATTGTTGGCCTCTGAGAAAGTCACCTTTTTCCCGTCACTATAATTGACAGAAGAAACATCGGAACGGTCTATCTCAAAATTATTGCCATTCAGGTTTGACCATTTCTTATACACCACTCCCGAATCATTGACTTCCACCACCTTGCATTCAATATGCGAGCCGTCTTTCTTCACAATCACATCTTGTGCAATAACACTTGTTGAACACAAGAACAACAATAATACTAATAACTGTTTCATTTTACTTGCTTTTTATTACGTTAATACTATTCCCTCTGTTAGGAGAAGTTGCACCAAGCCTACAGATACAAGAAAAGTGCAGACCTCCATACTCTGACACAGGTCTGCAACAACCTCTTATACCTTATGGTGAAGTCTGCACTTAAAGTGCGACTCCAATAGGTATAAGTTTTTGCCCTAAATTCTCATTATCGAGGTTGCAGTTCGTGTCAGAGATTGAGCAAATAAAATGTTTGTGTCCTTAATGAACACGATGCAAATATACATAAAAATCGGGATAAACAAGCCAATGGGGAGAAAAAACGAAAGAATTTTGCATGAATGCTCGCTGTTTGGGTGAAAAATGTCTGAATTAGCATCCCCCCAAGGGTTTGTTGAGGCGTGGGAAACGGCAATGATGACGGAGGCCACCAAATATGACAACCCGCCATTTCGCAACCCTTGGGGATGGCGAAATGGCGGGGTAGGTGTATGGACGTAAAAGGCTTACGGGTTGTAGACGCGCTTCTGGCCGTCTTGGATCAGCACGTCATGCGTATCTGACGTGGCGGGAGTGCCGTCGATGCGGTAGATGCGAGCCGACTGCTGGGGGGCGTTGACTGCACTGACTTTGACCGTTTGGCCCGTCTTCTCGGCATATTCCGCCTGTGCCTTTTTCATCTGGGCAATGAAGGCATCGCTGCCTTGCAGGGCGCAGAAGCCGATGCTGGCGGCGGTGCGGCTGGCATCGACATCGCTCTGCCAATGCGCCCCCACGATGACACGGCTGTTGCAATAGTCCCACCCGCGACTGAAAATCTTGGCTGCACGCTCCGGGGCTATCTGTGCGAGGAGCAGCGAGATGCCCCATCCACGCAGACTATGGCCCGAGGGATAGCTCCCCTCGCCACGTAGGTCATCCTCCTCATGCGATGGCATGGGGTCGTCAAAACGCTCGAAGGGTCGCTGGCGGTGATAGTAAGCCTTGGTCTCCTTGCGCATGGGGTCGGTGGTGGCGAGGCTCGTCTCCATCAGTTTCCATATCTCAGGAGTGCCAGTTTCGGTAATCTCCAGTCCGAAGGCATCCTTCCATTGCGCATAGAGCTTGGTATGGTCGTCCCACTCGGCATCGGCAACGGCCAATGCCACGCGGTCTGCATCCTGCCGCTGCTGCTTGCCCCAGCCGTAACGCACCACATCGTTGGCAAATTCGGGGCTGTCGAAAGCGGGCGGTTCGGGCATGATGTCAATCAACTTGGGCAACTGGTCCAACTCGAAATACACTTGCACGGTCTCATCCTGTGCATTTACATTCACTACAGCCATCATGGCGGCTGCTACCATCAGAAGAATCTTTTTCATACTCTTGTTTATTTACTATCTTTCATCATAATTTATCCCCACAACAGGTCACCCCTATTCGGGATTCCCCATGATTATCGGCGGCAAAATTACGGAAAATAATTGTCATTTACTGCTTATTAGGTATGTTTTTATTCATCAACCTTTTTGTAGTCCGAAGTTCCTTCCGTAACAATTCCATCCGTTCCTTTAATTGCTCTTGCGTAGGTAGCATATCCTTGATACGGATGTTGTTATAGGTAGCTACTCCTATTGGGGTGGTTATTCCTTTGAATGACCACTGCACATCAGCCTTATTCATGTTTGAACAGATAAGAAGTCCGATAGTAGGGTTGTCATCTGACTGTTTTAGCACTTCATCGACAGCATTCACATAGTAATTCAGTTTTCCAGCAAATTCGGGTTCAAAAGCTTTGGCCTTTAACTCACAGACTATATAACAACGTAAGCGAATGTGGTAAAACAGCATGTCAATCTTCCTGGTTCTACCACCAACGAGTATCTCCCTTTGCTTTCCTAAGAATGCAAAACCATTTCCAAGTTCAAGAAGCATGGCTGTGATGTTCTCATGCAATGCCGCCTCCAACTCACTCTCGTCGTATGTTTCATGGCTTACCGTAGCAAAACCAAAGTCATAGTTCTCTTTTACTACCTGTTGAGCCAGACCTGCCATTTGTGGGGTTAGATGTTGCGGAAAGTTATTGGGTGTTTTGCCTCGTTTATTGTAGACATCATCCTTCATTACTCGCTCCAGTATGTTGCGGCTGACTCCCTCCTTAATAGTATAGCCTACGTAATACAGAGCTTCCTCAATAGTTTCTGAATGTTGAACGATACGGACATGATGTCCCCAAGGCACACAGGCAAACGCCAACGGAAATTCTGAAACAGGCTGTTTCAGTTTTACCGTCCCATCTCCATCTATCTGTTGAAGTTTATGTTCATACTCTTCTGTAGGCAGCATTTCTGAAACAAGTCGTTTCAGTTTTTCCATGTTCTCCGTATAGAACATGTACCACTGTTTCATATACCACAGGTTTCTGACAGAGAAGTTCGTGCTTTCAGGGAACTCCCTCTGCATGTCAAGACTTACCTGTTCCACGACACCAGCGCCCCAACGTTCTTCTGCTTTCTTCTGCACAAGGTCACATCCTAATTGCCAGTTGAATAGCAGTTTCTCGCCATTCACTTTGACAGCAGCCTTTATCTGGGCAGAGCGATAACGATGTTTCACCTCTGCTATCCATTCTGCATACTCTGAATCCAGAGTTACATCATGTGACTTTACAAAGCGTGGTTCAATATAATCTCCTTTCATATTTTGTTTTATTGGGGGCACACTTCCTTGCTATGATGTAACGGTTCTCTTCGCGGTCGTAATAAAGGGATTGCTTCAATTCCTTTGGGCTTGACTATATGGTCTGGAGTTCACGAAAACACCTGATTTCAGGATTCTCAGCAGACCTGACTACCGGGCTTCACCTCTTTTAATATCGTGGTGACACTGAGGTTGCCGTCGAAGTTCTCGGCGGAGAGGATCATGCCTTGGCTCTCGATGCCCATGAGTTTGCGTGGTGCGAGGTTGGCGATGAAAAGGACATCCTTGCCAATGAGTTCCTCTGGCTCGTAGAATGCGGCGATGCCACTCACGATGGTGCGGTCTTCGCCCGAGCCGTCGTCGAGGGTGAACTTCAACAATTTCTTGGCCTTCTTCACCTTCTCGCAGTTCTTGATATGCCCCACGCGGATGTCGAGCCTCTCAAAGTCGCTGAAGTCGATGGTGTCCTTGATGGGCTTCGCTACGTATGCGGCGGCCTCGTTTGCCTTTTTCGTGTCCTCGAGCTTTTGCAATTGTGCCTCGATGACGCTATCTTCAATCTTCTCGAAGAGCAATTCCGGCTCTGCCAATTGATGACCAGCCTTCAACAAATCCGTCTGTCCGAGTTGGTTCCAGTCGAACGATTCCATGTTGATTAGCCCACGTAGTTTCTTGGAAGAGAACGGGAGGAACGGCTCAAAGGCAATGGCGAGGTTGGCAACCAATTGCAAAGAGATATAGAGAATGGTCTCCACACGCTTGGGGTCGGTCTTCCAAACCTTCCACGGCTCGCACTCCGTGATATATCGGTTGCCGATGCGGGCAAGGTTCATGGCGGCAAACTGTGCTTCGCGGAACTTATATTGCTCCAATAACTGCTCCACTTCGTCCTTCACGCCCTTAAATTCCTCGATGGCTCGACGGTCAACATCCAATAGTTCGCCACACGCCGGCACGATGCCGTCCCAGTATTTCTTGGTGAGTTGCAACGCACGGTTGACGAAATTACCATAAATCGCCACCAGTTCGTTGTTGTTGCGGTCTTGGAAATCACGCCAAGTGAAGTTGTTGTCTTTCGTCTCCGGGGCATTGGCGGTCAGCACATAGCGCAACACATCCTGCTTGCCGGGCATCTCCACGAGGTACTCATGAAGCCACACAGCCCAGTTGCGCGACGTGGAAATCTTATCATTTTCCAAGTTCAGGAACTCATTGGCGGGCACATTGTCGGGCATGATATAGTCGCCATGCGCCTTCATCATCACAGGGAAGATGATGCAATGGAACACGATATTGTCCTTGCCGATGAAATGCACGAGTTTGGTGTCCTCGTCTTTCCACCATTTCTCCCAGCTGCCCCACCGCTCCGGCTCGCGGTCGCATAGCTCCTTGGTGTTGGAGATATAACCGATGGGCGCGTCAAACCACACATACAACACCTTGCCATCGGCTCCCTCCACGGGTACGGGGATGCCCCAGTCGAGGTCGCGCGTCATGGCGCGAGGCTGCAAGTCCATGTCCAACCACGACTTGCATTGTCCATACACATTGCTTCGCCACTCCTTGTGTCCCTCCAAGATCCACTCCTTTAACCACTCCTGATATTCATTAAGGGGCAGATACCAGTTTTTGGTCTCTTTCAAGACAGGGGCGGAGCCGCTGATGGTGCTCTTGGGGTTAATCAATTCAGTAGGCGACAGGTCGCGACCGCATTTCTCGCATTGGTCGCCATACGCACCCTCGTTGTGGCAATGCGGACATTCGCCCGTGATATAGCGGTCGGCGAGGAACTGGTGTGCCTCCTCATCGTAATATTGTTGGGTGGTCTCCTCCACCAACTTGCCATCGTCATAGAGCTTGCGGAAGAAGTCGCTCGCCAACTTGTGATGCACCGCCGACGTGGTACGGCTGTAGATGTCGAATGAGATACCGAAGTCCTCAAACGACTTCTTAATCATCGCATGATAGCGGTCCACCACATCCTGTGGCGTGATGCCCTCCTTGCGGGCGCGGATGGTGATGGGCACGCCATGCTCATCGGAGCCTCCGATGAAAATCACTTCTTGTTTTTTCAGCCGCAGATAGCGGACATAGATGTCGGCAGGCACGTAGACCCCTGCCAAATGGCCAATATGCACACCGCCGTTGGCATACGGCAGGGCGGCGGTCACGGTTGTTCGCTTGTAGTCTTTCTGTTCCATTGTTTATTTGTTTTCGTATTCTTTTTCGATTGCAAAGATATGAAAAAAAATGAAGATACCCCTATATACACGGACGAAATGATGCTTTTATTGGGGGTAAAGGATAGGAATAAAGGGAACAAAGGCATGGTTTGCCACTTTTTGCCTATAGCCAAAAGGCCTTGCGGCTATAGCCAAAAGGGTTTGCGGCTATAGGCAAAATAAAGGGGCGGCAAAAGATTGTCGCCCCTAAATGGGTCAAGGAAGAAATGCCGTTATGCTTGTTTCACGGGGTCGTAGCCGTGAACGGGATAGTCGAGCGTGTAATGCAACCCCCGGCACTCCTTGCGTTCCAGGGCAAAACGGGTGATGAGATAGGCGGTGTTGATGAGATTACGCAGCTCGCAGATGTCACGGCTTGCCTTCACGCGCTTGAAGAGGCTTTCCGTTTCCTCATACAACATGTCAAGACGATTCCACGCACGATGGAGACGAAGGTCGGAACGCACGATGCCCACATAGTTGGCCATGATCTCACAGACCTCTTTCACGCTTTGCGTGATGAGCACCTTCTCCTCGTTGGTCATCGTACCCTCGTCGTTCCATTCGGGTACTTTCTCATTGAAGTCGTACAGGTCGATATGTTCCAACGAGTGCTTGGCGGCGGCATCGGCATACACGACCGCCTCTATCAACGAGTTGCTGGCGAGGCGGTTGCCACCATGCAAGCCTGTACAGGAACATTCGCCGATGGCATAGAGCCTTTCGATGGACGAGCAGCCGTTGAGGTCTACCTTGATTCCTCCGCACATGTAATGGGCGGCGGGTCGCACGGGGATGTATTCCTTGGTGATGTCTATGCCGATGGAAAGGCATTTCTGGTAGATGTTGGGGAAATGATGCTTCGTTTCCTCAGGGTCTTTATGTGTCACATCGAGGCAAACATGATCGATGCCGTGAATCTTCATCTCCTTGTCGATGGCACGAGCCACGATGTCGCGGGGTGCGAGAGACAGCCGCTCATCGTACTTCTCCATGAAACTATCGCCGTTGGGAAGGCGCAGAATGCCGCCATAGCCACGCATCGCCTCGGTGATGAGATAGGCGGGATGGGTCTCGCCGGGATGGTAGAGAGCCGTGGGGTGGAACTGGACGAACTCCATATCCGCCACCGTTCCCTTGGCGCGATAGACCATCGCCTCGCCGTCGCCCGTGGCAATGACGGGGTTGGTGGTCGTTTGGTACACGGCTCCACACCCACCCGTACACATCACCGTGACGCGCGATAGATAGGTATCAACCTTTTCTGTCTCGGGATTGAGCACGTATGCGCCATAGCAATTGATGTAAGGGGTGCGCCGTGTCACCCTTGCGCCAAGATGGTGCTGGGTGATAATCTCCACGGCGAAGTGGTTTTCCTTGATGTCGATGTCGGGATTGCTGCGTACCGCCGCCATCAAGCCGCGCTGGATTTCCGCTCCCGTATCGTCGGCATGGTGGAGGATGCGGAACTCCGAATGGCCACCCTCGCGGTGCAAGTCGAATTCGCCTTGCTCGTTGCGGTCGAAGTTGACCCCCCAATTCACCAGCTCGGCAATCTGCGACGGCGCATTGCGCACCACCTGTTCCACGGCAGCGCGGTCGCTGATGTAATCGCCCGCCACCATCGTGTCCTCGATGTGTTTCTCGAAGTTGTCTACTTTCATGTTGGTGACCGATGCCACGCCGCCTTGCGCAAAAGCCGTATTGGCCTCGTCTAACGTTGTCTTGCAGATAAGGCACACCTTTCCTTTCTTCGCCCTCGCCACTTTCAGTGCATAACTCATGCCAGCCACGCCGGCACCGATGATAAGAAAATCGTATTGATAAACCATAGATTGATAAATTCGTTAAGATTTCAAACCGTTTCGCCCTTCCCTTGATTGGACTTAAACACTTCAATATCTGATTATTGCAGCAAAGATAAGGATAATTTTTGGTTTTTGTCATTTTTTGATAATTATTTTTTGACAATCCTAATAGAAATGTTATCTTTGCCAACAAATCACGGTTGATAATGACAGACAATCCTTTTGTGACAAACGGCTATGCAGGACCAGCATATTTCTGTGACCGTATAGAAGAGACAAAGATGCTGACACATCTCTTGACGAATGGCAACAACATTGCCCTGATGTCACCAAGGCGTGTGGGGAAAACAGATTTGATCAAACACTGTTTCTTCCAAGAGGCCATCAACTGCAACTATTACTCCTTTATCATTGACATCTATGCCACTGACTCTTTTCGCGACTTTGTCAATGTCTTTGGGAAGTCAATACTCAATGGACTGAAATCTAAAGGACGTAAAGCATGGGAAGGCTTCTTGAATGTGTTGCAGTCGGTGCGCTCCGATATTTCTTTCGACATCAATGGCAATCCCGTATGGGGCTTGGGCGTTGGTACACTAACCCCGCCACAGACGACCCTTGACGAGATATTCGCCTATTTGTGTTCTGCCGATAAGCATTGCCTGGTAGCCATCGATGAGTTCCAACAGATTCTTTACTACAATGACGACAAGAACGTGGAAGCAGCGTTGCGCACCTTCATCCAGCAATGCACCAACGCTAACTTCATCTTTGCCGGCTCACAACGCCATTTGATGAGTGAGATGTTCCTTTCGCCTTCACGGCCATTTTATCAGTCGGTGGTACCCATGAGCCTCCATCCCATTCCCTTGGAACGATATTGGGATTTTGCAGAACGACAGTTTGGCAAGAATGGTAACAGACAAATATCACGCGAAGTAGTGGAGGAAGTCTATCAGCGTTTCAACGGGGTAACAGCCAATGTGCAACGCATCATGAACATGCTCTATATGCTCACACCGAAAGGGGAGACATGCACAACAGACATGATAGACCAAGCCATAGACATCTATTTGCAACTATCATCAGAGTATTATGAGGCATTGCTCCGGCAAATGCCGGAAAAACAGCGAAATGTGTTTTTGGCTATTGCTGCCGAGGGAAAAGTGAGAAGCATCTCAAGCGGAAAGTTTGCCCACAAATACCACCTTCCCTCCCCAAGTTCAGCTGTCTCAGCAGTAAAAGGATTGTTGGAAAAAGATTTTATCAGCCAAGACAACGGAGAGTATTTTATTTATGACCACTTCTTCCAGCTGTGGTTGGAAAGGAAATAAAAAGAAAGGATAAAAATTCAATATATCTTTGGTTTTCTATCCAGTTAAACGTTCCTAAGTCAATTATCTCTCCACCCTACGAAAAATTAGTTTGCTTATTTATGCTCTAACAAATGTATCAAACTTCGAAGGTATGCATCCGACACATTACTGATTTCGTTTTTGTCATAGATGGTCATAAGCGTTATCACGACTTCATCGTCTGTTACTTTCTTAACGTTATAGGTGATGACACGCGCCCCACCGCTTTTGCCTTTTCCTTTTGAGGAGATGGTCATTCGGTATTTATAGGTGGGTGTCCAAGAGACTCTCCACCAAATGGATTTCGCTCAAGTTCATCAAGGAATGTGTTGTAATCTTCCTTGAAAGAGTTATATTTCTTCTCCAACACCTTTGCCCGTCTTTTAAATTCAGCCAGGTATTTGATTGTAACCTTCATGCTTATTTGCCTTAATTATCAAACAAGGAACGTGCATCGTCATAAACCTCATCGGCATGAAGTTCTTCGAATGCCCTTGTCAGAGAGTCCTTCACCATGGCTTCTTGTTTGTTTGTGGTGTTCTTCTCATCCTCTAAAAGTCGTTTGGTCAGAGCCTCACGTACTGCTTTGGTCTGGCTCTGGATAATTACCCAAAGTGCATCGACTGGTGATATGTCCATAGATGTCGTAGGATATGTTGTGTTACGTCTTGCCATAATCATTATGATGAAATTCGGTGCTAATATACGAATAATTCTTGAAAACAGGAGAAAACAAGACAGAAATCTTCTTTTTTTCCGTAACTTTGCAGCATTATGGTCAGAAATATACTATTACATCGATTGTGTTGTACGCTGATAGCGTCGCTTTCCTTTCTTTTAGTAACGGCTCAAGGCTTGGACGATAACCAGTTATTGCGGCAACGGCTTGACGTGCTAATGCGCGACACGCTATTGGAAACCACGCAATTGGGCATGATGGTTTGGGACTTGGATGCCGACTCCGCCATCTTCAAAAGAGGCGAGCGGCAACTGTTGCGCCCCGCCTCCACGGAGAAGGTGCTGACGGCAGTGACCGCCATCGACTGCCTTGGCGGCGACTTCCAGTTCAAGACGGAGCTGCGCTATGTAGGACTGGTGCAAGATAGGGTGCTTGAGGGCGACATCTATTGCGTGGGGGGCTTTGACCCATGCTTCAACATGGAAGACATGCAAGCGTTTGTGGAGAGCGTCCGAGCGTTGGGCATTGACACAATTCGGGGGCATGTCTATGCCGACAAGAGCGCCAAGGACTTCAACCAATATGGCGAGGGATGGTGTTGGGATGACGACAACCCAGTGTTGACTCCCCTACTCTACAATCGCCGCGACATCTTCTTGGAGACTTTCATGGGAGAATTGAGCAAGCAAGGAATCGTGTTGCAGGTTTATTCTGGAAGGGGGCAACGCCCAGAGGGTGCCCTGTTGCTATGCCGTCGCGTCCATACGCTTGACGAAGTGTTGCTCACGATGATGAAAGAAAGCGACAATCTCTATGCCGAGTCGGTGTTCTACCAGTTGGGAAGGAATGCGAATGGCAACCCCGCCACGGCTAAAAGCTCCGCCGAAAAGGTCAAGGACTTGATTAAGCGCATAGGTCTCGATGCCTCGCAATATAGTATCGCCGACGGCTCCGGCCTCTCATTATATAATTATGTGTCGGCAGAATTGGAGGTGATGGTGCTGCGACACGCCGCCCGTAACGAGTGGATAGATATTCACCTACGCCCATCATTGCCTATCGCAGGCGAGGATGGCACGTTGAAACGGCGCATGGTAGGAACATCGGCCCAAGGCAACGTGAGAGCCAAGACGGGATCGCTGCGAGGAGTGAGTTCTTTAGCGGGTTATTGTACGGCGAAGAATGGGCATCGTCTCTGCTTCTCCATCATCAACCAAGGGGTGAGAAGCACGAAACACGGAAGGGATTTCCAAGACAAGGTATGCGAAATCCTGACGAGATAGTGTAAAAAACGAATTAGGGAATTAAAGAAAATCGCTCCATTCTTTAATTCCCTAATTCGGGTATAAATGAAATATGGTTTAGAAGTTCACGCCGAAGTTAATCAGCAGGGCGTTGCTATGACCAGAATGCTTTTCACGAACAGGAGTTGGCAAAGTACTATTAATACCATCTTTGCTTAAGTTGGTAATACCAAACTGATAAGCCAACTCTAAATAGAGATTGCTGTATTCAGCACCGCAACCGAACTTAATTCCCATGTTTGCACGGTTAAGGGCTGTCCAATCCTTCTCCTCAAAAGTACCTGTATCAGCGTTGTCCCACTTGTATTTACCACTCAAAGCATACGAGAAAGTAGGACCTAAGAATGGCAATAAAGCGATGTCGTCAGTTGCCTTGATGCCATACTTCACAATGATGGGGATTTCCAATGTGTTGTAACTGACAGAAATCTTGCTCTTTTTGACACCACGCTCAGTATAATACACACCACTCTCCAGGAACACGGGGGCGGTGTTAGAACAACGCAAACCGATGACACCACCCATGGTCAAGCCGACTTTTGAGCCGAGGGGTTTTATCTCAGGTATGTCACCACTGATTGATGAAATAGACATACCAAGACGAACACCATAATACAAGTTCTCCTCATCCAATGAGAAGCCGCCGCTGCTATACTGGGCGAATGTCGGAGCAGCTATCAAGATAGCCACGATTGTAGATAATACTTTCTTCATAATACAAATATTTTTAAGAATTAATAATGTTTAATACTGCAAAGAAACACTTTTTTTCTGGATTTTCAAAGTTTTTATCATAAAAACTTGCTGTTTGTAAAACAATTTCGTTTTTCCACAGACAACACCATCGTCTATAACAACTTTTACCTAACCAACGAAGTGGGAGGCAAAGAATTTAGTCCATTGGGTATCTGACACCCCATTCCGCACGGAAGGCATCCATCATTTTCATTACCTCCAACGTTTCTTGGTGTGAAATGTAAGGCGACTCAAGTAGTCCCTGCCCGATGGCATCACGACTGGCGAGCACTTGGTATTCATAGCCAGTGATTTGACCTTCAGGTGTAAAATACTCCTCCCGTAGGTGGTAATCCAAGTCATAGACGTGGATGCCTTCGGGAGAGTTGACGTTGTCGATTATCATATAACCCTCCGTGCCAGTAATGATTCCTTGGCGATTGTCACGGCTAAGAGCACTGGACTGCAACTGTGCCACACGACCGTTGCGGTAGTAGAGAGTCATGTTGTTGTAGCTGTCCATACCCGTATCGGTAAGTAGGCAGGATGATGCTGTCCTCACAATGTCGCCACCGAAATACATTCGTGCGAAATGTAGGCAATACACTCCGACATCCAGCAGGGCACCACCGCATAAATCTGGGCGCAAGATGCGCTCCTTGTGCATCATCGGATAGCAGAGCGTTGCTGACAGTTGTATGGGTGTTCCGATAATTCCATCGTCGAGTAGTGACTTGACCTTCAGTGCCAACGGCATATAGCGCGGCCAGATGGCCTCGGTAATAAAGAGTCCCTTGCGGTGCGCCAGATTAAAAAGTGCATCAGCTTGTCGGGCATTTGCGGTGAAAGCTTTCTCACATAGCACTGGTTTGCCCGCCTCCAAGGCGAGGCTGGCATGTTCGAAATGGTGTGAATGAGGCGTGGCGATATATACCAAGTCAACCTCTGGGTCGTCTACGAGTTCCTGATATGAACCGTAAGCACGAGTAAAGCCGTGGCTCTTGGCAAAGCAGGAGGCCTTTGCCAGGTCGCGCGAGGCTACGGCATAATTTTCTACATCCGTGAGCGAAGCCACGGTTTTCGCCATCTTGTCGGCAATCCAGCCAGCACCGATGATTCCAATTTTAAATATCTTTTTCATCTTTGTGGTATTTGAATAACAGCCTTATATGCGTTCTTTTTCTGTAGTTTGCGGTCAAACAGCAACGGATAGTTGGTTCTGTTCGGAACAGGGTAACCATTTTTCCATGAGACACCATCGTGCAGACCCCAGAAGGTTACGCGGTCAATTTTATCACGATGATTGTATAATAGGTGGAACAACTCACCGTAACGGTTAGCCAGCTGCCTGTCAACATCAGCAGGTAAACCTTTAGCGTAGGGATTGAGCCAGCTGAAAAACTCTTCGCGCTGGAATACAGGGTCGCTCAGAGAACTGCCGCTCATTTGGCCTTCCTTGGAGAGTGGCAACACGTCAACATCGAGTTCGGTAAACATCACCTTCACGCCCAGATTGTAGAGCGAATCTATAGCATTTGCAATGAGTGTCGTGTCAGGATAGTTGAGTCCCCAGTGAGCTTGAATACCCACACCGTCGATACGGATTCCCTCTGCTTGGAGCATTTTCACTAATCGGACTACCCCTGCCAGTTTCGTCGGACGCCATAGATTATAGTCGTTGTAATAGAGCTCAGCATTGGGATCTCCTTTGTGGGCAGCACGAAAAGCCAGTTTAACCAGTTCGTCACAATCGCCACCAAGTGCCTTGCCCCATCCTTTGTTTGTCCGATAAGAGCCATCTTCATCAAGCAGCTCGTTGATGACATCCCACGCATAAATATTGCCAGCGTAGTGGTCGGTAACGGTCTCTATATATTGTTCTATGTTCTTGAGAATCCACTGACGGGGTTTGTTCTTACCATCCTCACGAAACCAGAACCAGTCAGGCGTTTGATTGTGCCAAACAAGTGTATGGCCAAGTGCAGGGATATGGTGTTCTGCGGCGAATTGAACATAGCGGTCACCATGTTCAAAAGTCCAAACATTTGGTCTCGGATGCAGACGTTCAGGCTTGAGATCGCTCTCTGGCGAGATGGCATTAAACTGACCGAGTAAAAGGGCGACGGACGACGGATCCTCCTCGTAGGCGATAGAACGGTTGATGGAACAACCCATGAGGAATGCGTCAGCGTAAGCATCCTTCAAGGATAACACATTGAGGTCGGCAGGAGTCTCTTGGATTTCTATATCCTTGTATTGTATCCTAATCTCGTCACCACGATGTAACTGGAAAGCCAAATGTCCCTTCATCCCAGAATGGCGACGTACATGGATAAAGTCATCTAAAAGCCCAGTGCCATCCCAGTCGGACACAAGGATGCCGTTCACTATGGAGCGGATGTGTGTACCTTGGCAGTGCAACTCAACTTCGTTCCAACCGTCTTCCGCATATTTGAAGATATGCTGGGTTGGCTTATACTCTGAAGGCATCTTTGGTGTGGGTGTGAGCGGCTGCCACCAATGCTGCACTTCATAAGTTTCATCATAAATCATTCCTGTGCGCCAAGTCATAGGTGCTACGGGGTGAATATCCATCTGCGGACCGTTGAGCCATCCTCCTGCAAGCCCTGGGTCGAAAGTGCTGCGGAAGTTAATGCCGCTGTTGCCCTTTGATTCTCGATGAGCCTTGAACTTGAAACGAAGCGTAAAGTCAGAATACTCCTTATCAGAGACCAGCCATACATAATGGTGGTCTTTGCGTCCCATGGAGTTGCACAAGATGGTGCCGTCCTCCACTGTCCAGAAGACTTTTTCACGATCAGAAGGCTTACACTCTACATGCCAGCCTGAAAGGTCATGGCCGTTGAACAGTGAAGTCCATGCGCTTTGTGCTTGCGAAATCTCTTCTTGCGGTATACCATTGATTCGACGAGAATCGCTGACAACGAAACTCTTTCCTTCCCGAGGAAGAACCTGTGTATTAGTGAATGTGACATCCTCGCAGTAACGCAACGAAGCACCTTTCTTGGCAGAAATCCAGCAATTGTCAACATGAATATCTTTGACTGGCATTTCTGGCAGACCGATAAATCCCATGGCTCTCTCAGCACCCCTACACACCAGGTTGCTAATATGGAAATCGCGAAATTGAGGTGTGGTCTCGTCCACTTGGAAGGTCTGCTCGGCTGCCCCTTTTTTGTCCATATAGTAAAGGCTGAAGGATATGGCATCGCCGACGATGTCTTTCATATACAAACCGTCAATCCAAATCTTTTCCACGACTCCTCCACGTCCACGCGCACTCTTGAAGCGGAGTCCCACGTCGGTGCCGATAAATCGGCAGTTGGTCATTCGTATATTGCGAACACCACCGCTCATCTCACTACCGATGGTAAAGCCGCCATGTCCGTGATAGACTACACAATCGTCTATCAAGATATTCTCACAAGGTATGCCACGGTCTCTTCCCGGTTTGTCCTTGCCCGACTTGATACAAATGGCATCGTCGCCACAATCGAATGAGGAGCCTACGAGCAATACATTTTGGCAACAGTCTAAATCTAACGCATCGCCATTGCAGGAGTACCAGGGATTTCGGATAGTCACATTCTTGATAATCACATTCTTGCAAAGAAGCGGATGTACATTCCAGTTGGCAGAGTTCTCAAAAGTGCAGTCTTCCAACAACACATTCTCGCAGTCCCAGAGAAAAACCAAATCAGGGCGGTGATCCTCGCCACGCGACAGCTCTTCGGTGGGATACCATGTGTTGCCCTTCACCACACCACCCGAAGAGACGATTTTATTCCACTGGCCAGAGGTCATCTTGTCTTTCTTGACCATTCGCCAGTAATCTCCATTTCCATCAATCACACCCCCACCAGTGATGGAGATATTCCGTTTCCCTCGTGCATGAATGGGCGATTGGTGTCGACGGGTGTCCATTCCTCCATAGTCGCCATCCACCATCGGATAATGCTTCCTATCGGCCACCATCACTATCACGGCGTTCGACACAATGTGCAAGTCGATGTTGCTCTCCAGTTCGATGGGGCCCGTTAGCCACAATCCATTAGGAACGACCAGATGTCCCCCGCCACGTTTCGTCAGATGTTTAATGGCATCTACAAAGGCTTGTGTGTTAAGGGTCTGACCGTCTCCGATGCCTCCGAAGTCAGTCAACGACACACTATATTTCGGAATGACAGGATAGGACACGATGGGCATCTTGAAAGGGATTTCCTTATAGAGATAATCAAACTCGTAAACACTCTTCGCTGTTGAAGGGATGAGCGTGCATAATGATGCTACACATAAGAGGAGAAATTGGTTAATGGTTTTCTTTTTCATATGTCTTAATAATTTCTTATTTGATAGTAGTTTTTAAGTTTGTGCTACAAAAATACTGAAATAAGCCATATTAACCAAATGATTTCAGAATTAAGTTATCAAAATGCTCGTCTCAACCAACTTTTTGGAAAACAGACATGCCAGATTGTTCCCGTTTCATAATGAATTGTATTAAATCTACAAAAACGCTTGGTCATCACGGCAATTATTCGTACATTTGTCAAAATATTGGATGATTTATGATGACAAAAATGCAAACGAATATTCGCCGCATCGTCCTTTTATGGAGCATAGTTGGACTATCGATGCCATCGCTATCACAAAAATTATTAGAAGACCAACCCAAAGACACCACCTATTGGCAAATACCCGCAGGGTCAACGGACAAGGTGACAGCAGAGCGCATGAACAAAGGCCTCGTCACCAATCCCCTACAGGCGATGAACGGACAGGCGGCGGGCGTGAACATCACATCGAGCGGCACAGACCCGATGGCGATGCTGAGTTCGGTGCGCGTCAGAGGGACAACATCAATCATCGGCGGCAACGACCCCTTAGTGATTATCGACGGCGTGTCGTCCGACCTCGCTACGCTCTCCAACATCTACCCTGCCGACATCGAGAGCTTCACCATCCTGAAGAATGCCTCGGAGACCGTCCTCTATGGCTCCCGCGGCGCATCGGGCGTGATTGAGGTGAAGACCAAGCAGGGCCATGGCGGACAGTTCCATATCTCCTACGATGGCAATGTAGGCTTCGAGTCGGTATATAAGAATGTCAAGATGCTACGGCGTGAGGGGTACATCTCCACCGCCCGGCAGTTAGGGCTATCATACAACGACTGCGGCTATGACATCGATTTTCCCCAAGCCATCACCCGCACGGGATTTGTGCAGAGCCACCATGTGGCGTTTAGCGGCGGCTCCGACCTGTCTAACTACCGTGCCTCGGTGGGATTCATCGACCACAACACCGTCGTCAAGACCAATGAATACGAGAACTTAGTGGCGAAGATAGACCTGACGCAAAAGGCCTTCGACGACATCTTGAAAGTTGACCTCGGTGCGTTTGTCTCATCGCAGACCAACAGCAACATCTACGATGTGCAAAAACTCTTCTATTCCGCCGCCACGCAGAATCCCACCCTTCCTTTCGATGTCAACGCCGACGGCAAATGGCAAAAGAACTCCACGGCATCGCAAATCAATCCTCCCGATGCCCTCTTAAACCAAAAAGACGACGAGCGGAGCTATACCTTCAGCATCCATACGACCATGAAGATAGACATGGCGAAGATGACCAAGATGAAAGGATCGGCCTTCAACCTCCACCTCTTCGGGTCCTATACGTTCAACTCCACGGAGAACGCGAAGTACACCCCAATGGCAGTTGCCGACAATGGCAAGGCCTATCGCGGGGAACAGAAGAGCGAGAAATGGTTGGTCAATGCCATGCTCACCTATGGGAAGAGATGGGGCATCCACCATCTTGAGGCCAAGTTGCTGACCGAATACCAAAAAGACAAGAAGACCGCTTTCTGGACGGGGGTGAAAGGATTTACCACCGACAAGTTTGGCTATGACAACCTCGGCGCTGCCTCCACCCTCTCATGGGGTGACACGGGCAGCGACTACGACCAGCCGTGGCTCGCCTCATTGATGGGAAGCGTGAGTTATGGCCTCGCAGATTACCTCAAGTTCACGTTCACCACCCGTGGCGACGCCTCGTCGATGATGAGGAAAGACAACCGCTGGGGATTGTTTCCCTCGATTTCGGGGGAGTGGAACGCCTTGAAGACCTTTCACCACTTGGGAGACTACCGTATATCATCGTTTAAGTTGCGCATGGGCTACGGTGTTTCCGGCAACCTCGGAAGCATTAGCAGCTACAATTCATTGTTACTGCTCAAGCAAGTGGGAAGGGTGCTGGTCAACGGTTCGCCCACTGTGACGATGGGCATGGTACGCAACCACAACGAAGACCTGGAATGGGAGTCGCGTGCGTCCTTCAACGTGGGTACAGACTTAGGCTTCCTCGACAACCGCATCGTGCTGACGGCAGAGTATTACTACTCCAAGACGCGCAACATGCTCTATCTCTACGATGTGCCAACACCGCCCTACGCCTTCGACAAGACGCTGGCAAACCTCGGCTCGATGTCGAACAGCGGGTTTGAGCTTGGCATGGGACTCACCCTCATCCGCCAAAAGGACATGGACCTCAATGTCAATGTCAACCTCTCTTGGCAGAAGAACAAACTCATCTCATTGAGCGGCGACTATAACGGCACACACATGACAGCATCCGACATCACCAGCATCGGAGGGCTCTATGGGGCAGGGTCGCATGGCGGCAACAACAATGTGGTTTACCAAATCGTGGGGCAACCCCTCGGCGTGTTCTACCTGCCACATTGCACGGGACTCACGAAGAATGCCGACGGCAGCCTGTCGTATGAGATAGAAGACCTCGACCACAATGGGACGATTAACATCGAAGACGGCAGCGACCGATACATCGCCGGGCAGGCAACGCCGAAGACGACCCTTGGCTCCAACATCTCGTTCCGCTACAAGGCGTTTGACATCTCATTGCAGATGAACGGAGCCTTCGGCCACAAAATCTACAACGGCACCGCCCTCGCCTACATGAACATGAGCAGCTTCCCCGACTACAATGTCATGCGTGCCGCTCCCGACATGAATATCCAAGACCAGGAGGCAACCGACTATTGGTTGGAGAAGGGCGACTATCTCAACTTCGACTATCTCACCGTGGGATGGAACGTACCCGTCAAGTCGAAATACATCAGTTCGCTACGCCTCTCCTGCTCCGTCAACAACTTGGCGACCATCACCTCTTACAGCGGCATCACGCCGATGATCAACAGTTACGTGGTAGATAGCACCCTTGGCATTGACGACAAACGCTCCTACCCCGCCTTCCGCACATTCAGCTTCGCCCTCAGTGTCGCATTCTAATCTATTCCCAAATGCCACGAGGAAAGAAACCATCCCGAATCAGAGAACCAAAATAATAACATCACAAGCCTAAAGACAAGAAATATGCGCCAGCCTTTTTTTACCTTTTTCCTTCTCGCCTTCTTACTCTTACTCACCGCTTGCCACGACGAAGACCCCAAGAACTACTTGGAGGTGGACGAGGCGTATGCCGACGCCAACAGCCTATACATCAATGCCGTTGCCTCCTTATATAATTATATAGGGGGCGAAGCCGACTCGCAAGGATTGCAAGGCACGGGACGGGGCGTGTACGACTACAACACGTTCACCACAGACGAGGCCATCGTGCCGACGCGCGGCGGTGACTGGTACGACGGCGGTTATTGGCAAAACCTGTACCTACACCAATGGACGGAAGACGACAGCGAGCTATACGAGACATGGAAATACCTCTACAAGGTGGTGACGCTCTGCAACCGCTCCCTGCAACGGCTCGACGAATATGCCAACCTGCTCACCACGCAGGAACTGACGAAGCACAAGGCTGAAGTACGAGCCATCCGGGCCATGTATTACTATTACCTGATGGACATGTTTGGCCGCATCCCAATCGTCACAGACAACAACACCCCCGCCAACGAGGTGAAACAGAGCAAGCGCAGCGAGGCGTTCCGGTTCATCGTCGACGAATTGCAGGAGGTAGCCATGTCGCTAACAGACAACCACAGCAACAAGAGGGGTGAATACTACGGACGAATCACACGCCCCGTGGCATTCTTCCTCCTCGCCAAATTGGCTCTCAACGCCCCCATCTATACCGACGACGACTGGACCGACGACATCATCCCCGACGGCAGGGACATCGACTTCCCCATCGGCGACGTACACATGAACGCCTACGAGGCAACCATCGCCTATTGCGAGATGCTGACGGCAAGCGGCTACAGGCTCGAAGAATTCTATGAGGACAACTTCACCGTAGCCAACGAGACATCGTGGGAAAACATCTTCACCATTCCCATGGACAAACTCCTGTTCACCACCAAGTTCGACAACATCGCACGGTCGTGCCACTACAACCACGGGGCAGCCATCGGGCTGGACGGGCTCAACGGACCCTCCGCCACCATCACCACGGTCAAGACGTTTGGATATGGAACCGACGACATCGACAAACGATACTACATCAATTTCTATAGCGACACCATCGCCGTGGGGAAGAAAGTCATCACGCTCGACGACGGCACACCATTGGTCTACCACCCCCTCGAAATGGAGATCGACCTCTCCGGCTCGCCCTACGAGAAGACGGCGGGCGCAAGGATGGCTAAATACGAGATTGACAACAACACGGTGGAAGCCAACGACATCGTGCTCTTCCGCTTTGGCGACGCCATCCTCATGAAGGCGGAAGCACTCATCCGCAACGGAGAAGACGGATTCGCCATCATCAACCTGATACGTGAACGCGCCGGCATGGACGGACTCCAAGGCACAGGCTCACAAGAGGCCGACCTGTCAACCATCCTCGACGAGCGGCTGCGCGAGTTGGTATGGGAGGGGTGGCGGCGGCAAGACCTCATCCGCTTCGGACGCTTCCACCTGCCATACGACCTGCGCCCGCAGCTACCCAAGGAGCGAAACCGCTACACCATCGTGTTCCCCATACCACAAACGGCTCTCGACCTCAACCATAACCTCACGCAAAACCCGGGGTATTGAGGTCTGGGTCACATAAATGACAACCCATAAGGCATCTATCAAGACCTTTCGCTTTTCAAGTATGATATATTTAACCGCCCTCCTTGGCGCATGGCCCGCAGCGGGGCTTCATGCAGGCCTTGGGAGGCCTGCGCCCCACGCCGTCCATGCGCCAAGGAGGGCGTTGGTTTCACTTCTCACGTTCCGCGTCCCTTCACGTTGCGTCAAGGATGCACTTCAGTTCTAACGCACAGGGCGCACGGATCGCTCGCCGTAGCGGTTGTCGTACCAGTAGCGCCAGTACGCGCCGTCCGAATTGAAGTACAGGTAGTAGGCGCTGCCCTCGTCGTTAGGCGTAGACGACCAATAGATGCCGTAGTAGCCCACATCGTAGAGCTCGCCATTCCAACGGTAGCCCGCAGCGGGGAGGAAGATGCTGTTGCCATTCTTCTTGCTGGTGAACTTCCCATCCGCGACTCCTTGATAGGTGGTCCACTCGTAGGTGCAGTTGTCAATCAACTCCTGGATTTCGTCTTCTGTGGGCATCCGCCAGTCGCCGCCCCACCTCATGCGGGCGACATCGTACTTCGTGCCGCCGATGTCAGTTCCCAAATCCATATACGAACCATTCACGTAGAACTGGTAATTATCCTCTGTGTATTCCTGCTTCTCCCCAAGCTCTCCCCAAGCGAAGTACTCGCCGTATTGCTCGGGCGAGGTCGCGCCGATGTTGAAGCTTGCCCACTTTGTGCCGCTGGGCAATCCAAGGTCTACCGCCTCGCCGCCTCCAACGTTGCCCGGGTCGCCTGGGTTGTCCTTGCCGAGGACTTTGTTCACCACCAGCGTGGCGTCGGTGATATTCACGCTGCCGTCGTTGTTCACGTCATAGTGATACTTTTGCGCATTCGCGCCCATGACTCCAAGCCATAGGGTCGCGAAAAATAAAACGAATCTCTTCATAAGCTGAATAATTTGTTAGGTTATTGTAATGATGTCGAAATTTACACATATTATAACAATTTGCAAAACTACCCCCCGTTTTAGTATTTATTAACCTTATCGCCTTTATATTAATGATTATTAATACCTACATCTGCAATAGGATATTGTTTACCCTGGAATCATTTTGGCTATGGCCGCACACCCTTTCGGCTATGGGCGCAAGACCTTTCGGCTATAGCCGCAAGGTGGCAAAGCATACATCCGCACCCGACGGAGACCATATATACGTCCGCGAAACCATGCCTCCACACCCACGAAACCACCCCTCCGTTCCCACTACATACCATGTCGCCTACGGCGAGAAAACCCACATAATCATTTTGAACCATTTTGAATCAAATTTTGAATGAATTTCTGCACGAAGTGCATGATAGGTGTCGCCTACGGCGAGAAATTATACAAAATCATTTTCAAAATCATACAAAATCATTAGACCTATATGGTTGGAAGCTTTTTGTACAATTTTGAACAATATTGGATGAATAGTAATTAGAGTGTGGTCTAATGTTGGATGTATTTCTTCCCGTCTCTTATGTAGATGCCCTTTCGGAGATGGATTGCCTCGACCTTTCTTCCCGTCAGGTCGTAGGTAGTGCCTTGGTTCGTGGCGTGTGCTGCACTTGTAGACGGGAGGATGATGCCCGTTCCTTGCTGCTCGTGGTTAATGATGTTGAACACCACCTCTTTGACATCGTTGGTTGGGAGAGAGTCATTCCCCGGTGCGACGAAGTAGGCGCGGTAAGCGCGGATGACGGCACGGTTTTCCTCCGCGGTGAAGTATTTGTTGTTGACGAGGTACTTGGCTCCGGCTGGCACGTACCCCCTCCCCGTGGTTCCCACCATTTTCCATCCGTTGGCCGTCTCCACGAGTGGGTCATGCTCGCCGATGGCCTCGTTCACTTGTATGTAGTGGTTGAACGCAGTGGTCTCCGGGCTGCCGTCTTCGTCCATCTTGATGAGTATGGGCTCGTATGCGCGAATGCCATTCCGCGTGTCTTCGGTGATGTTCAGCACGTATTTGCCCTCGTCGTTCTCCGTCACGTCCGTCAGTCGGTACACCTCCGCACCCTCGCCCCAGCATGAGCGGACTTCCTGTACGTTCATGTTGAATGGCAGCCATAGCGTGTTGTAGATGGCGGGGGTGAATTGGCGGTTGATGGTTGCCGATGAATAGAGTCCCGTCTCTATCTGTTGTGGCAGGGGTGTGTCTTGGTCAAGCGTCAGCACGTTGTCTTGGTCGAGTGTCCGATAGATGAAAGTCATGCTCCCTTGGTCGTCGCCATTCTCCTCGATAGCCCATAGCTCGTGGTCGGTGAGAGCCTGTGGCGTTGCGCCGCCTCCCCAGTAATAGGGCGCGGGGCTGTTCCCCTCCATCAGCGCGTCGTTGTCATCGAGGTTGAGGCACAACCCCTTCGCCGCATACCTGTTGTTGAGGTTGGTGGCTATCTCGCTGCCCGTCGTACCCCAGTTGCTTCCCAATAGTTGGGTGAGGCAGTCCACCCGGTAGGGGTAAGCATCCAAAGAGAGGAAGCCGGGGTCGCTTCCCCCTGCCTGGAATATGGTCATGCGCGGGTGGGTGTTGGTGGCATGTCGGCTCTTCAGCTTCTGCTCGTTGGTGCAGTTCAGGCAGTTGTTGCGCCATAGGGCTTGGTCGTAGTGGACGTAGGTGATGAGCAGTCCGTGCCAGGGCAGCGACGTGTCCCATCCTTGTTGTTGCCTGTTCTCTATCAAGTAGTATTCGCCCTCGATGCTTTGTGCGCTTCCAGGCATGTAGACGACGTAGGCGTTGCCGCCATTGTCGCCTCTCACGGGCTTGATGTCGGTGACTTTCTGCGGCTCGTCAAGCACGACGGGCTCCACCCATCCTGCGCACCATTTCTCAAAAGCCGTGAACCCTGCCGGCTGGTAGCCCGCGCGGAGCTCTTCCCAGTCGTCGTGTCCGCCATTCCATGTGCCGTTATAGGTGCCTTCATCCATGAGGTCCCATTGCCCCATCCCATAGTTCTCGTAGGCGATGTCGTACATGTCGGGGTAGCCGATGCAATGTGAGAACTCGTGGCAAAATGTGCCGATGCCAGCGATCTGTGTGCCATTGACGATGAAGTTGTCTGTCCCGCTCTCGTATTTCCCGTTGGTCGCCAACTCGTTGGAACAGGCATATTGGTTGATGGTGATTTGCTTGCCATCGATGGTGGTGGTAATGGCTTGGTAGGCGTATGCCAAGTAATACTCATGGGGCCATACGCAATCCTCGCTGCCGCCATCGGCTTCGCCTTGCCCGGCATAGAGGACAAACACCTGGTCTACCACGTTGTCGCCATCCCAGTCGTATTGCGAGAAGTCGATACCATTGGCTATGGCGAGGCTGGCCGCCTCGTAAACCATCTCGCCGGGATGGGAGTCGTTGTCGCTGGCGTTGTTCGCCCCATAGTAATGGTGGCAATGGGAGAGGGTGTAGGGACCCGCCACGTCGAAGTCGAGTTCAAACTGTCCATGGCTCTGGTCGATGAAATAGTCTTTCACGCTGCCCGTGAAAGGCCCGCATTGTGGGTCATTGCCCAAGTCTCGTTGGTTGATGATTTTCTCGTATAGTTCTTTCGTGGTGGTGCAACCTAACAAGGCAGGGGTCTCCTCGCTGAACGATACCGCCTCTTCGTAGGTGGTTTCGCCGTTCTCCGTATAACTGCCCGCCGGAAATTGGACGAGGATGACGATGCCCTTTTTCTCTCCCTGGAACGTACTCTTGTCGGTGGGAATGCCGTTGAGGCGGCGGGGATGCGCGAAGGAGGGGCGATGGATAGCGGGTGTGAGGGCTTGCTCTTCTTTCACAAGGGAATAGGTGTTCCTCTCATTCTTGGCGTAGGTGTTCCCGTTGCGGTCAATGAGGACATGGCCATGTTCGTCGCCCCGCAACTCTGCATGTACCTTCGTGCCGTCGTCTATGGTGATGGTCTTCCATATCCCCCGTTTGGCGGGTACGGCATAGAGGGATAGACATGCCGTCATGACTATCATGAACATCGTTAACCTAAATACCTCTCGTCTGATTCTTGCCATCCTTTTCCGCCCTCATTCTTGATTCACGCGGCAAAGTTACGAATATTTTTTTGAATAATGAATGATGGCAATCGATTATACTGGTGTTTAAGACAAGAAAAGCGACAAGCGAGTGACTTCGCTTGCCGCTTTTGGTCGGGATGAGGCGACTCGAACGCCCGACCCCTACGTCCCGAACGTAGTGCGCTACCAACTGCGCTACATCCCGATTAGCGTGTGCAAAGGTAATATAAAATAATGGAAATGTCACATTTTTTCTCCAAAAAATTTGTGGGAATGTAAAAAATGTATTACCTTTGCAACCGCAAAACAGCGAAATGGTGCCTTAGCTCAGTTGGTAGAGCATCGGACTGAAAATCCGTGTGTCCCCGGTTCGATTCCTGGAGGTACCACTTTTTAAGAAGAAAGCTCCGAAAATTCGGAGCTTTTTTTGTCTATAAGATTTCAGGGAGTTGCCACAGATTCATGCTGTTGCTGCCCTTGATAAGGATATATTTCTTATTGATGCCTTCGTCAAGGATGGCTTTCTTCACCTCTTCCACGTCGTTGAACATGCGATAGCGGCATGGGACTTTGCCAAATTCCGTCCCCACGAGCCATACGTTTTCCCATCCGTACTCCTCCATGAGGTTGACGATGCGCCGATGTTCCTCTTCGCTTGCCTCGCCCAGTTCCCTCATGTCGCCCAAGATGGCCATTTTGGGTGACACCTCCATGAGTTGGAAATTGTCAATTGCCGCTTTCATGCTCGATGGGTTGGCGTTGTAGGCATCTACGATGAGGTGGTTCTTGCCCGTTGCCTCCATCTGCGACCGGTTGTTGGTGGGGATGTAATTGCTTAGGGCATGGTGTATCTGTTCGGGTGAAACGCCAAAATGCAAGCCGATGGTGATCGCCGCCAGCATGTTGTCGATGTTGTAAGAGCCGATGAGGTGTGTCTGTATCTCTTGGTAGACACCTTGGCCGTTGTGCCATTCAAACTTCAGGAAAGGCGCGCAGCTGACGATTCTCCCTTGCACCGAGCATTCCTCCCCCGTTCCATACTCGATGGCCCGGCAGACGTCTCGTCTTTGTGCCATCTGTAAGAGGTGTTCGTTGTCGCCATTGACAAACGCCAAAGCGTCGTGAGCCTTTAGGTAATCGTATAGTTCGCCTTTGGTTTGCATCACGCCCTCAAACGAGCCGAAGCCCTGTAGGTGTGCCTTACCTACGTTGGTGATAAGTCCACAGGTGGGTTCTGCCGTTTCCACCAGTGTCTTGATGTCGCCAGGGTGGCTTGCGCCCATCTCGACGACAGCTATCTCGTGTTGTTCATTGAGGCGGAAGAGCGTCTTTGGCACACCCACGTCGTTGTTGAAGTTGCCTTGGGTGTATAGGGTATTGTATCGCTCTGACAACACGGCGGCAACCAGTTCCTTGGTCGTTGTCTTGCCGTTGGTACCCGTGATGCCGATGACGGGGATGTCGAACTGCCGACGATGCTCTCGCGCCAAGTCCTTGAAAGCCTGCAACACGTCGTCCACCAAGATGAAACGCCCGTCTTGTTGGTATTCGGGATTGTCGATGACGGCGTATGCGCAACCTTTCCCGATGGCTGCCGATGCAAACTTGTTGCCATCAAACGACTGTCCTTTCAATGCGAAGAAGATGCTGCCTTCGGGGCAGTCGCGCGAGTCGGTGGTGATGATGGGATGTTGTTGGTAAATGTGGTATAGCTCTTGGATTTCCATGGTAAATAGTTTGTTATTTCATGAAGACAAAATAGACGGCGGCGATGAGGCAGAGGAATGCCGCGACATGATTCCAATGGATATGTTCGTGTTGGAACATCATGTTGGCGACGATGCCAAAGACCACCAATGAGATGCACTCTTGGATGACTTTCAATTGGACAAGGGAGAAGGGACCTCCATTGCCCGCATAGCCTATGCGGTTGGCAGGTACTTGGCAACAATATTCAAAGAAAGCGATTCCCCACGAGAATGCTATCACCCCTACCAATGGCCAATTGCTGCTCACCCCTGTTTGCTGTAATCGAAGATGCCCATACCAAGCCAATGTCATGAACACGTTGCTCAAGATGAGCAATAAGACGGTATATACTCCACTCATAGTCTGACTATCTGTTTTTAAAAAACATGCAAAAGTACGCATATTCTATGAAAACACCAAAATGAAATCATTTCAAATAACGGCTTGTCTGTTTTTTTCATCATATTTACCCAAGGAAATTTCAAGGCTTGGGAAAATAAATAGTTGATTTTTCACGTTTTATTCTTGTATTCTTCATAAAAGTTGTATCTTTGTGCAAAATCTATTCCATCAAGCCTTAACACATTTTATTATAAATATAACATGAAAGCAAAAAAACTATTCACTACCCTTTTGGTAGCCGTGACCATGTTGATGCCGCAACTGTCATCGGCACAACAACCCAAGGCTGGCGCATTCGACTGGCCTTACAAGATTCAGAATGGAACAATCGTAACGAATGTACCCGACAGGGAGCCGGGGCAGCAGTCGGTGCTGGGGTTGGTAACGCCCAAGCTCGACGTGGTGCGCGTGGCTTTCGTGGGGCTTGGCATGAGAGGGCCTGGCGCCGTGGAGCGTTGGACGCATATCCCCGGCATACAGATCATGGCTCTCTGCGACCATGAGAAGAACCGCGCGGAGGCCTGCCAGCAATACCTGCGCAACGCCAGCTTGCCCGCCGCCGACATCTACTCCGGCGAGGAGGGCTATCTTGAGGTGTGCAAGCGCAACGACATCGACGTGGTGTATATCGCCACCGACTGGGTACACCACTTCCTCGTCGCCAAGGCAGCCCTCGAAAGCGGCAAGCATGTAGCCATCGAGGTACCGTCGGCGATGAACATGAATGAGATATGGACGCTCATCAACCTTTCCGAGAAGAAACGGCTGCATTGCATGATCTTGGAGAATTGCTGCTACGACTTCTTCGAGCTCAACTCCCTCAACATGGCACAGCAAGGGTTGTTTGGCGAGGTAATCTATGTACAGGGAGCCTATCGCCACGAGTTGAGCCCGTTCTGGAGTGCCTACTGGAAGACGGGCGAGGAAGACAAGCTGGGGTGGCGACTGGAATACAACAAGGACTTCCGCGGCGACGTCTATGCTACACACGGCCTCGGCCCTATCGCGCAGGTGCTTGACATCCACCGTGGCGACCGTATGCGCACGCTTGTGGCAATGGACACCAAGTCGTTCAACGGCAAGAAATTAGTGGAAGACCGCACGGGAAAGCCTTGCCCTGAATTCCGCAATGGCGACCATACCACGACCCTTATCTCTACCGACAAGGGCAAAGTCATCGAAATCCACCACAACGTGATGACACCACAGCCCTACAACCGCATGTACCAACTCACGGGAACGACGGGCTTCGCCAACAAATACCCCGTTGAGGGCTATGCGCTCTCCGCCAAGGACATGAACGACGCGGGCGTGAAACCCAACCACGAGAACCTCTCTGCCCATAGCTATTTAGGAGCAGAGGACACCAAGGCATTGCTCGACAAGTACACCAGCCCCATCGTGCGCAAGTATGGCGAGGAGGCGAAAGAGGTGGGAGGCCACGGCGGCATGGACTTCATGATGGATGCCCGCTTCGTCTATTGCCTGCGCAACGGGCTGCCACTCGACATGGACGTGTATGACCTCGCTGAATGGTGCTGCCTGGCAGAGCTGGGAGCCGTCTCGATGGACAACGGCAACCTCCCCGTGGAAGTCCCCGACTTCACACGCGGACATTGGAACGACGTGAAAGGCTACCGCCACGCCTTCGCCAGCCCCGAGGATGAGGCAGCCACCAACGCCTCCGCCAAGGCTTTCACCGAGCAACTGAAAGCCCAAGGCGCAAAGTATTGGGCAAAGATTGCCAAGAAAGAGGCCAAGGCAAAGGCGAAAGCCAAGAAATAACCTTGCAAATAAGCCAGAGTTCAAGGAGTTCAGACATTAGCCCCATCGGTTGGACTATTGTCTGAACTCCTTGTATTAACATACGTCATTGACCCAGACAACTTGATGTCCTGCCAACTCAAATCCAAGGTCGAGACCGCCGCATCGTTGAATAGCGATACGATATTCATTTCAAGCCCCACGCCCGTTTGATGTTGTCAACGCCAAGCGTCTCCACGCTGTTCTCGATGTCGTCGGGTAGGTTGCAGAAGAAGTCGATGCCCGTGAGGTTCTCCAGTTCGCGGATGTTCACCACGAAGTCGCCCAATGTAATTTGCGAGGATTCCTTGTTGAACTTCGTCACCCAGAAGTCGTTTCCGGGCATGTTGTTGTGCTCCGCCCAAAAGCCCAATGCCTTGTAGCCTTGCGAGTTCTTGCAGAGGAGAGCCATGAAGAAATACTTAGGCACGACCAGCCCGCCCTCCACGTTGGGCTTGACATAAGCCAAGATCTGGTCGTCGCGGATGGTGCCGCCCTTACAGACATAGATGGTGTCATAGCCCGTGGTGGCCACCCATGAGCGCAACTGGTTCTCCATGCGCACCCAAATGCCGTCATAGTTGTTGCCTCCGTTGAAGTTGTAGAACTGGGGTTGCATGTTGGAGTAATAGAACGTCTGCGCATTGGCGGTATAAGAATAGAGCCTGTCGGCGGAGGCGCAGATATGCCCACGGGTAAACCCCGAACCGCTATACATCGAGTTGGTGTCGCTGAAACGGGCATACGAGGGGATGTCGGGGTCTTCTGCCCAGGCATCGGAACGCTTCACCGTACTGCCCCCATACTTGTGCATCTGGTAGCACACCCAGCGATGGCTCTTCTTGTCGCAATCCCATTCCATGGAGTAATTCACGCCGTCGGGGTCGTATGTGTCACGGGTCTTGTGGACAATCACGAGGTTGTTGCCCTCTTGCGCTATGCGCGGGAATTCCAGGCGGGCCACTTCCTTCTGGGTCGTCACGACATTGGCGTTCCGGTTGACGATGCCCTCGCCACCACCCGTGTCCTCACTGTCTTTCCCACAGGAGACAAAAGCCAAGAGGCACAGGAACAAATAAAAACGTACTGGTTTCATAAGCAATAAAAAAGTGCGACCTCCCGTATATGCAACTACGGTTGAACGCACTTTTATTATATCGTATGGACTATATTACTTCTTAATCTTACCGTAACGGCTCATGAAGCGGTCAACGCGACCTGCCGTGTCAACAAGCGTACTCTTACCCGTATAGAAGGGGTGAGAGGTGCTAGAGATTTCTACTTTTACCAATGGGTAAGTCTCGCCTTCAAATTCCACCGTCTCGTTTGTTTTGCAAGTGGACTTCGTAAGGAACATATCGCCGTTGGACATATCCTTGAATATGACGGGGCGATAGTTGTCGGGGTGAATGCCTTTTTTCATTTTAAGTGTTATTATTTGTTATATTTGTCGTTTCACACAATTACGGGCTGCAAAATTACGGATTTTTTTACACCCCACCAAATATTTTCAAAAGTTTTTGATTTTCAGTCCTTTCGTCAAGCGGATTTGACAAGCGGGATTATCTCTTTCCTCTAAAGAAAAATGAGAATTCTTTATTTAACATGCTTATAATTCCCGAATTTTATCTATATTTGCACTCACAGAACAATAAACGGAAGGTATTATGCCGGAGATTAGCAAATTCTTTGGAATCATCATCAGCCTCTACTGGCGCGACCACAATCCGCCGCACATACACTTCACCTACGGCGAATACGAGTGTACCATCAGCGTGCTCGACCGTGTGGTGAGCGGCAAAGCCCCGTCGAAGGTCATCGCCAAGGTGAATGAGTGGATGGACTTGCACGAGGCTGAAATCCTCACCCTTTGGGAAAAAGCCCAGAAGGGAGAGAAACTGGGACGCATAGAGCCACTTAAATAAAGAAAGGAGAACGATATGCTGAAAGTAACCGATGTAGATTATGTGAAGGACTACGAGCTACTGCTCACCTTCAGCGACGGCACGCGCAAACTCTGCGACCTGCAGCCCTATCTGACGGGCGAGGTGTTCGGCGAGTTGCTTGACCGCGACAAGTTCATCCAGTACGGTCTGACGGGCTACACCATCGAGTGGGCCAACGGCGCCGACCTCGCTCCCGAGTTCCTGTATGACATAGGGCGGGCGGCGTAAGAGTCAGACACGAGAAACAAAGAGCGAGACCGAGGGCGAGGATGTCGGTATGGGTTCCCGCTCTGTATTACTGGCGAGTTTGCTTTCGGGCGCATTTCCGAATGCGACTACCAAGTGTGTCGGGATTTGCAATCCGACAAAATCATAGTTTCGCTGATGGGCATTTCAAAGTCGTACTTACTGTCGTTGGAATTCGAAAATCCGACTTAACAAGATGCTCATTTGTTCCCTTTTCAAATATAGCACTGTTTTTGGCTTGTTCTGCACCCCAATGAATGGCACTTGCGACAACACCAAAACAATTCCTGATGAACAGCGTTTTGCGTGCTGGTTTATGAGTACTCTTTCTACGCTTCCATTCGTTACAAGTAGTTCGTATGCCAATTGGAATTCCTCTATGGAAATCTTACCAATGTTTCCCTTGGAGGTCATTCGTTTCAGACCTCCCCAATCTACACTGATAATCTTGTTTGTTAAGCCGTCATTTGTTATTGTTCGACCCGACAGGGGCATTATATATCGCTCCCACATTTCATCAAAAGGAATCACGTTGTCAATATCCGTAGTGGGCAATTCCTTTTCATCTTTTGACTCCTCATATTGACGTTCAATAATACCCGTAGAGTCAAGATGCAGGATTTCCACTCCCAACTGGTTGGCGACCTCAATAGCATCTGCCATGCAGGTGCCGTCTGTGGCTATAACGGCTTTATTACACTGTCTATAAGCCATCGCGCCAAACAATTGCATAACCGTCACGCGGTTTACTTTTCCGTGCAGAATTACCATACATCTTGACCTGTATTGCGATACGTTCTTCACCCTTTTGAGCGATTACATCTACTCCATAATCACCAGAATATGGGGTAGTTTCAACATCATATCCTTTTTCTCGGTAGTGTTGTGCAACAAATTGTTCAAATTCTCGTGGTGTCATATACGTTTTCTTTTTGTTTCATTGATGCATTTGTTCTTTGGCTCAATTATGTCTTTCTTGTTTATTCTCTCCAATAAGTCAGAGCATACAACAAAGAAACCGACACAAACAATCAAGGAAAAATCGAGATAAAAAACCATCCTGTAAATTGATACCCAGAATGTACCTATGCAGATTCCTTCATGGATTATAACTGTTCTTCTTTAATAGTTCTTTGATTTTCTGGACATAAGCCTCGGCAAGCGGTGTCAGGTCGTCAACCAAGGCCTTGTCGCAATAGGCGAAAGCCTCGTAGTCGCTGCTGTGACGCTTCTCGAAAAGAATATTGAAAGTCTTGCCATGGTCAATGGCGATTACTCCCTTTGAAATAAAATGCTGTCCAAGTATCGACTTTACGCCAGCGTGAGTAGTGGCGGTAATATGATGTTTCAACAACAAAGCCTACGTGGCATAAAAACAAGCATAATACAACCTATTGACAGCTGCATTGTAATGTCCTCTCTCGGCAAGGATACCTACCTTTTCCAACGTCTCGTCTGCCCGCTCTATACGGTAGTGAATCAGTCCGAGGCGGCTCTGTTCGTCAAGTGTCTCCTTCATATCCTAATGCCCTCGTTCATTACGTTGATATAAAACGGCGTCTTGAACGGCATGTTCTCCCACTGCTTACGCAACATCACCGTTGGGCTAACCAGCACCCCCGTTTGCCACTCTATCTCGTTGAGCGGTCCGGTTACTTCCATTTCGCGTTTCAAGCTCATCTTGTCGCCATCAAGCAGAATCAGCACATCAATGTCGCTGTCGCTACGGGCATCACCACGAGCCTCCGACCCATAGAGTATGGCCGTCGCCGTAGGGGCAACTTTGTGAATAGCCTTGCTTATTTGGCTTACAACTTCCGTTCGTCTCATATTCATAGTCCTTATACGATTGCAAATATAGTCAAAAATCTCCGCATTGCCACCGCTTTATATAATATTTTATGTGTTTTTTGCAGAAAAGGATTCAGGCGGAGATAAAAACATCCCATGCCTTTGCTTGAAGGCACGGGATGGCCAGTCAGTCTTTCATTTTCATTCGCCTATGCCAGGCACGAGGTCACGCCCAGCGTGGTCGCAATCGCCGTCAAGATGGCGATAATCGTCTGGATGATGAATTTCCAAGTCTCCCGTTTCATGATTTTTATTTTTTAATTCGTAATTCGTAATGCTAAATCCGTAATGCCTTATAGGTCATTTTGAATCAATTTTGAATCAATTTTTGAAGAATTTCCGCACGTAGTGCGCCCCTTACTTATCGCCTTTGGCGAGAAATTGAACATAATTATCACAAAATTTGAACAAAATATAGGACTACGCATAGACAAAATTTTGATATAATTTTGACTCTAATTTTGGATAATTTCCGCACGTAGTGCGCCCCTTTATCTATCGCCCTTGGCGAGAAATTGAACAAAATGAATACAAAATTTGTACAAAATATAGGGCTATGCATGGACTAAAATTTTGATATTATTTTGATTCCCATTTTGGATAATTTCCGCACGTAGTGCGCCCCCTTCCCCTTTCTCCATTTTTAATCTTTCATTTCATGGTGGGCTTGTAGGGGCGGAACAGCGTTTCCGCCCGTAATACGCCTACCCCTACAACCCTACGGCTCACTCGCCGCCACCTTCGCCTCCATCGCCGTCATCGTCGTCGGTGTCGGGCGAGGTGTAGTCGTCCTGCTCCCTCACCTGTGCGGCGAGCTTCAGTTGCTGGCGCGTGAACACGCCCGTGGCGCGGCTCCGCATCTTCACGCTCACCACGTTCTTGGCGGCGGTGAACTCCTTCGCCGTGTCGGCAGCCGTGGTCTGCAAGCCCAGCGAGAAGATGGCGAGGTCAGGGATTTTCACCGCCTTGCCGTCGAGGGCCAACTCGCGGATGCAGCTCACCATGTCCTTCAAGATGCCCGTGATCAACCCCACGGAATAGGGACTGTGGTGGTCTGCCATGTGCTTGGCAAGCCCGTCGAGGTCCACCGTCTCGCCCACCGCCACGCGGGCGAACCACTTGCCCTCGGTCTTCGAGCCCTCGCGCGTGTCCTGGTAAAGTTTGTACTTCAACATAATCGTGTTTGTGTTTAAGGGTGAATAAATAGTTGATAATAAGAAAGTTACGTATGTCCATCCCTCGGCTTCCCACCTACGGCCTGCGCACTGCCATCGGCATCTCCCCTTCGGATTTCCAATTGCAAAGTTACACCCAATCCACCCAAACGCCAAAAATGGGGCTTCCACTTTCCGTGAAAATCTGTTAATGAATAGGTGTTCGTTTGTTAATAAACCTAAACGACATATTTACGATGGACAAACCATATATTTGCGCCCCGCAAACCTATCGTTTGTGGAAAGTATTTCGTATCTTTGCACCGTAATCTTAAACAAATACCATGAACGACATCCAAGCAATCCAAAGCAAGATTTATGAGATTCGTGGTCAACGAGTGATGCTTGACTTCGACCTCGCGATAATGTATGGTGTGGAAACCAGGGTTTTGAACCAGTCGGTAAGGCGAAACATAGAACGCTTCCCCGAAGACTTCATGTTTCAGTTGACAAAGGGGGAACTTGAAATTTTGAAGTCACAAATTGTGACATCAAAACTCCCTAAAAATGAGGAAGATACTAATTGGACATCACAAATTGTGACATCCAATTTCGTGAAAATGGGTTTGAGGAAACAGCCATACGCTTTCACGGAACTTGGCGTGGCGATGCTCAGTAGTGTCTTGCGCTCGCCACTGGCCATACAAGTGAACATTGGCATCATGCGGGCATTCGTCTCGCTCCGCCACCTCGTCATGATTCCCGATGGCTCCGACCGCCTGACACGGATTGAGAAAGAAATCAAGGAAATCAAGGAGGAGGTGAACGACATCCTTGCCGACCAGAACGACATCAACGAGTCTACCCGCGCCCAGTTAGATGCCATCAGCACGGCGTTGGCGGAGCTGCAAGCCGACAAGCCAAGGATGATTCCGAGGAGACGCATTGGGTTCGTGCAAGACGAGACTTAGGCGACAAAACACATCGGATGGAATACGAAAGAAGACCAATGAACCTTTCCACTGTTATCTTATACCAATTATTATGAACGACATTCAAGCAATCCAAAGCAAGATTTATGAGATTCGTGGTCAACGAGTGATGCTCGACTTCGACCTCGCAGAGTTGTACCAAGCGGAGACCCGTGTCTTGAACCAAGCAGTAAAGCGCAACATCAGCCGCTTCCCCGACGATTTCATGTTCCGACTGACAGAAACGGAATGGGGACTCATCTCATCACAATTTGTGATGACATCAAGGGCGAAACGCCCCAAGTCCGCATCGCCTCTTGCGTTTACAGAACACGGGGCGTTAATGCTTTCAAGTGTTTTGCGAAGTGAAGTCGCAGTGGAGACAAGCATCAAGGTTACTCGCGCTTTCGTCGCCATGCGACAGGCACTATTTACATCCCCTTTGCCTATAAAACTGTTAGAACTGGAAAGTAATATCAACAACTTGCGCGACGAGGTGGACGACATCCTCCACGACCAGAACGACATCAACGAGTCTACCCGCGCCCAGTTAGATGCCATCAGCACGGCGTTGGCGGAGCTGCAAGCCAAGGAGCCGAGGATGAGGCCACGGAGGAAAATCGGGTTCGTGCAGGATTGAGCGTGACAAGAATCTTCAATGAAATCCCCGTGTATATGGTTTATTTTCCTAAATTCAACCATATTTAGGAAAAAAGTGACGCATGTAAATATCTCGTTTTTGAAACAATTTTGAAGTTTTTTGCTGCTAAAACCCGATAAAACGACACGAAAAACATGAAGAAAAACAATAACTGTTTATGATGACGTAAACGTAAATAGTTGATAATCAACAAATTGCAATTACCGAGAAACAGAAAAACAGTTAAACAGTTTTTTTCGGGACTCCTGTTTTTCTGCTTATAGATAGTATTATAATATTATATATATATAATATTTATAATAAACTACTAATAGAGTTTGCGAGGTATTCGAAAAAAACTGTTTAACTGTTTAACTGTTTTTTTCGCCTCTTTTCCAGTTGCCTATCCATACGGAAAAGGTTGACTCGCTCAGCCCAGAAGGTTGACCGCTTTCGCCAAAACGGTTGTCTCTATTCCTAAGCGTGTTGACTTTGTACGGAATAGGTAAATATTACATCTTATTTGAAATTCTAACAGGGAGGTTTCCCTGTTTCACGTAAACAATTTGTATATATTTGGAATTTTAAAAGTTATTTTCCTAAAATCCGCAACTAATAGTTATGCGGACTTTTTTTGCAGTTCGGTTCTCCATTTGTCAATTCTCTTGCCACTATAGACGAGATTATATGTGTCTATTTCCACACCTTCCCCTTACCCCGTCAAGCATTACAGGGGCTTTATGCTGTCGTTAACCCGCGAATTCGAATTA
>JAFRRN010000008.1 GCA_017428055.1 Prevotella sp.
AGACCATCAGCGAGAAGAAGATGGCGGTGATGTGGCTCCGATTCCTCACGGAGATAAACGACGGCACAAGGCGGGTGTCCGAGGACCTGTTGCAGAACGCCGAGGTGAAACGCGCCATCGAGATTGTGGAGGAGTCTGCCTTTAGCGATGCGGAGTTGTATGCCTACGACAAGTTCTGGGACATCATCCGAGTGGAGCGAACCCGTGAATACGATAGGGAGCAGAAATACAAGCAGATGTATGTCGATGATTTAGAGAAAGCTACAGAGAAAGGATGGACAGAAGGCATGGAGAAAGGTATGGCGAAAGGGTTGGAGAAAGGAATAGAGAAAGGAATAGAGAAAGGAATGGGGCAAGCAAACCATAACAACGCCCGCAAGATGAAGGCACTTGGCGCAACGCCAGAGTTCATTACCCAAGTCACGGGTCTTAGTGCCGAAGAGATTGATACCCTATAACCTTAATCATATATTTAAAAGCAAATAACTTTCAGAGCATAACGCTATTACTTCAGAGCATAGCTTGGGTGATTCAGTTCTATGCTTGGATTCTTCAGAGTTATGCTTAGAATACTCAAACCATAGCATGGATGAGAACAACATCTATCGAACAATTATTCAGCCCATCCTATACCAAGCCATTCAACATAGAGACACCTTCTTGTAGGGGCAAATCAGCGTATCTGCCCGCAAATGGCATCTGTTTCATTGCGGGCGGAAACGCTGTTCCGCCCCTACAATTAGGTGAATGGCATTCCCGCTTGAGTAACCCATGCGACAAGAAGGGCGTGGGGTTCGAGTTTCACGTTGCGTCAAGGATGCACTTTCAGTTCTATCTCACAGGGCGCACCAAGTGGCCGTTGCCGCGGCTGCCGTAGTAGCTGCTCCAGTTGGCGTAGCCCAAATTGAAGTTGAGACCGTACGCATCGTACGGGTAGTTGCTATTGAGCGTAGACGACCAATAGTAGCCGTCGTCGCCGGCATAGTAGAGGTCGTCACCCCAACGACCGCCCGCAGCGGGGAGGAAGATGTTGTTCCCATTCATCTTGCTGGTGAACTTGCAACCATTCACACCATTGAGTGTCATCCATTCGGATGTGCAATTGTCGAGTAACTCCTTGATGTCATCCAAGGTGGGCATAACCCAATTGCCGCCCCACTTCACGTGAGCCACATCGTATTCAGTGCCGCTGATGTCAGAGCCAAGATTTACCCATGAACCATACTGGTAATACTTGTATGTGGTTTCACTATAAACCTCTTTCTCTTCCGTCTCACCCAAGGCGTAATACCCTCCATATTCTTCTGGTTTGGTAGCACCAACGTTGCAGCTCGCTCACTTCGTGCCACTCGGCAAACCAAGGTCAACAGCAACAACACCTATTGGCTCACGCCCATTTTCATGAGCGTTATTATCACTATTATCGTCATCATCACTACTGCATGATGACAAAGACAATCCTACTAATATAACTACTATACCTATTATAGAAAATGTCAATTTGGATAGAAAAAATAGTTTCTGTTTCATAATTTACAAATATGGCTTTAGATGAATGATGTACTTTCTGTTTCTATGTATATGTTCAATCAGTTACTAATGTGAATAGTCTATGAATCTTTGGAAAGATACGAATATTTTTCACAACTGCCAAAGATAAATAAGGAAAAACAAGTTTCATGGCAAACATGCTGAAAAAATCGGACAAAAAGACGTTCGGGATTTTTCGCGAAATAGGATGACGGGGCGGTATGAATACTCGGAATTTTCTAAAAAATCGGCGTATTCTGGGCGAAGATATGCGTTTAACATTTTTTGGGCGGCATTTATCGGTCGCGGATGTGGCATCCGTGGGTGCTGGATGCGGCATCTATCTGGCGCAAAAGGGGTGTTTTTCGGGCGGAAAAGAGGCATTTACATGGGATTTTTGGGTGATAAATTTGCGTTTATCCACATAATTATATGATTATCAACATGTTTACGAAAATCGCACGAGAATCGCGTATTTGCGCCCCACTTTACGTTTGGTGGGAAATAACGCAGCCATTTGCCCCTTGGAATTGAATTTTTCTTGACAAACCAATACTAAGGTAAATGTCATGAATCAAGCGGAAGATAGTTACTCTTACCACATCCAACACATCCATCCGAGGGTGGAAAATTGTGCCACATAGGGAGTAAAATTGCGCCAAAGTGCCGTTCTGGCTTAATTGTCATCCTTGAAAGTTTGTTTTTACCCGTTATCGGAGGATAATACATGTAACTTTGCCACCGAAAACATAGAACCCGACACACAACCTATCTGGCTTATGCAGATTTTTATTACTATCAAACGATTTTCAAAAACAACAACTATCTACAAACAAATCATTATGAAGAAAACACTACTGAGCTTTTCCACTCTCCTTGTCGCGCTGGTCCTGACCAGTGCGACACCTGGGAAAGTACACACCATCGGCGACTCCACTATGGCTCCTTACGACGAGAGCGCCACCGTCACACGCGGATGGGGAATGTACTTCGGGCAGTTCCTCACCAACGGCTGGACTTCCATCAACTACGCCAAGGGCGGCCGTGACACCTACGGGGGCTACAACGAGTTGTGGCAGACCGCCAAAAAGCAAGTCAAGGCGGGAGACTACGTCATCATACAGTTCGCCCACAACGACGAGAAGAACGGCGGTATGGACGGATACGCCCTCCAAGCCTATTATCAAAGCATAGGGAACACCTCTGCGGCAGCAGCCGTAGATCTCCGCGGCACGGTGCCATCGACCACCTATAAGCAAAACCTCGCGAAAATCATCGACGAGGTGGAGGCCCTTGGCGCACACCCCCTGCTCGTCGCACCCGTTTGCCGCAGCTATTTCTCGGGCAGCACGATCCGTCGCAATGGCCGCCATGACCTCGGCGACAGTTTCTCCATTCTCACGGAAACGGGCGTTAAGGCCAATCAAAGTGTTCCCGCCAACGACCACACGATGGACTATCCCTATCACATGCGGCAATTGGCGATTGAAAGAGACATACCCTTCATCGACCTCACAACCGCCACGGCGGAGCTGTATGAGAGCTATGGCGATGCCAAATGCCACGAATACCTCTTTGATGGCGACGGCTCTACACATTTCAACACCACGGGCGCACTGCTCGTTGCCCGCGAATGCGCCCGCCTGATGAAGGCGCAGGGCATCCTCGCTGACGACATCACGCTGCCCACCGACCTCTCCGTCAACCCTGCCGAGGCTGACCTGGGCGAGGCATACAAGGGCCAGACCCTGCAAAAGGAGTTTACCCTCAATGGTTTCGGCCTATCCCCCGAGGAGGGAACGGTGAGCATCGAGGCGACGGAGGGCGTCCTTCTTTCTTTTGACAAGAAAGATTGGCAGGGCCAATTGAGTGCCACCTATACCGCATCCACCCTCGTCAAGACATTCTACGCACAATTGACGCTCAGCCAAGACGGGCTGACAGAGGGAACGATTACCGTGAAACAAGGCGACAAGAGCATCATCGTTCCCATCAAGGCCAATGCGGTAGTATTGGAGGGCGGTACGGAGGTGAAAGCCTACTGGCGATTGGAGAAGGACGACAGCTATGAGTTGACAGGCCCGGCACAGGTCATCCCAGAGTCGTGGACGGGCATGTACGTGCAGCGGTATTCCAACCCCAACGCCAACACCACGTGGCCGGAATGGACGGGCTTTGACGCTTCGCGCAAGACGCAGCGCAACCTGCTCACGGGCGACGC
>JAFRRN010000079.1 GCA_017428055.1 Prevotella sp.
GTCGCCGCCGAGATGGGTGTCGCCATTGGTGGAAAGCACCGCAAACACGCCGCCGCCGAATTCCAGGATGGAAATATCAAACGTACCGCCACCGAGGTCAAACACGGCAATCTTCATGTCCTTGTTTGCCTTGTCCACGCCGTATGCCAAAGCGGCAGCGGTCGGTTCGTTCACGATACGCTGTACGTTCAATCCGGCGATTTGCCCAGCTTCCTTGGTTGCCTGACGCTGAGAGTCGGAGAAGTAGGCGGGCACGGTGATGACGGCATCCGTCACTTCCTGTCCGAGATAGTCCTCTGCCGTCTTCTTCATCTTCTGGAGAATCATGGCGGAGATTTCCTGCGGGGTGTATTTGCGCCCCTCGATGTTCACCCGTGGATAGCCATTCTCGTTGGTTACGGTGTAAGGTACGCGCTCAGCCTCTTTCTGTGCCTGTGCGTATGTCTCGCCCATGAAACGCTTGATGGAGTACACGGTGTTCTTCGGGTTGGTGATGGCCTGACGCTTGGCGGGGTCTCCCACTTTGCGCTCGCCGTCTTTCACGAAGCCCACCACGGAAGGTGTGGTGCGCTTACCCTCGCTGTTCGCAATCACTACAGGCTCGTTGCCCTCAAATACGGCAACGCAACTGTTGGTTGTTCCTAAGTCAATTCCAATAATCTTTCCCATAATTGTCTATTTTTTAATTTATAATTGTTATCGTTTCGTGCCAGACAGTCAAGACACCATTTGGCATGAAACAAACTACAAAACGTGTGCCAACTGACACTTTGCCGTTCCAAGGAGGTGACAGTGTGACAAGTTGGCACAATTATATTGGGAAAAGGAGTTCAGAAGTTCAAGGAGTTCAGGAGTTCAGACATTACCCTTTCAATGAAAAAGCTATTGTCTGAACTCCTGAACTCCTATACTCCTTGAACTTCTAAAGCCTAAAAGACGAATGTGTCAAGTACCCAATAGCAGAAGATTCCGGCGAGGTAGCCGACGAAAGCTACCCACGTCATCCGCTTGAGATACCACCCGAAGGAAATCTTCTCCAAGCCCATGACGATGACACCGGCGGCAGAACCGATGATCAGCATCGAGCCTCCCACGCCGGCGCAGTATGCCAAAAGCTGCCAGAATATGCCGTCCACCGCCATGTCGCCCGTGGGAGCGATGGGGTACATGCCCATACATCCTGCCACCAATGGCACGTTGTCCACGATAGACGACAACACGCCGATGATTCCCGTGACAAGGTAATGGTTGCCGCCTGTCGCCTTGTCGAGCGTCTCGCCCAGTTGCGTGAGTACGCCTATCTCCTCCAAACATGCCACCGCCATCAATATGCCGAGGAAGAAGAGGATTGTGGGGATGTCGATGCGGGTCAACAGGTCTGTCACACGCTTCGCCATCGTGTCGTGTTCGTCTAACTGACGATGGAAAATTTCCGTAGCCGTCCACAAGATACCCAACACCAAGAGAATGCCCATGTATGGGGGAAGGTTGGTGATGGCACGGAAGATGGGCACGAAAATCAGTCCACCCACACCACAGAAGAATATCACCTTGCGCTGCGTCTCGGTAAATGCCGACACTTGTGCTTGCTCAAAGTTCTGTGCCTTGTCGAATTTCCCATGCAGCGAGTATTGCAAGATAAACGTCGGCACCACCATCGCCATCACCGATGGCAGGAAAATCTCAGTGATGACACCCTGCGTGGTGATCATTCCCTTGATCCATAGCATGATGGTTGTCACGTCGCCGATGGGCGAGAAGGCACCGCCCGCGTTGGCGGCAATGATGACCAGGCCGGCGTAAATCATGCGTTCCTTGTTGTCGCGTACCAGCTTGCGCAGCACCATGACCATCACGATGGATGTCGTGAGGTTGTCAAGGATAGCGGAAAGGAAGAAGGTGGCAATCGCCACGCGCCACAGCAGCTTGCGCTTGTCGCGCGTCTTCATCAGGTCGCGCACGAAGTTGAATCCGCCGTTGGCATCCACGATCTCCACGATGGTCATCGCTCCCATCAGGAAGAACAATGTCTCGGCGGTGTCGCCGAGGTGCATCTTCAGCATCTCGCCAATCTCCGCTCCGGGACTGAACACGTAAATGCTCCAGCAAAGTACGCACATGAGCAGTGCGATGGCTGCCTTGTTGACCTCCGTCACGCTCTCCAAGGCGATGAAGAGGTAGCCTATCAAGAACAGCACCACGATGATTAAAGTAAATGTACCCATTTTTGTATTGATTGTTTATGATATATTTAAATATGGTGCAAAAGTAATCAAAATATTCTGAATCAGTCAAGAAAAAGTCACGAAATGCGCCTCCGTGGCTCGTTTATTTCTCACCAACTCGACATCGGGCCGCAAATACGCGATTCTCGTGAATTGCATAAACCGTTGATAATGAGGGCGTTCCGTTTTCTTGACATATTTTGGGGAACGAAAAAAGCCCCATTTGGGCGAAATAACTGCCGCATCCGTGGTCGATAACTGCCGCATCCGTGACCGATAACTGCCGCCCAAAAAATGTTAAACGCATACATCCGCCCAAAATGACCCATGCAAGGAGTCGTTTTTAGCCACCAACCCGCCTCTCCCGTTTCTATTTCAACAAAAAATCCAGACACGATTTTGTCCGCTTTTTTGACAGCATTTTTTAACGCTATAATCGCACGTATAAAAAAGATATTCGTACCTTTGCACCGACATTTCAGATACCAAGGATTATGGAAATAGCCATCGACAACAACATTTACCAGCAGGCGCAGACCTATGCCCAGCAACTGGGACTTAGTATCAATGCTGTCATCGAGAGTTTCCTCGTTCGCTTTGTCAGGCGCAGTCAGTCTACTACGAAACAGCCAGTGCCCGACATCGTGCTCAGTCTCCTCGGTGCAGGCGAGCCTGTGAGCGATGACGACTTGAATGCCCGTGAAGCCTACTATCAATACTTAGACGAGAAATACAAATGACCAAGCTCTTCCTTGACACCAATATCGTCTTTGACCAGCTGGAGCGCCGCGAGCCTTTCTGTCACGAAGCCGTACGTCTCTTCACAATGGCCTACAACCGCCAGGTACAGCTCGTTGTATCCCCGATGACCTATTCCACGGCATCCTTCCCCCTACGCAAACATGGCTCCGAGGGAGTGCGCAATCTGCTGTCGAATTTCCGTCAGCTCTCGTGTGTCGCAGCTGCCAACGAGCGTACCGTTGATGATTCGCTGGCCTCACAGTTCAAGGACTTTGAAGATGCCATGCAATACTACAGTGCCCTCCATGCCAAAGCCGATGCCATCATCACCCACAACGGCAAGGACTTTACCAACTCGAAACTCCCCGTCATGACGGCTGGAGAGTTTCTTGCAACTATAGATAGACCGACAGACATAGAACGACATAAGGAAGCGTTGACTTTTTAATTCTTGATTTAGAAATTTCGCCAAAATTAAACGTCCAAGATGATAAAGGTTGATGCTCGCGCCATCTTTATGCCCATCGATTAGGAAAGTTTAACGCGCTCGGATGTCATATTTCCGCGTGAATGGCGTTCATAATAATAGTAAGGACAAATATAAGCGAAAAGAATAATGAACAAGAAGGAAAGGTTTTGCGGTGTTGATAACATCGTGGAATGGCGCCACATCATCACCACACTGCTCGCACTCGTCGCTATGGCGGGGCAGGCACAAGTAAAATCTGGCCTCGACCTCTGCCTGAGGGACGAGGTGACGGGCGAATGGCTTATAGGGTTATTCGATGATTATGCCATTTACGACTGTGAGTATTGGGAGTATGCCGAGGCGGGGAAAGGCCGCTATGTGCTGACCAAAGACGGGCTACGAAAGGAGATACGGCTGAAGAAGAACACCGTCACGATAGACGATGTGAAACATAGGACATCGACATTGACTTCTAAGTATTTGCCAGATTATCCATCCAAGGATGAAACAGGGTGGCCAAAGGGCCTACCTGCAGATGAGGATAGTGTCACACTGCGTGTTTGTGTAAACACGAATAGAGAGAAGGCTGAATTTGTGACATTCATTAACCGAATGTTCAATGATAAACATGTCCAGGAACTCACATCGATAGACACTCATGGTCGTTTCGAGGTAAGAATGCCTGTGAACGGTCCTTCGGTGTTGGGCATCTTCAATGACTCTCATCATCCGCTGGAGCACACTTTTTGGAGATTGTTGTTGGCAGTAGAGGGAGGCGACACGCTGTTGCTTTACATTGATGACAAGAATGACTGCATCTATCTAATGGGCGGCAAATATGCCCGATTCAACAACGAACTGTTAGGCAGCGATTTTCAACCGAATTTCGTAAGAACCGACGAACTGACCATTGACAGCACCATTGTGCAACAGCGGCATTATATGGCTGTGTGTCAGGAGAGGATGGATTCCTTGTACGCCGCCCGCCCAAACCTCTCCCGCCGTTTCCAAACCTATTATCAAGATGACATACAGTATCAGTTTGCCTATCCGATGCTTCTTAAATGCTGCTGGCCAGCTGCAGGTGAGAGCCAAAGCGAACTCCTGCAGAAGACGGAGGCCGAACTGAACCCATTGCAGTGGATGCA
>JAFRRN010000009.1 GCA_017428055.1 Prevotella sp.
GACCAATTGAGTATTACCGCCTGGGATACGGGTAACAAGCGGCAACAAGTGCTCTATGCCGTGACCACCCCCGCCGACGCTGCGGGATGGTTTGGCGTACAGGCTGTTTCCAACGGCTCCGGCAAGGGCTGGTGGAACCGTGCCGACAAGGGATTGTATTGTTTAACCGCCCAGCGTTCTGCCGCCATCTATGGCGACGACCTCACTACAGGTTGGCTCGTGGTGTTCCAATGTACCGGGCAAGCCACTTCTGCCATGACTTTGACCAATGGTGATGGCAACCCCGATGGTACATTCTCTTATGTGATGAGTGAGGATGGAACAGCCTATTTCTGTACGATTACCGCTGAGAGCAACGCATATATTGGCTTCTGTGGCATCAAGAATAGCGGGTTTATCTCAAGTATTTCAGTTTACAAACCCAACAAGGCCGTTGTGAAGACCACTTACACGGTGAGATTTGTTGACACCGAGGGTAATGAGTTGAAGGAAGCCGTGACATACGATGCTATCGCTGGTGCCGAGATCGCCTTGACGGCTGCCGACAAGGCGAATATTGTCGTGGGTGATGATACCTATATCTATGAGAGTGATGACGCAGAAGGAAAAGCTGTGGAAGAAGACGGCTCTACTGTTGTGACCGCCGTGTTCCATAAAGCGCAGAACTTAACGTACAAGGTGAATGAGGTAGCCAATGGAACTGTTGTAAGAACTACGGAAGGAATTGCTTTCGAGTCAGCTACTGTAACGGTGCCTTATCGTAAGTACAATGTGGTTGATGGCGTATTGTATGCCAAGGATGCTACCAGCAAGGAGTACAATCATCGTTTCGTGTTGACACAAGACGGACAAGAGGTGAACCTTGACTATACCGCAACGGAAACAGCCAATGTGGTTTACCTCTCCGAGGGCGAGGATATTGAGGGCTTGACCCCATGTACGAGTGTCAATACGGGAATCCGCAGTTCCAATTCCTCATCGGCATACGCTGCCGAGGGTGATGTGAAGTTTGTCACGTTGGGTCCCGGAACGTACAAGTTGACGGCTATCATCCATCATGCCCAAAAGACCCCAGACAGCCATTGGATCTTCAAGGCGGGCGAGAACCAGATTGCCGACTTGAATTGTACGAAAGAAAATATACAGGAACTCCCATCCGACGAGTTTACGTTGACCGAGAACACACCTATTTATATTGCACAAGGCGGCGGTGCCAACATGGGTATCGACCTTGTTTATATCACTGGCGATGGTGAGGTAGTCGTGGAAGAGCCCATCTCTACATTCGACTTCAACGCCTCTACCCATGCCGTCTCCTCCAGTGAGTCCACCGAAGGTGACATCACTACCGACGAGGTGATTACCGAGGGAGACGTGACATTGAACGTCACGCCAAACCCAAGTGGCACGAACAACCGCTATTGGGGTACAGCTAATGGCCCGCAACTGCGCGTCTATGGCGGTAAGTTGACATTGACAGCCAATGGAAAGGCCATCACGAAGGTTGTCGTGAACAATGGCAAGTGGAACGCTGCCAACACGTTCAACGGCGTGGCTGCCGAGACAGGTGAATGGGAAGGCAACTCCACCAACGTCATTCTCGCCGTTGCCGGCAATACGCAGATTAACAGCATCGAGGTGACTACCGCCGATGCCGATGAGAATACCACCACCTACGAGGAGCCTGTGGCTCCCTCCATCCCCGAGGTGGAGAGCATCGCCGAGTTCAATGCCTTGGAGAAGAATGCCGAGGCGCAGTTGAACTTCTCCGCTGACAAGAATGTGCAAGTGGTATTCGTCAACAAGAACGAGGAGAAGAACCGTGAGTATGTGATTCTGCAAGACAACGAAAAGAGCCGCATCGTGCTTTACAACATGGGCGTGGCTGATGTCCTGAAGGCCAATGACGTGCTGACGGGCTCGCTCACGGGTAAGAACAGCCCGTACTATGGTATGGCAGAGATGGCGAAGACCGCCAACACCGACCCTGCAACCATCGTTGCCGCAGAGGGAACAGCCATCAAGGCTGACGTGCTTTCGGGCGTGAGTGCTGCGTTTGATCCTTATAAGATCTTGAAGCTCTGCCAAATCCAGAACGTAGTTGTTGCCACCGACGGCACACGTCGTTATGCCGTGGAGGGCGAGGATCGCATAGAGATTCGCGACAACTTCTCCGTTGGTTATGAGTTGCCGGAAGACGGCACGGAATTGAAGAGCATCACGGGTATTGTCGTTCCTTACGTGAACAATGGTGATACCGTTTATCAGATTACCCCGATTAGCCAAGAGGCAATCGTCATCGCCGTTCCTCAAGTATACAAGGAGTTTGCCGAGACGACAACCTTGTTGACTACCGTTGCCAACATCGCCGCCATTGCCGAGGAGGGATGGGTAGAAGGTGGAACATCGCAAGCCAATAAGGCTGGTACCATCGATCCCGTGACCGAGGAGGAAGGCAAGAAGATTGTCACCGAGGGCGTGATGCTGAAGAAGGGCAATGGCGGCAAGGCGTTTGCCACATTCGTGACGGGCATCGACTCGCTCTATGCTTACGGATGTACCGCTGGCGGCAGCGACCGCGACCTGATTGTCACGGCAACATCTACCGATGGCGACGTGGTGACAGCCCGCGCAACCTCTTCGGAATATACTTCCGTGAAGGTGGTCTTGGCATTGGATAAGACCAAGAAATACAAAGTGGTGTATGAAGGTGCCAATGCTGGCGAGGACAGTGGTGCTGATGTTGTGTTGCATGGCGTGAAATTCGTTGTTTCCAATGAGGTGGTTCCCGCAGAATTCTCTTATCGTGTGGAGAGCTATGTAGGCTCATTCTATGAGGGAATGGATGTGGAAGTGGATTATGACGCTATCATTGAGGCTATCGGTGCTACCGCAGAGACGTTGGCTATCAATGCCGAGGCATCGGATGGCACACGCCTAAATGGTGTCCGCGGTGAGACCGATGGTTGGTACAACAACGACGGAATGCCGATGGTATGGGATGAACAGCCATATTACTACGTACAAGATAATCCCGATGCTACACCTATCGGTAAGTACTATTGGGTAGGTGGCTATCCTGGTCATACCGCAGAGCCAGCTGAATACACTGGCAAGATTGTTTATACCAATACTGAGACAGGTGCCGAGGCATACGTCTATATCACGCTTGCATACGTGGAAGCACCAAAGGTGGAGTTTGACATCGTGAGCACCATTGCCGCTGCCGTTACTTATACACCCGAGGAAAGCTCTTACACGGAGAAGATCGTGCCGCTCACCGAGGAGCAGATTGCATCGATTTGTACGGCTTTGGGCATCTCCACGTTGGCAGAGGGCGAGGTCTATGGCTACAACCCATCAACCGAGGAGTTTGTTTCCGCATACGCAAGCTATGACGGATGGCGCGATGTCAATGGCGACTTCACCAACTGGACGGGCAACGCCGAAGCTCCCGCTTGCGTGAAGATCTACGATGACGGTGCCAACTACTATTGCTACAACATCGGTGGCTTGCAAGGACAGTACAAGACGTATTGGGCAATCACCAAGGACGGCAAGGCTGCCCTCGTGGAAGTGACATTCTCCTATCTGCAATATACCGTGGGAACGGAGGACTTGAGCGATGGCTACCTTGCCAACAGCTCGCAAGACTACACCGTGCAGTCAGGGCAGACCGTACACTTCGAGTTCACCAACCATTCCAAGAAGGATGGCAACTGGCAGAACTGGATCCTCGTTGCCAAGCAGAATGAGGAAGTCAAGATGGCTCTTCGCGCCGACAACTGGGAGAATATCCAATGGTCGAATGAGAATTGCGTGTCCGACTACAACTGGGAGACGTTCATGAATGACATGGATGGCGCTTACGTAGTGTTGGATGCTACCTATCAAGAGGGTCTCATCACCACGAATGCTGTCATCACGACGGTTGAGGGTGTGGTTTATCACTACAGTTTCACCAAGCAATTGGCAGAAGCACCCGAGGAATTGGTGTTCCAACTCTCTGAGGAAGCCGCTTACCTTGAGGTCTATGCCGCCGAGGTGACAGGTGAATACATCCCGACAGCCATCAACAAGGCAAATGTAGCCGAAGGCGTTGAGACAATCTTCGACCTCAATGGTCGCCGTGTCAATAGCATGAAGAAGGGTGGTCTTTACATCATCAACGGCAAGAAGGTCGTTGTGAAGTAATTGATAGATATATCTCAAAAACCATGAGGGTATGTCAAGAAAACTTGGCACACCCTCATATCTTTTCCAAACGCCCTACAATCATCGTCACGTAAGGGAGGTAAGCTGTTCTTTGAGCGATTTCAGTTGGTCGCGCACGGAAATCAACGTCTCCAACACCTCGTTGCTCTTATCCACCCCGCCGCGATTCTCATTGAGATACTTGCGGGCGGCAGCCAACTTGAACCCTCGCACCTTCACCAAGTTGTAAATCAACCTGATTTGCTCGATGTCCTTGTCGGTGTATTGGCGCACCTTGTTGGAGCTGATGGTCTTGGGGCGAAGATGCGGAAACTCCTTTTCCCAATAGCGCAACAGGCTCTCCGTGACACCCAGCATCTGCGCCACTTCCTTGATGGAATAATATAGTTTGAGGTTCTTGTCGGTATTCAGTGCCATCGTCTTCTATTAATGATTATCTTGCTTGTTGATGTCATGTGTTAAAAACATTAGTGACAAGACATCACTTTTGCGGGTGCAAATATAGTGATTTTTCCTTTACAAAACCACTATTATAGATATTTTTTTGTAATTTTGCAGCCAATTCACCATCGCAATAAATCATTAAACATCAAACAAATATATGATGACAGCTAAAGAAATCCGTGACTCATTCAAGAAATACTTCGAGTCGAAAGGACACGCAATCGTACCATCAGCCCCCATGGTCATCAAGGATGACCCCACCCTCATGTTCACCAATGCGGGCATGAACCAATGGAAAGACATCATCCTCGGCACACGCGAGCCAGAGCCGCGACGCCGCGCCGATACCCAGAAATGCCTCCGAGTGAGCGGCAAGCACAACGACTTGGAGGAGGTGGGACACGACACCTACCACCACACCATGTTTGAGATGCTCGGCAACTGGAGCTTCGGCGACTATTTCAAGGAGGGAGCCATCGATATGGCGTGGGAGTATCTGGTAGATGTACTGCACCTCAACCCCAACGACCTGTACGTTACCGTGTTTGAGGGGTCGCCCGAGGAGAACATCCCACGCGACGACGAGGCGGCAAGCTATTGGGCAAAGCATGTTCCAGCTGACCATATCATCAATGGCAACAAGCACGACAACTTCTGGGAGATGGGCGACACGGGTCCTTGCGGTCCCTGTTCGGAGATTCATCTCGACTCCCGCACGGAGAAAGAGAAGGCAGAGGTGCCTGGCAGGGAACTCGTGAACAAGGACAACCCACAGGTCATCGAGATATGGAACCTCGTGTTCATGCAGTTCAACCGCAAGGCCGATGGCTCCTTGGAGAAGCTCTCCATGAACGTCATCGACACGGGCATGGGCTTTGAGCGGTTGGTACGTGCCTTGCAAGGGAAGCATTCCAACTACGACACCGACATCTTCCAGCCCATCATCAAGCAGGAAGAGCAAATCACGGGAATGAAATATGGAGAGAAAGAGGAGACGGATGTCGCCATGCGCGTCTGCGCCGACCACCTTCGTGCCGTCGCTTTCTCCATCGCCGACGGGCAATTGCCGTCAAACGCCAAGGCGGGATATGTCATCCGTCGCATCTTGCGCCGCGCCGTTCGCTATGCCTATACGTTCCTCGACCAGAAAGAAGGTTTCCTGTATAAGTTGCTACCCGTCTTGGTAGACGAGATGGGCGATGCCTTCCCCGAGTTGAAAGCCCAGCAGGAACTGATTGGCCGTGTCATGAAAGAGGAGGAAGACTCGTTCTTGCGCACCCTCGACCGTGGCATCAATCTGCTCAATGGAGCCATGGACGAGTTGCAAGCCCACAAGCAGACGGTGCTTGACGGCGTTGCCGCCTTCCGTTTGTTTGACACTTACGGCTTCCCTCTTGACCTCACCGAGTTGATTTGCCGCGAGAACGGCTACACGGTCAACGTGTCACAATTCAATGAGGAGATGGAAAAACAAAAAGCCCGCGCCCGCAACGCCGCCCAAGTGGAGAACTCCGATTGGGTCGTCTTGAGGGAAGGCGAACAGAAGTTTGTGGGTTACGACTATACGGAATACGAATGCCATATTCTCCGTTACCGAAAAGTGACACAGAAGAAGAACGTGTTTTACGAACTGGTATTCGACTTCACGCCCTTCTATGGCGAGATGGGCGGACAAGTGGGCGACCAAGGTGTCATCGTCTCTGAGGACGAGACCGTCGAGATCATCGACACCAAGCGCGAGAACAACCAAAGTGTGCATATCGTCAAGCAATTGCCCAAGAATCCCGAGGCAGACTTCATGGCATGTGTAGACACCGACAAACGCGAGGCGAGTGCCGCCAACCACACCGCCACTCACCTACTCGACTATGCGTTGAAACAGGTCTTGGGCGACCATGTGGAACAGAAAGGCTCCTTGGTGGGTCCCAACACGTTGCGGTTCGACTTCTCCCACTTCCAGAAAGTGACAGACGAGGAGCTCAGGCAAGTGGAACGGCTCGTTAACGACATGGTGCGCCAAGACATCCCCTTGGACGAACACCGCGACACACCGATGGAGGAAGCGAAGAAGATGGGAGCTATCGCCCTCTTCGGTGAGAAATACGGCGACAAGGTTCGTGTGGTGCGCTTTGGTCCTTCTTGTGAGTTCTGTGGCGGCATCCACGCCAAGTCCACGGGACATATCGGCATGTTCAAGATTGTCAGCGAGGGTTCTGTGGCAGCGGGCATCCGCCGCGTAGAGGCCATCACGGGCAAGAATTGCGAGGAGGCAATATACACGCTTGAAGACACCATCCGCGACATCAAGTCTTTCTTCAACAACGCCAAAGACCTACGGGGCGTCATCGCCAAATACATCGACGAACACGAGGGAATGAAAAAGGACATTGAGAAATACCACCAACAAGCCTTGGAACGTACCCTCCAGATGATTCTCGAACACAAGGAGATTGTCAACGGCGTGACAGTGGTGAAAGCCACCCTGCCCATCGAGGCGGCACAAGCCAAGGACTTGGTGTTCAAGGTGAAGAATGCCATTGGGGGAAGCCTCGTGTGCGTCATCGGCAGCACGGGTGGAGGCAAGCCCCTATTGAGCGTCATGCTCAGCGAGGATATGGTGAAAGACCACGACCTACACGCCGGGCAGATGGTACGAGAGGCAGCCAAGCTCATACAAGGCGGCGGAGGCGGTCAACCCCACTATGCCTCTGCGGGCGGCAAGAACCTTGAAGGCATCGGTGCTGCCGTGGAGAAGGTCGTAGAATTGGCGAGACTTTAACAGGCACGTCATGAAATATTTATGGCTTGCCCTCGCGCTTATCCTCATGGCATGTGGCACCAAGCAACAACAGACAGAGATGGAAAGACCGAGATTAGAACGCCGTGACATAGGCGAGTTCTCACCCAACACGCTCCTCATCATGTATGACAAGGAGGTAGGCAAGGAACCTCTTTTGAAAGCCATCGAGGCATACGAGGCAAAGGTCATTTACGACTATGGCATCGTCACGGGATTCGCCATCCGCATTCCCGACGGCAAGAAGATTGGCGATGCCATCCTATATTTTAAGAAGGTGGAAGGCGTGAAGTCTGTGGAGCGTGACCGCATCTACCATATTGATGACCCCATAGGCCCGCACCGACGCATAGACAAGATGCCTCTCGTCAAGCCGGAATAGCCTTATCTATGAGACGTGCCAATGCTCAATGGCTGATTGACAATTGCCCTTCAGCCATTGAGTATTGTTTATCGCCGTATTGACGTTGTAGCTCAATTACCGTATCATGTTCAACAAATCCTGCGCCGAGGTCTCCTGCATCTTCAAGTAGGCAAACAGTTTCTTCCCAGCATCCTTCAGGCTTGCGCCAAAGGCATAGACCGTATCGTCGATGATGAGGAATCGGTCGTGAGACCGTTGGCAGATGTTGACTTGTATAGGAGGGTATTGGGCGTTATGCCGTTGCAAGTCTAATTGCAACTGTTGGCTCATCGGTTTTGTGTACACGGTGGCGGAAACGCCCGCCGCCCTCTTGCTGAGCATGGTTAGCGTACTTTCGTCGATATAATTGTCTATCAATATCACCGACCTCTTCGCTTGCTTGATTAGATTGGCAATCTGCACGTAAGCATCGAATATCTGGCCGTCATAGAAGACGCCCTCAATGGGAGGCAAGGAGGAGCGAACAAAGAAATCCACTCTTGTCTCTAACTCTCGAATTCTCGAGTTCTGACTTTCAAAACATCTATCTACATGATTCTCCAGATTGGCAAATCGTTGGTTAATAGCATATCCCTTTAGCAGGTATTCCCGAAGAACACCATTTGCCCATCGTCTAAACTCAATGCCTTTGGTGGTGTTGACCCTAAATCCTATTGAGATGATGGCATCCAAGTTATAATAGGCTAGGTTTCTACTTACCATTCGTTTGCCTTCTTGTTGAACTGTTCGGAAAACCCGAACAGTTGCCTCCTCTTGAAGTTCCCCTTGTCCATAAATGTTCTTGATATGCTCACTGATGTTTGCCTTACTGGACTGAAACAATGTGACTATTTGCTGTTGGCTCAACCACACCGTCTCATCTTCCACTCTCACCTCCAACCGAATGGTCTCATCTGGCTGGTACATCACAATCTCACCTTTACTGCTTTTCTCGATGTTATTCATGGGCGTTTTTCACGATTAGCTATGCAAAGGTAATCATTATCAACAACATCGCCAAGCGATTATCCCATATTTGCATGGAAAACAATCTGTGTTCAAATTATTTATTGTATCTTTGCACATCAATGAATCATAAAGCTAACAAGATGGAAAAGAAGATTGCACTATCGCTGATGGCAGCGGCACTCTTAACCCTGCCAATGGTTGTAAACGCACAGACCGAGAACCCACGAGGCATCTACAAGATGATAACACTTACGGGGAAACAGGGCGAAATCAAAGCCCCTTTCGACCAGTACAAAATCTGCACCGACAGCGTGACGCTCATGCTCTCCACGCAAAAGGCGGCCTTCCAGATTACCGACACCGACCATAAGGTGTTTGAATACACTGGCGACCAGCCCAAAGACGAAAACGACAAGAGTACCCTCATCTACGACAGCAATGCAGACCATTTCACCATGAAATGGTGGAGTACGAACAGAGGCCATCTCTACTTTCCCGATAACGACTGGTGCATCGAGAAGTACGAGGCCAACCAATTCTCGGAAACGGCACAATTGGCCTTTGAGGCTCTGAATGCCGTGCCAACGTTTAACAAGAACAACCCGCTGCTTGGCACCTGGCGCATTCTTGGCGATGTGGATGAGTTGCGCGACGTGAAGAAGTTTCTGCCAAAGATGCATGAGAACTACGAGACCAGCAAGTACTTCAATTCATTCTATGTCTTTACCCCAAAGAGCTTTGCATTGGTGTTGCTCGGTCGCGGTGGCGTTGCCAACCCCGTGGAATACGACGGCAAGAAGTCCTACAAGTTGAACAACAAGACTATAAGCAACGTGAGATGGCTTACGAAAGACCGCATCGCCGTGGAGGAAAGAATCGACTACCGCATAGATTGGAAGATATTGGAGCGCGTGACCGACGGCGAGACCATGATGAGCCGCTTCGCCAGACAATATGTGAAGAAGTTTAGATGACGGTCTTGTCAAGGCATGAAAAGTCTTGACAAAAAGACTATCGGGAAAAAACGCAAAATAGAATCGTTTGACATGGATGAATGGTCCCGAAAGCCATTCTTGTTCGGTGATTTTGGGTGGAAATATCCATTTAACATTTTTTCTGTGGCATCCGTCGGCGGCGGATGCCACATTTATCCCTCGTCAATGTGGTATTTACGGGGGACAAAGGTATCAGAAATATTGTTAAAATGCCGCGTATATCACCTTTGGGAAACGCATGGAAAAGGTAATATGTTGATAATGAGGGCATTGTAGGATGCGCCACCATTGCGTTATTTTCGTCCAAAGACCAAGTTGTTTGGAAAACCGCCCGCCATTTGCGGTCGTTTCGTGACAAATAATTGACAAAACAACAATGATTGAAGATAAGAAATGGAAGATTGAAGATTGTTTGACGACGACCATTGGTGCAAGCCTCATCTTCAATCTTCCATCTTCCATCTTCAATTCTCAACCACTTATAAATTCGGATTGATCTTGCTCCACTCAAAGATGGGCGGAACGATGTTCAAGGTGACCAGTTCGTCACGCATCTTGCAAAGATGCTCGTAGGATGCATCGAGCTTGGCGTTCTCTTCGGGCGTTCCTTGAGGCACTTCGAAGTGAGCACCATCGCGGTCGAGCGTGGTCTGCATTGCCATCATGATGTGGTCGTACTTGTCGGTCTTCACATACGTACCCACGGGGAAGCGGAACGGCTCGCCGCCCATAGCGGAGCGAATCATCTCAACGCTGAGGTAGGAAGGACTCTGGAACGAGCTGCGGCCACGCAACTTGATGATGGCGGCCCCACCCTGGGTGACGGCTTTCTTCATCTGCTCCCACTCCTCCTCGGGGAACTCGTCGGTACCGATGATGTCGGCCAAGGGGCGACCAGCCACCTTCACATGGCTGCCGAAAACCGCCATCTGCTCACCGTGTCCACCGTATGTGGCGCAACCGGTAATCTCGCTCTGCATCACTCCAAACTTCTTGGCGAGAGCCGATTGCAAGCGTGTTGTGTCAAGACCTGCCAGAGTGGTTACTTGCCCTGGCTTCAATCCTGAATAAAGCAACGTGACAAGACCCGTGAGGTCGGCGGGGTTGAAGATGATGACCACGTGTTTCACGTCGGGGCAATACGTCTTGATGTTCTGTCCAAGCTCCTCGGCAATCTTACAGTTGCCAGCGAGCAAGTCCTCGCGCGTCATGCCTTCCTTACGGGGTGCGCCACCAGAAGAGATGATATACTTGGCGTTGGTGAACGCCTCCGCTGCGTCTGTCGTGGCGGTAATCTTCACGTCGCCAAAACCACTTTGGCGCATTTCCTCTGCCACGCCCTCGGGTGAGAACACGTCATAGAGGCAGATGTCATCGGTGAGTCCCATCATCAGGGCAGTCTGCACCATGTTGGAGCCAATCATGCCAGCTGCGCCGACGATGGTTAGCTTGTCGTTTGTTAAAAATGCCATAATGTCTTATTTTGAGTTATGAATAAATGCAAAGTCATTAAAACAAGGGCAAAAATACAAAAAATCTATCGAAGAAACGAACTATTCATCATAAATAATTCGCTACATCCCACACTTGCGTCTTGCTACAGACAATGGGAACGGTCAATCTACCAACTTTCAAGACAAAGTCGCCCTCCTCCAAAGTCCATTTGCCATCGGCTCCGACAAAAGCAAGAGCCTTGGCGGGAAGGCGGAAGGTGACGGTTTTCACCTCGCCGGGCTGCAATTCAACCTTTGTGAAGTCGCGCAGCCTTTTGTTGTCGGGAACGATGGATGCGACAAGGTCGCTCGAATAGAGCAGAACCGCTTCCTTACCGACGCGGTCGCCCGTGTTCTTAACATCCACGGAGACGGTGAGGATGTCATCGGCCGTGAATGATGACTTGTCTACTCTCAAGTTGGAATAGTCGAAAGTGGTATAGCTAAGGCCATAGCCAAAAGGCCATTGCAGCGACACCTTTGCGTCATAGTTATATGCGCCCGCCATGGTACCCACCTCCTCGCTGACCTTATAGTCGTAGGTGTTGAGTGAATTGATCTCACGGGGATAGGTATAAGGCATCTTGGCAGAGAAATTCACGTCGCCAGCCAACAGGTTGGCAAGGGCATCTGCACCGTAATTGCCAGGGAGGAAGATGTCAACGACGGCTTTTGCCAACGGCTCGATGTCGGCAATGAGCCTGGGACGACCCTCATTGAGGACGAGGATGATGGGCTTGCCCGTTTTCGCTAACTCCTTTACCAAGTTGCGTTGGTTTAAGGAGAGCCAGAGGTCGGTGAGGTTGCCAGGGGTCTCCGTATAGCTGTTTTCCCCGATACAGGCGATGATGACATCTGCTTGGGCAGCGGCGGCAACGGCTTTTTCTATCTGTGGCCGATTCTCGTCATAGTATGCCCCATTCTCATTATAGGTCACGCCTTGTTCGAGAATGATGTTCTCCTTGCCATACTTAGTGCATAGGGCTTCGTAGATGGTGTTGTATTTCTCGGCGAGTTCCTCAGCCTTTGAGCCTTGCCATGTGTAACTCCACCCGCCATTGAGGCAGCGCATCTGGTTGGCATTAGGTCCCGTCAGCAAGATCTTCTTCCCTTCGGGCTTCAAAGGCAGGATATTACCCTCGTTCTTAAGCAGCACCTCGGTCTCCTCAGCGGCGCGTAGGGCTTTCAGCGCAAACTCATCGGAGCCGAACTTCTCATATCCCTTGCCCCCAGTATTGGGCTGGTCGAACAAGCCAAGGCGGTATTTCACGCGGAGGATGCGGCGCACGGCATCGTCGATGCGCGTCATGGGAACTTTCCCCTCCTGCACCAATTCCTTCAAGAGGATGCAGAAGTCCACGCTATAGGGGTCCATCGACATGTCGATGCCCGCATTGATGGCGATGCGGATAGCATCCTTCTTGTCCTTCGCCACCTTTTCGCGTGTGAACAAACTATTGATGTCTGCCCAGTCGGTAACGAGCATCCCGTCCCATTGCAAGTCCTCCTTGAGCCATTTCGTCAGGTATTCGTAACTGGCATGGACGGGCACGCCATTGATGCTGGCGGAATTGACCATCATCGTCAAGCACCCGGCGAGGGCGGCTCGGCGGAATGGCTCAAAGTATTTCTCTCGGAGCATCTGCGGCGACACGTAGGCGGGGGTGCGGTCCTTGCCCGTCCAAGGTGCGCCGTATGCAAAATAATGTTTCACGCTTGTGGCGACATGGTATTTGTCGATGTGATTCGGGTCATCGCCTTGATAACCCTGAATCTCTGCCGCCACCATCTTGGAGTTCACGATGGCATCCTCTCCGAAGCTCTCCCAGATACGGGGCCAACGGGGGTCGCGGCCCAAATCCACCACGGGATTATACACCCACGGGCAGTTGCCGGCACGGCTCTCGTATGCACAGACCTCCGCTCCCGTAAGTGCCAGCTCCGTATTGAACGAGGCACCGAGGTTGATGGGCTGCGGGAAGAGCGTACCGCCCTGCGTATAGGTCACGCCATGGTTGTGGTCGAGGCCATAGATATCGGGGATGCCGATGTGTTTCATCGACTTCTCCTGTATCAAGCGAATCCATTTCTGCCATTGCTCTACCGTGGCGGCGCGGGTTCCGGGGGCGTTGAGGATGCTGCCAATTTTGTACTTGGAGATGATGGTGTCGAGCATCGTCTCATTGAGTTGCCAAACCATCTTGGGCGTACCTTGTGAATGGTCTTCCTGCAAACGACCCATCACGTCGAAGTTCAATTCCAACATCTGACCAATCTTCTCGTCAAGGGTCATCTTGGAGAGGGTCTTTTCAATCTTTGCCTCTATCTTCGCATCACGTGGGATAGCGGGCTTCTGTGCGTAGGCAGTAATCGCAAGCATTGTGACGATTGCCCACAAATACATTTTTTTCATATTTGTTCTTATAATTGTTATGTTTGCAAAGTTACGTTTTTATATCTGAAATAATGATAAAAAAGGTGATTTTTTAAGTCCAAATGATGTAGTATATCCGAAGTTTTATTTGAATTGACCAAAAAAACACGAAAAACAAAGGATATATTTAACGGATTTTGTATTTTTGCACCCAAACAATCAAAAAATAGAACTAAAGACATGAGAAGAAACTTTATGACGGCGATACTCGTCGGGTTATCGTTGTATGCGATGGCTGACGATGTCCCATTTGTGGTGACGAACGGACTCTTCGATAGCAACATCAAGGAAACCTTTGGCTTGGAATATGCGCCGGGAACGGAAACTTATACCGTATTTGCCGCCGCAGAAGGCACGGATCATTATGCCAACGGCGTGGTGATGGCGGCGTTTAAAGGGAACCTTTACTGCATGTGGCAAAGCTCCGCGAAAGACGAAGACGCTACCGATACGTGGGTTGCCTATAGCCGCAGCACGGATGGAGGCAAGACTTGGTCCGCGCCAATGGTGTTATGCCCTACCATCGCAGATGGATATTGCTCGTCGGGGGGATGGTTGAGTACGGGTGACAAATTAATTGGGTATATCAACACTTGGCCCTCCAATCTCTCCCCTAAAGGTGGCTATACCAGATACGTGGAAAGCACTGATGGCTTGACATGGACAGACCCCTCAGTAGTGAAGATGGCAGATGGCTCTCAACTCAACGGCATCTTTGAGCAAGACCCACACGTGTTGCCCGATGGTCGCATAGTGGGTGCCGCTCATTTCCAGCCAGGCTTGAAGATTTGTCCCATTTATACCGACGACCCATACGGCGTGAGCGGATGGAAGAAAGGGAACTTCACCTATACCGCCAACGGCGACCAATCAGCCGAGCTCGAGCCAAGCCTTTTCCGCAAGCCAGACGGGACTTTAGTAATGACATTTCGCGACCAAAAAGGCTCATATTCTGTTTTGGCGGCAACCAGCAAAGACCGCGGAGAAACATGGTCAAAAGCCGAAAAGACAAACATGCCCGACTCACGTGCCAAGCAGAGCGCGGGCAATTTGCCAGATGGCACGGCATTCATCTGCAACAATCCCGGCCGTGTGGTCAACAGCAACAATAAGACGTGGCGTGTACCATTGGTAATCACCTTGAGTGCCGACGGCGAGACTTTCGACCATGCCTACCTGTTGCGTTCTGGCTTGGAGGGCGATTACCCATCCTTGCGCTATGAGGGAAAGAGTAAGACTTTGGGATATAGTTATCCCAAGGCCATGGTTTATGGCGACTATCTTTATGTCTCATACGCCACCAACAAGGACGATGCCCAATTTACGCGCGTACCAATTAATAATATAGCCCTTAACACGTCTATCCACTTGGCCCACATGGGCAACAGCACGATTGAGGCATTTGACATGAGGGGCATGAAAGTGGCGATGGCAAGCAGTAAAGACTTCGACATCAACACATTGCCCAAGGGTATGTATATCATCAAGGTGAAGACCGAAGGCGGTGTCCATACACGCAAAATCATATTGAAATAATCCATCTGTTGTATAAGAAGCTATAAAATAGGGGCAATTATGAACAATTATCCACCTTTTTGAGAGAAAATTCCCCATCACGAAACCAAATAATAGGTAAATTTGCACGGTAATCAATAAACTACATCTAACTAACATTTTAATTAAATCTTAAAAAACAAGTATGAAAAAAATCTTTACTTTAATTGCAACGACACTCTTCACCATGAGTGTTTTTGCCGACGAGGCTGCAGTGATCACCATTTCACAAGACACCTACAAGGCAGAGGGAAGTACCAATGACATCTATCTCTTCGAAGGTACCGATGTGACATTGGAATTTGTTGACAACGCACGTGCTTGGAAGGTACAGGAACGCCAAGGATGGAACAAGGGCATCAACTTCCAGAACAACAAGCGTGTACGCTTCAACTTCCCCACTGGGATGAAGGTGTACCGTATCGAGATGGACGGCTATTCATCTGGTGACAACTGGGAATACTTAGGTGCTTACGGATGGTATGAGAATGGAACTTACGAATGGCAAGACCCCATTGGCTTGGGCGTGAAGGACAACAAAATCATCTACGAACAGGCAAGATTTCCGCTCGACCCTTGCGAGGTGGTGCCCGAGAACGAGAACTATGCCACCCCACATGACAATGTGGCTGGTTACACTTTCGCCGTCCTTGATTTCACCGATGAGCCATACGAGGGTGAGTTCAATATGTATTGGACTGGCAACAACCAGCTGAACGTGGCTTTCCGTATCTATACCACCGCAGAGGCTGCCAAGGCTGCAACGAGCAGCGTGAAGATCCCCACCAACGCCAGCAACGTGTTTGACCTCTCTACCGTGACATGGGCAGAAGGTGGCGGCGGTCGTGCCAACTACAATGGTAGCCATCTGGATTACGCGCTTGTGGGCGATGAGGCCATCTTTACCTTGAACAACACGCAGCAAGCCGCATACAAGATCTCTTTCGACTATGTTACGATTATCGAGGACTTCACCGCTGACTTCGTGATTGAAGACGCTACGGGTACCCAAGTCTACAAGAGCACAGTTGCCATGCCACGCACAACTCCCGAGAAGGGCACTAATGACTGGAACTATTGGACGACCAACGAGAATGCCGACTTCGTGATTCCTGCTTTGGCACCGGGTCTCTACACCTTCCGCATCAAGTACAACGGACAAGGCACATGGAATGACTCTCCCACGCAATTCACCGCCAACATCAAGAACATCAAGTTTGAGACCATTGATATAGACATCATTGGCGAGTTGGATAACACTACAGGTTGGTGGTCAGCATTCTCCAAGTATTATACCATCTACCCCAATAACATCCAGCACATTGAGTTCTACAACTACTCAGACAAGGCAAACAACTGGGACAATTTCCTTGTAGTGCTCGCCAATGTGGCTGGTCATACAGCAGACCCAAACCTTGATGGTTATGCAGAAGGTTATGCAGAGTACTTCGTGGTTCGTGCCGACAACTATGGTTGGGGAACAAACTATGACGAGACCAAACGTGAGAACAATTGGGATTGGAGCAACTTCACCAACATCTTGAATGGTGCTTACGTGAAACTCGACATTGCCCGCAATGGTGGCGAGGTGACGGTCAATGCAGACGTATTGGGTTCCGACGGCAACACATACTTCCAAAAGTATGTTGCCAACATCCCCGATGCAGAAGCCGCTGTGGTGGCATTCCTCTCAGTAGAGAAGGGGCATCTCATCGTTGACAATGAGAAGAGCAGCCAGGTAGAGAATCCCGCAGCAAGTGGCATTGAGAATGTAAGGTCACAGATGGGTGCAAGCGGTGTCCGCTACAACTTGGCTGGTCAGAAGGTGAGCGCATCTTACAAGGGTGTGGTCATTGAGAATGGCAAGAAGTTCATCGTGAAGTAACAGAGTCATGTAAGGCAAATTGAAGGTTGGAAATTGAAAAATAGCATGTGATGGCTATGTTTTCGATTTTCAATCTTCAATTTTCAGTTGATGCAAAAACTACTTTTTATGAATCTACATTTGAAACGAATCATCACCGTAGGTCTGTTTTCGTCGGTATGTTTGTTGGGAATGGCGCAACAAACGGTGCAAGGCACGGTGAAAGACAGCAACGGAAACCCGATGATAGGTGTGACAGTCGTTGTCGATGGCAAGGCAGTCGCCGTTACCGACATCGACGGACATTTCATGTTGAAGGCGGCACAACCATCATCCAAGGTTGAATTATCCTTCTTGGGTTATCAGAACCAATCCTTCACAATAGGTAAGAAAACCCAATTCGACATCACCATGCAAGACGATGCCCATGCCTTGAACGAAGTCGTGGTGGTGGGCTATGGCACCCTGCGCAAGGCAGACCTCACGGGCTCGGTGGGTTCCATCGGCACGGAGAAACTCAACGAGAAAGGTACACCGTCCATATTGGAGGGGTTGCAAGGAAGCGTGGCAGGTGTCAATATCACCAAAGCCAGCGGACGTGCCGGCGGGAGCATGAACATCGAGATACGTGGAAAGAACTCCATCAGCGGTTCACAAACCCCACTATATGTGGTGGATGGAGTGATTTGTTCCGACATCGAGTTTCTCAACCCACAAGACATCGAGCGCATCGACGTGCTGAAAGACGCATCCTCCACCGCCATCTATGGCTCACGCGCCACGGCAGGTGTCATCATGGTGACAACGAAAGGCGGTGCCAATATCGGCAAGCGGGCGCAGAAGCCAACCATCTCCTATGATGGATACTATGGTGTGAGTAAAGTGGCGCGTATGCCAGACTTCATGAATGGAGAGGAATACTACAAATACCGATTCATGAAATTCTTGGCTTATGCCGATGGCAGTGACCATGGCGGTCAACCCATTTGGGTGAATACCGACGTGTCGAAGTGCCTATTGCAGATAGACAACCTCGACCCCACCAGTGGCTATCGCATGAAACAATTATTGGCAGACAACCAAGTGTACAACTGGCGTGACCTCGTGTTACAGGACGGTCGACAGCAGAACCATTACATTTCAGTCAATGGCGGAAACGAGAAAGTACATTACCATTTGGGCTTGGGCTACATGGATGAGAAAGGCATCTACAAGAACGACGAGCAGTCTAAATACACTTTCAAGGGAAGTATGGACGCAGAACTCAGCAAGGTGGTGAGTGTCGGCTTCAGCGTCAACATGGCCCGCATCAACCATGACTATGCCAGCGACACAGGTGTGCGCAATGCTTTCCGTGCACAACCGTTCATGCAACCCTTTGCCGAGGATGGCAGCATCAACTACTATCCTGGCGACCGCTACACATTAGGCACCAATTATGAGCAGTTCACCAGCAGCGTGAGTCCCCTCGTCTATATGCAAGACCAATACAAGAATGTCCTTTCTTGGAATGCCTTGGCCAATGCCTACTTACAAGTCAACCCATTGGATGGGCTGACATTCAAAACCTCTTTCTCTCCCACATTCTCACATAGTCGCGAGGGATTCTTCCAAGACAGCAAGATTAACCAAACGCAAAACGAGGCACATCGCAACTCCTCGTTAGGCTTTTCATGGACATGGGACAACATCTTGACATACGACAAGACATGGGCGGAAGACCATCATGTCAATTTGATGGGACTGATATCGTCGTCATTCTCCAATGGCGAATCGGAACGGCTGTACTACATGAAAGTCATGGACGGCACCTACTGGTGGAACCTCGGCTCCACAGACCAAGGCTACGACTACAATTCCTCTGGCACGGGATATAGCGAGACGAGCCTGATGTCATACGCCCTCCGCGCCAATTACACATACAAAGGCAAGTATATGGTGACGGGAACAGTAAGATGGGATGGCAGCTCCAAGTTCGCAAAAGGCAACAAATGGGGGTCATTCCCATCGGCTGCAATTGCTTGGCGCATTTCTGAAGAGGACTTCATGAAACAACTGCAATGGCTCTCCAACCTAAAGTTGCGCCTCTCATACGGTGTGACGGGAAACAATTCGGTGGGAAACTACGCGACGATGCTCACGGTGGGCGGCACCAACTATTACCCCTTCGGCTCATCGTACCTGCAAGGCATGAAGCCCAGCGGCATAGTAGACCGCAACTTGAAATGGGAGAAAGCACATGAATTCAATATCGGTCTTGACTTCGCCTTCCTTCACGACCGCATCCAAGGTAGCATCGATTGGTACAACAAGAAGTCAACCGACTTGCTTTACAGTGTGCAATTGCCATTGGAGACGGGCGGAACATCCTTGACGACCAACGTTGGCTCTGTTCGCAACAAAGGTATTGAGGTGAACTTAACCACGCAGAACATCGTCTCCCGCGACTGGCATTGGAGTACCACCTTCACCTTCGCCCATAACAAGAATGAAGTACTCGAAATCAACGGCACAGGCAATCTCATCACCGACAATCCCACGGGCAACCTCTTGATAGGGCAACCCTACAATAACATATACAGCTTTGAGTGGGATGGCATCGTGAGCGACCGCGACATGGTCGTGCCAGACAACGAGATAGCACGGTTGAGTGGCTTGACACCTGGTGAGACCGTCAAGGAATACACCTATTACAATAAGTGTTACGGATGGGTGGAGGGAAACCCCATCATCGTGGACCGCAACGGCGACGGCCGTTTCACAGACGAAGACCGCAAACTATATAAGTCTGATCCCGCATGGACGGGTAGCGTCACCTCCAACCTGGAATGGAAAAACTGGGACTTGTCATTCTCCCTATATGCCAAGCAACACTACACCATCTATTCCAACTTCTACAGTGACTACTTGGAAATCGGGCAGAACTCGCGAGGCACCAACAAGCTGAATGCCGATTGGTACATCCCCGCCGGTACGTTGATTGACTGCGATGGCGTGAATGCCGATGGCACTTACATCAATCCTGTCTATCAAGAAGCAACACACTACGGCAGCTATCCTTTCCCCAATGCTGGCGCACCGAGCGAAGGACAGGGTTCTCCCTATTGGTGTAAGGATGTCCACACCAATGCCATCACCGATGCCTCATTTGTGAAAGTGAAGCATATCACCTTGGGCTATACCTTCCCCCGCAAGTGGATGAGCAAGATTGGTTGCTCGCAGTTGCGTATCTATGGAACTGTCACCAACCCCTTCGTATTCACCAAGTACAAGGGCTACGACCCTGAGTGGGCAAACGCTGCCAACACGCAGGACGGACCGAGTACCGTGACATGGCAAATCGGCGCCAACATCAAGTTTTAATGTAGATGGACTATCAATTATTGAAGATTATGAAAAAGCAATTATATACTATCGTTTTCATCATCAGCATCATCTTTGGCACCACCAGTTGCAGTGACTTCCTTGAAGCAGACAACAAAGCCAGCGTGGAGGCCAATGAGTATTTCAGCACCGAAGAGGGACAGGTGGCTTTGAGGGTGACATTATACAACAGCCTCAAGCCGTTGGTCAATGACACGCAACTCTCTGAATGGGGAACAGATCTCTATATCGCTACGCGCAATGCAGACCCAGGCAGTATGCACCAATACGACATCGACCCCACCAATGGATCGGTGAAGAGTTTCTACACCAATGCCTACACGATGGTCAACAATGCCAACTGCATGTTGAAATATGCCACAAACAACGCGCAATACATCGCCGAGGCTAAATTCGTGCGCTGCTTTGGCTATTATATGCTTACCCAGCACTTCGGTTCCGTACCCTACATCACACAATACATCGAGGATGCCAAGAAAGACTTCCCACGCACACCGTTGGAAGACATCTATAAAAACTGCATCGCTGAATTGGAAAGCATCATGGACGATGCCAGCCTTCCGCAAATGAGCCATGAGGGATATATCAGCCAACAGGCGGTCAAATCCTTGCTGGCAAAGACCTGCCTCGCCGCAGGATGGGACTTGCAAACGACATTGACGGATGCTCCCCAAGGTCAATATACCATCACGGCGACAGACTATTTCCAAAAGGCAGTGCAATATGCGGAAAGCGTTATCGCAGGACAATCGCTCACCATGTCTTTTGCCGACAAATGGAGTCCCAACAATGAGGGCAATGAGGAAGAGATCTTCTCCGTGCAGTATGAACGCAATGGTTATCCTGGCGACGAACTCACAGGTGGCCATAATCGACAAAACACGTATGGCACGGGATATGGCAACCCCGAGGACAACGGACTGAAGTCATGTGGCGGGCTCGCGCCATCACCCAAGTCCATCTACCTATGGGCAGAGGGCGACGAGCGTTACGAAGCCACCTTCATGACCACCATCTATAATTTCCTGCCCGGCAACTGGCCATATATGGGCTATTATGCCTATTACAAAGCCTCCACTACGGCATTGCAGAACATGGTGATTGCCGACCGGTATTTCCCATGGTATGCCAAGACTGCCGATGTGGAGAGGTACATGGCTGCCCACAAGGAGCAGTTCGTACAAGGTGACTGTCGCGCCACCTGCCATGTACATATCATCGCCGACCCCGCGACGACGTATTTCTTCAATGACGATGGCAGCGTGGCTTCAGCCAATACGGTGAGAAACATCGACTACATGGAATATGTCAAGGAGCAGAAGACCACGGCATCCGTACCCTGCGTGAAGAAATTTGACGACCCCAACACCTTGCAGAATGGGAGCAGCACGGGGTATCGCGACATCGTGGTATACCATGTCAGCAACATGTACCTCACCGCTGCCGAGGCAAACTACATGGCGGGCAACGAGGAGCGAGCATTGCAACTCATCAATGCCGTAAGGGCACGTGCCAAGGCAACGCCCATCACAAGCTTCGCCGCATACTCGCCCGACTATGAACGCACGGTGGGATTCGACATACGCCCCATTGACCTCATTCTTGACGAGATGGCCCGCGAGCTGTATGCGGAAACGACACGATGGATCGACCTACGGCGCACGAAACAGCTGGTGCGTTACAACGTGGAGTTTAACTCTTACATCAACTCCATCGCCGACATGAGCAATCCCCGAGGCGAGGTGAAATGGTACAGGCCTATCCCCGCAGCGGAGATCGAGACGAACACTGCCATATCGGAAGCAGACCAAAATCCCGGCTATTAACATTCAACAAACAGAAAGCATGAATCACAATATGAGAAAAATGATATGTCTCACATGGTGTTTGATGATGATGGGACTTGCCCTCAACTCATGCAACGACGATGAGAATGGCGAGGACGCACCCTACAGTTTCAGCCAAACACCCGAGCGTGACGCACAAGGAACCTACATAGGAACCTTCACCCGCACACAAGTTGGCACCACAGAGGGGGAGAGTGGCGAGGGAACACTCACCATCACACCCACAGACACGGCTTATGTCGCCGTGCTGAAATTTGAGAGCGAGAGCCTGAACCTCTCGACCCATGTGCGTGTGAACATCGCCCACTCCAATGGCGGGTACGTGTTTTCCAACCATGTGACTGACAACAACATCCAGTCGAAGATTGGCGGACACATCAATGAGGCGCGAGTGGTAAACACCACATTCCAACTGCGCCAACGCCAAGGACGTTCCACGAAAGTGTACAATTATTCTTTTGAGGGTAGCAAACCATGATGCGACACCTGACAACGATGGCCTTGCTGCTGATGTGTACCATCGGCAGCAAGGCACATAGCCTATCTAACTTGACAGGCATCGACTTCATCGTAGCGGCAGACGGCACAGGGAACTACTCCACTGTGCAAGAGGCAATCAATGCCGTACCCGACTTCCGCAAGGCTGGCCCTACACGCATCTTCATCAAGCGGGGCGTGTATAAGGAGAAAATCGTCATTCCCGAAACCAAACAAGGGGTACAACTGTATGGCGAGGAGGGAACGGTCATCACGTATAACGACTATGCCAACAAGCCCAATGTTTTCGGTGAGAACAAGGGAACAAGCGGTTCTTCCACCATCTACATCTTCGGACCAGACTTCGTGGCAGAGGACATCACCTTTGAAAACTCATCGGGACCTGTCGGACAAGCCGTTGCCGTGCAGGTGGGAGGCGACCGTGCCACATTCCGCCGTTGCCGTTTCCTCGGATTCCAAGACACGCTTTACACCTTCGGCGAGAACACGCGCGAATACTATGAGGATTGCTACATCGAGGGAACGGTGGACTTTATCTTCGGGAAAGCGACCGCCGTGTTCGTGCGTTGCCATCTGCATAGCAAGTCGGGCGGATTTGTCACCGCACCCGCCACGCCACAAGGGGCAGACTATGGATATGTGTTCTATGACTGCCAACTGACGGCAGACGAAACCGTGAAGAAGGAGTCAGTCTTTCTCTCACGCCCTTGGCGACCCTATGCGCAAACGGTTTTTATCCGTTGCCATCTCGGCTCACACATTAATCCAAGGGGTTGGGATAATTGGGGCAACGTAGGCAATGAGCAAACAGCCTACTATGCAGAATACCAAAGTTCAGGGGAAGGGGCAAGACCTAATGAGCGTGTCAGTTGGTCACATCAACTGACAGATATCTCCCGATATTCTATTGCCCAAGTGCTTGCAGGAAAGGACAACTGGTCTCCAGCAGAAAGCCGATAGGAAGAAAGCGACCCACAAGGCCACTCGCCGTAGTGAATGGCAAAAATGTCAAGAAAAATTCGATTTCAAGGGGCAAATGGCTGCATTATTTTCCATCAAACGCAAAGTGGGGCGTAAATACGCGATTCTCGCGGCTTTTCCGTAAGATGTTGCAGCACAAGGAGTTATGGGCTTTATGCAATAAAGAAGCCCTCTTAAAGGTCGCTTTTCACCCCATTTTCTCCCGAAAAACACCCCTTTTGCCCCTGACGGATGTGGCATCCGTGGTCGACGGATGCCACATCCGCACCCGATAAATGCCACACAAAAAAAGTTAAACGCATCATTCCGCCTGGAAAAACCGAAAAACATGGCTTTTTCGGACGATACTTCCACCGCCCCCACTCTATTTTGCGAAAAATCCCAAACATGTTTTTGTCAGGATTTTTCAGCTTTTTCTTGTGGAAAAGACTCCCTTACGACCACCATTTGAAGAAAGGACGCGGAGGTACAATGCATATTCGACAAGAACTCTTTCGATTTGCACACGTTTCGGTATGTATAAAAAACAGGCATTGGCCATTGCTTTCGTTTCATTGCGATGGCCAATGCCTGATTTATTTCCTTTGCCACAGATAACCCGCGACAAAAACCTTTAGAACTCCGCCGACTTGGGTGTGCGGGGGAATGGGATGACATCGCGGATGTTTTGCATTCCCGTGACGAAGAGGATGAGCCGCTCAAAGCCCAAGCCGAAGCCCGCATGGGGGCAAGATCCCCAGCGACGTGTGTCTAAATACCACCACAGATGGGTCTTGTCCATCTTGCGGCGTTCCACCTCGCCCAACAGCTTCTCGTAGTTTTCCTCACGCACCGACCCGCCAATAATCTCACCAATCTGTGGGAACAACACGTCGGTACCCTGCATCGTCGGCCCTGGGGCAATGGCTCCCTTATAGCCGATGCTCTCCCCCGTTCCCGAGGCTTGCCCCTCGGGTGTGGTCGCGTTCTGCTTCATATAGAACGACTTAAAGGCGCGAGGATAGTCGGTCATGATAACGGGCTTCTTGAAATATTCCTCCACGAGGTAACGTTCATGCTCCGAGGCGAGGTCATCGCCCCAGTTGCATGGGAACTCAAACTTCTTCCCTTGCTTGATGGCATCCTGCAAGATGTTAATACCCTCGGTGTAAGGCAGTCGGACAAAGGTATCCTTCAGCACACCCTCCAATCGCGGAATCAAATCGTGTTGGGGCGTGATGAACTTATTGTCGTTGATAAAGTCCAGGTCGTCCCTGCACTTATCCAAAGCCCAGCGTACACAATACTTGATGAAGTCTTCCTCCAAGTCCATCAGTTCCTCCTGGTCGATGAATGCCACTTCGGGTTCCACCATCCAGAACTCTGCGAGGTGACGAGGCGTATTGGAGTTCTCTGCACGGAACGTTGGTCCAAAGGTGTAAACCTGCCCAAGGGCAGTCGCACCCAACTCACCCTCCAACTGGCCGCTGACGGTCAATGAAGTCTGCTCGCCAAAGAAGTCGTCGTCGTAGATGATCTTGCCACCCTCATCCTTCTTCAAGTCATAAAGGTTCTTGGTGGTCACCTGGAACATGTTGCCAGCCCCCTCACAATCACTTGCCGTGATGATGGGTGTATGGAAATACAAGAATCCATGCCCATGGAAATACTGGTGTATGGCCATTGCCATATTGTGACGAATGCGCATGATTGCCCCAAAAATATTGGTGCGGAGGCGCATGTGGGCATGTTGGCGCATAAACTCAAAGGTCTGTCCCTTCTTTTGCATGGGATAGTCGTTGCCGCACAAGCCATACACCTCAATGCTCTCGCATTGGATTTCCGAGGTTTGACCAGCACCCTGGCTCTCCACCAGCGTTCCCACGGCGGAGATGCAAGCCCCCGTGGTGATTTGCTTGAGCAACTCGCCATCAAACTTCGTGGGGTCTACCACCACTTGAATGCTCTTGATGGTAGAGCCGTCATTAAGTGCTATGAAGTCTACGACCTTACTGCTACGATGGGTACGCACCCATCCCTTCACGTTGATGGTGGCACCAAAGTCTGTTCGACGCAAGGCATCAACCACTTTCGTCCTACGAATATTGTCTTTCGCCATGATTGTGTTGTGAAATGATTTATTCAAATGCGCCCATACGCAGTATGTCCACTTCCTTCTCCGTGAGATAACGCCAGTCGCCACGGCGCACTCCCTTCTTGGTAAGACCGGCAAACTGTACACGGTCGAGCTTTACCACGCGGTAGCCGAGGCTCTCAAAGATACGGCGAACGATACGGTTCTTGCCACTGTGGATCTCGATGCCAACCTGTGTCTTGTCTTGCTCGTCGGCATATTCGATGGCATCGGCATGGACCTCGCCATCTTCCAACTTGACACCCTCGGCAATTTGTTGCATGTCATGGGCAGTCACTTTCTTATCGAGGAACACGTGATAAATCTTCTTCTTGAGGAATTTGGGATGAGTAAGCTTGCTGGCAAGTTCACCATCATTGGTCAAGAGCAGCACACCCGTGGTGTTACGGTCGAGCCTTCCCACCGGATAGATACGCTCGTTGCAAGCATCTTTCACCAAATCCATCACGGTCTTGCGCTGTTGTGGGTCATCGCTGGTGGTGACACAGTCCTTGGGCTTGTTGAGCAAGACATACACCTTCTTCTCCAACTTGACAATCTGGTCGTGGAACAACACCTCATCACTGCGCTTCACCTTCGTTCCCAGTTCAGTGACAACAACACCATTCACCGAGACGACACCCGCCGTGATGAAGTCATCAGCCTCACGCCGGGAGCAAACTCCAGCATTTGCCAAGAACTTATTAAGACGGAGGGGTGCATCGGGATCGACATCTACCTCTTTATAATCAATGCGTTTCTTCAAATTGGGCTTAGCTTTCTGCACACGGTTAGGCTTCGGACGATTGCCACCCTGCGGGTATCCGCCACCGTACTGGGAGCCATATCCGCCCTGCTGGCGAGGCTGATAGCCACCCTCGTTGTAGCGGGGACGATAGCCGCCCTGTTGGCGAGACTGGTAGCCACCTTGCTCATCGCTGCCGTAACGCGGGCGATAGCCACCTTGTTGGCGAGGTTGGTAACCACCTTGCTCGTCATTGCCGTAACGCGGACGATAGCCACCCTGCGGGCGAGGCTGGTAGCCACCCTGCTCATCATTGCCGTAACGCGGGCGATAGCCACCCTGCGGGCGGGATTTATACCCACCTTGCTCATCATTGCCATAGCGGGGACGATAGCCTCCCTGCTGTCGGGGCTGATAGCCATTTTGCTGAGGATTGGCACTGTAATGAGGACGATAGCCACTTTTTCTCTGTGTGTTATCCGATTGGAGTCTCTCACCGAAGCCCTCGGGGCGGAATCCCCCCTCCCCTGAACGGTCGGAACTATACGCCCGCTGCTGTGAATTGATACGGGGACGCTGGGGTTTGCCACTGTTGGGTCGATACACTCTCTGGTAATTACTGGGCTTATAGCCTTCGCGGCCACTCGCCTTCTGCTCTTCAGATTGTTCTTGCGGTTTGTTTTCTAATTCTGAATCCATAATAATAAATACGCTTATTGGCCTCACGGCCATGTTAATAAATATGATTTAATAAATACCTGTATAGTTGGAGGGAGTGATGGCGAGTAATTCTGCCTTGACATCATCACTGACATCCAACGTGTTGATAAATTCATGAATCGTCTCCTGGGTCATCTTTTGGTTGGTGCGCGTCAAAGCCTTCAACGCCTCGTAAGGATGCGGATATGCCTCACGGCGGAGGATAGTCTGTATGGCTTCGGCTACGACAGCCCAAGTGTTATCCAAGTCTTCTGCAAGTTTTTCCTCGTTGAGGATCAACTTGCGCAATCCCTTCAACGTACTCTGCATCGCAATCAAGCCATGACCAAGGGGAACGCCGATGTTTCGGAGAACCGTGGAGTCGGTCAAGTCGCGCTGTAAACGGCTAACAGGCAGTTTCCGGGCCAGGAATTGCAGGATGGCATTTGCTATGCCGAGATTGCCCTCGCTATTCTCGAAGTCAATGGGGTTTACCTTATGTGGCATGGCACTTGACCCCACTTCGCCCGCCTTTATCTTCTGCTTGAAATACTCCATGGATATATACATCCAAAAATCGCGGTCGAGGTCAATGATGATGGTATTGATCCGACGCAAAGCATCAAAGATTGCACCAAGCGAATCATAGTTGCTAATCTGTGTGGTGTATTGCTCACGTTGCAAATGCAACTTCTCACTGACGAAGCGATTGCCAAAATCCCGCCAATCAACCTGTGGATAAGCAACGTGGTGGGCATTGAAATTACCCGTGGCACCACCAAACTTGGCAGTGACCTTACATGACTTCAACTCCTCCAATTGCTCCTGGAGGCGGTAGACAAACACCATCACCTCCTTGCCAAGGCGCGTGGGAGAGGCAGGCTGGCCATGGGTTTTCGCCAACATGGGAACGTCCATCCAGTCTTGCGTATATTGCATAAGTTGGTCTATCAGTTCTTCCGTTTGCGGGATGTACACCTCTTTGAGTGCCTCTTTGACGGAAAGGGGAACGCTGGTGTTATTGATGTCCTGCGAAGTTAGACCGAAATGGACGAACTCCTTATAGGCATCCAAACCGCTAATCTTGTCAAATTGTTCCTTGATGTAATACTCTACTGCCTTGACATCGTGGTTAGTGATGCCCTCAATGTCCTTCACACGCTGGGCTTCTGCCACATCGAAACGGAGATAGATGTCACGCAAACGCCCAAAAAGTCCCTTATCGAATGCCTCCAATTGGGGCAAAGGTAACTCACATAGCGCGATGAAATACTCGATTTCAACACGTACACGATAACGAATCAAAGCATATTCGGAGAAAAAATCCGCAAGACTCTCTGTCTTCCCCCTATATCGGCCATCAATCGGCGAAATGGCCATCAACCACCTTAAATCCATTGCTAATACTTATCAAGGCTGCAAAGGTACGAAATAATTTGAAATAACCGTAAATAATCGTATTATTAAAACTTAAAAATTAACATCCCACAACGATTTGCCGAACTTGGCATCGTCACCATCGTCGTCACCACCGATGACAACAGGGTCATCCTCTTCAAATTCTTTCACGACAAAACTGCCCCGTGGGTCTCCCTGAACCATGGAATCATACTTTGTATGAAAATCTAACACCTTGGAGAATGGTTTTATATATGGTCTTTTATAGTTCATGCCCTACTAATTAAAAATTCTATTGCCGTTGGCATCACGGAGAGAAGTACCCATATTAATCGTGAAAGGATGGATATGCCCCGCCTTCAGCGTAGCGGTAAACGGGAGGTAAACCGAGCCATACTCATTGGCCGAGCCAACCTTGAATTCATTGTCCTGTTTGAAAATCTTGCATTTGATTTCCAAGTAAGCCGTCTTGGCATTGTCAGCATCCACGATGGCTGTTCCTCTATCCATGCCTGTTATGGCTTGGGGTATCAAGAAAAGATAGTCGCTCTCATTCTTGGCAAGCAAAGTCTCCTCCTCCGCATCTACGACGATGTTGTTCTCCTCGCCATCCCGATAAGCCTTCAATGTGAAATCGCTATTGCCACTCACATCGTACCATTGGTCAGTAAGCAGTGCGTATTTGCCCGATTCATGGACGTTGTGGAGTTTTACTTCTTTCACCTCCACCGTGTAATCTGCCAGGCTGTTGGTCTTGATAAGGGAGAACTGAAGGGCGGAACAGACATGGTCGAACACAAGATTCACAACCCCCTGACAGTTGTTCCACGTGTCGGTTTTCTTTGCCACGAGCACATCGCGCTGGTCATCGGAGCTTTGTTCTGTTACCACTAACAGGTATGGGTTTCCATCGTTTAGTTCGAAGAAGTCCACATTGCTTTTGTAATAGGTATAATACCCAAATACGTAGACATCATCATCGTCACCTACAACGGATGACGATGGCCAAGTTCCATTGTTCTCGTAATAGCCCTTTGTCGTAATGCTTAGAGTCTCAGACCTATTTGTCTTAACCCACTGAATACCATAGAATTTATACATCATATTGATGTAAAAGTAATCCAACGTGTGGGTGAAAACAGCTGGGGCAAGCCGTTTGTTCGCCTTGGCACCATTGGGCTGAGTGAGCGGGTTTTCCGACACTTGCAGGATAAGCTTTCGCTCTTGCTGTTCGTCGTTGGCGGGATTGCCTTCATCGGGATTTCCCAATATTTTATTGACGAGGGTCACCACGTCTGAGACGGAAATAGTGCCATCATTGTTGACATCATAATGGTTGCCTTGTGCTTGCACATGAAGCGCGACGAACGTCATCGCACAAAAAAGATATTTTCTCATAACTTCAATAATAATCTACATTTACTGTCTGGGCAGAGGATGTAATGGTAAACACCGTCCCCGTGTTCCATATAGCTTTCTCGTGAACATTATAATAATAAATGGAGGCTTGCTCCCCTTCCACACGTGCATAGACAGTAAGCGAGTAAGGGGCAAGGAACAGGTTTTCGCCAATGGTTGCCACGCCCCGGCATTCGCCGTTCACCATCACGGCGATAAGGTCGCCCGCTGCTGGTTGCAACACGTCTTGGGCAATCCGGGGCATTTGGAGCGAAAGGGGCATCTGCACGGGGTATTTGGCACTTCCAGCCAATAATGTGGGCATGTAAATATCATCCACCCCATATACTTTCTCTGGCACAAATGTTTCCGTGCCTGTCAGCGTGAAGGTCTGCCGTAATTGGCTACAATAATAGCTGAGTGTTATATGGACAGCCTTGTCTGACTCCTCATTTCCAAGCACCTTCAAGATAAAGGTTACGTCCTTGGTGTTGCCAAGCGCAATGGCTGGCCGTGCCATCGCCCGTATTTCATTACCGATGAAGACTGCCATGAGGTCTTTCTCCGTGGAATAAGGTACCAACTCTGGTTGCAATGTCACCATCAAGATCATCCAACTCTCATAGTCGCCAGGCTGTGGAGCTGTCCAATCGGGCGTTTCCTCATTGGCAGACCAATCGATTTTCCAATCGGCTGTGCCAACGGCCTTCTGCCATTTCGTCGTACTTTGTCCTGTGCCAGTAGTAGACGTATTATCGTCGGATGAGCTGCAGCCCCACATCAACGTGAGGGCTGCCAGCATCATCGCATTATAAATAAACCTTTTCATATTTTCTTACTTAACTACTTTCTTCTTTCCATTATAGATATAGACACCTTTCTTTGATGGACGGCCTGGGAGCTTATAGCCTTGCAGCGTGTACCATCCCTCTTGTGGAATGTCAACACGTGTGAAGTCGATGCGTGTTGGCGTATTTGGCATTCCTACCACGGCATTTGCCTTGTACGTGAGGATGTCGGAAGTAGTGGCGATGATTTCATCCTCCCGCTCCACGGCGAATGAAAGCCCTTGTTGCTTGTCGCCTCCGATACTCATATAGAAGATGCCGTCCTCATTCATCGTGCTAACACCACACAGCTCGCCATTGGCGAATGCCAACAGACGGTCTCCTTCTTCCAAATTCAAGCCGTTGGCAATGGCAGTGAGCGACATCGTTGTGGGCGAAGTGGAATAAGCCTTCTTGACAGGAGCCTTGTAAACCATATTGATGAACGAGCTGCTTGGCTCAAAGAACGGATAGGTAAATAACACTCTATTTTGTTCTTGACGCAACAGCATGTATCCCTCGCCAGGCTTCATGTATTGGAGGGTACCCTCCCACTTGCCACTGCCGTTATATCCATTGAAGATGGCAAACTCGTCGTGGCTCTTGATGACATCGCCGTCTTTCGCATAGGTGAAATACTCTGCGAGGGCAGTCTCCACGGGCAGGTTCACCATCGGCGTATAACCAATGCTATTCCATCCTGAATTGACGATAATGGTTCGCTCTGCCCAATCCTTGACGATATAGCCTGACAGCTGCACAGAGATGTCCTTGCTCACCTTAACCGCATAGAAGTTTCGTGGAGAGATAGCCAAACTATCAATATCCTCGGAAATCTTCCAGTGGTTGTCGGTATAGATAAGGGTCAAGCCATTGGTGTTATCGGTCATGACATCGCCATTTTGCCATGGGAATCCATCGAGCAGTCGGTTGAGGTTCCTGAATGATTTGCTCTCATAGACATTGAAGGAAACCCAGTTCCAACCCTTCCGCAAGTCGAGTGTCTGCACATACTGGTTGTCAGCATAGAAGATGCAGGGTGAATCTATGCTTCCATACAACTTGGAGTTCTTAAATTTGATGTTATCATAATTGATGAGCAACATTTCCCTGCCAGTGGCATAGTGCCATAGCTTGAAATAGAGTTGATCAGATACCGTCGTGTCGTTATAAACAGTAAGATAGAGCATACTCTTTCCCGTGGCCTCATCGTATGAAATATGTGAAACGCCATGGCAAACTCCCTCTCGGTCAAACACGCCCACGATGTCGCGTGTATCGGTAATGATCTGGTTGTCGTCAAGGCTACCCATCACCACACGTCCCAATATATTCATCGTATATTTGCGCAAATCCCTGCTCACTACCCAGTCTGGCTCTTCACCATAGATGGTGAGATTAAGAGACAGGGGTTCAGAAAGACCTTCTTCGTCTGTCAAGTAAATAACCTCGTCGTAAGTTCCCACGTTCAAGTTCTTATTGACGGTAAACGTCAAATAGGTTTCTTCCCTTGGACCGATGGTGTTAGTCTGTGGGCTGACAGTGAGCCATCTCGGACAGTTTTCCACTTTGAATGTATGGTTACCACCGCTAACATTCTTAATCAGTATATCAAAATCCATTCCCTCACCGTATGGTATCTCATACTTCAAGGTCTTGTCTGACCACCGCAAAGCGTTGCAGTCAACGAAGCAGCTCAATGTGGCTGGCGATGCCATGCTGTTGCCGTTCATGTCTGGAATATCACGGACGGTGACATAGATGGTTCGCTTATTGATGTACTCGGTAGGCTCATCAATGTTAATCAAGAGCTGGTTGTCGCGACCCACATGGCTGAAACCGAGGTTTTTTAACGTCTCGTAAGGTCTCACGGGTGCGCCTTGACTTTGGTCGATGTGGTTATACAGGTCTTGCTTAGATACCGACTCATCAAAGATGTAGTCACGCACAGGGGTGCTGGTGGGCAGTTTCGTGGTCTTATCCAACTCATACAAGATATTGCCTTCTGGATCCTTGTGTATTGTCTGACTATAAACGTATGGAACAAGGACAAGGTTGTTATTCGACTGCCGCTCTTGGCGACTGAAGTTCATGTAAACCTTCAAGCCCGCCTCGTCGCCGTATGGACTCTTGAGGCTATAACTCTTGATGAGCGAAAGTGGCAAAGCCTGCTCAAACAAGCAAATCTCATCGAGGTTTCCTTGTAACCAGTTATGGGTGTCAACAATGACGGAATCGGTCTTGCCCTTGTGGAATGTCGCACCTAACATGGGAATACCACCCGAAATGCCGCCAAGGGAATCGACAGCGAATGAGGCGCGAAGGATGCGGTCCATATAGATGTTGCCTATATTGCGCGAGCGGTTGACAGTCATGGCATAATGATGCCAGCGATTGTCGCTATAATCTCCCGATATGTCGATTTGCATACCATTGGTACGATATATCAAATTTTCCGCCTCAAAGCCAATGAAGAACTGGTTCTCAGCACCTTCATCTGTGTCAAGCCCCAAACCGTTGCTGATGAGTGCACCGCGTCCCTCTGGGGTTGTTTTAAACCAGAACATGAGCGTATAGTCCTCATCGTCGGCACGGGTGATGGCATTCTGGTCGAGAGCCAGGCCTCGGTCTTCCCAATCAAGACGGAGCGACATGCCTTGTGGCTGCGCCCAAGCCACATTGACGATTCGTGCATGGGCACCCTGTGCCTTGTCGGTGGCATATTCACCCTCGCCCTCATTCATTGGGTAATAGTCCACCAAGCCCATCTCATAGCCAGTGAGACGCTTATAGCCGTAAGTGGTTCCCAACTGTAGAGCCGTGAGTGCGCGATACCATACACGAGCCTCCATCATGCGACCTTGGTAGAACTGGCAACCACTGTCATAGCGATTCACCTCATTGGTGCGTCCGAAGATAAGATTTCCCGCTCCCGTATAAGGCTCTTCCATTTCAAAGCTACCCACAGACTTACCACCGATGTACAACGACAAGCGGCATGGATCCTTTTCCTTGGTAGGCTGGCTGATGACCATCGCCACTTGTTGGAAGATGCTATAGTCTATCGTATCATTCGACTTGTATTCACTTTGCCTGTCAACCACCACCTTGAGTTTCTGGTCAGCAGTAATCCACAGCTGTAACTTCTTGTTGTTAGTACCATGTGAGAAGAGGGGCATATCCACTCCTTTCACGTCAGGTTTAATCATCATGCTAATGGTCAAGTCCTTGCTGGCAAAGTTTCGAACCACTTCCGTCTCGATACTTCCTTTGCTGTCATTCCCAGAGAATTGGAGCGACACGTCTTCAGACACATTATTATTGTTCACCTCGCCTTTCACCTCGAAATTGACTTTGTGGTCAAGGTAGTTGTGCTCGATTGCCTCAGAGAAATTGAAGATAATGTTCTCGCCAATGTCAAGAACTCCATCAATCGGCTCTGGTGTTCCAAAGAGCTGCGGGCGACGGGTGTCCTTGATACCGCTGAGGATCTGCGAAGACGATGTCAGGAAGCTGTTACCGTCTCGTATATATAGCACGGCACGGAGGTCGTATGCCTTTTCCATGACAACACCCTCGCCATAGAACTCCGTGTTGATATATCCATTGTCAGGAATTTTCTCCTTCACGCCACTCGCCAATGCCATGAGCGAATCGTTGTCATAGTAAGAGCAGAGGTTTGTCCAGTAGTCATCGCCACGCGCCGTCTCCTTATATTGGAACTCGATGTGGTCGAAGTTCTTTTGTTTCCTGTCGAAGCCATCAATCTTGACGGGGAGGAAATAGCCTTTCTTCTCATGGAATGGCGCATCGGTATTCATCACCCACTTGTCGCCCGGGGTGGAGATGTTGACAGGCCCTGCCATACGCAGGAAATGCACGTCAAACTTCACCTTGTCATAGACATTGACATCGTTCTTGGAAACGATACCAATTTCCAAGTTCTCATAGTCGAAATCCTCGCCGGCATATACCTCAAGGGTCTTTTCTGTTATCTGACCTGGTACTACATACATGTTTCGGCCGTCGCCAGTGATAGGACTTCCATCCATCATCAGCTTGGCACCCTTGGGATTGGTTGCCTCTTCTTGGAAAAGAGTATAGAACGAGAGGGGTGTGGAGATGGCATTAGGCTCTTCGCTATCGTTAGTGAGGTAAACTTTGAAACGAGCAGGCTCTCCGTATGGTACACCACTGATGCTCTGTTTATCCAATGTAATCTTGGGGTTCTCAATTTTCTTGGTGCGGGCATCGAGGACGGTTCCAGAACGATAGAACATCGTCCTACGCTCATCTTCCCACGGCTGGACTGTTGCACCGCCTCGTGTGCGATAGACAAAGCCACGTGCAAACCTGACGGGGTCATCTTTACCCAAATCCAAATGTCGCTCAAGATAGTCGTCGTTGTAGTCCACTTGTGCATAGAAGTTCTGGCTGGTGAACACATCCAACACATCATTGCTCTTCTTGGTGGAGCCCACAACGGAAGTTGCACGATAGACATCAAAGTCGAGATGCGAGGAATTGTTCATTCCGATGGAGAACGATTCCTTCCTATTGTAGGTCTTGGCGGTGGTGGTGTTGTATTTCACATCGTAGGACATGGTGGGATAGACGAGATACTTAAAACAGCTACCCGTGAATTTGACCTCTGTCTCCGATCTCCACCAAGAAGGTTTCAGATTGTCATTCTTCATGACCTTTGACAAGAAACTGACAACCATTTTGCCCCCAACCCTGCCCAATACATTCAAGATATCAAGGGTGATATCCCCTGCATTGGCTGACGAGCTGAAATATTCATCTGTATTGATACCCAATGGCCATGTCATCGTACTGCTATTGGAATACGAGCTCTCGAAATTCTCGCTGTATGTCATGCCCGTGCCACCATCTACGTCAAAGTTCTTCACCAAATCAGTAGCGGTCAGTTTATCCTCTTCGTTCCGGATGATCATTTTCACCCATTCAAACATGATGCCGCAATATTTCTGTACATCATCCGTTTGGGCGGTATCATCATACTTGTCTGGCACGACGACACAATAATTCATGTCATTCCTCTTGGTTGACGCATTCTTGTGCATGGACAAGGTGTAATAGAAAGGATCGTCACCGACCATGTTCATCACGGCAAAATCCTTATCGTCGGGATCCTTCAGCGAGAGATACACTTTCTTGCCCGTGGCATTGGCTTGTTTCTGGGCGTCTTCCGGCGTACCGATATACATCAGCGCACGGCATTGTTCGGCCAATTCGGGTATGAGTTGGGTGGTGATATATTTCTGTGTGTGTGCGAAAGTGGAGGTAAGCTCCGCCCCGAAGACCAAAGACTCATCCCTCACGAGGTGATAGAGTTTGCCATTGGCATCCTTGCCTTGGGCTATATCCACCATGGTACCCGCCTTGTCGGTGCTGCCCGTCACTAAGGTTGCCCCCGGAAGCCGTCCCTTCATCTGCTGGAAGATACTGTCGGGAATGGCACGGATGGTCACACCTTGCTTGACGATGTTGTTTTGCACCACGCCCATATATATATCAGCATTGGCACCCACCATCGACGTTGCCGAACTGGTCTTGATGTCTTCCGTGGCTGTCATGGTGTAAGTGAAAGCACGGTTGCCCTTCCCGGAGAATACGATGTCGTTGGAATATTGGAATCCCGTCGTGGCATCTTGCAAGATACCGTATGACGGTCCCATGGCACCAACAGTAGAAGTAAACGTGACACCATAATAATTATTCATGGTGGTACCGTTCTTCAAATCCATACTCACACCAGCCGACCAAGCCATGTCCATTGTATAGGTGTACTTCAGTGTGGAGCCTTTCGAGAGTGTTGCAGAACTGGTTCCCCCTGGTGGGTCGCGCAGGATATCCACAAGCGTGGGTTGCTCCGCATTGAGGATGTCATTGGATCCAGGCCTGGTGTATATATTCAGGATATAAGCCTTCAGTGGTTCTGCCTCGTATGTTTTGCCATCAAGTTCGAGCGTCATCGAAACGGTGCGCAGGGCATCGTCCTTGGTTAGGTTATAGTTTACCTGCTGTGCGTAGAGATTCACAATGCCTACGCCCTCCTCGTTGAGTTGCACCTCTTCCTTATGGGTGGAACTGACCATGCCATTGTGTACCACCACCTTGCCGCCATTCATCTGCACCACATCAATGGTATCACTCAATGAGTTGTTGTTCCAATAATAACGCTCCACCGCTTCCAAGCGATAGGAATAATAGCGGTTGATGCTAAACACGGGATGTCCAAACGTATATTTCGTTTTCATCACAGTGGGAGCGTCATCCTTGTCGGATGCCTTCTCGGACACTTGATACACCAACGGCACCTCCGATTTGTCCCCGCCGAGGTTGGTGGCAGTATAGGAATAGTCTCCGTAATAGTCGAAGAGACCGTAGCCCAACTGCTTGTATGTCAGCTCCACGGGGTTGTGGTAGATACGGTTGTAAATGGCATTGTAGGTTACGGTGGGATCTTTAATCGTCACCTTGGCAAGGTTTACCCACGAGCCTTCGTATTTCTTTTCTATAGGCTTGATGGCTTCTGTCAAGTCAACGACATCACTCACCTTTCCCTCTTGGAACAATGTGGCATATCCCTCACAAAAAATCTGTTGCACTTTCCATTTTACGGGTGGCAGTTCTATCATGTATTCACCCGTGATAGTGTCAGGCTTCACCACAATGCGCTTACGATACATATTCACCGTTGTCACATAATCGGTGGGGTCGCCCTGCTTTCCATTATGATAAATGGTATCGCGCTCTGAGAGCAATGGGTTGACATTATCGAAGACAATATTTGACGTGTTGTCACCCTCAAGGGTCAGTATCATCGTCACGTCGCGACCGAGGTTGTTGCGCGAGAGGCTGTTACCCAAAGGCAAATTGCCCTGCGTGTCGCCTCCCACTACGCGACCAATCAACTTCACCTTCGTCTTGTCATAGAAATAGATGTCGGTGAGCTTATCCGTGAAGTTATGGGTGAATTTCCCACCGTCTGTAAAATCATGACCATCCATCTTGGCGACGATGGTTCTCTTACCATCCAACACGTAGAAGGTGAACTTCCCATCAAAGTCTGTCTCCAACAACTTGCCAGAGGCAGTATATACATCATGACCGTCAACAGAGAAATTGGCGCCATGCACGGGGATGGATGTACCTTCATACATCACGTAGCCAGAGAAACGGTGTCCCGAGGTGACGATGAAGTCTTTCAACTCTCGGTAATTGATTGAATCATTGAACGTGACATCATATTGGCTATTTTCCAATTCAATCCTGTCGGAGCTGGTAACACCCACATTATAAACGACTGTCCTGCCTTTGAAATAGGAAAGGTTCTCAATCATGAACTTTCCCGTCTCATCGGTCGCAACGGTTTCCGTGAAACTGTTGCCGCCTTTGGCAGTAATGGTGACGGATACATTCGGTATTCCCGTGCCATCGGCGAAACGCACGTAACCCTCCATCTTGCAACTGTGCTTACAGCCTGCCACCACGGAGTCGGAATAATGATAGCTGGTACCCTCGCAGTCTATCGCCGAGCGCACCGTATATTCATAGTCATCGAGCATCGAGACAGTTTTGTCCTCATAAATCATATCTGTGAGGTTGGTGGCTATAACTTCCCATTTATGACTTCCCACCTTGCAGCGCAACACCTCAAAATAGTCCACCACGTCGTTTTCCACATCCCACTGAATCAAGACACTGCTCTGGCGGGACGTTGTGGTAAGCTTTTTGGAAACTTTGCCTGATGCCTCGTAATAGAAAGTAGCACCAACTACATTAATAATAACAGTGTTGGCATCAAAATTTTCAGGTACTAAAATGGGTGAAATACCAAACTCGTTGTCTGATGCTTGCCAATTGTTTCCGATCACCTCTCCCCATTCTTCTTGATTTCTTGGTAATTTTTCTCCCTGCGTTTCATCGCAATACGATTGCCAGGCATATTCGCCCCAGGTACTCCAGTAGCATTTTTGGAGGGAGCAATCGCCACTGAAGTAGAACGATTTAGCGAACTGGTTTGAGCCGCTGGAATCTATGTATTTAAAACGCTCATCCCCTTCTCCTGCCGAGAAGAAGAGAGAATTATCAATCTTACATGGATTCTCGCAATGATTGATGAAGCCAGCAAACGTGGGGTAACCTTTCCCAGACTCTAATTTCTTGGCATAGACAAGGCAATTGTTAATGGTAATATCCTTGCCTTTCAACACAAAGCCAGCGGCTTGATTGAAATTCTTAAATTCTCCCTCCACGCCGCAATTGCTGATAACAAGGTTTTCTGCCCTGTCCACCATGCCGGAAATATCCTCATAATATCCGATATAGGCATCATATTTGATATTGAGGTTACTGATTCTGGCATTTTTCACGTTCTTAAAAAGAGTGAGGTCTTCAGCTATGATGGTATGTCCATTTCCATCAAAGACACCACTGAATGGATACTTTTCCGTTCCGACGATATATCTGTCATCGCCACCCATCAGGTGGAGGTCGGTATTCAGTAACACTTGGGTCTCACAAAATCTATTCCCATTGCCAGAATTTACGTAAGAAACAAATTTATCCCAATCGCTTTCAGAATTGATGACAATCTGTTTGATGCCATTTTCAATGGGGCTTGTGCCTCTGCATGTGGAAACCTCTACATAGTAATTGATACATGGGCGCGTGAAAGTGAGTTGCTTCTGACGGGCAAGAATCTCTGCCCGTGTCAGGGTGTATTCCACACTGTCCACCAAAGCACCTTGACGGTTAAACATCTTCACCTTCATTTTCATTTCCGCACGGTCATCCCAAACATAATAAAACGAATCATCGTCGTATTCCCATGTCACGTTGGCGGTATATTGGTCTTTGCCCGCTTGCTCCATCTTGGCACTCTTGACATGATACAGCCTCATAGGATCCAAACTTACAGAACGAGAAGCGACCGTGGGGTTACCGTTCCACCCCCAGAAATCGGTGGCGGTACGGCGTATGCGGTAGCGAACATGGGGGAAATAGCCGTATTCATCTTTCATGTCTTGGGTAAGCGAGGCGATGATGGTTGAATCGGTATAGGAATAGCTATGCTTGTCTAAATCAAACATTTCCATGCCAATGGTGACAAAATCTTCATCTTTCCCTGTTATGGACCGTTGTATCTCAAAGGCATCGCCTTCTATCAGGTCAGCGTCATTAAGGGCATTGATTTTCCACTTGAGCTTGACAGTCCTCTTGCTGTCGTTATAGATAGAATCGGAAAAGTCCATCGGGGCATGAATCATCTTCATATCCACAAACGGACTTCTGACCGTTACGATGGATTTAAACTGATCCTTATAGGTCACCTGGACATATACAGACCGATAAGGCTGGGTGACATCAAGCGACACCTTGCCCGAGGATTTCTTGGCATCCAACACGATTTGATGTTCATTGTTGAGACTGTCAAGATAAACGGCCTTAGCCGAAATGACAGAGTCCGCGCCCACCATCCAAGGAATCAAAATCTTACCAACGCTATCCGGTACGATGACTGGCTCTGTAACCATCACCTCCAACACGGGAGGTGCTTCGGGAACGGTAAACTCAAAAGATGTAAGATTCGACACTCTTTGATGGGATCTGGCAGTACCATCGCGATCCACATCCCAAACGAATTTAAGGGTCTTCCCTAAATATTTGTCAGGTATCACCCACCTTGCTTGTACAAAGAACACGTCATGGTTTTTCTCTCCATAAAGATTCTTTGACTCCACAGTTCCCTTTTTAAGTTGATACTCTTCGAAATCTTTCCCAACCTTGACAAACATTTCGCCATCGATATCGGTTTTTAGTCTTGTAGGCGCATAACCTGATTTGTCATCGTCCAAACATTTCCAATACAAAAGCGTAACCTCGTCATTGGAACCTTCCACCTTCAATTTGAGGTATCCATCCACGACCCAACAGTTAGCTCCATCCTGGTCTACAATAGGACATGAAATGGTGATTTCGCGCACCCCTTTGGGTGTCACCCTATAGTTGGAGCTGTTGTCAACACCCGTGGCAAATGCCATCTGCGGCATCGCCATGACCATGAAGGTGAGCAATGCCATTGTCCACCATCGTTTCTTAGTCATGAATAATGAAATCATAAGATATCTGTGTTAGTTATTTGACTAATAAATTATTACAAGCTTGCAAATGTACAAAAAGATATTGAAAATAAGAAGAGGGAAGTCGGATTATTCGCCTTTTTCCAACTTTCCCCTTCCCTTTTCTCTCCTTTTTAGTTAACAGTCAACTATTTTTCTTGTAGCTCGCAACAGCCCAACATGCCATGACAACGGCTATTCCCGTGAGTGCCAACACTTGGTGGGCAATGCTTCGGAGGTCGCCCCCTCGCACGAAGACGGTGCGGATGGCATCGATGAAATAGTGCATGGGATTGATATATGTGGTGGCGTATGCCCACTGGGGCATGGAACGTGTCGGTGTAAAGAGACCACTGAGGAGCAACATCGACACCACGAAAAACCACATGACGAATATCGCCTGCTGCATCGTGTCAGAATAATTGGAGATGATTAGCCCAAAGGAACTCCAAAAGAGAGCCAACGGCATGACCAACAGGAAGATGAGCCATATCGGTCCTTGGCAAGTAATGCCGTAGACGAGCCACGATAGGACGAGGCAAACAGTGATGAGCAACAGGGCTATCAGCCAATAGGGGATGAGCTTGGCAAGGATGAAAGCCCACTTTGACACGGGCGTGACATTGATTTGCTCGATGGTACCCGCCTCCTTCTCGCCCACGATGTTAAGGGTAGGCAGGAATCCGCACATCAACATGAGGAGCATGGCAAAGAGGGCAGGTATCATGAACACCTTGTAGTTAAGGTGTTTGTTGTATAAAAATGAAGATTGAAGATTGTTTTGCTGCACCTCAATGGCGTTAGCCGTTCCTTCATTCTTCATTCTTAACACTTCATTGACGATTTGCGACAGATAAGCACTGCCCATTGCCCCCTTGGTGCCGTTTACGGCATTGGCGGCGATCAGCACCTGCGGTTGTTTCCCTTGCATGATGTCCTTGCCATAATCCCGCGGAATGACAAGGATGACATCGGCCTTGCTCGTCTCCACCTCCTTCAGCGCAGCTCGGTAAGTAGGTTTCTGGCCGTTGAAGATGAAATAGTTGGAAGCCTCGATGTCGTGGACGATTTGTTGTGATAGTTGCGAGCGGTCGTTATCAACCACATCGACACGGATGTTTTTCACCTCTTGGTTCATGACCCACGGCATCACGCACATCATCATGATGGGGAAAATGACAATGAGTCGGGGGAGGAACACATTGCGACGAATCTGGAGGAACTCTTTTTGGATGAGATATTTGATGGGCATGGTCTTATAGAGCTAATGGGTCTTATGGGATTATTCGAGACGCTTATTGAATTTGGCGAGCGAGATGATGAGGAGCAGGATGGTGATGCCAGAAAGGATTGTCACCTCGCGCATCACATCACCGATGCCCACACCCATAATCATGAGCTTGCGCATCGCCTCGATGTAATACCGGGGTGGCACGATGGCGGAAATCCATTGTAGGATTGTGGGCATCGACTCCACAGGGAATATCATGCCCGAAAGCATGACGATAGGCACGAGCAAGACCATCGCGGAGAGCAACAACGCCATGAGCTGGCTGTTAGCGATATTGGAAATGAGCAAGCCGAGCGACAGGGCGAGGAGTATATAAATGGTACTCACTATGTAAATCCATACGATGGAGCCGTGCAAGGGCACTCCCAACACATACCGCCCCATCAGTAAGATGGTCGTGAGGATGGCAAACGCCAACACAAGATAGGGTACTACCTTGGCAATGATGACCATGATGGGCTTGACGGGCGACACCAGCAACACCTCCATTGTTCCCTTCTCCTTCTCACGCACGATGGAGATGGAGGTCATCATCGCACACACCAACATCAAGAGCATACCCATGATGGCGGGTACGAAATTGTATGCCGACTTCATCTGCGGATTGTATAACATCTTGGTATTAACCAAGGAATACGGGGCGTTGGCAATGGTCTGTGTGGCATAGTTCGTCCATTGTTGTGCCATGTTAGGGTCTGCGCCATCGACGATAAGCTGCACCCCACTCTTCTTCGAGGCAAAGTATTGTCCGAAGACGATGGCAAGGTCTGCCTTTTGGTTGCGTATCAGCCGTTCAGCATCCTTAGGAGTGGCGACCGTCGCCGTGATGGTGAAATATTCCGACGCGGCGAGGCGGTCGATGGCTTGCTTTGTCTTGTGGTCTATTGACGAGGTGACGACCACCGTTCGCACATTGCGTACATCCGTCGTGATGGCAAACCCGAAGATGAGCATCATCACGACGGGCATCCCGAAGAGGATAAGCATCGTGCGCTTGTCGCGTAAGATATGCTTGGTTTCCTTGATGACAAATGAGATAAACTGTTTCATGTCTCTTTTAATCGCTTGAACGAGTGGCTTGTCTTGCTAAATAAGTAAACACATGGTTCATGTCGGGCTGGTCGAATCTGAGCTTCAGCTCCTCGGGTGTACCCATCGCCTTGATCTTGCCGTCCACCATGATGGAGATGCGGTCGCAATATTCCGCCTCGTCCATATAGTGTGTGGTGACGAATACCGTGATGCCCCGCGCCGCCGCGTCATAAATCAATTCCCAGAACTGCCGCCTCGTGGCAGGGTCTACGCCGCCCGTCGGCTCATCGAGAAACACCACGCTCGGCTCGTGGAAGATGGAAACGGAGAAGGCGAGCTTCTGTTTCCAACCCAAGGGCAATGAGGCAACGAGGTCATTCTTATGGTCGGTGAACTTCAACCGCTCCAACAGTTCATCCTTTTTTCGGGCTATCGCCTTATCATCCATGCCATAGATGCCCGCGAAGAGACGGATATTCTCCGCCACGGTCAGGTCTTCGTAGAGCGAGAACTTCTGGCTCATATACCCGATATGCTTCTTAATCTGCTCATATTCCTTGCTGATGTCGAAGCCCGCCACCGTCCCCCTACCGCTCGTGGGCTGGTTCAAACCCGTCAGGATGTGCATGGCAGTGGTCTTCCCTGCGCCATTGGCACCGAGGAAACCGAAGATTTCTCCCCGCTTGACCGTGAAGGAAATGTCATCGACGGCATGGAACGAGCCAAACGCCTTCACCAGATGCTCCACCTCGATTACCTGTTCTGTTTGTTGAGGCAATGCCTCAACAAACGGGACGGGCTGCCTTTCGATGGGGGGAGGGTTGAAGATATGGGCATATTCAGCCAAGATTTCCTCGGGCTTGCCGATGCCTCTCACCCGCCCTTGGTCAAGGAAAGCCACCCTTTCGCAGCATCTCACCTCGTCCAAGTAGGGCGTGGATGCCATGATGGTGATGCCCCGTTCCTTCAGCATGGCGAGCATCTCCCAAAATTCCTTGCGCGAAACGGGGTCTACACCCGTGGTCGGCTCGTCCAAAAACAACACGCTGGGGGCATGGACAAGGGCGCAAGAGAGTGCCAACTTCTGTTTCATGCCGCCAGAGAGCGCACCCGCCTTGCGGTTCTTGAATCGTTCGATCTGTGAATATATCGCCTTGATGCTATCATACCCCTCCTCTACGGTCGTTCCGAAGAGGGTGGCAAAGAACTCCAAGTTCTCGATAACCGTCAAATCCTGGTATAGGGAGAACCTTCCCGGCATATATCCCACGCGCTTACGGATGTCGTTCATCTGTTTCACCACGTCAAAGCCATCGACCGATGCCGTACCTTCATTGGGCAACAGCAACGTGCAAAGGATGCGGAACATGGAGGTCTTGCCCGCCCCGTCGGGACCGATGAGGCCGAACACCTCGCCCTTGGAGACGGAGAATGACACGTCATCCAATGCCTTCACCGTTCCATAACTCTTTGAAACGTGGTTGACTTCGATGCTATTCATGGTCGGTCGTCGCCTGTGACAGTTTCACTTCCCCGTACATACCTATTTTAATATAACCATCGTTCTTGACGGCAATCTTCACCGCATACACCAAGTCGGCGCGTTCATCGTCGGTCAAGATGGTCTTGGGCGTGAACTCCGAACGGCTCGATATCCACGATACCATGCCGTCGTAAGGCTTTTTCTGACCGTCACCATAGTCGGCAAAGACCGTCACCTTCTGCCCCACCTTCACCTGTTGCAACTGCAAGGAGGTCAGATAGGCACGAATAAACATGTTCTCCGTGTCTGCCACCTTGAACAAAGGCTTGCCCATGGCGACAAACTCACCCCTTTCGACATACTTCTCCAACACCGTTCCGTGGATGGGAGCGATGACATGGCACTTCCGCAGTTGGTCTACCAACTGGCTCACCTGCACATTCGTGGCGGCAATCTGCTTCTCCAACGAGCGGGTGCTGGTGCTGAGCGAGGAGACTTGCGCCTCCAACTGCTTCTGCAACACGCTCACTTGGCTGTTCGCATCGTCGAGCATCTTTGTGGGCGCGGCACCGTCGGCAACCAGTTCCTTATACCTCTGCTGCTCCTGCTGCGCCTTGGCAAGCTGTTGGCGCGTGGCGGCAATCTGCTTTTGCATGTCGGGTTTCTGGCTGGCATAGACCTCCTTGGTGGCACCGAGTTGGCGAATCTTGAGCCAAATCTGCGTCGTGTCGATGATGCCCAACTCCTGTCCGAGGGCGACCTCCTCGCCCTCTTGTACGTTGAACGTGAGTAATGCCCCACCCTGCTCGGCATAAACCGTGGTTTCCGTTGCCTCAAACGTTCCCGTTGCATCATACTCCTTCTCCTTGTTTCCACAAGCATTGAATGAAAGAGCGAGCAAGAGTAGGCTAACAAATGTCAAATCTTTGCGTTTCATATTGTTGATTGGTTTCATGGTTTCCATGTTTTTTATTCGTTTGTAACATATTTCAAGTCATACACATGTTTGAGCATCTGCACCTCATGTGTAGACAATTGCACCTTGGCAGCATTCTCATTGTTGATCTCACGCACAAGGTCGTTGACATCGATGATGCCGTGGGCAAGCTTTGACTCCGCCGCCTTGCGTACTTTGGAACGGAGGCTGATAATCTCATTGTCCTCATCCATCAACTTGCGATACCGCTCGATGCTCTCGCTTTGTTGCAACTGCTCCAGGCGGTTGTTGAAAAGGAACACCTCGCGATTGCTTTCTGCCAGTTCCCGTTGCAATTGGATTTTCGCCTTGTCGTTCTTTCTTGTGTAAAGCGAACCGATATTCCAAGTCAACCGCGCGCCCACCATCCCGTTCAGCGACCATGCCCTGCTCATCATGTCCTCAAACATATTATAGCCGGGATAGCCATAAAAGCCAGAGGCAAAGACGCTGAATTTCGGCAACAACTGGGCATCGAGCATCTTCTCCTGCGCGTCCGCCAACCGCAGTTGCGTGTCAATGAGCCGCAACTCTGGCCGCTGTTCCGTCTGTTGTGTCATAGTCACAACAGATTGAATGGGCTTGACCGCCTCTTTCACTTCCATGCCGCAGAAGGTGGAGAGCATCAATAGCAGGGACTGACGCTGCGACTGGAGGCTCGTCATCTGCTGGACAACACCGAGCCGTTCCGCCTTCACCGAGTTGTAGTCGCTCTCTGCGGCGGTGCCGCGCTTGTACATCGACGCGAGTTTCTTCTCATTGGAGGCGAGCAGCTCCTGCATGTCCTCGTTCAATTTCACCTGTTCGTCGAGCAGCAACAACGCGAAATACATCTCATTCACGCGCCGACGCACGGCATAGAGCGTCACGTCGTTCTGTGCCGCCTGCACCTCCCCTTGCCTTTTGGCAATCTCCTTTTGGCTCTTGATGACACCACCGTCATAGATGGGTTGGTTGATGTCCACGCCGATACGATACTGGTCTTTGCGCAACCCCTTGACTTCCGCACCCATCTGGCTCAACATCGTCTTCATCTGGTCAGGCCACGAGGTGACAGCACTCTGGTAGGTGGCTTGCGCCGATGCCGACACCTGCGGCAACCATCCTTTTCCAATGTTGTCAATGGTGAGGTCTGTCGTCTTCCCGATGAGGTCGTATTGGCGAATCAAAGGATAGTTTCGCTCGGCTGCCTGTTGGCATTCCTCCAAGGTCTGCGCCTGTGCAACGAAGGGCAACATCCATAATAATATTAAGAGTTTTCTCATATCACATATCACAATGATTTCGTTCTGTTGGCAAAGGTAAGGTAAAAAAGCCGTGCCATAGCTATCTTTAATAATGAAAGAATGTCCTTTTCGTACAAAAAACCAAGGAAAAGGACATGATTTCAGCACAATCCATTATCTTTGCAGCATAAATCGAACAAACATGGCAGACCTACAACACTTCACCCTCTCACAACTCAAACAACTGCTTGACGGGCAAAACGAGCAGCTAACCAACAATTACATCTCGCAAAACCTCGCTGTTGCCCGCAACGTGCAAATATCTATCATCAAACGGCAATTCACAAGAACACCTGTCATCATGGACGAAATGCGTATCTTGATTGTCACACAGGGGTGGGCGAACCCCATTGTCAACCTCATGGAACGGCATTTAATGACGGGAGACCTCATCTTCGTCGGCGTGAATGGCATCCTTCAATTTCAGGAAGCGGCAGACAACGTGAAAGGTTTAGGGTTCTCCATCAGCAACGACCTCTTCAACCTCGCCATCGGGAATCGCATCCCCAAGGCCTTCGACGGCCACCTGCGCGACTTCCATTTCCACCTCCAACAGCATGAAATGGATTTTCTCGACCAACTGCATCACCTTATTTATATACACACACGCGAGGAGGGACATAACTCGCAAACCACCCTGCACCTCATTAGTGCCTACCTCTGGTATATCGACAACCTATGGAACAAACAAGAAGAAGCATACCAACAGACGCAAACGCGCGAACAGCAACTGTTCAGCAAATTCATCCAGTTGGTCAGTGAGCATGGGTACAAGAACCGCAACATCGACTTCTATGCCTCCCACCTATACATCTCCCCACGCTACATGAGTACCTTGATAAAAAAAGTGAGCGGAAAGGCTGCCAAGGAATGGATTGACGATGCCGTCATCACACGTATCAAGATTGAACTGAAACACACAGACAAGCAGGTGAGGCAAATCAGCGACGAGATGGAATTCCCCAATCCTTCGTTCTTTTGCAAGTTCTTCAAAAGGATGACGGGCATCACGCCACAAGACTATCGTACATTATGACACCAAAGGCAAAAACTTTGCCCGTTTTTCCTTTTATCGAAATAATTGATTACCTTTGCATCCATAAAAGACAAAATAACAATGGAACAAACGGAGAAAGTGTGGATAGAGGAGCGCATCGTGGACGTGCTGAAGACCGTCTACGACCCCGAGATTCCCGTAGACATATACGAATTGGGACTCATCTATAAAATCGACGTGAAAGACAACGGCGACGTGGACATCGATATGACGTTCACGGCACCCTCCTGCCCCGCCGCCGACTACATCTTGGAAGATGTCCGACAGAAAGTTGACGCATTGGAGGGTGTGCATACCGTAACGGTTAACTTGGTGTTTGAGCCCGCTTGGGACCAGAGCATGATGAGTGAAGAGGCTCGATTGGAGTTGGGATTTGACTGAAAGGACAACATAACGTGGAAAACAAAAACATCTATTTCCTTGCCGACGCCCACCTGGGGTCGCTCGCCATCGAGCATCCGAGGATGCAGGAGCGGCGGTTGGTGCGCTTCCTCGATAGCATCAAGCACAAGGCTGCCGCCGTTTATCTCTTAGGAGACATGTTCGACTTCTGGAATGAATATAAGCATGTCGTACCCAAAGGCTACACCCGCTTCCTCGGAAAAGTGTCCGAACTGACCGACATGGGCGTGGAGGTGCATTACTTCACGGGCAACCACGACATCTGGACTTACGGGTACTTGGAGAAAGAGTGCGGCGTCACCATCCACCGCAAGCCGCTCACCACGGAGATATACGACAAGGTGTTCTTCCTCGCACACGGCGACGGGCTGGGCGACCCCGACGCTAAGTTCAAGTTCCTGCGCAAGATGTTCCACAACCGCACATGCCAGAGGCTGCTCAACTTCATGCACCCGTGGTGGGGAATGCAGCTCGGGCTAAGATGGGCGAAACACTCGCGGCTGAAACGTGCCGACGGCAAGGAGCCTCCCTACATGGGCGAGGACCGCGAACACTTGGTGTTGTTCACCAAGGAATACATGAAGACCCACCCCAACATCGACTATTTCATCTTCGGGCATCGCCATATCGAGCTGGAATTGCGACTCTCGAAAAAGGCTGACCTCATCATCCTCGGCGACTGGATATGGCAATTCACCTACGCCGTGTTTGACGGCGAGCACATGTTCCTGCAACAATACATCGAGGGGGAGAGCAAACCATAAACCTTTTTCTTATTTTTTAATTTCATTTTGGCTATAGCCGCACACCCTTTCGGCTATAGCCGCAAGGCCTTTTGCCTATAGGCGCAAGGTGACAGATGCGGCATCTGTTCCCGCCATCTGCCACATTTAGCACTTATAAATGCCACGAATAGACCCTTACATCACGTGGATGTCAGCCTTACGATTCGTAATGGGATTATCTCATTTCACCAGCCACAACCGCATCAATTGGTCTGCAATGTAATGTTCGCCATTCTCAAAGGAGACGAGACCATACGCCAGTAGTTTCTTGATGGAGCTTTGTACGCTGCTTGCCGACTTAAGCCTGTGTTTACGGATGAATGCTCCCGATGTGATTTGTCGTGCGCGTCGCTCCTTGGCGATGGCATAGAGCAATTCCTTCTGTGACAGATTCAAACGAGCCATTATCTCACTATAATGGCGGTCGGCCTCCTTGACCATCATATCGATGGTCAAATCCGTCATTTCGCGCGTACAGAGGGAACCCATGGGAGTTATGGAAAAGGCCTCGCGGAATGTCTTTTGGTTGTAATAAGTGTTACCCTCAAAAGTTTGGTAGACATCATGGATGGCTTCTTCCTCTACCCGTTTCTCATGGGCAATGAAATGATGGCTAACAAAGTCAGCATATTTATCCTCCGGAATAACACCAAGGTTTTGAATATCCGCACTATTATAAAAAGGTCGGGCTGAGTCGAGAAACATCTCTCCAAGCAAATGTCTTTCACTCCCAGCAAAGATAAACTGCGTGTTTGAGAGTCTCTGGATATGGGAACGCAACAACGCCTCGATGTTTTTTTCGGGATAATTGGCAACCTGTTGAAACTCATCAATAGCCACGACACACTTTTTCCCGGCATTCTCCAATGTACGGAAAATCTCTTCGAGAGAATAGATGGGGTTATGAATCTCACCAATGGAAATGCCAAAAGTAGGGAGTGAAGTAACAGGGTCAAAGCCAATGTTACCTGTCAGGGAACGCATCGTGGCCATCGCCAATTTCTGCATTTTCTGCCCCTGGCTGGCTAATGTGTTGAATACAGACTTACCAAATTCAAAGGTAAACTCTTGTAATGTCGATGTCTTGAGGATGTCTATAAAGAAAGTGACATAATGGTCACTAACAATATGTTTGTCAAAACAATGATAAATCAGTTGTGTCTTTCCTACTCTGCGAGGCGACATCAACACGACATTGGCACCATTGGTTAAACTATGTATCAGTTGTTTGGCTTCATCTTTCCTATCACAAAACAACTCTTCGGGCACTTTGCCAGTTGTCACGAACGGATTGGATATACTTGTCATATCTCATAGGTTTTCTGCAAATATACGCTTTATGGGACAGATATGCAAACAATCCGTCCTAACAGATAAATATTTTTGAATTATTTAACTTGCATTATGCAATTTGCATAATGTGATTTACATAATCGAACACCACATCAAATCAACCCCTTGCATCAAGGAAAGGCAGGATCTCATCCTCCGTGACCAAGTTGAAGTCGCCCGAGATGGAGTTTTTCAACTGGCTTGCCGCCAATGCGAAGTCAAGGCTTCGCTGTGGGTCGCCATCCCATTTCAACGCGGCATGGATAAACGCCGCCACGTAAGCATCGCCTACGCCCATCGGGTCGAGCACGGGATAGATGTCATAGATATGGGCGGTGTAAATCTTCCCCTCGCTCCACAAGAGTCCAGTCAACGTATGGTGGTTGGTGCTGATCTGGTTGCGCAGGGCGAGAAGCATCTGCCGACATCGTGGGAATTGCCTATGGAGCTCGTCGAAATACGCTCCATACGCCTCCATGTCTAACTCGGTGTCGGCGTACATATTGTTGATGGGGATATGGGGAACGCCACTCGCCACCTCCCATTCATTCTGGTCGCCAAAGATGAAGTCACTATATTGCATCAACTCATGCAACACGTCGTGCGCCTTGGGACCATATTTCCAAAGGTTCTTGCGGTAATTGATGTCGCAAGTGATAAACAATCCCATATCCTTTGCCACCTTTACCGCCTCAAACGTGGCGTCCGTCGCGCTCTGGCTTACCGAGCAGGTGATGCCAGAGCAATGGAACACGTTGGCATCGGCGAAGATGTCACGCCAAGGGAACATGCCCGGGGCGGAGGAATAGAACGAGGAGTTCATGCGGTCGTATACCACCTGCGAGTTGCGCATAGCCGCCGAAGCCTCAAAATAATACGTACCGAGGCGGTCGCCGCCCCTCACCACATGGCTCACGTCTATGCCATAGCAGCGCAACTCGTTGAGGCAGGCCTGCCCGATTTGCCCGTTGGGGATGCGCGATACATACTCCACCCTGTCGCCGAGCATCGACAACGACACGGCGACATTGGCCTCACTGCCCCCAAAATTACCATTAAACCGATGTCCCTGCATCAGGCGGAGGCAGTCGTTCTTAGACCACCTCAGCAGGATTTCCCCGAATGTTACAATCTTGTCTTTCATCTGATAAACGTTATTCCCTTGCAAAAATAGGAAAAAAAAGCAATAATTGGAAAAAAAACACTACCTTTGTCACATTATTTTATATATAACAATAACATCATGAAGAAAATCTTTACTTTTTTAATCATCGCAATGGCTCTCTCCGTGAGTGCCAACGCACAGAAGTACCGTAAGACTTGGGACTTCCGTAATGGTTTCAGCGCAGCGACCATCGCCGCCCTGCAAGCCGACATGGAGCAGAACGGTGCCACGGGAAGCACATCCCACTGGCGCGACTATGAGAAAGATGCCGCCCTCACCGGCGGCGGGCAGGGCGCATTCTGGTGTGCCGACAATGGCGCAGCGGGAAACGATGAAGGCTATGTCACGACAACCGTGGACGGCGTAAGCACCGTCATTCCCGAATTGGAAGGCTTGACGCTCAAGGGCATCAAGGCAAAGGGCCTTGTCATTGCCTATAACTTCGCACAGGCTGCCAATGAGAACGCACCCAACGGCTTGTTCCCTAACGGCAAGAGCTTCCTATGGTTCAACGGCAAGAACTTGACCTTCAACATTAAGAACGTGAAGAAGGGAGAGACCCTGAAGATTGGTATCGAGTCTCACAAGAATACCGAGGCTCGTGGCATCAACATCTCCGTGGACGGCGAGACGCTTTCTCCCGAGTCGGGCAACAATGTCCCCACGTATTTTGAGGATGTGGTATGGAACATCCCTGACGACACCCCCGACGTGGATGACTATACCGACGTGAAGGTGACAACCACCAACGGTTGCCACATCTATTACATTATCGTGGGCGAAGGCGATACTCCCGAGGACCTCACCACCAACATCGCCCTCATCGGGGCGTTTGCCGGCATTCCCCTTGAGTCGTTCCCCTTCTATTCGGCCCTGGCCTCCCAAGAGAACATGAAGGTGACATCCATCGACGTAACGGGCGACATCTCCGCTGTAAGCAGCGAGAGCCTCCAGGCATACGACGTGTTAGTGGTCGCTCCCAACATCTCTACAGACAATGCCATCGTACCCATCCTGAAAGAGGCTATGCCCTTCGTGCCGATGCTCAATGCCAATGCCAACCTCTACAATGCGTGGGGTTATGGCGAGGCTGTGGAGACCCAAGCACCATTCGGCGTGGTGAAAGATGTCAAGAATGAACTCTTCAAGAATATCGAACTGCCTGAAATAGACGAGGGTGCGGGTATCGTATTCACCAACGAGACACCTATCACCGGCGTGAAATTGGGCGACTATTTCGCCGATGATGACATCCTGGCTACCGTATATGGCGACCCCACCACCGTTGCTATCCATACCCACAACACCTATCACAACGGGTATATCTACGTGCCTTATAACACCTTGGCCATCCTTGACGCTTACGCCGAGACGGCACCCACACTGTTGCAAAACGCTGTCAGCGTATTGGCAGCATCCAAGGCAGAGATAACCAAGACCCCATCGCCAACGTTCCAACTGGAATACAAGAACCTCAATACCAACGTCATCATCAAGAGTGCCAATAGCAAGGCCAAGATCTACTACACCTTGGACGGCACCGACCCCACCACAGAGAGCACTCTCTACACTGAACCATTCAACCTGACCGAGGAGACAACCGTCAAGGCATCTGCCATCGCCGAGGGATATAAGCTCAGTGACCCCGCATCCATCCTCGTGGAGATGAAGAGACAAGCAGAGACGCCCGTCATCAGCTACACGACAGAGAACGGCAAGGCTGTGGTGACGATTACCTGCGCCACACCCAATGCCAACATCTGGTACAACTACACGGCATCTGCCGACTCCACGGCATCGTCTCCCTATACCGGACCGATTACATTGACAGAGAACAAAACCGTTTCCGCTTTCGCCCTAAATGATGAGTTTGTTCTCTCCGAGGTAGCATCTGAAAACATTTACATCAAGGACGCAAAGGTGCGTATTGACGTGGTGGCACACATGGACGCTAACCCCACAGACTACAACAATGGCTCTACCTCCACCGCCTACTATTTCTCTTGGGGCAAGGACAAGAGTGCTTATTCCTATTGGAACACAGAGTCGGAGCCGATTATCGAGACCGATGAAGACGGCAATGAGAACATTGTGGGCTACTCTGAGCTGAACCCCGAGGAGACGGTAGACTTCGGCAACGGCTGGAAGATCGTCTCCCGCGGCCACGTGATGATCTGGGAAAACATCAAGGCAGGCAAACAATATGGCGTGGGGTCTGCTTACAACCCCGCCACCGTGGATGACTATTCCGACTTGGTGACCAATTACTACATCAACATCGGCGAATGGAACACCTCCTACCCACGCAATGGTATCATTGCCACGACGGTGAAATATGCCGGACCGTTCGACATCGTGTCGTTTATCTCCAACGGTAACAGCGGAGGCTCGCCCGAGTGCGTCTTTGAAGTATCTGCAGATAGCGTCAACTGGGAACAGGTGGGCGACACCTGCGTACTCGCCGGACAGCGCCTCTATCGCAAGTTTGTACGTAGCTATGAGGGAACAGACGAGGTGTATGTCCGTACACGTATCGCTGACGCAAACTCCAAGGCTGGCTACTACGACATCTATATCATGAACGAAGGCGACGAGTCGAAAGCCCTTGAAGAACAGATGGACGAGGACTATAAGAACAACGCCAGCGGCATCGAGAACGTCAACGCCTCCTCACGCATCGCCAGCGTACCAACCACCATCTACGACATCAACGGCATTCGCCACAACGCCCTGCGCCAAGGCATCAACATCGTGAGGATGAGTGATGGCAAGGTGAAGAAGATGATGGTTAAGTAACCGCCATTATCGAAAACATAGAAGAGGCACTTGCCTCACCTCACAATCATTTCCGCATTGAAAGCAACAAGGGGTATTCGCAACGGATACCCCTTGTTTGTTGGTACGGAAACAATCTTTGAATATGAACAAAGATTCAAAAATGCCTTTATTCCATCCGAACAACTTTTTTCCCTCGTTGAATGATAATGTTCCTAAAATAGTTGGCTTGTTTTCTACCACCAACGTCGTAGGTAGATAGAGTATCGTCAGAATCATTCAACTTCAAGGTTTGTATTCCGTCAGGGGTGCTTCCCTTGACGGCAACGTGGAAGTCTCTTGTCAAGTTGATGCCATCTTGTGACACTTTGACGGGGATGACGAGCAAGGCAGATGTGTTTCCAGTTGATTTTACCACAAGGTTCTTATCGGCATCGATATAGGTCTGGCATTCGGGACTCGCCGCCATGCCATTCTCGACGCTAATGCCTTGCAAGGATGTATAGCCAGCGAAATAGGGTTTCAAACTGAAAGAAAGGCTTTCGCCTGTTGACATGGTGAAGTTAGGCTTGGCTATCCAGTTGAGGTATTCCTCCAAGTCGGTGTAATAGTCACCGTCCCGATCCTCGTTGTTATTGGCGACCAGGGGGTCTGTTCCCACGATTTCCTCATACCAATCGGGAATGCCGTCGTTGTCTGAATCCCATCCTTCCTCGCGTTGTGCATATACGATGTTCAAGCCATCGAAGCCCTCGGCATCACTCTCACAATCGGGCAATCCTTTCTTCTTGGTGTATTTGCCCACGACGGAAGTCGTTCCCGTAAGCGTCTCGTTGACCATGCGTTGGTCGTGGTTGTCAAGTTCGGGCAGGTTGCATCCCACATCGCTGAGCACATTCTTGAAAGCCGCCTCCGCCGTCTCTATCGTTGCGTATGAGGGGAAGAATGGCTCGTCGTGGAACAACTGCCAGTCGAGAACCTTTCCATCATAGAGCCGATAGCGGTAGGTGTCATCGAGTTTATCTTGCGACTTGGTGCCATTGAGGTTTTCCCTCACGTTGCCGCTGATGTAATACGATTGAGTACCCATGCCAACGTTCTCCAAGTCTGACGTGAACAGGTACTTGATACGTGACGCTGGTCCCATCTTGTAATAGTTGTTGACAAACTGCCCCTCATGCGTTCCGCCATCCGTGGTGCGCCCACCCCAGTTGTAACACACATTATTAAACATGTCGGCACGTCCGTCGGCGTAGCCCGAGCCATCCAAACCACCACCCATGCTCCAGTTGCGCCCCTCGCAATGAGCCATCAAGTTATGGTGGTAACTGCCCGCATGGCTACCCATCACCCCACCACTGATGGTGGCGGCATAGCCATGTTCCACGGGTTTGCCCTGCCTCTCCATCTGCGTGGCGTGACCGGCATAGTTGAGAGCCTCGCTGATGATGGTACGTTGCAATGTCATGTCACGGGCATTGCGCGAGGAGAAGCCCTCATCGATAGTCCAGGCAATGGAGCAATGATCCATGATGGCATGGTCGTTGCCCGTCATCCCCATGCCATCGGCGGTATTCTCGTTGGGGGAGACACCATCCCAGCTATCTGCTCCTCCCAATCTCATCCTGATGAAACGAGTGATGCCGTCGCTTTGCATACCGAAAGGCTTGTTGCGCAACATGATGCCACGCCCCGGTGCCGTCTGTCCGGCAATGGTGACAAACTTGTCGCTAACCGTCAAGCGGGAGTTCAAGGCGATGACTCCTGCCACGTCAAACACGATGGTACGGGGTCCTTTGACCTTTTCTATGCCATAGCGGAGTGTCCCCTGCGTACCGTCATCTGCCAGAGACGTGACATGATAGACCACACCCCCACGTCCGCCGATGGCATAACGCCCATAGCCCTCCGCCCCCGGGAAAGCCAAGCGGCGGGGCTGGAATGTCATCACCTTCCCTTTGTATACGGCACCAGAGGCATCTACTTCATCCACACGCCACCAATAACGCACAAGAGGAGAGAATCCAGAGATGGTACATTCGGCAACCGTACCCTCGTATTGGTAGTCCGTGGCATTCACCACTTGCAAGGAGTCTGTACCGAGTGCCAATCGATGGTCCACGGCAACATCCGCTCCTGTCCATTTGAATGTCAAGGAGCCATTGTCGGCATCTACATGATAGTCATGATTGGTGGGATATTCATCCACGATGCCGTATGGATTGACATCAAATTCCAATCCATTGAGCATGACGCTCGTCGTAGTATATGTATTTCCCAGAATGGGAGTAGTGACGTAACGGATAACAACTGGCTGGTTTTCCACCACCTCAAACTCCACGAATGACCGCCCCACGTCCGACATCTTCAGGTTATCGCTGTTGCACGAATATTTCACACCCGTCGCCTTTTCCACCCCATTCACCTCAACTTTGATGCTCGGCAGGGTTTGGTTCTTGTCGGTATTGTTATGGTAGGCAATGACCGAATGTGGGCCAGGGGTCATCCCCTCGATGGTCAAGACGATGGCAGTAGGTGCGCCATTCACCTTGACGATGTTTCCATCCTCCAAGTTGCAAGCCAAAACACCATCGCCAACGAGCCTCATTCCCGATTGTACGGTCTGCTTATTCCAATTAGACCCTACGGCAGAGGCTCCCTCTCCGGCACTAATGGTGATTTTCATGCCATTCTCCAATGTCTTTGTCTCTGTGGCTACACGCCCCACGGGCCATGAGATGTAATTGGGCTCCGTGACTTCCGACGTGTTACGCCCGGGGAAATCGAAGTCGATGTTTTGCGCCAATACATTCATCACAAAACCTACCAACACCATCGAAAGCGATAGAAATCTCTGTTTATTCATTTTTTATGATTGTTTATTTGATTTGTTTATAATCCGTCATTGTGCCATCCATTCATCTTTCTTACCCGATAAGAATAACGCCTCGGAGAAAAAAAAAAGGTCGCCCGCTGGCGACCGACTTGTTAACCTTAAATCTAATACTATGAAAAACACGTTGCAAAGATAAGCGATTTCTCCATTACCTCCAAATGTTTTTCAAAAAAAATGCCACAAAGACCGAATATTTAACTTTTGTTTGCAATTTAACCCCCTTTTTTCCGCAAAAAACCCATCAGAGGGGGAAAAAACTTTATCATCTCACCACCATTTTCTTGCCGCCAACGACGTAAATGCCCGGACGCAATCCCGTGCGCAGGTCGAACACATTGGCTTGCCGCTTCACGCAACGGCCATTCAGGTCGAAGACATCCACGAGCGTCGGTCTCTCCGTCTCGCCTGACAATGCTATCTCGATGCCATCGGGATGGTCATCGTCGAAATGCACATCATCCTCGTCACCTATCGGAGTGATGACAGGATAGGCGTTTAGGGTGCCATATATAAACTGGGCACGTTGCGACAACCATTTTTTCGCATTGCTGGCAGCGGTGGCATAATTCTTGCCGTCGCCCCAGCTTGTGGCGTTGTGCTGGAACGATGGGTTTGCGTAGGCAAAGTATTCGTCGCAATAGTCGATAAGTTCTTCGAGGTGATTCTCCATGAAGTCTCTCCACAGATGGTAATACACGCGGTCAAGGGTCTTGCTGACATACCGCAGGTCGTAGATGAACTGCTTTCCCGACATGTTGAAGATGCTGTTGTAATAGTCGGCATTGGCATCGGTGGTGCAATATTGCCTGTTCGTCTCATAGCCATACGCCCAGTCCAAGTCCCATACGGGGCCAAAGACGAACTTGTCTTCCTCTGACCCTACGGTAGCCTTATAGAGGAACGTACTCTTGGGATGCTGGAGTTCATAGTTGGCTATCAATTCATTGACGAGCAAGTAACGCGCCAACATGTCAACGTCCACATACGTATAGAAGTCAAAGCCATTCTTCAACCTTCGCAAGAATACATTGAAGTCTTGCACGATCATCTGCTGCGTGATGCTTGTGGGATCCTCGGCGAAATTGGGAAACTTGATGTTGACGGGCAAGCTGTATTCTGGGGAGCGAAACCTATATGTCTCGTCATAGTATGTGTCAAGCTCAAGCAACGCCGCACTGTCTTCCTTGGCAAGGTCAATGCTGTTGTTGGAGATCCCGACTTTTTCGGTGAAGTTATAGCTTCCCCGATAGTTTCCGTTGATATATAGCTCCACTGGCACGATATGGTTGGCGCCAGCCGCACCGACGAGACACGCCGCTTTCATGCCTATGGCGTTGCTGAGCATGGAACCCGTCTGCTTGTTCGCCAACAACACCCAGCTCTTCCCGTTGGTAAGACCTAACGGCTTCTGCTTGGACGCAAACTTCAGCCGATACGGGTTCTTGTCCCATGGTTGGTTGCTCCAACTGCTATTGCCACGGCCTTTTATTTGTACGGGCGTGGAGGGCATGTCGGGGAAGACGCCCCCGCCGTCGATAGAGATCGTGGCATCTAAATAGTAATCCTTGCTCGAAATCATCTCGCCGGTGTTGGTATAGATGTCGATGCGCGGAATGCTGCTCGTCTCCATGTCGGTGAGCCAATCCACTTGGACACGGTATTCACGGCCAAAGGGTTGCATCCCGTAACGATACTCGGCGGGCGTGATAATCTCGGGACCGTGGTAGTCGGGATTCTCATCGACGCGCCATAGTTGGAACTCGGCAAGCACCAGATAGAGACGGTGGGCAGATGCCTGGAGAAGGATGCGAAGGTGGCTATAGTCGCGCCCAAGGTCTATCACGGGGCTTTTGTAGGTGGCTCCCGCCGAGGTGGGCAAACCGTCCGCCTCTTCCGTAAACTCGCGTATCTGCGTCCATTGCTGGCCGTCATTGGAGGCGAAAAGCGTGAATTTCAAGGGCCAATAACTCCCTGATGAACGGGTAACATAACTAAAGCTGACACGTTGCAAGTTTTCTTTCAGGGCGATGTCAAGATAGGGCTCCGTGGCATATATGACAGGTTTCTGGTCGGCGGCTACATCCCACGTGCTATGGTAGAATGTCTGCGGGTTGCCGTCAAGCATCTGCCCAAAGCCCTCGCCATCCCGCCCCGGGAGGTTTGAAGAGAACTGGTCGGCGGTAAGACCTATCTCCGTCGGCAGGAAACGGTCTACGGAGTCACTCCATACGGCCTCTTTCACCAACGTCTTCTTGAACTCCCGCCAACCATGTCGCACAACGGTGTAAACCGCGTCCTTGTCGAACTTGTGGCGGCTCACCTTGCTCTGTTGCCGTTGACCGCCCATATAGACATGGTCTTTCCCCCCGGCGACCTGGAATGACGGCGTGAGCCACTTACTGATGGCACCTATGCGGGCAGTGATGAGCGAATCGCCCTCGATGTCTGCCTCCACGTCCTGGAACACCTGGTCGTTGTACTTGTTGTTGAACTTGAACGAGGCGAATGACGGCATGTCCTTCGGACGCTCATGGCAGATGGAGTCGATGCGGTCAAGGTCATAGCAATAGGTCGTGTCGCTGACGACGGTGATGCGCAACTGGCGGTTGGCTTCTTCCCGGCTTTTGATGTAAGACGAGGGGAACACGTCAAGGCGGTAGCCGTTGAAATAGACAAACAGCGAGTCGCTCCCTGCCGCCGCTGCCACCATAGGCAACATCACCAGAATCGCCACCAATTGCTTCCTGACATATAGAATTTGCGATTTCATCATGGGGTCAAAAGATAACATGTAATAGAAAGACAATACAAAGATAACAAAAAATCTCCAATTGTGCAAATATCACAAGGGAAAAATACATGGTTTGCGTCGTGCATACATATCGTTTACACCACGTAAACCAATTATTTCCAACTCGCAAAACGCCACTTTGCCACTTTGCCACTTTGCCACATTAAGGACTTGTTACATTATTACATGTTACATTATTACATTAAGCACTTTTCAATATGCAGGAAGTATATATATATAATTATATTAATATATTATTATAATAATATATTAATATAAAAATAAAGTACTTATAATCTAAATATTTTCCTGTCATTTTACTTACGATTTTTCACACCTGTTCATGGGAAACACCTTAATGTAATAATGTAATGTTGTAACAATGTAACAAACTGCTGTGTGGATTGTTTGTTGGAAATTCCTTAATGTGGCAAAGTGGCAAAGTGGCAAAATGCCCCTGAGAAAATTGGTCGGTCTCTACCTGCGAAAATGCCCCCTTTATCGCACACGAAAATTTGGCGGTTTCAAATATGTTTTGTACCTTTGCACATAGATAGAACCGTTCACTTACAACGAAACAATCTATGGCAAACAAGAACCTCAACGCCGCCAAGGAGGCAAAGAAAGACGAGTTTTACACGCAGCTGTCGGACATCAACAATGAGCTGAGGCACTATCGGGAGCATTTCCGGGGGAAGACGGTGCTGTGCAATTGCGACGACCCGAGGGTGTCAAACTTCTTCACTTACTTCGCCTACAACTTCGAGTTTTTAGGTTTGAAGCGGCTCA
>JAFRRN010000080.1 GCA_017428055.1 Prevotella sp.
GGTCCTTTTCATAATCCCTCTTGCAGGGGAGACCGTTGACATACAAAACCCCGACCTTCTTGCGGAGGGTGAGACCGTCGATGTCATCCGCCAACCAGACTTTGTTGTCCTCCAAATAGCACCTCCCCTCCTCGTCGAAGAGGCAGAGCTTCCTGCCATCGGCTAAGCACACAAACCATGTCACCTGCCCCCTTCGCTGCCTCACCTCCATGGGCCTCAGACCCTTACCGGCGATGGCATCCTCAAATTCCTTCACTTTCATGTTCTTTCAACCTTTGTTGTTTGCTTCCACTTCACACTTACCATAAACTTCTGTCTTTCTCTTCAATCCACCCATCAGCGCTTCCATCTCTTCTGGAGCCACCTCATAGATAATCCTAATCCCCTTTGGGCTTTTCTTCACTGTAAGCTCCACCGTGAACGGCATAGCCCGCATCAAGCCCGCCACGTCCGCGATAGCCTGCTCCCTCTTTTCTTCGTCTGTCATAACTCGCTGTTTTTTTTGATTCTCATGTCAACAAATCCCATTCAGTCAAACAACGTCTTGACCGTCGAGTCCTTGATGTTACGCTTGATGTAAGCGTCCACCTCACGCTCCCAGCGACGACGCTCCTCCATCGTTTGGAGCGTCCTGCACAGACCGTCCTCGCGCTGCGCCTCGCGCATCCTCATCACTAAGCGGAAAAAGCCAAGGTCGCCGCCAAACTCGCCGCCGCCATAGCAAACACTGCCACCATCCTTCACCTCCTTTCCCCTTTCCGGTACATCGCTCCTGTCCAGTGCATCGCTCCTGTCCACGCCCCCGTATTCCCCGGCATTTCCGGTATATCCGGCCTTTCCGGAATATCCGGCCTTTCCGGAATATCCAGGGCATCCACTCTCCCCGTCTTCCTTTCCCATGAAAAACCTCCTAACTCCAAAGAAAAAATCCATCTTCCTTCCCATAAAGAATCCCTCCATTAATAAATTTCCAATCCAAAAAAACTCTCCATCCCTAAAGCGGGAACTCCCTATCCGAGCAGTCCTCACCGCTATGCAGCCGCTCATACTGACTCTTGGTAAGCCTCATGATGTTCAAGATGACAAACGTGCCTTCTATATACTTAGACCCATGCCTCACCGCCGCACGGCGGCAAAGGCCCTCCATCGTCCCCATCGTCGGGATCCCCGACGGGTTACTTTCCTTGTCTGCCTTATAGAAAACCCCCGTATAGTTGTTGACTTTCAGCCCACCCTTGATGGCATTGTAAGTACCCGCAATGTAACAATACGTGCTCCTGTCCATAGATAAAACCCTCCATTAAAAACTCTCCAGTCCAAAAAAAAAATCCCTCATTCCTCATTCCCATACCTGAAGTCGTAGATAGCCTCCAACCCCTGCAATACGTTCTCGATCGTCCGCCCCGAATAGTCGGGCAGCAACCCCCTCAGCGTGATGATCTTCGCCCTGAGACGGACCCTATCCGCCTCCATCCTCTTACTCTCCATGTCACGGCCAGCGGCCTTCTTTCCCTTTCTCTTCTCCATGTCATTTAATATTTAATGTTGAACAATAATCCTACTCCACACACACACACTACACGAACCGCACGCCGCAGATGTCCCCCAGCGCCAACAGCTCCAAGCGAGAGAACTGACCGCCGGCCAACTTCCCGTACCACGACGGGTAACTCAATCCCGACAACGCCAGGAACTCGTCCCTGACCCGCACACGCTCCTCCTCACTCAATCCGCGCAAATAGTCACGCACGTCGCCTTTCACCATTTTACCCATATTTATTTTCAAATATCAAATATAAATATTAATTTTAGACTGCAAATATACTCGTTTTGCGAATATAAACAAAGCATTTTGCGAATAAATGTACTCGTTTTGAGCTTTATTAACATTTTAGATATGGAAAAGAGAGATATTTTAGAATGCCTTATTAACCATTATACAGATGGTAATAAGGCGCGTTTTGCCGCTAAAATAGGGGTAAAACCACAAACCATCAACACGTGGCTATCACGTAATAGCTTCGATGTCGATATGATATACGCAAAATGCGAAGGCGTGTCTGCCGAGTTCCTCCTATCGGGAACAGGGGAGATGGAAAGGATAAAAGTGGCGACAGAAAAAAAGGTCACCAACGCCGAAATCATGCAACTGTGCAGGAAACTCGCAGACAACTACCACGAAATAGACATGACCATGGCCAAACTCGTGTCCATGATCAACACACTCAAATGACTACCACCCCCGATTTGTCTGAACGAAAATACTGAAAATTTAACGCAAGTGATTGGAAATCAAGCAAAAGCACACGCCCCTATCCACTTTTTACAACCCAATTTCGCAGCCCATTGGCACCTTTGTCTCCATGGACTGGCGGTCTTCGTCGTAATTAACCTCTATAGTGCCATAGAGCGTTTGGATGGATGCCTTAATGTGCCGGATGCTGCCTATCGCTCTCGGCTCGATGATGAGATGGCGCATGCCGTGGGTGCCAGGCATCTGCCGGATGCCGGCAAGGGAACGGAAGAGCCATTCGTCCATTTGCCCCATCATGAAGTGGTTTAAAGATGAACCCTGCCGTGGATCCCACTGCTCGGAGAGGGTGGTAGCCCCCTGTTTGATTTGAAATCCGTAGCCTGGCGTCTCGTCGTGGTCGAGCATCTTAAGGAGCAGCTCGTCTTGCCCGTTGTCTGCCAGCACGCGGAACAGGTAGCGGTTGCCCACGTCACCCGTGGTGAGTCGGTCGCCATGGGCATGGATGTCGTCGATGAGGCTTTGCAAGACCACCTCCTTGTTGGTGCCGCATATCCCGAGGAAGAGGGGCAGGGCGTTGCTTGTCTGGCTTCCCGTGCCGTAATGGCATGAGTCAGGGTGGTAGAAATGGCGGTTGAATGATTCAACGACCTCCTGGCAGAGCGTCTTGTACCTTTGTTCGTCTTCAGGCTTTCCCGCCATCCTTGCCGCCTCCGCGATGAGCTGGAGGTCGTAAATGTAATGGGCGGTAGCCACAAGCGGCACGGGGGTGTTTCGGGAAAAACCCGCCCGCCACGGTCCATAGTCGTACCAGTCGCCAAGCCCGTGGCTTACGATGCCGTCCTCTGACCGTGTGGTGAGGTAGTCCACATAGCGGCGCATAGGTTCATAGTTGTCGGTGATGAGGGTGCTGTCGCCGTACATGTCATAATACATGAATGGCAGGATGATGAGAGTGGAACCCCATTCGGGCGAATCGTCGAAAAGATTCCCGAAAGAGACATACTGTGGCGCGGTAGTGGGTACCATGCCGTCTGCCTTTTGCGTGTCAACGATGTCGCGGATGACCTTGGGTATGTAGGTCGTCATGTCGTAATTATACAACAGGGACGGTCCGCAAAGGTGGTCTTGTTCGAGCCATCCCAACTTTTCGCGGTGAGGGCAGTCAGAGAGGACGGCTTGCATGTTGCTCCGTTCTGCCCGCTCGATGAGGCGGTGGGTCTTGGTGAACCGCTCGTTGTTGCACCAGAAGGTCGATGTCTCGGGCGCGGAACTGTAGACGAAGCAGCTCTGTAGGCTGTGGATGACGGGTAGCTCGTCGGGGTTGGGTTGTCCTTCCAACACCGCCCCTTCCACCTGAATGTATTGGAAACCGTAGTAGGAGAAGCGGGGATGCCATGTCTCCATTCCCTTTCCCCTGAGGGTGTATTCGTAGTAATGCTGGCGGCCCGTCTGCGACTGGTCACATGCGCCCTGTGGCGTGAGACGCTCCGAGACGAGGAGGGTGACCTTCTGTCCCCGCCTTCCCGATACAGTGATGGAGGGGAATCCCGCGAGATTTTGCCCCATGTCGCATACGAATGCTGAGCGGTCAACGGCGCGGCGGGTCTTTTCCGATGCCGCTTCTATGGAGTCTGCGGGGATGGGTTGCCAAGAGCGGATGTCGAAATGTTCCATCACCTTGACGGGAGGGGTGGTCTCGATGCGTAGCTTTCCGGCTGGTCCTTCCATGATAACGGTCTGTTTCCAATGGCTGTCGTCAAACGAGGGAAGCGTGTACCCCTCTTGCTCAAGCCGTGCGTCATACGATTCCCCCCCGTATATGCTGTTAAAAGTGATGGGGCTTAATTGCCATTTCCAACTCTCGTCGCTTACGACACGTTCGGTGGAATAGTCGTCGTAAGTGATGTCTAAACGGAAAAGCAGCTGTGGCGGGCCGAAGCTTGTCTGCAACTTGCTGTAACGCGTTCCTCTCTGGACGTTGTAGAAGCCGTTGCCGAGGAGTACGGCGATGGCATTGCCGCCATGCCGTAATTGCTCTGTCACGTCGAAGGCGTTGTAGTAGACCGTCCGGCTATATTCGCTCCATAGGGGGGCAAACTCACTGTCTCCAATTTTTCCCCCATTGATGGATAACTCGTAATGTCCGAGGCCACACACGTACACCATGGCATCCTTGACATGTCGCTTGGTCTGGAATTCCTTTCTCAGGATGATACTCTTGGCGGAGAGAGTGTCCACGTCTTTCCATTTGTTCAAGAAAGAATCTTGCTTAAAGACGGCATTGCTCCATCTGCCTTCGGGGATGCGGGCGGCTTTCTTCGTGATAGCCCCGATCCATTGGGGAGATTGGAGATTAGAGGTTGGAGACAGAAGATTGGCGGGAGCTATGCGGATTACTTGTTCTTGGCTCCAATCCGAGAGAATGGGTCGCTTGTTGCCGTGGGCGTAGCCGATTCTCACTTTCCATGTATAGCCGTAGGGATTGTGCGGTAGAGGTGGAATCTCGATGTGTTGGCTCTCGCTCGACTCCACTTTTCCGCTGTCATACACCTTACGATTGGTAAATTGCTCTTTCACGACGATCTGGTATGACCGTTGTTGGATGGTTCTTCCCTGGGCATCCTCATATTGCCAACCTACCCGTATCTTTCCTTCGACCAACGCCATCTTGCCGCATTGGTAGTTGCAACGGGTCTTGGTAATGACCTGCCTGGCATTCAAAGGAATGTTTATTGATAAAATTGTGAGGAAGAGAAAGAACTTTTTCATGGTAACGATGGATTAGGGGTAGGGTAGATATGATGTTTGGTTTTGCCGTTTGTACACGATGCCTCAATGGCTCTGCCGTCAGTAGCGTGAAGGCGGAAGCTGACATTCCATTCCTTGGACCAGGCAGGGAAGAGGAGTAACTCGCCATCGGGCGTTTCTTGCAATAGCATTTCTTGCAGCCCAATCATAGCGGAGCCGCCACGATTATGGTCGGGAGCCCAGTCGAAACCAGATTCCCAAAATGCGGGAAAGCGGTAAGGTCCATCGGCGAACTTCTCCATGTTGAGGCGTTTTGCCTCCTCCGCCAAACCCAAACATGCCGCCCAGATGTTGTCTTGTTTCCATCCCTTGCTGCTTCGCATAGCAATGGCATGAGGGTCTTTTTGGTAGGTGTTGCGGGCGATATGTAGGTCTTTCCTGCCCATTCCATAGATGCGCCAAGGGAAGACGGGATAGAGTTGGGGTGTCTCCACGTTTTGTATTCGCGCCCAAGTAATGGCTGGGGCAATGCAAGTATCACCTAAATCTGTCGTTGAAAGGGGAATGTCAGGAATATGGTCGAGCATGTTTTGAATAGTTGAATATAGACTCACGGAATCTATATTATTAAGATATGCTATATATTCCGTGAGAACACATCGAAGTGCGGCTATCGTACTGGAAGGATTATATGCCATCTTGTATGTCTCGCAGCCAGAGCCTGGGTAGATGATGAGCTTCCCACTATCTGTCAAGGCCTTCGCTCCTAACTTCTTGGCTTGGTATTGATAATGCTCGTCAAAGAAAAGGAGGCATTGTTCTATGAGGGGATAGTAAGGGGTGATGTCTGTCTGCCCATATTTTCTTGCCAAGAGGATCATTTGGCAGAACTCCAAAACCGTGTCCCATTCATATTCCAGCCACGCATTGCGCTCCACGCCAAGGTCGCTGCCATCGGGATGCTTGCCGTATTCGGCTGGGTTGGGCAAACCGAAGTTCTCTAATTGTTCGGTAAACGATGCTCCATCATGTCCCCAATAATATTTTGTGCGGGCGGTAGCAGTGGGCAATAGGCGTAGGTAGGTGTCGAATTGGGCTTTCATCATATCGATGTCGCCACTTTTCAACATCGGCCAGTAAACTAATCGTTGGTTTTGGGCGGTCATTGTTCCACCTCCCCATTTGCGATAGTCGGGTGTAAATGTAGCCGTGGAGTCTACATACACGGGGTCGAAAGTGAACAAACCACCATTGAACTTCGTAGGCCAACGTCCGTATGCGTTACATCCAAGCATGTAGCGGAACAACTCGTAATTACGAACTATACGAGTTAAATCTTCGTCAGAACCATTTGTTTGAATCCAACTACGTTGCCAATAGTTGTGCCACCAACGATTACTTCTATCCTTGGATTTTTTGACATAGTATGGAGAACTATTGAGTTGATGATCGTTAGTTAATAAAGATATTTGGATGGTAGATTTCTTCATTCGAGGATGAAAGAAAATCCATGATTTGTAATCTGTAGAGGCATAAATACCCTTGTTTGTTCCGATATATTTAAAACCAGGCATCGTCATTTTTCCATTCATTTCTCTACCTCCGATGGGATTGTATAACGTAGTCTTGATGTCATCAAGATGTTCTCTGTTGAAGGTAAAATCGAAAATGGTTTGCGCTCTGTTCTTGTGCGAGAATAACAATTGACCATTTTCTGCTTTGATGCTATCGGCATAAGTAGTGCAATCCGTTGGCAATATCCATTTGTATGAACATTGTTGGCATTCAGCCTTCGTCACGGGTCTATCCTTATATCTCCAACTTTCATAGCTGATGGTAGTTGGGACTACATGTTTAGAATCCAACTCGATAAACACGATAGGATAGAAGACATCAACCCAAATACGTACATTCATTTCGCCACCGTGGATATATATAGCACCCTCGTCAAGACGAAGTCGTTGCTCAAAGTCTTGTCCATCAAAGGGCTTTCCGTCAAAATGTAATCGCCATCGCCCGGCTTTCAAGAGAGTGTTATTCTCGTCAAACCAACCACTTTGTGACACATAAAACATGATGTCGCCATCTTCCACCCACACGTTCATGCCGATGTCATGACCACCACAAGGCATTGACTCGCTGGAGTTCTTGCTTTGAGTTGTCCAAACGTAGTCCTTGGGAACGTTGTCTGCCGCCTCTATGTGACAGGTGGAGAGCAATAGGAGGGTGGATAACAACGAGGCTTTCATCATCTTCTATCACCAATTATCGGTTCTAAATGAGCTGACGGGTAGGCCGTCGTGCATCAAGTCACCCACAACCCAATCCTTGAAAGCGTAGCGCACGGCAACGGGTTTGCTGACCATCTCGCTCTTCACGTAAACACGATTACGGGAAATCCACGCCTCGGCAGAATGAAACACACGGTCTTCGCCCGCTATCTCGAAATTGTCGCTATGTGGACCATGCTCGAAATATACCCATTCCTTGCTTCGGTCGAAGGCAATGACGGCAGTATCGCCTTGAAACTCCACATTGCTATAGGTGGCGAAGTCGGGCAATCCTTTTACTTGATAGGTGTTGGCAAGTGCTAAGAGGGCGAGCCGTTCCCCCGCCTCCCGTTTCTTTCGAGGATGAATGCCATATTCCAAACCAACATCCATGAGTACTGCCATTCTACAATTGTCAACCATCTTTTCAACTTGGGCTTGTTGTTCACGCAACAAGGCACTATTGTATTGTCCCCAACCGATTAGGCTATAATCGTAGGGAGCAATTTGGCAATAATAGAAAGGAAAGTCTCCTTGCTTCCATTCCTCGCGCCAACCTTGAATCATGCGGGCAAGGAGCGGGGCATAATAATCGTATCGTGGAATGTTATCCTCGCCTTGATACCAGATGGCACCGCGAATGCCATAATGAAGACCTTCATAGATAAGTGGTCTCAGTTGTCCGTTATAAAGGGCTGTAGGGCAACGCTGTTGGAGTTTTTTCACGTCTTCTTCCGTGATGGTTTGTTGTACCTTGGGAAAGGCTTTCAGCCAATCGGATTTCATCCATGCCTCGCAAGCCGAACCACCGAAGGCCGTGCATATCAAGCCAACAGGAACACCAAGTGCCTTCCGCAGAGCCTTGCCAAAGTAATAAGCCGTTGCAGAGAACTCACGAACGTTGGCGGCATTCGCTTCTTGCCATGAGCCAACGAGGTCTTGTTGCGGTTCCAATGATGCTAATCGCTTGGCATAGAACAATCGAAATCCATCATCCTCACAAGAAAGTAACTCCTCCATAGCCCCCTCTACAGGTTGTGCTTTATATCCCTTCATCGGCATTTCCATATTCGATTGGCCTGAGCATATCCACACTTCGCCAATCATCACGTTGTTCAATATCACGGATTCGCCATCCCTGAACACAATAGAATAGGGACCACCAGCCTTCGGAGTTGGCACCATCACACCAAAATGTCCGTCTTTACGAGCCGTCACGAAGCGAGACTTTTCATCCCACGATGTACTCACTTGGACCTTTTTACCTGGTTCCGTCCAGCCCCATAGGTAACACTCTGTCTCCTGTTGCAACACCATGTTGTCGCTGAAGAAAGCGGGAAGCTGTACTTTAGCTATCGATGTAACAATCGATAACAGATAAACAATTAGAATAAATATACCTCGTCTCATAACTGTCATTTTTTCAATTTTCAATCTTCAATGTAATAGGACTTAACAATCCCGCTGGCAATAGTTCATAGCCTTTCGCGCGATATTTGGCATTGGTCCAGATGCCCTCATACGGGGTTTTACCTTGGTCGGCACCACGCAGGGCATTGTGCCAGGTGTTAACCACTTCTATCTCCAACGTGTTCTTACCGCGTCTCAATGCTTTCGTGATGTCTACCTCGTAAGGGGCTGTCCATGCCGTTCCGCAGTCCACACCGTTCACCCAAACGTGGGCAATGTCTTTTACGTTGGGCATGTCAATCCACACTCTTCCCTTGTGTTTGTTCTTATATTGGAAGGTGGTTGTATACCGTGCGTGTCCGCTGAAATAGCGAATCTTGTCATCTGGATGCTGGCTCCAGTCAAAGAGTTGTTGGCTTGTGAGCGTTATCCCATTCTCAACGAAAGAAACATCCCATGCTTTGTCGATTGTTTCCGTATCGCAAACAGGTGGTTTCCGTATCGCAAACGATTGGTTTCCGTATCGCAAACAGGTGGTTTTAGTATAGAATACGAAAACGGACTGATAGGGTGAAAGTGAGAGATGGATGTTGTTGCCCGTGGAATCTTGGTATTCGGGTTCGAAAGTCTCGTTGGTTACGGGATCGTATATGATGGGCGTTTGTCCGTCAATGCGGAATGTGGCGGTGAAATGGCATTCCTTGTCTTGCTGGTTGGAAAGGAAATAGATTTCCCTGTCTTCGCCTTGGCGGTGGGTATAGGCGATGCCTTCGGGCAGGGTGACATCGGGTGAGATGTTTGGAAGGGTTGATTGGGTATAGGGCGTGTCGATAATAAATACTCCTTGTTGGCGCAATTGGTTGATTTTTGCACGTGCCTCATCTGAAACGATACACCCTTGAGGGATTACCAACGCCCGATAATGGAAAGGTTTTGAGAGCAATGCGTCCTTGTTCATTGAGTCATATTGATAGCCGTGGAGAGGGTTCGTCCAGTCCTTGAGGTCGAGTATGTTGGCGGAATGGTTCACGCCGACGGGACTTTCTTCCATCGGAACGCCCACGTTGGCGAGGCGTTTTTGTTCGTTCTTTACACGTTCCTCGCCGAATAACCCCGGCAACATTGGCACAAGGCGGTCGGGTGTGTAGGCACGGCTCGGCATCTCCTCGCCTGTGTAGACGGCGATGTCCACCACGGGATTGCCCTCTTGCAACAGCCGTTGGCAACGGGTAATATAGTCCACGAAGCCTTTTGCCTCGGGGAACCATGTCTGGTTGCGTTGAAAAAAGAGGCCGATGCCGTCGAGCGTCATGCCCGGTTTTCGGTCTATCCAAGGATTATGTGTAAAGACGTGGAAGAATAGACGATTCATTCCAAGGGCGAAATTGCGGTCGAGCAATGGCTTAATCATTGCTGGTGTTTTATCCCACACGCCTCGCACTTCCGTGAATCCCTCGGCTTGAACGATATTCTTGCCATAGATGTGCGCCCCACTAATCGCGTCCATCATGTCATTGGGCTTGTCGTGTGTGGGAGAGTTCAACCAAAATTCACCCATGGGAATATCAACATATTTATAATGCTCAATACCATCGGAAACCATCGTTGGTGCGACGCTCTCCGAACTGAGTTGAACACCATATCCCTCAGCGCGTTTCTTGACCGTGGCAAAGAAAATTTCGTTGGTCAATTCATTGATGGTCATGCGAATATCGCGCAATACTTGTTCATCGTTCTCCATTGGAATACCCGCATAAACGGGTATGTAGGGTAGGAGGTCGTAACCACGTCGTTGTTTGAATTCCTCAGCGAAGTTCTTACTCCAATTCTGGCTCCCACATTCCCATGAGTCCACGTGCATGTATCTTATTACATCGGCATGTGGACGTTTCATGAACTCGCCAAACCAATGGTCTATCTGCTTGTTCACGACACCCACGGAAAATTTGTCGCATTCCAGCCCCTTGCCTCCGCCCCCTGTGGCATTGGTATGTCCCGTGGCGGTGTGTCCGAAGCGGATGATGCGCCATGTGCCGACGGAGAGAGGTGGTAATGTAGAATGAAGAACGAAGAATGAAGAGTTGGAAGTTATTTTTTGAAGATTGATGATTGATGGATAGCATATATCACTTATCCCGCTTTCTTTCAATATTTCATTCTTCATTTTATATTCTTCATTTGCTATTCGCCACACGCTCCCATTCTTGGCTTCATATTGGTCGATGTAGGGGTCTGCGGAAAGGATGATGTCTTTTGTCTTTAAGACAGGACTCCATTTGGCGGCATCCAAGTCCTCGCTCCCTGGTTTCGTCCCTTCGGGTGTCCAGCAGAAACGGAAATATTTGGCGGTGGTTTCGGGCAGGGAATAGGTATAGTTGGCATCGGTGTTCTGCCATCCTTGACGGGGTGGGGTGAGTTGTCGCACGTCATGGAATGTCTCGCCGTCATCGCTGGCTTGCACCAAAAGACGTTGCGATTGTAGATTATTGCCATTGGGAATGATTTCCATGCTTCGTACCGTCTGCGGCTCGTCGAAATCAAATTGGATAAATCCCGCCTCCTTGGAACGGAACACTCCCGATTCGTTCCGCACAATGCTGCCTGATTCATGGGGTAGGGGAAGGGGCATCTCGGCGCGTATGGCAAAACTGGCGATGTCCTCATAATATCCTTGATAGCCTTTGGCGGGCTGAGGCAGGGGTATGGCTTGATTCTTTTTCGTGACTTGGATGAGGGTGTCTGTCCACACCACTTTCTGCATCGACTCATCGGGCGAAATCCATGGCCCGCCCGCCAAGGCGAACCCGTCGCAGATGTGGATGCCCATCTCCAAACCGAGAGAGTCTGCTTGTTGCATGGCACAATCCACCATTTCCCAGAAACGGGGTGTCAGTTGTTGGGCTTCCCCTTGGTATTCAGGTTTCTCATCAACCCCACGGATGGGCATGAGGTAGCATCCACCAAGCCCCACGTCTTTCATTGATTGTAGATCGGCACGGATGCCCTCCTTGCTCACGGCTCCGTACATCCAATACCAAAACGTCCAAGGCTTGTTGAGTGCTGAGTGTTGAGTGCTGAGTGTTTGGGCATGAATACAACCCACGCTAAACACTAAACAAATACTCACTAAACAAAAACAAACCAATCGTTTCATTCAAATCTGAGTCTTGCTTGGTATATGTCACAGCCTTGCGCCCAATAGGGTTGTGCCGAGGGACCATTGAGATCCGTTGTGTTCACCTTGTTGCGCACGGCGGGGATGACTTTCAATAATGAGAGTCCCGTTTGTGGTAGGTCATAGAGAATGTGGTCACGACCGTCGCGTGGGGTATAAACGCCGACAAAAGGATGGCGATAGCGTAAGTCTTTGCCAAACAGTTCTTCCTTCTCAAGATACATCCAGTCGATGTCGGTATCATAGCCGTTGGCCTCGGGATTCTCCCAGATGTCGCGTGGCTCAATGCCAATGCGTCCCTCGGTGGTTTCGAGTTGCAACCAGTTCACATCGGCAAAATAGCCCTTGAACTCAGGATATTCCCACGTTTCCCCTGGCACTGGGTCGTTATAGCGGGTCTGCCAATAACCGTATTGAGGTCCTTCCAAGCGGTTTTGCCAGACACGGTAAGGACCACGGCCTACCCAATGTTTTGACTTCACCTTGTCTTCGGGATAGTCGAAGGCAATGCCCATGAGATCCACGACACCATTGAAGTCGGTGTTGACGGCGAGATCCACGCTGCCATTGTCACGGAAAGTCCAACTGACATTCAATATCGATCCGTGGTTGTATCGGGCGGTAAGGATGCCCGATGAAAATGTGAAACCAGCAAATGTGCCTTGGTCTTCATATTCGGTATATTGGGTCTTCTTCTTGAATGCCTCTTTGTCGTCGTGGTTGTAGAATCCGTCTTGCGAGCGGTCACTACGTTTGACGGCAACGAAGCGCGGTCCATTCGTCAGGGAATAGCTATGGTTGGCGGTCTTGACTTGTAACAGACGACCGTTTTTCTTCGAGAAGAGATAGATGGATTGCCCTGCGGTAATGGTCAGCTCGTCGTCAGTCTCAGATGTCACAGATCCTGTTCGCTGCCAGTCGTCTTTGGATGTGGCGGGTTTTTCCTTGATGGTCGGGAATGTCCAAGTGAAGATTTCCTCGCCATGGGGGTCGGTGGCGGTGACGCTCAACGCATCGCCTTGTGCCTTGCCATCCGCAATCCATGACGTTCCACCTGGTCCCACTTTCGGGGAAGGAATCTTCATCTCACTCGCCGTGCTAACCTTCGTCTCGCCGTATTTCGGCATGTTCAGGATTTTTCCCGTGAACTTACAATCGCTCAAGTTGGTGAAAGCGTATGCGTTGCGTACCTCAATGGCACGCTCGCCCTCGTTGGCATTGGGCGGCACACCATAGCGCAACTGCACGGGACTCCATATTTCCTTGATGGTATAATAGCTCCCTTCCTTCTCTCCATGCGGTCCTACGATACCGTCAGCACCGAAGTTCCCCACGCAATCGAGAATCCCGTTTTGGTCGGTACGCACCACGGCTTGGTCCATCAAGTCCCAAAGGAAACCGCCGGCACATCGTGGATTAGACATCATCAACTCCCAATAGTCCTTCAGTCCCGCGCCATGGCCGCCATCATAGAGTCCATGAAGGAACTCCGTAGGCATGAAGATTTCCTTTTGGCGCATATACTCTGCCGTCTCGCCCCATGAACGATAGTGCTTGGTCTCAAAGCCATTGCGGTTTGCCCAAGGGTAAAGCACCACGCGCTTCTGTGGGTCGAGCCTCGTGAAGACGGGTTCCAATTCATAATTGAATCCCCCCTCATTGCCATTGCTCCAGAAGATGATAGAAGGATGATTCACATCGCGAGTTACCATTTCCTCCACCAATTGGCTGCCAACGATCGTCTCGTGCGCCCAGTGCCACCCCGGCAACTCACATTCCACGTACAACCCCAGGGAGTCGCAAGCATCTAAGAACTCAGGGTCGGCAGGGTAGTGTGAGAGCCTCACGGCATTCATGTTCATGCTCTTGATGAGCTTCACGTCCTCGATGTTCTTTTCCTTCGACAAGGTGCGGCCACTCTCGGGTCGGAAGGAGTGGCGGTTTACACCCTTGAATATCACCTTCTGACCATTGATGAACACGCCATCGTCTGTCCCTCCCTCATAGCTGTGGCGGTATTCGATGGTTCGGAAGCCGAATTTCTCTCGTTCCACATGCAGCGTCTTTCCTTGTGCGTCTTTCAAGGTGAATACTGCCGTATAGAGATGGGGCTGTTCTGCATTCCATAATTGGGGATTCTTGACGGTGAAATCCACCTTCGTATAGTCGCTGGAGATAGCAAAGGGATGGCTGGTTGCGAACTTCTTTCCTTGTGCGTCGATAATATCAACGCTCACAGAACTGCCCGGTTTGGCACGGTTGAGATAAACATCAGCCAGGAATTGTCCGTCCATCTTCGCGTCGATGGCGACACGTTGGATGTTTTCAATGGGTTTGGAAATGATATAGACGGGTCGCCAAATACCACCGAAATTCCAATAGTCGGCGCGTCGCTCTGCCATGTTCACCTGTGAGTTGGCACTCTCTTTCGCCACTTCCACCTCCAATCGGTTCTTCTTTGCGCCCATGAAGACACGGTCCGACACGTCGATGGTGTATCTCGTGAATCCCCCTTGGTGCAAGCCATTGCCAGCCTTCCGCCCGTTGATGGTCGCCTTGAGGTCTGTCATGGCCGCCTCGAACACCAAGAGTATATGCCTTCCTTCCCATTCCTTGGGCAAGGTGAACTCATATTTGTACAATCCCTTCTCGTTGGCAATCCCCTCGGGGTTGGCCTTGCCATAGAAGCGGTTGCCGTATTGGTACGTGCCAAAGCCCTGCAACTCCCAGCAGGAGGGAACGCCGATTTTCGTCCATTTGCCCGCATTCCTCCCGTCAGTGCAAAAGAAGTCCCATTCCACCATGTCGTCACATCCCGTACCACTCAAATACTGGCGATGTGTCTGCGCATCTGTCGCTTGTGCTTGGATTCCTAAACTACAAGCGAAATATAGTAAGATGAATGCTATTTTTCTCATTTCTCCACATTATTTTTTATAAGACTCTTATTATTTTGACTCATAATCCCTCGTTTTGTAATCAATAAAACGCAACTCCGACTTCTTAGGGAAAAATTTGTTGTTGCCATAATACAACATTTTTCGTTATGGCACTCATGAACAAGTTTATTTTAGTTTATCTTGGAAATCTTGGATGAAACGGTCAATGGCCTCAGTCATTGCCTCAAAGCGAGGATTGTCATTTCTCATAATGACTGAAGAAAAGTATTCTGTTTCGTCAATCTTCACACTTATGTTTCTCATGTAATAGTGTTCTTTCTCTGACGAATTAGCATACCATTGTTGAAACATTCTGTCTCTTGAAGCCTGACGATGGTCTTCAATCGCACAGATATAATCCAAGACAACTCCCTTGTTCTTGAAGAACTCTTCTATTACAACTAACACCGTCTGCTGGATTTTCCTGTCAAGAACCGTCTTGAATTGGTCTTCTGTTGTAATGAAAAATTGGTACACGCCTTCGTCAGATATCATTAAGTCTTGGATGAATCCAATTTCATATTTCTTTCTTTGTTCAGTAACGAATGTAAAAGAGTACATGCCTGTTGACTCCAGCACGTATGGTGATTTCTTATTTAGTTCCGAGAGTGAAAAAACCAAATTCATTACTTGGTGATGTTGACCGTGTTGTACCCTTGTCGCTTAAATTCATCAAACGACATCTTGCCAGAAGTGAGGTCTTCCCAAACCTTACGGAGACCAACAGAACGCATGAAAGCAGCCTTCTTCTCTTCTTTTGTTTCGTACACCTTAATCATAATCTGATGTGTTTTCGGTGCGAAGTTAAGTATTTTCTTTCAAACTTCCAAATAAAACTACCGAAATCTTGTCAAAGAGTGCAAGGCAAAGAGTTCTTTGGTAATCTTTGATAATCCCTTTTTACAAAAATTCTCGTTAATAACTTTCTCCGAAGGCGAGTCCCGCCATTGCAACATAATACAATGGAAAAGTAGGAAAGTCAGAAAGGCGGAAAGTAGGCATTAATACTTTGATGGTGGGATAAAAGGTGGTATTCATATCATGAGTCCACTTGAAAAAGTCCCGACTACTTTCAGTTTGAAACTTGATGCTTTTAAAAAGCACAGAGAATAACTTACTTTTAGTGACTCCCTTGACTTTTTAAAGTGTAATTTGAGGTGTCCAACCATACATTACTTACAGATTGATGCTAAAATAAGTTAATTCAAAATTTCGTTCCACTTTTACAAGTGGACTCATTATTAAATAAGTATATAGTTAGAAGGAATGTAGAAAAGGGTCGTATCAATCATCGGCACGACCCTTGTTGTGTTGTCCTTTATCTCATTATTCTTCTGCGTTCCTTCAACGATTCCGATTTCATCCTCCGTCAAACCGTAGAGTTCATAAACGAGGCGGTCGATTTAAAAAGGTCGTGCCAATCATCGGTACGACCCTTGTTGCGTTGTAATAAGAAGATGCACCAATTCTGAGAATAATTCATTATACCTTTAAGTCATAGGGGTAATGTGTTCCAAAACTATACCCAAATGATACTCTACGTTGCCGTCGGCATAAGTGGTATCAACGACCTGTATTAGTGCGCTCTCCCCATCTTTATGATAGCCTACAAAAAGGTGCAAGGCATCGTAACGGCGTAGGTAGCGTTTCCCGTCTGACTCATCTATATAGGTATATTTGTTAAGCGTACTCTGCTTTAGCTCTCGATATTCTATCGTCTTTTCTCCTCTCATAATCTCATCAAAATATACTTTCTTGATATTGAGTGTCAACACCTTCATACCAGATGTGTCGAAAGTCGATTTTGTTTTCACAATACGTTTTTCCAGACATTCCATTTGTGGATTGTATGTATAGCCAACTATCGTACCATCCATGATTTTCTTGATTATTACATCTACTACTGGTAGTGGTACGATAAACCATTCTTGCGGCTGGTGTACAAAACCATCATCATCATATACCAACAATTGGAATTGAACTGGCATTAGCAGTTGGTGTATCAAGTCCTCAAACATTTGCGAGTTCACGTTAACCACTTTATATGTGGCTACACTAGTGTCCACTTAAATCTGTTAACAATTCTCTAAAACATCAATAAATAGTAGGCTTTTGAGCATTTTGAGTTACGTGTACATTTATTTTGCTACCTTTGCGGTCTGTTATCAAAATGTAAGTATACGGTTTACAA
>JAFRRN010000081.1 GCA_017428055.1 Prevotella sp.
GGCATTGCCGCAACAAACAGACTCCGCCACCCACACCGACTCCCTGGCACAGGGCGACCTCTGGCAGCCCGTCATCGACGAGCTTGCCGCCCTCAACGGAAAGGGCACAAGCCACCAAGGGCTGTCATGGTGGATGATTCTCTTGGAAGGTCTCTTGGGCGGTTTCCTCGCCTTGTTCACCCCATGCGTATGGCCCATCATCCCCATGACCGTCTCCTTCTTCCTCAAAAGGAACAAAGACCGGGGGAAAGCCATCCGCGAGGCCATCCTCTATGGGCTGAGCATTGTCGTCATCTATGTGATGTTGGGGTTGGTGGTGACGCTCCTCTTCGGTGCGAGTGCCTTGAATGCCCTTGCCACCAACGCTTGGTTCAACATCTTCTTCTGCCTGTTGTTGGTGGTGTTTGCCGCCTCTTTCTTTGGTGCTTTTGAAATCACTTTACCATCATCATGGTCTAACAAGGTAGACAAAAAGGTGGACAAAATCAATGAGGAATTGAGAAAAAAGAAAAAAGAATTGAGTGAAACCGACAATTCACAACCAAAAGAATCTTCCTTCTTCAATCTTCAATCTTCAATCTCTATCTTCCTCATGGCGTTCACCTTGGCGTTGGTGTCATTCTCCTGCACGGGTCCCATCATCGGGTTCTTGCTCGTCGCCGTGTCTACCCAAGGGAGCATCATCGCGCCCACCATCGGCATGTTGGGCTTCGCCATTGCCCTCGCCATCCCGTTCACCCTGTTCGCCCTGTTCCCTTCATGGCTCAAGGCCGCGCCGAAGTCAGGCGGATGGATGAATGTCATCAAGGTGACTTTGGGATTCATTGAGTTGGCTTTCGCCTTGAAGTTTCTCTCCGTCGCCGACCTCGCAAACCACTGGCACATCCTCGACCGCGAGGTGTTCCTGTCCTTATGGATTGTCATCTTTGGGTTATTGGGAGCCTATTTGCTGGGTTGGTTGAAGTTCCCACACGATGACGAGGGGCATCGCACCAACGTGCCGCAATTCTTCCTCGCCCTCCTGTCATTGGCCTTTGCCGTCTATATGATACCCGGTCTGTGGGGTGCGCCATTGAAAGCCATCTCCGCCTTTGCGCCTCCGATGAACACGCAGGACTTCAACTTGCAGAAGACGACGACCGAGGCGCGGTTCTTGGACTACGAGCAAGGCATGGCTGTCGCCCGTGCCGAAGGCAAGCCCGTCATGATTGACTTCACGGGATTCGGTTGCGTGAACTGCCGTAAGATGGAAGCCGCCGTCTGGTCAGATGCGCAAGTCGCCGATATATTAAATAATCAATATGTGCTGATTTCCCTTTATGTAGACGACAAGGCACCATTGGCGCAACCCATCGAAGTGATCGAGAACGGGCAGACACACACATTGCGTACCATCGGCAAAAAATGGTCATACCTACAACGCACCAAGTTCGGTGCCAACGCGCAGCCCTTCTATGTCCTTCTCGACAACGACGGACATCCCTTGGCGGGAAGCCGCTCGTATGACGAGGACATCCAAGAATATATCTCATTCCTACGTGATGGAATCAACCGTTACAAGGACTTGAAATCAACAAGACATCAAGAACAATAATCATTTCTATGAGAACAAGAAAGTATTTCTACACGGGCATAGCCATGATGGCTGCCATCACTTTCACAACATCCACGTATGCACAAAGTGAGTTATACCCCAATCATTTTGACTTGAAGGAAGTGACCCTGCTCGACAGCCCTTTCAAGACGGCATTGGAAAGAAACAACGAATTGTTGTTGCAATATGACGCAGACCGGCTGCTCACGCCATTCATCCGACAGGCAGGATTGACAACGGGAACCTATAACGGATGGACTCAAAAGCACCCTATATTCACCAACTGGGGAGATTCCAGTTTCGACCTCAGCGGCCATGTGGGCGGTCATTATCTCTCGGCATTGGCTTTGGCGTATGCCGCAACCCCCGACGAGCATGTCAAGTCACTCATGAAGACGAGGCTGGACTATATGGTTGGCATCTTGAAAGACTGCCAGGATGCCTTTGACTCCCATACCGACGGGATGTATGGGTTTATTGGAGGGCAACCCATCAACGATGTCTGGAAAGCCCTTTACCGAGGAGACCTATCCGCATTCAATAGCAGAGGGGGGTGGGTGCCGTTCTATTGCCAGCACAAGGTGTTGGCAGGACTCCGTGATGCGTATCTCTATGGGGAGAGTGCCACCGCCAAGGAACTGTTCCGCAAGTTGGCAGACTGGAGCGTGAACGTGGTTTCCAAGCTGTCTGACACCGATATGGAAGCCTTGTTGAACTGGGAGCATGGCGGTATGAATGAGAGCCTCCTCGATGCCTACCAACTCTTTGGCGACCGCAAGTATCTCACCGCCGCAAAGAAATATAGCCATAAGACGATGCTCAATGGGATGCAGACACTCAACACCACGTTCCTCGACGGCAGACATGCCAATACGCAGGTGCCGAAATACATCGGCTTTGAGCGTATCTATGAGAACGATGCCACGGCAACGACCTATCGCAATGCCGCCACGAACTTCTGGAGCGACGTTGCCAACAACCGCACCGTGTGCATCGGTGGCAACAGCGTGAATGAGCATTTCCTATCAAAAGACAATGGCAACCGATACATCGACCAATTGGACGGGCCGGAGAGTTGCAATTCCAACAACATGCTCAAACTATCGGAAATGATGAGCGACCGCACCCACGATGCCAAGTATGCCGATTTCTATGAGAATACAATGTGGAACCACATCCTCTCCACGCAAGACCCCGCTACGGGCGGCTATGTCTATTTCACAACCTTGCGCCCACAGGGCTATCGCATCTACTCACAGGTAAACCAAGGCATGTGGTGCTGCGTGGGTACGGGAATGGAAAACCACTCCAAATACGGGCATTTCATCTATACGCACGAGGGGAACGACATCCTATATGTCAACCTCTTCACGCCAAGCATCTTGGACAACGAGACATTCGGCATCCGACAGGAGACAGCATTCCCATACATCGAGACAAACGCCACAGACTTGCCAACCACCTATACGGCGACCACAAACCTAACGTTGACGAAGGCAGGGACATATACATTGGCCATCCGCCACCCGGCATGGGCGGGACAGGAATACAAGGTCTCGGTGAATGGCAAGGATGTCGCCATCGACGTAAAGAAAGGCAAAGCATCGTACGCAACCATCACCCGCTCATGGGAAGTGGGCGATGTCGTCCGCGTCTACCTACCCATGGAATTGAGGTACGAGGAATGCCCCAACTATACGGACTATATCGCCTTCAAGATGGGACCAATCCTCCTTGGCGCACAAACCACGGCGGTATCGACTAATGAGGCCTCCGAAACGGGATTGCCATACGAGCAACTACAAAACGTATATGGCGGGGAGGGACGCATGGACCATGCCCCGGGGAGCAGGGCGACAACCATGAGCCTCACCAAGGCTCCATTGTTGATTGGCAACCGCAACCAAGTTCTCGACAGGATTAGCGCGAAAGACCTCAGCCAACTGAAGTTCACCATTGATGCCAGCCGGCCCGATGTCGCATCATATACGTGGAAACAGTTGGAACTGCGCCCATTCTACGACATTCACCATGCCCGCTATATGTGCTATTGGTATCAGCAGACGGCAGAGAAATACGCCAACAGCGACATGGCACAAAGCGAGGCCACCAATGAGGCGTTGCTCAAACGCACGATAGACTTCGTGGCACCAGGCGAGCAGCAGAGCGAGGCGGGGCATGAATATAGTTACAGCAGCACCTCGACAACGGGTAGTTACAATTCCGAGAGCTACCGCGACGCACAAAGGAATGGGTTTATCCAATACACCTTGTATAATATTGTGGGCGTGAAGGATAGCTTGAGCATCCTGTGCCGATTCACAACCGCCGACAAAGGACGCAAGGCTACACTATTTGTTGACAACACGCCAATAGCAGACATCACCATCCCCTCATCGTATGCCACGGCGGAGGGCAACGGGTTTTACAACGTGGAATATCCCATACCAGCAGCATTGGCAGTCGATGCCAACGGAAACGCCAAGCGACAATTTGTCGTCAAGTTACAAGCGTCATCCACTACGCTTTGCCCAGGCCTCTACTATCTCCGACTGATGAGAGGCTATGACAACCATCCCTACCAATTCGTGGCAAGCGAATGGGGAACGGGCGACGCGGGGCGCGTCGCTGCGAACAGGATTACGTATGACACGGAGAAAAACATCATACATGTGAGGCAGACGGGAAACAACAACATCTGCCTGATGCTCAACTACCAAAACAAGCAATACACCGTGAGCAACAAGCAAAAGTACCTCGTGGTGAAAGGCACCAACCTCAAGACAACCTCGGGCGCATCCTACCTATGGTGGCTCAATGGCACCAACAAGGGAACACAGGTGGCTCCTGACGTGGTGAAAAACGTCAAGGAAAACGAACAGACATTCCAAGTCATAGCATGGGACATCACCAAGAGTGGCCTCGATGACAACTTCACCGACGAGCGGACAAGTGTCTGCGCGGGACAAACCATCTTCGGACTGACATCTGCCGCAACCGACGGCACGGCAGACATCTACCTCATCGACTTCGTGGAGGATGTGCAGCGCGACATAATCGATGGCATCAACACCCTCCAAACACAGGCTACCAACGAGTATTATGACTTGAATGGGATGCGTGCAGAGCGTCTAATTCAAGGAGTCTACATCACCCAAGGCAAGAAACTACTCGTCAAGTAATAAAAACGGAATGCCCGGATTATCCAGAATATCCAGAATACCCAGCCCCCAAACAATCAAATGGAAAGAAAACATTGGGAATTACGCAAACTCCGCGAGGCGATAGAGAAGGAAATGAGTTGGAAACCCGCCAAGCCCCTCGCATTGAAAAAGGTCATCAGTTACCTCCACGGCATCGAGAAACCCAAGAAGGAGACACTCGACAAGCTCTCACTCTTCGTGGGATTCCAAGACTGGGACAGCTTCCAAAAGGCTCTGCATGGCGAGGCTGACGCATCGGAAAACTATGAGGAAAGTACAAATTAATCATGCAGTTAGCATCTTTTAACCATCAATAATGTATACAGACGGTTAATTTTTGTTATTTTTGCAACGTAATTACAACATTGTATATCTATTACAAACATTATTAATAATCATTCAAAACAATTACACACAATGAGAAAGATTTACTCTTTGCTCGCTGCCATTATGCTTTTGGCAGTGGGAAGCGTGAATGCTTGGGCACAAGATGCCTATGAGACGGTGTACACTCGCGCATTGGCGGGATGGATCACTGATGACCTCACTGACTGGAATGCCTCTTCCGCAGTGGAAATCAATGCAGACTATGGCATTGGTGCCAATGCCAATCTGACAGCAACTTATGTGAACAAGACTTTCGACATCAAAGAGAATGCAAAAGTGAAGTATGAAGTTGACTGGACATACGCCACAGCAACTGGCCGTACTGGTAACTGGAACTGGATTCAATTCGGTGACAAAGTACGTATCGCCGTCAATTCTACCTACAACATGCAGGTAAGTACCGATGCCGGTAGTACATGGAATGCAACTGCACTTGGTTATTATCGTAACAATACATTCACCAAGCATATTGAAATTGTATTTGACACACAGCTGAAGAAAGTGGAATCTTTCACTTGGGACGGAACAGACTACACTTCACTCGTTGCAGGTACGCTTGATGGAGCATTCAATAAGGTATCGACAGGTTTTGTTCGTGGTGGTTCAGTGAGCTGGACTCTCAACAACTACTTATCAGCAATCACCGTATCACAGGCAGAGCAAGCCGCAGTCGCTACGGCTGACTATACTGTAAACTACATCTACAATGGCGAAGTCATCAAGTCTGTGGAAGGCTCCGAGGCCGTTGGTGCAACTATCTCCGCCGAAAGTCCTATCACGATTGACGATGTGAAGTATTTTGCCGTTGATGGTTCCGTTATGTCCATGGATCTTGTTGAAGGCACAAACACCCTTGAAATCACCCTTCGCCAAGCCGAGACATGGAACTATACTGTCAACAACAACTTTGGCACGACCATTACAACAGGTTCCGTCGTTGAAGGAGAAAGTGCTATTTTTGCTTATCCCCAATACATTGAAATTGATGGAACTCTCTATTTGACATCTACAAGAAATGCAACAGGAGATGGCTACTATCTTTATAAGATCACTCCCACACAAGATGGAGAGGAGCTGACTATCAATTATGCCGAGTCAGTTGCCAACATCGTTTATTTCTCTGAGGCAGAGGATATCGAGGGGGCTACGGCAAATAATAGTGCTAATACCAACATCCGTTGCTCCAATGCCTATGGTGCATATTTTGAGGAAGATGTCACCATTACTACCCTTCCTGCTGGTACATACAAAGTCACTGCACAGGTATGGGGTAACACTGGTGCAACGTTCACCATCAACGCTGGTGAGACAACCATCTTGGAAGCTGCCACTGTCGGCTATCTGAATGCATATACTTCCGAAGAGTTTACCTTGACAGAAGAGACCGACATTGTTATTCCCGCAGCTGGTACCAGTGGCAAGGTGATTGACTGGATTTATATCCAAAACATCCCTGCAACTTACAACTACTCCGTTGTCACCAACCTTGGCACGACAATCACCGAGGGTTCTCTGTCAGAAGGTGAGAGCGTAACATTCGCTTATCCGGAATACATCCTCCAAGATGGTACACTCTATCGCACTTCTTTGAAGAATGCCACGGGTGACGGATGGTATAAATTCACAATGACCCCAGAGCAAGATGGTGAGGAACTTGTTATAGAATATAATCCAGCTATCGAAAATGTCGTTTACTTCTCAGAGGCAGAAAACATCGAAGGCGCATCTGCCAACGACCGCAACAATACTGACATTCGTTGCTCAAACGCACTTGGTGCCATCTTCCCAGAGGATGTAACCATCACCACTCTTCCCGCCGGTGCTTACAAGATTGGTGTACAGGTCTGGGGTAATAGTGGTGTGACTTTCAATATCAACGCAGGAGAGGAGACCATCATTGAAGCACCCACCGTTGGATACCTGAATGCCACCACCGCTAATTTCGTATTGACCGAGGAGGCAGACATCGTCATCCCCGCAGCCGGTTCTAACGGAAAGGTGATTGACTGGATCTACATCGTGCGTGAAGGCGATGTTCCCGTACAAGATGTAAACATCTCATCTGTTGGCTATGCTACATTCTATGACAGCAAGTATAGCTATGAGATTCCCACCGGAGTAACCGCCAAGACCTACACATTGGCTGAAGACGGCATCACATTGAATGAGAGCAAGACATACAATGAGGGTGAATTGCTCCCCGCTGACGAGGCTGTTGTCCTGGAAGGCGCACAGGGTGCTTACACATTTAACTATGCAGCAACCGAAGAGACCAAGGACGAAAGTAACGTACTGAAGGGTACCGATGAGGCCACGACCCTCAACGAGGAAGGCTACAAGTATTATGTCCTCTCCGTCAAGGGTGGCGATCCCGCTACTATAGGTTTCTACTTCCAGAATGAAGACGGCACCGTACTCAACAACGGCGCACACAAGGCTTATCTGCAAGTGGCTGACGCTGCCGAAGCCAAGACATTCTACGCTCTTAACGGCGGGGAGGCTACAGCCATCAGCGGCGTGGCAACGGATAAGGTTGCCAGCAACGAGGCATTTGACCTGCAAGGTCGCCGCGTAGAAAATCCCGTCAAGGGCTTGTACATCATGAATGGCAAGAAGGTTGTGGTGAAGTAATCAAGAGTATTAACGAATCAAAACAAGATAGAAATGAAAAAGAACATGTATATCCAGCCTGCCCTTACCGTGCAGGACATCGATACAGAGTCATTGATGGCAAGCATGTCTGTCCACGACGAGATTGGCGACGGCCAGCTCTCCAAGGAAATCTTCTTCGAGGAAGAGGAGGAAGATGTAGCTCCCAAGAGCGTTTGGGACGAATAAGTCTAACAAACAATATCTGAAGAGAAGGGCTGTAATGAGGCATTTCATTACAGCCCTTTTCCTTTGCGAATCATACAGTTCGTCTTGAATGATGCCACAGATAACATATATGGGGCATATACCAAGTGCAGATGTGGTATTCACGAAGCACGACGCGGATGGAAAGAGAGGAAAACCGCCAACATGAAAGAACCCGTAACAAGCAAAGTGCTTGCCACGGGTTTTCTCTTTTCCATTACCACAAGGGTAAAGACTTTAATTCTTTGCTGCCGGAAGGGCGTTGCGCTTCTCTGGAATACGGGCTTTCTTACCCGTGAGCTTGCGCAAGTAATACAATTTGGCACGGCGCACCTTACCGATCTTGTTGACCTCGATGCTCTCGATGTTGGGCGACTCAATGGGGAAGATACGCTCCACACCCACTGTTCCCGACATCTTACGTACCGTAAAGCGTTTCTTCTCACCATGTCCGCAAATCTTGATGACCACGCCACGATAGAGCTGGATGCGCTCCTTGTTACCCTCGATAATTTTGTAAGCGACAGTCACAGTGTCTCCCGCCTTGAATTGGGGATGCTGTTTGCCGGTTGCAAATGCTTCCTCAGCAACTTTAATTAAATCCATTTGTTTGATTATTAAATTGTTTATCGTTCCTGCGCAACATGGCCAATGACTCTTCCACTGCCAGCGGTTACGCCGAAAAGCGGTGCAAAGGTACAAAGTTTTTAACAAATAATCTTGTATAACAGATAATAATTTGTTTTTTTAACACAATAATGTCACAGATTCTTTGTATTTTTGCAAAAAACTACTATACATTAGAGCAATGACAAAGAACCAATACACGTCTTTCCTATGGACAGCAATGTTTTGCCTGTCATCCTTCTCGATGGCATTGGAGGTTTCGTCGTGCCGCACACATTACCAGTTGACCGCCATTGAGCGCACACGTATCCTGGTGGACAGCCGTTATGATGCCACACCCGATGCCGATGCCGCCACATTCCTGTCGCCCTATAAGGCAAAGGTAGACTCCATCATGAGTCCTGTGGTGGGGTCGATAGCCAAATACATGGCGGCAGGGAAGCCAGAGAGCGAGCTCTCCAACCTGTTGTCAGACATCCTCATATGGGGTGGCAAAGCGTATAATGAGACTCCCGACCTTGGTGTTTACAATGTCGGGGGCATCCGCGCTGCCTTTGCCAAGGGCAAGGTGACGTATGGCGACGTGATGGAAGTGGCACCATTTGAGAACAAAATCTGCTTCCTTACACTCACTGGCGAGAAACTTTTAGAGTTGTTCCAACAGATTGCCAAACGGGGCGGAGAGGGCGTGAGCCACAGCGTCAAGTTGGCAATCACCAAGGACGGGAAACTGCAAACGGCAACCATACACGGGAACGCCATCGACCCGAATGCCTCTTACCGCATAGCCACCCTCGATTACCTCGCCCAAGGCAACGATGGGTTGGTGGCTTTCAAGGACGGGAAGGACGTTTTGTCGCCACAAACCACGGAAAACAACGTCCGCTTCATCATCATGGATTATTTCCGCGAGCAAGAACAGCAGGGCAAGGTGGTAGATGCCAACAAAGAGGGAAGGATTATCATTGTGGAATAAACAATAGGTTTGGATATGAGAAAGATACTGTTTATTTGTGCTATATGCGCTGTTTGCCTATCAGAAACGATAGCAAAAGGCAAAAAGGAACTGACCATCCTGCACACAAACGATACACATAGCTGCATCTTGCCACTGAGCGAGAACCTCGCAGACACGATGCTGGCGGACAGAGGGGGATTCTTGCGCCGCATCGCCATGCTCAAGGAGGAGCGGGCGAAAGACCCCGACTTGCTCTATTTCGACAGCGGCGACTTCTCACAAGGCTCCCCATATTATAATATGTATATGGGCGACGTGGAGGTAGGGCTGATGAACCAGATGGGCATCGATGCTTCCACCATCGGCAACCATGAGTTCGACTTCGGACTCGACAACATGGCACGAATCTTCAAGATGGCAAACTTCCCCATCCTCTGCTCCAATTACGACTTCACGGGAACAGTCCTTGAGGGCATCGTCAAGCCCTATACCATCATCAAGCGCAAGGGAATCAAGATTGGCGTGTTTGCCCTCGACCCCGAATTGGAGGGATTGATCTCAACCCAGAATTGCCCCGGCGTGAAATTTCTTGACCCTACCAACATAGCCAATGAAATGGCGGCGATGCTCAAGAACGAGAAGAAATGCGACATCGTGATCTGCATCTCCCACCTCGGATGGCAAGACAAGCCTAACCCCGACCCCACGGTGTTCTGCAAGACACGTGGCATCGACCTCGTGTTAGGCGGCCATTCGCATACGTATTTCGAGACATTGCGCTACATCACTGACTTAGACGGCAAGCAAATACCTGTGGACCAAAACGGCAAACACGGCATCTTCGTTGGTAAACTGACTTTGAAATTCGATAAGAAATAACACATAAAGATAACACCATCATGGAAAAAGAAAAAAAGCACCGAATCAAGTTTCACGGTGTCAAGGACATTGAAATCGGTCACCTCATTACGATATACGAGAGCAAGCTTATGAACTTGGCGGTGGCTGTGTTTATCATCGGGCAAGCACTGTTCTTCATAGTCCATCCAGACATAACCCAATCGCTCAACGTGAATCGCACAGCAATCATTCCCTTGGCACATCTGTTGACATTCCTCGGCGAGGCATTCCTGCTATGGTGCTTAATGGCGGGGATGAAAGTGCTGCGCAAGCCATTGCACCCGTACTTTGTTGCCACATTGATAGGACTTGTCTGCTTACACGTAGCCTTGGCGGCATTCCAAGCTTCAGCCGTGAAAGGGGAGCAATTGCCATACGACATCCCCATATACATTGTATTCTCCATTCCATACGCCGTGCTGGGATTTAAGATTAGCCAAAGCTATTATGGGGAATTGTCAAGGGCGGGCAACTTAATGGTCATCTTCGTTCTCGTCAACACCATGTATTTAATCGCCTTGGAAGTCATTGGCCCCAACATCATTGCCGACATCATCTGCCTCGCCGTTGCAGTTTATTATATCTTAGTACTACGGGGAAGGCTCATAGGCAGCGAGAAAGTGGAAGACATCAGCTTCCTAAAGAACGCAACGGGTAAACATACGATGAAACAACTGTTCCACGAAGAGATTATCAAGAAGAGCAACAAGAACGACATAGAAGTGGATTATGTCATCACGACACAAAGCAGTAAGTCTATCAAGGTGGCAGTCTACCTCTTTATCATAGGGCAAGTCCTCTTCTTCTTCTGCGCTCCCTTTTTCTCGTCAATGATGGGATACAACAGGGTGGCACTCCTCGGATTGAGCCATTTCATCAAAGGCTTGGGAGAGGTTTACCTACTATATTGCTTGATGAAGGGCTTGACAGACTTGAAATACCCACTTAAGAAGACATTTGCTGCCACCATTGGTCTCAATGCCCTATTCTATCTCGCTGTCGCATTGTTGTGTCTCGCATCATTCTTCGACATCCATGAACTGGGCGACTCATACGTCTACCTTCTCATACTCCGCACGTTGCCTTACTTTGTCCTGGCATTTAGCCTTTATCACCTATATTATGGACACCTATCAGACTTGGGAATGTTCATGATGGTATATCTTTTGGTGAAAATCCTTATCGATGGATTCAACTTCACGGGAGTGTTACTGTATACCGACTTAATCCTTTTAGCCGTGTCTATCGCTTATGTCCTTTACTTCCGTAAGTGGCTCATCGGCGCAGATACCTACGAGGAGATCAGGGAGAAAAGACAACAAGCCAAGAAATCAGAATAGCCCCAATCCTTACAAAATTGCAATTGGTGTTGGATGAATCAATTATTATTACTATCTTTGCATGTGTTAACATTAAACAGATAGAACTATGATTGTAGCAAATCCCATTTATGACATCGTCTTCAAATACCTAATGGAAGACGAGCGAATCGCAAGAACCATCCTCTCGGCATTGCTGAAGAAGGACATCGTGAAAGTGGAA
>JAFRRN010000082.1 GCA_017428055.1 Prevotella sp.
CCTTGTCAACCGACCCCAAGCGTCTGCTCATTGGCGACGACGAGCACGGATGGGACGATGAGGGCGTGTTCAACTTCGAGGGTGGCTGCTATGCCAAGGTCATCAACCTCGATAAGGACAGCGAGCCCGACATCTACAACGCCATTCGTCGTGATGCACTCTTGGAGAATGTCACCGTTGACGAGGACGGCAAGATTGACTTCGCCGACAAGAGCGTGACAGAGAACACTCGCGTGAGCTATCCCATCAACCACATTGAGAAGATTGCCCAGAAGGTGAACGGCAAGAGCGCAGGGCCCGAGGCACAGAACGTCATCTTCCTCTCTGCCGACGCATTCGGCGTGTTGCCTCCTGTCAGCATCCTGACACCCGAGCAGACCAAGTATTACTTCCTCTCTGGCTTCACCGCCAAGTTGGCTGGTACGGAGCGCGGCATTACTGAACCTACTCCTACTTTCTCTGCTTGCTTCGGCCAGGCATTCCTCGAGTTGCATCCCACCAAGTATGCAGAGGAACTGGTGAAGCGCATGGAGAAGAGCGGTGCCAAGGCTTACCTCGTCAATACGGGTTGGAACGGCACGGGCAAGCGTATCTCCATCAAGGACACGCGCGGTATCATCGACGCCATTCTGGGTGGTGCCATCCTGAAGGCTCCCACGAAGAAGATTCCTTACTTCGACTTCGAGGTGCCAACAGAACTCGACGGTGTAGCATGGGGTATTCTCGATCCTCGCGACACTTATCAGAACCGTGCTGAATGGGATGAGAAGGCAAAGGATCTCGCTGCCCGCTTCATCAAGAACTTCAAGAAATATGAGGGAAATGAGGCTGGCAAGGCTCTCGTGGCAGCCGGTCCGCAACTATAAATCCGTAAGGATTTCTGTTTGAAGATATCTCTTATGCCCACTTCTGACCTTTATCAGAAGTGGGCATTTTCTATTTAGTGAGTCATAAACCCATACAAGAGGTCACGCCAAGCGTGGTGGCTATCGCCGTCAAGATGGCGACAATCAGCTGGATGATAAATTTCCAAGTCTCCTTTTTCATGTTATCCAATACTTTATTTTTCATTTTTAAACTTTCATTTCATAGTGGGCTTGTAGGGGCGGAACTGCGTTTCCGCCTGTGGTTAGGCAATCGCCCTTGGCGAGAAATTGAACATAATTAATACAAAATCTGAACAAAATACCAAGTGGGCTTAATGTTTATTTTGATTCAATTTTGATTCCCATTTTTGGATAATTTCCGCACGCAGTGCGCCCCTTTCTGCCCCCTTCATTTTTCATTTTTAATCTTTCATCTTTCATTTTCAGCGGGTTCACTCGCCGCCGCCTTCGCCTCCTTCGTCGCCATCGTCGTCGGTATCGGGCGAGGTGTAGTCGTCCTGCTCCCTGACGTGTGCATCGAGGTTCAACTGCTGGCGGGTGAACACGCCCGTGGCGCGGCTGCGCATCTTCACGCCCACCACATTCTTGGCGGCGGTGAACTCCTTCGCGGTATCGGCTGCCGTGGTCTGCAAACCGAGGGAGAAGATGGCGAGGTCGGGGATTTTCACGGCTTTTCCGTCGAGAGCCAGCTCACGGATGCAAGCGACCATGTCTTTCAGGATTCCCGTGATCAATCCTTCAGAATACGGTGAGTGATGGGCTGCCATGTGCTTGGCGAGGCCGTCAAGGTCGATGGTTTCACTCACCGCTACGCGGGCGAACCACTTGCCTTCGGTCTTAGAGCCTTCGCGCGTGTCTTGATAAAGTTTGTACTTCAGCATAGTTTGGTGTTTGTGTTGTTAATAATTGGTTGATAATGAAAAAACTACGTATGGCCATCAGTCGATTCTTTGCCTCCAATCTGCGCACTATTTTCGGCTCCCGTTTCTTCTGATTTCCTATGCAAATTTACCGCTATAAATCGTAACCACCAAAAATGGGGCTTCGCTAACCTGTAAAAATCTGTTAACGAAACAGGGTGTTCGTGTTAAAAAACCCAAACACCATGTTTACGCTCTGTAAATACCATGTTTGCAAGTCGTAAACACCATGTTTACCATTAGTAAATGTCATCAAATGCAACTTTGCAACTTTGCAACTTTGCAACTTGGATAGGTTCACATTTTCTGAAACCTGGAGAGTTCAAATTTTCTATTAATATATTATTATAATAATATATTAATAGAATTATATATATATTATCATTGTTAATCACTTATGAATTGCCCAGCAAATGCCCAGTCCGAATATTAGAAGGTACTAAAGTTGCAAGTTGCAAAGTTGCAAAGTTGCAAAAATAAAAAGGTACGATAATATATTTGATTGTGAAATTTTAATGTCAGTTTTTAAATAATAAGTAAAAATATTTATATCTTTGCATTCGAAACCTTAGAACAAATATTATGAACGACATTCAAGTAATCCAAAGCATGATTTATGAGATTAGGGGTGAACGTGTCATGCTTGACAGGGACATTGCAACGCTGTACAATGTTGAGACTAAAGTCTTAAATCAGGCTGTAAAGCGAAACATTAAGAGATTCCCCGAAGATTTCATGTTCCAACTTTCCAAGTCTGAGTTCCAAACTTGGAAGTCACAAATTGTGACCTCCAATTCTGACAAGATGGGATTACGGCGACCACCTTACGCCTTTACCGAGCAAGGGGTAGCTATGCTCAGCGGCATTCTCAATTCCGATGTTGCAATAGACATAAACATCAAGATTATCCGTGCCTTTGTGGCGCTTCGCCGCATTGTCAGTATCTCCAACAATTCAGAGCGTTTTATGCAGATTGAGAAGGAAATCAAATTGATTAAGGAGGAGATGAACGACATTCTTGCCAATCAGAACGACATTAATGAATCAACTCGCGCACAACTTGATGCCATCAGCACGGCGTTAGCGGAGTTGCAAGCCAAGGAGCCGAGACAGATACCACGGAGGAAAATCGGCTTCGTGCAGGATTGAGGTATCTCCTCATCACAACTTGTGAGATACAGACAGCGAAAAAGTACAAGATTACAAAATTACACATTACATTTAGGTACTTCATGAGTGGGGGGAATATGCGGAATCCTATTTTTATATATATATAATATTATAATAATATATAAATATAATATATATATACATCTAATTCCCCTCATGATAACAACGTGTCCTGCCAAGTCAGACCCCAATCATGCTCATACCACCTTAATGTAATCATGTAATTTGTAATTTTGTAATCATGGCGATGTGAAAAAAAATCATTTGCATATTAGTTGGTGATTAAATTTGCTAATGGTTTCTCTCCACTTTTATAGTTAATCCCATGCCAGTCATTAGAGCATTTTTGGCAATTGGGGATTAATAATGCTGAAATTACAAATGCTTTTGCGGTGATTTCAGTTTTTTCATGTATTTTTGCAAATGATAAGCAAATAAACTACATGGGTAAGATACTCGACTATATAGCAGACGAAACGCAGGGTAAACGATTCGCATCGTTCAAGTACTGCTACGATGACACGTCAGGGCCGATAGAGTACGACCCTGACGAAGAGCATTATATCAACATGAAGGAGTATGCCGAAAGCGTTCACGACCCGAAGATGCGTGATATGACTGCAAGAGCCGAACTGTGCCGCCAAGGGCCACCCCTCTTCAAATACTTCCTTGATGGTTCGCGCAGAGTGTACAAGGTAGATGACATTCAGTACGACAAGAAAGTTTTCCCCGTCATTAGCGGACAGGTTTCTGTGGCTTGCTGCGGTAGGGAAATGAATGATGACTATACCTTCCGTGATTTTCATCATGTGGAAGAAGAATCATATCCTGTTGTTTGTCTGCCAGTGGTTGCCAATGGCGAGGGTATCGATAATGGTGTCTTCTTCAACAACCTAAAGAACAAACTGAATGAACAGCCCCTTTTGAAGAAGTCGGGTATTGAGATTGGCAAGGTGCTTTGGTATCTGACACGCCTTGAAGGACGTGAGACACTGGAGAATAAAGGCGTTGCAAAAATACAGGACGAAATGGTGGATTGTGAGAAGCGTATTGTTGCTCACCTAATGAGCAAGCATCTGCTGACCCACGAAAGTTACTTGATAAAGGACGGATCTGTACAATACAAGCCCATGAAATCGGGTGACTACAAGGAACTGGCTCGTATCCGTAATAACTACCGCCATGTGGTGGGTGTGTCGAAGCGATTCAATCCCAACCTGATGAAAGACAACAAGGGGCAGAGCAGCGCAGCCGCCATTGCCAGCCTTCCTCTCTTCCATCGCACACCAGCCTTCCTGTGGAGTCCTGGAGCAGAATGGGGCAACGTAAACTTCGCCATCTGGTATGTGCGCATCCGTGAACGGAGATATACCTCAACCCCTTATTCGGGTGTGCTGAAAATAGAGAAGATGCTGATGACGGGAAGCGAAAACGATAATGGCCTGATGACAGACGAAATAGATACGATTACTGCCAACATCATTAACGAACGCAATCCTGTTTGCTACGGCAACGATGCTCGCTGGGCAAATCATCTTTACCCTGTATATATGGCTGAAAGCTACTGCAAGAGCCGATTTAGAAGTGACATTCAATTCATCAATCTGTTTTGAGATATGGAGAAAATAGGACGAATAATAGCAACCGAGAAGCAACCTTCAACTATTGAGGAGTTCACCTTTTGGACACGGAAGGACTTGAAGTTGAAACCTTTCGATGTAGTGGTGGTTGACCATATAAAGGATGCCAATGGGGAGGATTCAAAGACCTTTGGTGTCGTAGAGGAGATTTCCCACATGACGGACTCACCGAGTGCTTTGGCAGGATACATTTCCAGCGACTTCGGCGATGTGGATGCCAAGACCTACACGGAGCGCATCGGCATGAACTACGTGAAGTGCAAAGTGGTAGGCAACGACAAAGGTATCTACATTCCCGTGCAAGAGGGTCGGCAAGTGCATTTGGCTGATGAGGAACAGATTATGGAGGCACTGGGACTGAAAGATGTCAAGAACCCACTCCCGGCAGGATATATCGAAATGTACGATGGTGAGAACCAGAAGACACTCCCCGTTTATTTCAACTCCCACTTCCTGATAGGGCCGGAAGGAGCGCACCTGAATATATCGGGTATATCGGGCTTGGCATCAAAGACCTCATACGCCATGTTCCTGATGAAAGCCATACAGGACTATGCTATGAAAGGCAACGAGTCAGTGGCATTTATCATGATGAATGTGAAAGGAACTGACCTACTGAAAATTGACCAGAAGAATGAGCGGAAGAAAGAACTCGACCTCATCAAGCCTGTTTACGACTTACTGGAAATGGAAATGAAACCCTTCGAACAAGTGAAGTATTTCTATCCATACGCAAAAGAATACACGAATTACACATACGAAAAAGAGAGTGTGCTGAAAGAGCGACTGGCAACCAAGACAGCAGCGCAGTACAAATATCTTTTTGAAACCGATGAGGACAAAGAATGCCTTGACCTTCTGTTTGCCAATGTGGATGACCCGAATGAAACAATCGAGAGTATCGTGAACTTCATCATGGCTAATGGCGGCGACTTCAAGGGTGTCGAAACATGGGAAGATTTCCTGCAAGTCGCTCACAGCTATACACAGTCAGACAAGAAAAGTTCGACAAAAGAGATCTCTGTCATGAGCTGGCGCAAGTTCTATCGACTCTTCAATAAGAGCTACCAGAAATGCAAACAGATGTTCACCAACAAATTGGGTGACGACGGTGTGCGACTTCGCGACGAGATAGCCATTATCAACAAGAACGACATAATGGTGATTGATGTTGCGAAACTTGATGAAGAGTCACAAGGTTTTGTCTTTGGCGACGTGATGCGAGCCGTTTACAATCTGAAACTTGGAGCATCAAAACGACCTGATGAAGAGATTCCAGACCGCATCATTATCTTCATAGATGAGTTGAACAAATACGCTTCAAGCGATGTACCCAAGTCGTCACCGATTCTCCATCAGTTGCTCGACATCACAGAGCGTGGTCGCTCACTTGGCATCGTCCTCTTTGGTGCAGAGCAGTTTGTAAGCGACATACACCGCCGCGTAAAGGGCAACTGTGCTACACAGGCCTTTGGACGCACCAATGCCATAGAGATTACCCGCGAGGATTTCCGCTTCGTCCCCAGCGTCTATAAGACGATGCTAACCAGAATGAAGCAGGGCGAATACATCATTCAGAATCCTGCGTTCCGCTCCATGCTCCACATCAACTTCCCACTACCCATTTACAAGTATTATAACGACTAATCAGAATTATGGCTAAAATAGGCAAATATGTTATTGATTCCCTCACGCGAAGCATGTATGAGGACAGCCGCTGCATCTATCGCGAATATATTCAGAATGCGGCTGACCAGATAGACCTTGCTCGCGAACAGCATTTAGAAGAAAACGATTACTACGAAGTTCATGTAAGAATATTCCGTAACCAAAGACGTATCGAAATAGAAGATACTGCAACGGGTGTGAGTGCAGATAATCGCGACACGCTGAAAGATGTGGCTACATCGCAGAAGAAACGAGGACAACACAAGGGATTCAGAGGTATAGGCCGACTTGGTGGTTTGGGTTATTGCTCCACACTCACCTTCGAGACATCCTATAAGGGCGAAGAGGTGAAAACCTTGATGCATTGGGATGCGGCAAAGATGAACCGTATTGTTGACGATGAACTTGACGAGAGTGAGGCAGGAAACGTCATCGACGATTGCACCTCGTTTGAAGAACAGCCAGAAGTTGCCGATAAGCATTACTTCAAGGTGATAATGGAAAATGTCACAGATGATCGTTTGCTGGATGTGAATAATATCCGCAAATATCTTTCTATGGTTGCTCCCGTGGATTATCCAACCCAGTTTGGTATATTCTCTTCTCAGATAAAGAGATACATCCAAAATAATGGCATTGTTCTGGATGTATATAACATTTATGTGGGTGACGAATTTGGTGAGGAACAAATATACAAAGGCTACACAACAAAAATTGAAGATGCCAGGAATGGCGATTATGACATAAAAGACATCAAGATTTTTGACAGGAAAAACTCTGAAGGCGAAATCATTTATTGGGGATGGTATTCTATATCTGAATTACGCGGTCAGATTCCTGCCAACAATGTTGCATACGGAATAAGACTTCGCTGTAAGAATATTCAGGTAGGTGATGAGCGTACTACCCGTAACTTTTTCGTAGCTGAGGGCGATAAACGCTTTGCACAATATTTCTTTGGTGAGCTTCATGTGGAAACACCTCTCCTTATGCCAGATGCACGTCGTGACTATCTCCGCGAATGTGAATACAGAAGTACGTTTGAGGGAATGGTAAGGAGCGACTTTACAACACTGAAAGACCTGTGTAACGAAGCTTCCAACATACGTGGCATAATCAAGAACATCACAAAGGCGGAAGAAGGCCAGAAAACAATAGAGAAGAAACGCGAAACCAGTTCATTCTTGTCTCAAAAGGAAATAGAAGATGACGATACCAAGTATGAGCGTTTCAAGAAGAACAAGGAAAAAGCCCAGCAGCAACTTGAAAGGAAGAAACAGGAAACTGAGCAGAATGGTTCACCCTTGGGCTTTATCTATGGAACTTTACCCACACCCGAACCGACTCTTCCGTCAACCCCATCCATTCCTATTAGTACTACCGATGGTGATACACAATATCCGACATTTGTTGCCAACAGCCCAACAGAACCTACTCCAGATGAGCAGCAACCTAAATTGCGAACGGATAACGCACTCTATAAAAAGTTCGGAGTTAAGGAAAAGAATGTCATCAATGCCGTTTATAATGCCATATACAACGCTATCGCCGACGAGGATATGCGTGAAGGGCTTATCAAAAAGATAGAGAAGGAACTAACGAAATGAATCGGAGGGTTTTACTTTTAGAGCCTAACTACAAGAACAAGTTCCCTCCTATCGGCTTGATGAAACTGGCTACCTACTTTAGATTGCGGGGCGACGATGTGGTTTTCTACAAGGGAGACCTGAAAGAGTTTGTTATCCGTCAGATAACTGAGGAATGCGTTGCACAGCTGGCAAAGGTTGACGAAACTATTGATTGGAAATTGCGTTTTAATCGCATTGCCAAATACATACGTTATCGACGCAAGTCAGATTTAGAGAGTATTGGCATAGACGATTCGGAAGATGCAATCTTTATTTACCCTTGGATTGAGCATTTCAAGAAATTCTATCATAGTGGAGAATACAAGAAACACCCCCGTTGGGATTGGGTGGGCGTAACCACGTTGTTCACCTTTTATTGGGACATCACCATTGAAACTATTGAGTTTGCCAAGACGATGGTGAAAGACAAGAGGAATTTGATGGTGGGTGGTGTGCTGGCATCTATTCAACCGAAAGAGATAGAGGAAGCTACTGGTATTAAACCCCATCAAGGAACATTGCACACCCCAGCCGTTGACGGAAAAGGCGGTGACATTGATGATGACAATCCCTATATTATTGACGAGCTGCCGCTTGACTACTCCATTCTTGACGAAATAGACTACGAATACCCTGATGGTGGATCTTTCTACAGTTATACCACGCGCGGTTGTTTCCGCACATGCCCATTTTGTGCCGTGTGGAGGATTGAACCCGAATACCAGCAATACATCCCCTTGCGAGAGCGCATAGAAAGAACTCGAAGGCTCTATGGTGACCAGCAGAATCTGCTTTTGATGGACAACAACGTGCTACACTCTGAGAAACTGAAGGAAATCATAGAGGATATACAGTCATGTGGTTTTACGAATGGAGCGAGATACGTTGAACCCAACCAGTACTTCATAGCCGTTCGCAATCTGCGTTTAAGAATAAACGATAGGGCATATATTCGAAAATGCTATAAACTGCTCCAAGAAATCAATAATTATAAGGGGCTGAACGAGAAGTTAAGAACTGAAATTCTTGCACTTCGAGAGAAGCATAATCTGTTGCATCTGGAAACATGCAAGCGTGAAGTGTTGGTAGACACCTATAAGGACTTTGCCCCTTATTTCGAGGCCAAGTATAAAAGGCTGAAGGGCAGGTTGAGGTATGTTGATTTCAATCAGGGTGTTGATGCAAGACTATTTAACGAAGAAATTGTTAGCTTGTTAGAGCAGATTCCTGTCAGGCCACTACGAATAGCCTTTGACGACATGAAGACGGAACCCAAATACAAGAAAGCCATACGTTTAAGCGAAAAGCATGGTATGCGTGATTTCTCCAACTATCTGCTTTATAACTTCAAAGACAAACCTGTAGACCTATACCATCGACTGAAAATCAATGTGGACATGTGCGAGAAGATGAATGTCAGCATCTACTCGTTCCCCATGAAATATCACCCTATACGTGGAGAGCATAGCCACGACCGAGATTATATAGGTAAACATTGGAACAGGAAGTACATCAGAGCCGTCCAAGCCATCCTGAATGCCACAAAGGGCAAGATTGGGCGCGGCGTATCGTTCTTTGAAAAGGCATTCGGACGCAATGAGGAGGAATACATGGAATTGCTTTTGATGCCAGAAACATTTTTGGTTTTCCGTTTCTTCTTTGAGGATTTGGGCTATACAAATGAATGGCGTGAGTCAATGGCAGCATTGACCGATGAGGAACGAGAAGAACTATTACCCATTATCTACATGAATGAGTTTAATAACATTGATGGATTGACGGACAATCCCAAATACCGTCATATTCTTACCTACTATAAAGACTACCGCAAGGACATTGCTAACCACTCGTCGGAACTATACAAGTTGTTACAGGAGTTTGAGAAACGTCAAATAGAAAAACTGCAGAAGAAATTATGATAACAATAAGCGACACAAAAAGTACCTTACCAACCATTCAAAAGGACAATTACAAAGCTTTCTTCCATCAAGAACAAATGAAGTTCCTGAGCGGAACTACGTGGCAGAACACCGTCGGGGCATTCTGGAAAGAGATGCGTCTGAACGTATCACCCAATGATGTGGAGGTCCTTGTGTCGTTTCTCAGGAACAAACGCGATGCTATTTTGCAAGCATACAGACAAGAAGAGTTCTTCGTGTTTTGGAATCGCTGCTTCGATAGTGCTATAAAACTGTTTGATGAGGAAAAATTCATTCATTTGCTGTGCCTTGCCTATAGCAACCATATCGAGCGTAGTGACCTCGATGCCTTTTTTGCCTGGTATTGTTTGACGGGCTTTATCGATGAATTGTTGAGTCGCATTCTTGAACACCAGAGTTCACTCGCAGGAGCTACCATCAACTTCTTCTACAATGATGGTGGCGAGATTCATTTTGGGACACCTTCGGGTAAGAAGGCAGAAAATACTACTGCTGAAGAAGATCCTTTGAGAAACATCATTTTCAGCGAAAGGCTATTTGACTCCAATGCCCGACTTGCCAAGCTCCGTGACACCATAGCCTCAGCAATCGATATGGGCGATGCTACTATCATGTATGGAAAACCTCAAGCAATGCGTATTGACCCAACTGTTAAGAGCGAATGGTACTATATCGTTAAGTCCATTGAAGAAGCAAAAGTTGCACATGACAAACTCTCTGTGACTGGGTTTATTGAGCAGATGATGGAATGGTATCCTATGCTATTTCCTGATGGCACAAAGGAAGAGTGGGAAAAGTTCAAGAGACGGTTATCGAAGTCTATCTCCGACGAAAAGAGCCTATGGCGACAAGGAAAGATGAAGGAAGTTGTTTCGCTTCGTGAAATGTGGGCTAAGGGTATCAGCAAAAAAATCGGTAGTGCAAAAGCAAACCGTATCTATGAGATTGCCTACAAAGGGCTTTTCCGCAACTTGGAAAACTTGAAGGGCGAAATTGAAAGGGAGAAAACAGAACAATAATCATACCATCGGTTAATATCGAATGAAGGGATTCCGAAAGGAGTCTCTTCTCTTATTTTCGTACTAACCAGAGTGGACATTTTGTCGGACATGTCGGACAAGAATCGGGATAGTAGTCGGACATGTAGGACATACTGAAAATCAGTAAAATATCTTTATTCTAAGAGTAGAAGAAACTCCCTACCTTTGCATCAGCCAACCGGGACAAGGCGCCAATCCCGCGAGGCAACACAATATTGATTCACTTTAATTTCGAGAAACTATGGTAAAGAATATCAAGAGAAAGCACGAGGTGACCGTCCAGATGAGCGGACAGTCGGTATTCATGAAAGACGAGGACAACAACGACTACGTTCAGTTCCTGCCCGACGAGACGGAGGGCGTGATGATGGAGGGCTGGCGGCACGAGGGCATTGCCCAGCGGTTGCGCAACGGCACGTTTGACTTCATCGCACGGAAGCGCAGGAGGAGCGACAGCACCTTGTTGAAGAAGGTGGCACACGGGAGGTTGTCGGCAACGAAAGATGGTGCCATCCAGTTGACATTGAAGATTTTCAAGCACGAGGGCATCAACATGCGAGACACGTTCTTGGAGGAGGCGAGCGAGGCAATCGTGGTACTTTAAGATGGAAGATGGAAGATGGAAAATTGACTGATTGAAAGATGGTAAATCATGTATTTATTGACGGAAGCGGACACAAGGTTGCCCGCTCCGTTAAGAACAGGGAAGAGTACTTTGCGCTGAGAAACAGTGTACAGAACCGACAGAGCCTGATGCTGGCACGGAATGGCGACGAGAAGGCGAAGGCAAGGCTGGTGCAGTTCAACTACAACGACCTGTTGCCCGATGGCATTCTCAAGGGTTGCTGCCACCCTGCCAGTACGTTTGCGGGCGACATCGACTGTGGCTCGCAGAAGGAGTGTGCCGAGATTGCCCAACGTTTTCTGGACTTGAAGGAGGAGATTGGGTTGGTGGAACTATCCCGTTCGGCTCGTTATGGCTTGCATTACATCTGTCTGCGCAAGAAGGGTACGACGATTCTTGAAAACCAAGTGCGCATAGCCATGTTGACGAAGACGGAGATGGACACTTCCACCCACGACCTCCAGCGGGTGATGTTCACCGTGACGGCAGACGGCAGGGAGTTGCTCTTCCTTGACGACAGGATTTTCGACGAGCCTCTGACCGTGGAGGAAAGCGCAAGGGAATATGAGTTGCTGAAAGAGAGGGAAAAAAGTGGACTGGAAAACGTACCAAAAGGAGCGAAGAAGACAAATAAGCACTACGTGCCGAAGCAGGAGGGAGAAATTTGGAAGGAGGAAGTACTTCCTACACCTGACCTTCAGAACTGCGCAAAGCGCACTACCTCAACCGTCACCCTTCCTACTTCCACCTTCAAAGGCATTTCATACGCTGATATTATTGCCGAATGGTGGCGACGCAACGGAGGGGAGCCGTCGGAAGGTGAGCGCAACGTGAAGCTGCATCAATTAGCGGTGAACCTTCGGGCTATCTGTGACAACAGGAAGGACTTGCTTTTGGCTATCATGCCGACATGCGGATTGGGTGAAACGGAATTGAAATCAATCATCGACTCGGCCTGTAAGGAGAACCCGAAGGGAATATCCAAGATGATGAAAGCCATCGTCGAGGAACTGGAAGACGGAAAGGATTTTGACGGGGAAACGGAAGATGACGGGGATAGCGACAACACGAACACTTTGCCTATTAGCGTGAAAAGGAATTTGCCCGTCGGCTTGAAAGAATCGTTGATAGGCGTTCCCAAGAACATGCAAATGCCCGTATTGTGCGCTGTGATGCCGATAGCTGCCACATACGCCGACTTGGTGGATGTCAGGTATTGCGACGGGATGGAACAAAAACTTGGCTTGATGTCGATTATCCTTGGCGACCAGGCAAGCGGGAAGAGCGTTTGCAAGAATGCGGTGGACATCTGGAAACGGCAGTTGGACGAGGAGGATGCCTTGGCCCGTAAACGGGAGGAAGAGTGGAAGGAGAGGAAGAAGTCGCGTAAGTCAAACGAGAAAGCACCAGAAGACCCTCATGTGCTAATCAGGGTGCTGCCTGTCACGGTTTCCTGTTCCACGTTGTTGAAGCGATTCAAGAATTCCTGTGACCATACGCTATATTCCTTTGGCGAGGAGCTTGATACTTTGAGGAAAACAAACGGGGCTGGCTCGTGGAGTTCCAAGTATGACATCTACCGCCTCTCGTTCGATAGGGGCGAATGGGGACAGGACTACAATTCTGACCAAGCGGAAAGCGGCGTTGTGAGAGTGGCGTATAACTGGACGATGCTCGGCACGTATGGGGCGATGCGGAAGTGTTTCAAGTCAGACAATATCGAGAACGGCCTTTCCTCTCGTATTCTTGTTGCCGAGATGCCTGACAGCAGCTTTGCCAAAATGCCAAAGTACGGCAAGCGGTCTTTGGAGGATGAAGCTAAGATACAGGAAGCCGTGAATGCTCTTCGTAAGGCAAACGGACTGATAGATACTCCACGTTTGCGAAAATCAATAGAGCAATGGGTGGAAGAGAAACGCGTGGAAGCCGCCAAGGACATTGACCGCGTGAAGGACACCTACCGCAAACGGGCTGCGGTGATTGGTTTCCGTTGTGGGGTGATATTCCATCTGTTGACCGGCAAGGCGAAAGAGACGCAAGCGTGTATCGACTTTGCGCTCATGATGGCTGATTATTGCCTTGCCCAACAAATCAAGACATTTGGTGAGACATTGAAAAGGCAGTATATAGATTCCAACAACGAAAACAATTGTTGTAAACTAAATGCCTCTGCTTATGATCAATTACCATCTGTTTTTTCATCCGACGATTTAAGGGCCATAAAGGGTGAATCGTGTAAAGTCAATTCTTTAAGGATGATTATATCACGATGGGTTCGTGATGGTTGGATTAAAAAGATAAGAAAAAACCAATGGCAAAAAGTGTAATTTTGCAACTTTGCAACTTTGTAACTTTGCAACTTTAGTACCTTCACATAAATAGAATTATGGAACTTGTTTTAAAAAGAATCGCCAAGAAGAAGGGTTATACGATAGGCAAGCTTTATGTCAAGCAACCTGTTATAGATGAATATTTGAGTGGCGAGAAGTCTATTTACATCTGTGATACGCTTGAACCTCAATGGCGAGACTATGCCAGGGGTGCACGTAAGATAAAGGGGAAAAGTGCCATTCCAGAAGGGCGTTATGCCGTGGTAATTACTCATTCGTCAAAATTCAAGGAATGGTTGCCCTTGTTATTAGGTATCCTCAACTTTTCGGATGTTCGCATACATGCTGGCAATACGGTGGAAGACACGCAAGGATGTATCTTGGTTGGCGAGAACAAGGAAGTAGGAAAGGTTTTCAACTCGCGCAAATACGTGAAAATAGTGAAACAGAAAATCGTAGAAGCCAAGGACAAAGGCGAAGGTGTGTGGATAGAAATACGATGATTATTGAATGTTTTTTCATTGGTATATAGAATTGAAATGAGCTTGACGATTTGCCAAGCTCATTTCTTTGTGTTGATGGATGATTCCATTCGTGTTATTTCATCAGATGATATTACTTCACGATTATCTTCTTGACGATGGTCTTTCCATCTGAAGTGGTAGATTTCACGATGTTCAAGCCCTTAGTCAAGCGGTTGATTCGACGACCGTCGGCAGTATAGATGGATTGACTTACAATGCTACCAGAAGCGATGTTGCTGATGCCAGTAGTATTCTGGTGTATACTATTCGTGCCGAGGTATTCCAATTGCCAGTTGGAGAATGGCACCCAGTCGTTGGCCTTTCCAGTTTTGTTGCAGGCACCGATGCGTAAGGTGCCAGATGCGTCTACGTAGCAAATGAGTTCATTGGTGTACATGCCGAAGTCGCAACGGTTGGCAAGAGCCTGGCGGTTGTTGGGATAATAATAGGTCACAGGAACATCGGGGTCGGTTATGTTGTCCTCGAATGTTGCCCAGCCGCCTTCGTCGTTAAGCCCGCTCTGGAGGGTAAAGGCATCCTCTTCATTGTCAGGGATAAAGATCCAACGGACGAAGTCGATGGTGTCTCCGTTGGCATAGATCTTGGCTCGTGGGTCGAAAGGCACCACGTTGTTCTTCTCATCATCGGTGAGAAGGTCAAGTTTTGCTATGGATTCGGCATAGCCATACTTCCAAGTCTTTCGGTCGGTGTCGATACCCTCTTGGCGGTAGAGTCCCTGTACCCTCACGCGGAAGGTGCCTTGGGGCAGCCCAGTGATGTCTTGGTAGATGTCGAAGGCGGTGTTCCATCCCTCTGCAAAGCCGATCTGCGTTCCCAAAGTGGTGGTTTCCTGTTCCACGCTTACCTTTCCGGCAAATTCGGGAGCCTCAGTCCATCCCTTCAGTCCCTTGGTGTAAGTTGGGTTGACGATGACGGAGGTGTAGTTGATAGGTGTGTCATCCGATGCGTCCCTGCCTTCCGGTATTCTCACGAGGGCAATCATCACGTTCACTTCCGCAACCTTGTCGGCTACCTCCTCGTCAGTATAGGCACCATTGTTGATGCCATCCTCCACCTCGGCATAGAGAGCCTGGGCGGCGGCGAGCGTCTCTGCCTTCGTCAGTGAGCCGTAAGCGTCGATGGTGGATATCAACTCGTTGTTGGCATCGACGAGCATTTGGTAGGTGTCGATGCTTGCATTGGCGGTTTCCATCACGCCCTTGAGTGCCTCGTAAGCCTTCAATATGGCGTTGCCATCCTCTGCTCCCTTGCCATTGTCGATGGCTTCTTGAAGGGCTGCCTTTATCTGTGCAGACATGGGCTTCTCCAATAGAGCCTCGGCATCGTTGATGATGTTTGAGAAGATGGGCTGTAGCGTCTCATAGTCTTTGCCCAAGTAAGTCAACTTGAAGTCGTCCCACAACGGCCATGCCCAGCCTCCGATGTTGTCGCCTTTCACGCCGAGGGTCACAGGGTTGCCATCAGACATGAACTCTAAACTCACGTTCCAGTCGTCGGAATAGTTGAACATCGCATTGGCGGCGGTGCAGTTGTCGGGCGAATAGACGGTTCCGCCGTCGGAGGCGGTGATGGTTCCCCATGCACCTACACCCATTTCGTTCTTCTCATCCTCGGTGTACACCCTCTTCATGAGGTTGTTGAACAGAGCCGAAGCCGTCCCCGCGAAGATTGAGACATGCACCTCGTTAGCTCCCGAGTTCTCTCCATTGGCTGCCACCCAAGCGTTATAGGCGTTCTGTGGGTCGTTGGCGCAGCGATAGTAAGCCCTTGTCTCCAATCGGTAGGCACCCTTTGGCAGCTTGACAGATTGTGAGATATCGAGCGATCCCGTCTCTGACGAGCCGTGCCATTGTTCTATCACACCCGTGTTGCCAGCGTTGTTGGCGAATCCGTTGTCCGACTTGGTTACCGTCCATCCGTTGAAGTCGGCATTACCCTGGGCGTTGGTAAACGAAGCATTGGTGATGAATTCCGATACGTCAGAGTCAGGTGTAAGTTTGTTTTCACGGGCAGCTCTTGCCGTTGCCTCCAATTGTTCGAGTTTGGCGAGTACTTCCTCGGTTGTCATGGTTGGGTCTTGGAGCAGTGCTTCAATCTCTTGTGTTAATTCAACGAGGTCATCATCTCCGTCATATTCTGATTGCCAGACGGCATCCAAGAAATATTCGTTCCTCGTCTTGAGGGTCTCGTAAGCTGTCATGTTGTCGCGCAAGGCTTGCAAAGCTTGCATGGTCTTGGCATAGACTTCAAGAGCCTCTTCCTTGGAGCTGGCGGCATTTGCCTCCTCGTTGAGGGCAATGACGGCATCGTAATAGGTTTGATTGAAGAGCTTTCCGTCAAACTCCTCGCCCATGTTCTCAGTGAGGGCTTGTGTCATATACTTATAAGAGTCGAGACTGGCACCGTAGTAGATTAGCTCGGCGTTGTCGATGCCCACCCACGAGTTGTTGAATCCCGTCTGTACGAATCCCATTTCGAGTTTGCCGTCTTCGATGTTCATCATGGTGGAATAAGCCTTGAACGGGCCTTGTGTCAAGGCAAACTTCTGGTCGTTGAAGTAAACGTACTGGTTGAAGTTGGTCTCGTTGTCGGGGGCAAACGTCTGAACGAAAGCGGAGAGTGACACCTTATATACGCCATTGGGCAGTCCGTTCATCGTTTGGTACATCTTGGTTTCCAAGTTGCCGTTGCGCCAGTTCTCCCAGAAAGGATAAGAGAAGGCACCGTCGGCGGGGTCGCCAATCCACAAAGCCTCGCTGTCGTTGTTGGCAGCGGTCTTGTTGCCCTTGTTCTGGCAGTTGGAGTCGAGCGACCATCCACGCTCTGACCCGCTCCCCTCGTCGAAGGTAGGATTGATGAGGTATGAGCCGGCGAGGTTGGTGGGATTGTCGGGCGATGCGGCATTGCTGATAGCCTCCTTCAATGCGTTGATGGCGGCATTGATTTCCTCTATGGTTGCCGATGGGTTGTCAAACACCGCCTTGGCGGCAGAGAGGTCGATGCCCTTGCTTTCCGCATCATCAGCGATAGACTTCAGCTCCGTCTTGGCAGCGCGGACGGCATACTCCGCTGGCGAGACAAACGCCCATTGGCAAGCCGAAGGATAGTCGCTGATGGCGAGATTCCACCGTAGGCACCATGTGGTGGCGGTCAAGTCGGGGTTGTAACCCAATGCCTGTCCCTCCACGTATGTGTAGTTAGCCTCGGCGTATGGGTTGTCCTCCGTTAGATACGATGGTGTGAGGATTTGGTAGACATTCGCCTGGCCGTCCACGGGAAGGATAGACCAATACGTCCGCGAGGGCTTGCCATTGGTGAAATAGCTGTCCACATAGATGTAGCCGTCGTCGAAACGACCCGTCAGGTGGTTGCCATTGCCCGTGTCGTCAGAGTATATGGTATAGATGCCGTCGGGAATCTCTCCCTCCTCTGGCTCGCTCCCCATCAGCGACCGCTGCTCTTGGGCGGTGCGGATGACGAATCTCATTCCCGTGTTGGAGAGGATGGCTTGCGTTCCCCACCATTCTCCGCGGTTGTAAAAGCGGTCTGCGCCGACGTTGTAGACATACACCGTGTCGCCCGTGGATAGTGGCGTGAAAGCCGGGATGGGCAACGTCCAGTCGGTCGCCGATGCATTGATGTTTGCCCATGTTGCGAGGAGCAACAGGGACAGGTAGCGTAAATAATGCTTCATTTCTTTTAGGTTTTGTTAATTAATAAAATATATAATGTGCAAAAATACAAGATTTGCCGTTGAAAACAAAAAATATTGACATTGTTTTTCCGCAACTGCCCTTGAAAAGCGCAAAATAATGTGTTTTTATTTGCCTATTTGTTGACAATTGAGTAATTTTGTCCGATTTTTTTATTTTATATTTTTGATGTAGGTTAAAACAATAAGTTTTTTAGATGAATGTAATTACGAAAAGTGTTCAGTTGCCTGATGGCAGGACCATCACGATTGAAACGGGTAAATTGGCGAAGCAGACCGACGGATCGGTAGTGCTCCGCATGGGCAACACCGTGTTGCTCGCCACCGTGTGTGCCGCTAAGGATGCCGTTCCCGGGACGGATTTCATGCCTTTGCAAGTAGATTACCGCGAGCAGTATTCCGCTGCGGGGCGTTTCCCCGGCGGCTTCACCAAGCGAGAGGGTAAGGCTTCGGACAGTGAGATCCTCACCAGCCGACTTGTAGACCGTGTGTTGCGTCCACTCTTCCCCTCCAATTACCATGCAGAGGTGTTTGTCAACGTGATGCTCCTCTCTGCCGATGGCGTAGACCAACCTGATGCCTTGGCAGGATTCGCCGCCTCCTCGGCGTTGGCTTGTTCCGACATTCCCTTTGAGTGTCCTATCAGTGAGGTGCGCGTTGCCCGCGTGAATGGCGAATATGTCATTGACCCAACATTTGAACAGATGAAGGAAGCCGACATGGACATCATGGTCGGTGCCTCCGCAGAGAATATCATGATGGTGGAAGGCGAGATGGACGAGGTGAGCGAGCAAGACTTGCTCGGTGCCTTGAAGGCTGCCATGGCTGCCATCAAGCCGATGTGCGAGTTGCAAACAGAACTCTCCAAGGAACTTGGCAAGGATGTGAAGCGCGAGTACGACCATGAGGTGAACGATGAGGACTTGCGCCAGCAAATCAACGACGAGCTGTACCAGCCCGCCTACGATGTCACCAAGCAGGCTCTTGAGAAGCAAGCCCGCCAGGAGGCATTTGACAAGATCATCGAGGATTTCAAGACGAAATACGACGAGGCACATACCGACCTCTCCGAGGAAGAGCTGGAAGAGAAACATGCCGAGGCAGACCGCTATTACCACGACGTGATGCGCGACGCCATGCGCCGTTGCATCCTTGACGAGGGCATCCGCCTCGACGGGCGCAAGACTGACGAGATTCGTCCCATCTGGTGCGAGGTAAGTCCGCTGCCCATGCCTCATGGCAGTGCCATCTTCACACGCGGCGAGACGCAGTCGTTGTCTACCTGTACGCTCGGCACCAAGCTCGATGAGAAGTTGGTGGACGATGTGCTTGACAAGAGTTATATGCGTTTCCTCCTGCACTACAACTTCCCGCCGTTCTGCACGGGCGAGGCGAAGGCACAGCGTGGCGTGGGACGCCGCGAGATAGGTCATGGCCACTTGGCTTGGCGCGCCTTGAAAGGACAGATTCCCACGACATTCCCCTATACCGTCCGCTTGGTATCGCAGATCCTAGAGTCCAACGGCTCATCGTCGATGGCAACGGTATGCGCTGGCACGATGGCGTTGATGGATGCTGGTGTGCCGATGAAGAAGCCCGTTTCGGGCATCGCCATGGGCTTGATCAAGAACCCCGGCGAGGAGAAGTATGCCGTGCTGTCTGACATCCTCGGCGACGAGGACCACCTCGGCGACATGGACTTCAAGACCACGGGAACGAAAGACGGACTGACCGCCACGCAGATGGACATCAAGTGCGATGGCTTGTCATTCGAGATTTTGGAGAAAGCCCTCATGCAAGCCAAGGCTGGCCGTGAGCATATCCTTGGCAAGCTCGTGGAGACGATAGCCGAGCCCCGTCCCGAGCTCAAGCCGCACGTGCCCCGCATCGAGGAGTTTGAGATTCCGAAGGAATATATCGGTGCCGTCATTGGCCCGGGTGGAAAGATTATCCAGCAGATGCAGGAGGAGACAAAGACCACCATCACCATCGACGAGATCGACGGCGTGGGCAAGGTTCAGGTGTCCGCTCCCGATAAGGAGAGCATCGAGGCCGCCATCCGCAAGATCAAGGCGATTGTGGCAGTACCAGAGGTAGGCGAGGTCTATGAGGGAACGGTGCGTTCCATCATGCCATACGGCTGCTTCGTCGAGATCATGCCGGGCAAGGACGGCTTGCTCCATATCTCCGAGATTGACTGGAAACGCCTTGAGACGGTCGAGCAGGCTGGCATCAAGGAGGGTGACAAGATTACGGTGAAGTTGATGGAGATTGACCCCAAGACGGGCAAGTACAAACTCTCACACCGTGTACTCATCCCGAAGCCCGAAGGATATGTGGAGCGCGAACGCCGCCAGCGCCCCGAGCGCAACAACCGTGGGCAGCGCAATGGCAACAATGCCCACCGCAACAACCGTGGCAACAACAATGCCGCCAACCGCAATGAGACGTACCATGACCCCTTGGCAGAGCATGAGCCCAAGGACTTCAACGACTCGTTGGATCATGACGACGTGTTGTAAACATCCCATTATATATAGAAATCCCATGGCTCACAAGTGGAGCCGTGGGATTTTCGTTGGTGCTTGCATCCTGATAGGATGCTTCCAAGGGCTGATGGGTTTTGCCGTAGCATACGAAAAAACTGGCGACACCATTTGCCCGATGGTCGAGATGGAAGTGGAGCGGCTTCCCGACATGAATGTTCCTCGCGCAGGGCATAGCATGTTTTACGTGAATGGGGAGATGGTCGTGGTGGGTGGCCATACCACGGGGTTCGTCCCGACGGCAACAGCAGAGTATTATAACGACGGCGCGTGGCATTTGCTGCAAACTGTCTATGCCCACGACAACGGTCTTGGCTTGGTGTTGAAGTCAGGCAAGGTCCTTATCGCTGGTGGGCATGAGCGGCATCTGGGCATAGGACAGACTTTCCCCGTTGAGATGTACGATCCTGTGACCCATACCTTTGATGGCTTCGGTTGCTTAGACCAAAAGCGGGTGATGGCATCAGGTTTGGAACTTGACAGTGGCAAGGTGATGGTTGCGGGCAACTGGTATAGTGATGATGCCATTGAGCTGTTTGACGGCAACAAGTTTTTTACCCATGTCAAGGATGTTGCCATCCCGCGTTCCTTTCCATTTGTCTTCCGAACGGCAGCTGATGATGCCCTCGTCGTGGGGGCGGCTGGCTCACGTGGGGAGCAAATCAAAAGTGACATGGTGGACCGACTACGTGGCGAGCCATTACACATCCCCCTGTTGGAGGATTGGCATCCGATATGCGACTGGAAATATCCCAATTCCGGCTGTTTCATCGGCAATGAGGCGGTGGGCGACTATTCCTATCTATTCCCTGTACAAAACGATGACGGGCAAGTAGCCATCGCCTTGGTGCGAAACGGGGAGTTCTCGTTGCTGCCCACCGATTGTCCTGTCCCGATGGAAAGCTCTTGGGGTGCCATCTGTTACTATGCGTCCATAGTTGTGGACAGGCAGGTTAAGCGGGGGTATCTGATAGGACATGGCAGTAGGGATGGCGAGCATGATATGAAATATGTGCTTTGCATCGACTATGGCAAGAAAGGTGCGGCAAAGTTGACACTTTATTACACCGAAAGCCTGCCAGGATTTGAGTTTAACGTGGCAATCGATGCCGTTGGCGACATGGTGGTAAGTGGCGGGAGTTTGCACGACAACTTCAAACCCTCCCCAGCCGTCTACCTGTTGCGTCTCGGAAACCATGACCAGGGAAAGGAAACCGCATCCTCCTTCCATGGCTTTGTGTCATATATCCCTTGGGGCATGGCTGGGGTGGCCTTATTGCTACTGTTTGCCTATAGTTGGCATCGATATCGGAAGAACCGTCTTGGGAAGGAGCTGGACGCTACCACCGCCCCGTCCGTGCAACAAACAGACCCCACCATATATGCCGAGCTGATGGGAAGCATCTGCCAACTGATGGACAAGCGGCAATTGTTCCTCAACAGCGAGTTAAAGGTGTCAGATATTGCCGCCGAGCTGAATACCAATAGCCGATATGTATCCGATTGCATCAAGCAGGGGAAGAATATCACGTTCAAGCAGTTTGTCAATGGCTACCGCGTCGATTATGCCAAGCAATTGATGCGCCAAGACCCCGGTATGAAACTCTCCGTGGTGGGGTTGAAGTCGGGCTTCTCGAATGAAATGACGTTCTACAGAACCTTCAAGGCGTCCACGGGCATGACCCCGAAAGAATGGGTGTCACGGCTGCAACAAGGTTAAAAAAAGTGCATGGCTCTCTCCAAACGACTAACAATCTCCGAATTTGTTAGTCGTTTTTTAGTTTTGTTAGGTGTTGGTTAACCCTTTTTCCCTAACTTTGAAAAATCAAATGCAACGACCTAAACGATAATAACAACATCAATAACAAGATAAAATGGACAAGACTTCTTTTTTCTCAATGACCAAAGGGATGATCGCCTTGGCGGCATGGCTCGCCCTGCCCGCCACGGCCAGGGCTGACGAGGTGGTCGTTGCCGACAATAACGGCAACCAACTCACCTACAGTTACACCAGTGCCAACGGCCCTGCCACGTTCAAGGGCGTCAAGGCTTACGCTGCCGACGAGGCGAAGGCAGGACATATCGTGATTGCCGATGCGGTGGCAGATGCCAACGGAAACAGCCACGAGGTGAAATACATCAGTGGCTCAGTAAGCAACCGGAACAATCTGGTAAGCATCGTGTTCGGGAAAAATATCATCGCCACAGGCGGCGAGGATGGCTCCCAAGGCGACGCCTTCTACAATTGCGACCGCTTGACAAGCGTCACGCTGAATGCCAAACTGCAAATTTTGGGGCGTTATACGTTCCAGAGCTGCGATAATCTGGAGAGTATCAACTTGGGCGAGGCATCCAGCTTGACCACGGTCAAGATAAAGGCGTTTGAGAATGCAGAACACCTTCAGCAGCTGACCATCCCCATCTCGGTGACCACCATCGAGGAGGGTGCCTTCAGCCACATCGACTCGCTGCGAACCATTACCTTTGCCACGGGCAGCAAGCTCACCACCTTGGGCGATGGTGCTTTCCGCGACAACACGAAACTGGAAAGCATCAACATTGAGGCGTGTACCTCGCTGACCAACTTCCCATCTTATTGGTTGTATAACTGCCCAGGCATCACGTCGCTCACCATACCCGCATCTGTGGAGACTTTCGGTAGTGGCATGTTCTCCTATACAGACAACATCGAGACCATCACGTTCCTCGCCACGTCGATACCTAATTCTTTTTATAGTGGCAGAAACAAACTTACTACCATCAATATTGGGGCTGGCGTGAAAAACATTGGTCAGTATGCCTTCTCGGAAGACACATCCGTAAAGAGCCTGAATATTCCATCGGGTGTCAGTGATTTGGTTATCGGCAATTATGCCTTCCGAAACATCGATGCCCTTGAGAAACTCAACCTGCCAAAGGGGATTGCCTCCATAGGAACAAATGCCTTTCAAAGCATCGACTCGCTGCAAATAGTGACATTTGCCACGGGAAGCAAACTCACCACTATGGGTGATGGCGCTTTCCGTGACAACACGAAATTGGAGAGAATAAACATTGAGGCTTGTACCTCACTGACCAACTTCCCATCTTATTGGTTGTATAACTGCCCAGGCATCACGTCGCTCACCATACCCGCAACTGTGGAGACTTTCGGTAATGGCATGTTCTCCTATACTGACAACATCGAGACCATCACGTTCTTGGCCCCTACGATACCCAATAGTTTCTATTCAGGTAGGAGTAGTCTTAAGACCGTTAACATTGGCCCCGGCGTGAAGGGCATCGGCAACTATGCCTTCCAAAACAGCTACGGCATGACACAGCTGAACATCAACCCGGGCGTAAGCGGCCTAACCATCGGCAACTCTGCCTTTAACAATTGTGATTGCATCAAGTCAATCACTTTGCCAGTAGGTGTGGTGTCACTGGGGCAGGGAGCGTTCAACAACATTGATTCCCTGCGCACCTTCACGTTTGCCGAGAACTCGCCCATCACGGAGATTTCCCGCGACTGCTTCGGCAGCAACATGAGCTTGGAACGTATCAAGTTCCCAGACGCGGTAACGACCATCGGCATTGGCGTTTTCTACAACGACCCGAACCTCAAGGAGATAGAATTCGGCACCGGTCTGACTACCATCGTCGATGATTGGGGTATTTTTTATAACTGTCCACTACAGAAAATAGTGTTACCTGGTGTCAACTATCCCTTCAAGCGTGACTACAATTTCCCCGCAGACATTATTCTCTATGTGCATCCCGACTTGGTCGACGAATACCGCTCTAACAATTTCACGAAGAATTATCGTATTATGGCGATAGGATCGACTACCGACTATGTCGTGACCACTACTGCTGGTGGGCAATTGCAGAGCAAGATGGCAGAAGACTTGGCACAGTATACGCAGAGCCTTACTATCAATGGCCCTATCAATGGCACGGACATTGACTATCTGCATAGTTCATTCCCTAACTTACAGACACTCAACATGACGAATGCTCGCATTGTCGCCGGTGGTGATAAGTACCACCAATGGGATGTGGCACAGAATGGCAATGCCACCATCAACCAATGGTATGGTCCATGGGAGACTGAGAATAACGTGGTGGGCTACGCCATGTTCTACAACATGCCCTCTCTCCAAAGCCTGTCGCTACCCAAAGGCACGACAAAGATTGGCGATTATGCCTTGGCGCAAGACAAACGCACCAACTTACGTCTCACCTCTGTCAGCGTTCCCTCTGGTGTCAAGGATATTGGTCACCATGCTTTCTACTATACAGGTATCACAGAGGTGACCATTCCTTCAGGTGTCACTCGCATAGAGGAATGCACATTCTGGCACTGTGAGAAGTTACAGAAAGCCACGTTGCCTAATGGGATTACTTTCATTGGCAATTCAGCATTCAGCGAGTGCTACGCCTTGGAGACGGTCAACATGCCATCTATAGTTGAGAGCATTGGCGATTACGCCTTCTATAATAATAAGGTGCGCAAGTCGCCGCTCGTCATCCCTGCCACGTGTAAGAGCATCGGCAGCTATGCCTTCCGTTACAACTATATGCTGCCCAGCATCACTTTCAATGAAGGGCTACAGACTATCGGCTATTGCGCATTTAGTCAGTGTAACGCCGCCACAGTCAATAGTCTGCCATCGACCATTACCAGCATCGATGAGTGGGCCTTCGAATACTGCGAAGCCATCACCCAGTTCACCGTACCCGTTAATATTAAAGACATACCCACGGGCATCACTTACCACTGCGGTAACCTGACGAGCGTCACCCTGCCCACGGGCATCACCAGCATCGGTAACCGCGCCTTCCACGAATGTCCGAAACTGACTAAAGTCAATGGTCTAAACCAGTCAACTTTGACCAAGATTTATGGTCAGGCATTCCAAAACACGGGTCTGACCACCGTTGCCCTGCCTAACACCATTACGAAGATAGATGGCAGCGTCTTCTCCGATTGTGCCAATCTGACGAGCGTCAACGTGCCTACAGGCATCGACTATGTACCTAACGACTTCTGCTACAACTGTCCGAATCTGACCACCGTCACGATGCACAACGGTATTCGCACCATCAAATACCGTGCTTTCTGCGACTGCGTGAAGCTACCGTCCATCGTGCTGAACAATCAAATAACGCGCATCGAGTACGATGCTTTTTGGAATTGTAAGGAACTGGTGATCACCAAGCTGCCCACCGCTCTGACCTACATCGGCGGCTCGGCATTCCGTGAGACACCATCCATTACCGCCTCACTCACCATTCCTACGGGAGTGACCGAGATTGCTGGCGATGCCTTCAATGGTAGCGGTCTCAGCGGAGTTGTATTACCAGATGGTCTTACCACGATAGGTAACAGTGTTTTTGTCAATTGCACATCATTAAAGAGTGCAAAATTGCCGAAAAATATCACGCGCATACCTAATTACACGTTCCAGCATTGTAAGTCATTGGAGAACATCGACATTCCCGAAAGCTTGAGGGAGGTGGGCTATGCAGCTTTCGACGATAGCGGACTGACAGAAATTGAATTGCCCGACTCCTTGGAGAAGATAGAAAGATATGCTTTCTCCAATACCCAGATACAGACTTTCCGTGTACCCGATGGCATTAGTAAAACGAGCATCGGTGCCTACGCCTTAGAAAACTGCAAGCATTTGAAAAAGGCATATATGGGGCGTAATGAGCCTGGTTCTGACATCTCGGAATTTACCTGTCTCAATGGCTGTGACTCACTTGAGTTGCTGCGCATCTACTTCGGCCAGCCGCCCAAGTGCAACACATACTATATGGGCTATCGCACGAACTGTGTACTTGAGGTACCAGAAGACCAAGTTGACCTTTACAAGGCTGCCAATGGGTGGAAGGACTTCAAGGAGATTCGTGGCTTCTTCATGGGCGATGTCCTCGATGACTTGGATTATGCCGTATTGTGTAAACTCTACCGTGACGACAACGGAAAGAATTGGAAGAAGCCCTGGGATATGAGCAACAACCACCATGCCAGCGGTAAGTGGCCAGGCGTTGTTACTGCCAAGATAGGTGGTGCCAACTCATTGACCTATGCCATCACAGATATTGACCTCTCAGCACAAGGGTTGAAGGGTCTGCTACCCGACTCGCTGTTCATGTTGAAACATTTGAAAACACTCAAACTCAATGACAACCAACTCACTGGTGACATCGGCAAGATGCGCGCAAACAAGGCCGTTGCCCTTGCGGAAGTCAACCTTTGCGGCAACCAGCTCACTGGCGACATCTATCCTTTCGCTTCACAACTGCCCGCCTTGAAGAAGCTCGACGTGAGCTTCAACCGCTTGACAGACATCTCTCAACCGCTTGACAAGGGTATCAGCTTTACCTATAGCTATCAGTTCTTCGACCATACCACCAATGAGCTTGTTGTCCCTAATGGTGCACCCATCACAGATATTACCGTCGGTGTGCCTTTCGGCCTGCAGCCCAACCGCCTTGCCACCTATCGTCATAGCAACCAAGACTATGGATATAGCAGCAACGATTTGGCTCGTTTCTATCACCAAAACGATTACTGGACACCGTGGCCCAATGTATGGGAGTTCTATAAGACCAATGACAAATGGAATCTCTACGAGGGTAACAGCTATGTGTTGAGGGCAGCCAAGGGTAAGGCAGAGGCATACGCTCTCGGTGGAAACCGCCAGACCATCTTGTTACGCCTTACTTGGACTGACGGCGATGTCAATGCCGACCAGACGGTTGACGTCACTGACCTGCAAAGCGTCATCTACTATGCACTGAACAATGCGAAGCCCAATGGTACCATGTTCAACTACACCACCGCCGATGCCAATAGCGACAACCAGATTAACGTCAGCGACATTGTCGGTAGCGTTGGCTATATTCTAGGATATGTGAAACCTTCTGGCTCGCCCGCGCATATATATAATAAGGTAATAGAACGTGGCGACAACCTGCTATCGGTGAATGGTACTACTGTCACGCTCGCCAATACTGATAATGTGGCAGCCTTGCAACTTACCGTCAATGGATGCACAGCCCGACAAATCCGTGTCAACGAAGCCTTACGTGCAAGATTCAGCGTTTCCATGCGCGATGTGGAAGATGGTGTGCGTATCGTCATTTATTCACCTGCTGGCAACATTCTTGCAGCTGGTGAACATGAACTGCTGATGAGCCTACCTGCGGGCGCTACCGTCTCTGAAGTGTACCTAAGCGACATTGACGCCTGTCGTCTCGGTGTAAGGATTGTGGGTGATGCTACTGCTATCGATAATCTGTCATTCGACAAGTCTCAGTTAGACACATTACCCATCTACGATCTCAGTGGTCGTCGTCTCGGGTCGTGGCAAACATTGCCTTCTGGCATCTACATTATCCATGTGAATGGCAAGCAATATAAGGTTAGTAAGAAGTAAGGAGTAAGTATATAAGGAATAAGTAAATAAAGAGGAACCAAGATATGAAACATCTACGATTTCAACTATTTGCAGTACTGCTCTGTCTATTGTGCAGTAACAGTTATGCCGCCAACGTGCTGCGCATCGATTCCGTGCGCTATCCCGCTGGTAAGACTGTCAGCCTACCCATCGTGCTACAGAACAGCAGCGACATCACGGGCGTCCAGTTTGACATCTCCGTGCCGTACGAGTTGGAGACCGACGCTGGGGGCAATGTCATCGTGCAGTTGTCGAAGACACGCGCCGCATCGCACGTCTACACCACGAAAAGCCTTGGAACGGAGAGTCGCAACGCCGATACGCATGGCGGCGTGTCCACCTATTATAAGTATCGCATCATCGTCTATAGCGACCAAAATGCGCTGTTGCTCGGCAATGCGGGAACGCTGCTCACCGTCAATCTCACTACGTCAGTTGAGTTGAGGAACGGTGCCGTGTTGCCCATCTACCTGCTTGACAACAGCGTGACGCTCTCCAACCGCGAGAAAGAGAACGTGTTGACCGGCAAGATGAACGGTGCCATCACCATCGAGGAGATTCCCCGCCCCGACCTCATGCCGGCCAATGTCACCTTCGATGGCACCAGCGTTGCTCCTGGTGGTAAGTTGAAAGTGTCTTGGGTTGTGAAGAACGTCGGGCAGGTGGCCACCGACGGTGGCTGGAGCGAGCAAGTCTCTCTGGTTACCGTTTCGGGCAACTTGGTGAAGACCATCGCCACCACCTATTATGACCAGAGACTTTCGGCTGGCTCACAGGTGAGCCGCACGGCAGAAATCATGCTGCCTACCCTGCTTGGTCTCGATGGTGCCTGTAAGGTGCAGGTGACCGTCGTTCCCACCGAGAAGACGGGCGAGCATATCTCTCTGCGTGACAACAACACGGCGCAAAGCAGCAAGAATACCGGCGTGGGCAAAGTGCTCACCTTGGAGTTGTCGCAACTGCGTGTGGTCGAAGGCTCCAGCCGGCGCATCACCGCCAAGTTGAGCCGCTCTGGCCGATGGAACAATGTACGCACCTTTACGGTCAGCGGCACACCTACTGATACGCGCCTTGACCTTCCCGCCACGATTAGCATTCCCATGAACCAGTCGGGTACGGTCTTTTATGTCAACGTGGGCAACAATGATAAAGTGGATAAGGACTCCGTCGTGACCCTTTCCATTACGGGTGACAATTACGGGGCTGCTACGGCGCAAATCGTCATCGAAGATGATGAGTTCCCCGAACTGACGGTCAAGAGTTCGAAGTCGGTTATCACGGAGGGTGAAACATTCGACCTCACCATCACCACGCCGCGTACCTCTTCTGAACCCATCAACGTAAGCATCACCAGTGAGAACAACAAACGTTTCAAGTTCCCCTCGCAAGTCGCTATCCCTGCTGGCAAGAAATCAGTGACGGTGACGGTGCAGACCGTCGATGACGAGCTGCCCAATTTGGAGGAATCCAATAAGTTCACCGTTTCCGCGGCCAAGTTCAACCGTGGCGAGGCTATCGTCTTGTTGCAAGACAATGACATGCCTGTGCTTTCACTGACACTCACACCTGACAAGGTGGGAGAGAATGCCGGCCCTACGGCGGTGTCTGCCGTGCTGACCCGCACGGGCAAGGTGGATAACAAGGTGACCATCAAGCTCAGTGACAACGCCAACGGTGGACTCTATTACGGCAATAAGACATTGGAGATGGCTGCCGGGGTAGAAACCATATATTTCAATCTGGGACCTGTGGATAATGCCATTGTTGATGGCGACCGTACTTATACCGTTACGGCGGGTATCTGGGTGTCGTCGTGTAACTGTGCCTCCTCGGGCGAGGCGGCTGGCAATGTCTCGGCAACGCTCACTGTCCTCGACAACGACGGTGCCGCACTTGCCATCAGCTCACAGGCAAGCACCGTGAAGGAGGGTGGACAGACCAAGCTCACCATCAAGCGCAACACCACGGGGAACAGCCAACCGCTCACCGTCTCTATCAGTGCCAATGACGAGACAGACCTGACTTTCCCGAAGACAGTGACCATCCCCGCAGGGCAGCAGTCGGTGGATATAGACATCGTGTCGAGGAAGAACAACGTCAGTGGCGACTCTCGCACCATCGTCTTCACTGTCAGCAGCAGTGGGTACAGTTCGGCAACGTGCTTCCTGCTCATCACAGACCAGACGTTGCCCGATGCCCGTATTGCAGAATTGACATCAGATGTCACGGAAGCAATGGTAGGCAGCACGGTTCTGCTCAAAATTAAGGTGGTGAACGAGGGTGTGTCTTCTTTACCCGTCAAGACACCTGTTGCCATTTATCGAGATGAAACGCTTGTGACAACCATCTATACACAAACCGAGATACCTGTTGATGGTTTTGAGACATTGGAATATCGCACACTATTACCCGACAAGATAGGCCAGACTCTCTATCATGTCGTAGTCAACGAAAAGCAAGCTGTCAATGAATTGGTGTTCACCAACAACACCTCTGCCGGGCTGGCCATCACGAGTACATCGCCCTTTACCGCTACTGTGCAGACTGACAGACCTTATTATCGACAAGGCGATAAAGTCATCATCACGGGCCAACTCATTGGAGAACAGGCAACAAACACAACCATCAATGTCTACATTATCAATGATGGTGTGCGCGAGGTTAAGTCTGTATGGGCAAACAGCCAGGGGAAGTTCAGTCTCGAATGGCCTCTCTACGACCTCCAATCAGGACACTTCTCTGTTGGTGCTTGCTACAAGGGAGATGACACCAACGAGGAGATGGCCGGCTTCGATGTCTATGGACTGAAACGTGCCAGCAAGGATTATATCACTTGCGATGTCACTTGCGGCGAAACTTACAACGGCATCGTCAAACTCGTGAATGCGGGGACGCTCCCATTGACGGGTGTCAAGACAGAGATTGTCGGTGCACCCGAGGGCTGCGATGCCAAATTCAATATCCAGCCGAACATTGCAGGAGGTGAGTCGGCCAGTCTTTCTTATTCGCTTACAGGCTCCATTCCCACCGAGGGTAACAATTGGGACATGCTGAAAGTGCGTGTCACTTCTAATGAGGGAGCTTTCCTTGAGGTGCCACTCCATTACTATGCCCGTTTGGCGAAGGGTAATCTCGTGGTGGAAAACCAGAACTTGGTGACCACCATGAACAAGGACAATGGCCGTGACTATAGTTTCATCGTGACCAACACAGGTAGGGGCAACACGGGCAAGATTAGCCTCTCCCTGCCAGACTTCATGACACCCTTGACGGGTGCCACCATGACTGGCTTGAACCAGAATGATACGGCGACCATCGTGCTGCGCATGATGCCAACAGCCAACATGCAACTCAATGTGCCAATCACAGGCATGTTAGGTATCAATTGTGAGAACGGTAATGGTACATTTATCAACTTCACCATTACACCAGTCTCCGATGCCAAGGGAACACTCGTCATTGATGTATGTGATGAATACACCTATTATACAGAGGAGAAACCTCATGTGAAGAATGCGGAAATCGTACTTCGCAATCCTATTACGGGTGGATTGGTAGCAGAAGGGGTGAGTGATGAGAATGGTCTCTTTACCATAGAATTGCCTGAAGGATATTATCAAGTAAACGTCACCGCCGATAAGCATGATGCCTACAAGAACAATGTCCTTGTTGACCCAGGATCGACGACGACGAAAGTCATCAACTTGAGTTACCAAGCCATAACTGTCACATGGGATGTGGAAGAGACAGAAGTTGAAGATGTGTATAATATTGTCACCACCGTACAGTATGAGACAAATGTTCCCATGCCTGTTGTCGAGACCATTGTACCCGAAAGGGTGGAAGTCAAAGACCTTGGAGAGGGAGAGAGCGTCATCTTCTATGCCGTGTTGACCAATAAGGGACTCATTGCTGCGCAAAACACCAGTTTCACCATGCCAGAGGAAGAGGGTGGATACAGGTGGGAGCCATTAGTGGAAAACGTTGGTTTTACTTTGGCTCCCCAACAGAGTTATACCATCCCTGTTAAGGTCACTCGCATCGTTTCCGCCAATAATATCAAGCGCAAGGCATCTGGAACAGGCAATGGCTGTACTCTTGCCACATATACATATTATGAAGCCCAGTGCGGAAATGACTGGAAAATCCATGATTACAAAAAAGACATCCCATATTTGGATTGCGGGCCAGAGGTGTTGGAGACCATCCTTGAAACGACTGGCGGTGGGCTGCGCGGTCCCAATGGATGGGGAGGAAATGGCTCGTACAGTTCTAATTCAAGTGGAGGTGCCGTTTCCACAGACGACAGTTGTAATCCATGCCTGAGCAACATTCATAACTTGGTTATGGACATCATAGACTGTCCTATGGGATTCATTCCCGGACTTGGAGATGCGTGGGCTTATTTAAGGACAGCTTATTGCTATAGTCAGGCAAGCACAGCGGCTGACCATTTCTGGTGTACCGTAGGTGCCGCAAACACAGTAGCAAGTAACTTTGAAGTTACAAAACCCTTTACAGGATTCATAGGCTGTGGGTTAGCCGTCATCGATATTGCAAGGGGTTGCGGTGCGCCTGATGCCCCGAAAGCCCCTGCCACATTCCCCGATGGCAGGAAACGCGGAGAAACTCATGCTCCTGTATATCATGAGCCTGCATGGGTAACGGAGTATAGGACGAAAGTATTACCAGCGAAGGATTACCTAAATGCTATCCAAAACTATTATGATGAGTTGTTTGGTGACAAAGTTTGGTGTGAATTGAGTACTGTCGAGGAAATGCGGGACATCCTTAGTGCATTAGAGTTAAACAAGGACAAAGGGACCATCCAGGCAGATGCCTTGCGCGTCTATAAGCCTATGGACATAACGGATGAGCAGTTCAACACCTTTATTGAGCGTGTCAACAACACAATAGCAGGAAAGACATCCGGGAACGTGATACATCAAGATGTACTTGAACAACAGATAAGTGTCATGGAGGGGGCTGACAAAAGGGCAAAAGCTGCCGGGTATGAGAATGTTGGGCAACTGATTGATAAGGAGTTTAATAAACTGCAAGACCACCTCAAGAACGATGGAAACTCTGTTTGTGCCACTATTTCATTGCAGATAGAGCAGACCATGACGATGACACGCCAAGCCTTCCGTGGCACACTCAGTATCACCAATGGCAACGGAAGTGGTGCCATGCGTGACATCAAACTGAAGTTGAACGTGACCAATAGGCAGACAGGACTCGTCGCCACCGCCAAGGAGTTTGAGATGCACATGGAGAAACTGAAGATGTTTGAGGGCAACCTTGACATGGAGAGCGGTTGGTATCTCGGCGCAGACAGCACGGGAACGGCAACCATCTTGTTCATCCCATCGAAGTATGCGGCTCCAACAGAGCCTGTGGATTACTCGTTTGGCGGTACGTTGAGCTACATCGATCCATACACGGGCCTTGAGGTAACTCGCGAACTCTATCCCGTGACATTGACCGTGAAGCCTTCGCCAGAGCTTGACTTGACCTATTTCATGCAGCGTGACATCTATGGCGACGATGCCTTGACGGAAGCCGTGGAGCCAATGGTGCCAGGTGAGTTTGCCGTGATCCTGAATAACAAGGGTTATGGCGATGCCACCAATGTGCGCATGGTGACGCAGCAACCCAAGATTATCGAGAATGAGAAAGGACTTTACATTGACTTCGAGTTCCTCTCATCGCAGCTCAATGGCCAAGAGAAGACCCTCGCTATGGGCGAGAGCATTCCCACGGAGTTTGGCACCATCCCCGCCCACTCACAGGCATACGCCCAGTGGTGGTTGCAATCTACGTTGCTCGGTCATTTCGTTGACTACAACATTGAGGCAACACACGTCACCAGTTATGGTAATGAAAACCTCTCGCTGCTCGACCAAGTGACGATTCATGAGTTGATTCATGGCTTCACACCTACTGAAAAGGGTGGTCGTGCGTTCCTCGTGAACGACATCCCTGACGGTGATGACCTGCCAGACCAAGTGTATTTCACCGATGCTACCCAGGCTGACGTGACCATTGCCGTGAATGCTGTTGCCACCAAGCAGAGCGATACGGAGTACACATTGACCATTATGCCGATGAAAAATGGCTGGAACTACGGAAACGTGCTTGACCCGACGATAGGTCGTCAGAAACTTATCAAGGTGGTACGCCAGCGCGACAACAAGGAACTGCCACTTGACAACGTATGGCAAACCGACCGCACACTCATTGATGGTAAGGAATGGCTCTATGAGAACCGTCTGCATTTCGTTGGCGACATGGTTGCCACTGGTGAGACTTATCTGCTCACCTTCGAGCCAAAGCCTGATAAAGAGTTGGAAGTAGAGAAATTTGATGGCATCCCCGCCGAAGGAACATTGTCATTGCAACGTATTACCGAGGCGACCGTTACCTTCAACAAGGCTATCAATGCCCAGACCTTCACCACCGCCGACTTGACGCTGGCTTGCCAAGGAACACAACTTGATGTCTCTAAGATGAGTATTACCAAGGTAGATGATCGTACTTTCAAGTTGGGCTTCGCTGAACTGTCCACACAGAATGGTTACTATGTACTGACTGTTCAGACGGCAGCCATTACAGATGCCGAGGGTTTCTGTGGTGCTACTGGCAAGCAAGCCACATGGGTTCAGTTTGCCGAGGGCAAGGTGTTGCTTACCCTGAATGCCTCGCCCACAGAGGGTGGCAAGGTAACTCCCGCCACGGGACAGTATGACTACGAAAAGTCCATCACATTGACAGCAACCCCCAACGAGGGCTATGAGTTTGTGAACTGGATAACGAATGCCTCGAGTGTTCCGACGGTTATCAGCAACAATGCATCGTTAGAGTATATCCCGAAACAAGATGCTACATTGACAGCCGTGTTCCAAGCCAAGAAAGTCAATGTCACCGTGAACTACCGTGAGGGTGCTGGTACCATCGAAGGTGGCGGTACGGGTATCTATGCTTACGGCACAGAGTTGACCTTGAAGGCAACTCCCGCCGATGGCTATCAATTTGACGGCTGGATGATAGATAGCGTGAAGGTTACAGGCTCGCCCGATGCCAACACGTTGACACTTACCGTGACGAAGCCCGTTCAGGTGGATGCTGTATTCTCGGTGCGTCCCGACATCATCCTCAGTGGACGTGTCACCTCATCGGTTGACGGCACACCCATCGGCAATGCAACGGTTACGTTGACGCACGACGGCATTGTCTATACCACCACCACCGACCGGTTTGGACGCTATTCCATCCAAGTGGATGACCGCACGTTGACATACGCCATCCATTGTGAGGCACCAGGCTATATCTGGAGTGCCAACAGTGATATTTGGTTTGACGAGACAGCCAAGACAAAAGACTTCGTGTTGTTGCAAGGCGAGACCGTGGTGGTACCCACCGACGGCATCTTCGCCTTCTCGCCCAATGTGGACGTGGAGGTCGATGACTTGGATGTCACGGTTTGGTATGTCACCGAATTCGACAAGTCGAGTTTCGTCATGAAACAGGTGACATCGGGGAAAGTCAAGGCTGGAGAGGGTGTCATCATCGTTGGCGCACCACAAGACCGCCTTGACATGTCGAAGGCATCGAATGTCCATGAGATTCCCAACAACCTATTGGTGGGTACAGGACAGACACCTTACGAGGTGAAGGATGACAATGTGTTCATCTTGAAGGAAAGTGCCAGCTCACGCAAGTTCCGTGTAGCGGGAGTCACCGATGCTCATTTCTATCGGGCAGCCAAGGGGACTGTCATTCCAGAAGGCAAGGCTTACATCCATTATACGCTGGAAGGCTTACCCGACGAGGTGGGCATCATCTGGGATGACACGTCGCTCATCAATATGGTGAAACAAGCCATGGAGGATAATGAGAACCATTATGGACTCGATGGACGGCCCATTTATAAGATGGACAAGGGCATTCATATCCTGAAGGGACGCAAGGTCATCGTTAAGTAGATAGAAAGCATGAAAGAAAGGTGTGGCTAAATACAAAGGTACAACATCTTCTTGAATGTCAAAGTATTTTAGGGAAGATTATTTTGCGCCTTCGCAAATAGGAAACATGAACGGAGAAAACGCCTTCATAGGATGAATCAGTCATTCGTCCAAAGGGCTTGGACACACCGTCCAACATGCTTGGAC
>JAFRRN010000083.1 GCA_017428055.1 Prevotella sp.
ACATTGAGGATGTCGAGCGACAACTCGATGGCGTTCACTTGCCTTCCCACCTTGAACTGGTATTTCTGTGCCACGTGGATGTCGAAATGATGCTCGAATGCCAAGTTATCGGCATAACGCTCGAAATACTCGCCACGGTGCTTGCTCATGTACGAGTCGTTGCCCACCCATTCCTTGAGCAACGCCCGTTGCATATCCTCGGTGAGTTTCTGCTTGTTGTATGTGGTTTCCTCAAACCGCATTTGGTCTATCTGCTCGTCAGTGGGTATATAGAAGAGGTCGTTACCGTTCTGGCCATCGCCATTAACGTCACCATAATAATATAAGGTGTAGGGAGAACCGCTCTTAGCCTGATAGATGATGCCGAGGGTAGTTGTCCAAGCCTTGTTCGCACCATATCTCAGGTGGTAGAATGCCGATGCCTGGATGCGGTGAGGTACGTTGAATGCTGAGTTTCCAAGTTCTGGATTGTTGGGGTTACGATATGTATAGTTGTATCGGAAGTTGCTGGCGGCTACCGACGACGACCCGTTGTTGACGCTCCGTGACCGTGTCCACGTATAAGATGCCATCAGGTCGAGTCCGAAGTCAAAGTGCTTCTCTGCCTTCAACGACAGGTTGACGGTATATCCCTTCGACGTGTTGAACAGTCCATAGACATGTGAAAACTCCGTACCGCCCGTGGTGGAGGTCATCATGGGACGGTTGTCCCACAGATAACCGTATGTCTGCCCGAAGGTCTTGCCCGTCTCATCGATGGTCAAGTCCTTATAATAGATGTCGTTGAGCGTCTTTGAGTAGATGGCTTCTGCAGTCCAGTCGATGCCCGCGAGGTCGAAGTCGAATCCGAGATTCAAGCGTAGGTTTTGCGCGAACTTGAAATGGTGGTCATAGACATTGATGATCTGGCTACCCGACGTTGCCTTCAACTTCTGCGCATTGGCATCCTGTCCGTCGGGATTGAGGATGAGGTCGATGCCCTTGGGGTTGAACACGTCATACGATGACAGCTGTATACCGGTGTTGGAGAAGTTGTTGGAAATCCACACAAAGGGAATGCGCCCCGTGAAGATACCCAATCCCCCACGAAGGATATAGCGGCGGTTATTGGCGATGTCCCATCGGAATCCCAAACGCGGGCTCCATAACGGGGAAGAGGACAGCCTGTGGTTGGTCTTCACATCCCAGTCGGGATTGGCAAGGAACTCCGTGCCTTTGGAGTTTGTGGCATATGCTCTACCTCTTGCGTATGTGTTGAATGGCGCATTCTCCGCTGGTGTGTCGAAGAAGATGGGAATGTCCATGCGAAGGCCGTATGTCAGTTGGAAGTTGTTGGAGACATCCCACTTGTCCTGGGCATAGAAACCTAATTGCCCTGCCGTGAATGCCGCCTCCCAGCGTGGGTCTCCCGTGACCTCCACATTGGCATGGCCGTACCTGTATTCATTGATATAAGCATAGGTGGGGTCAATAGTACCCGCCATGAAGTCATCGTAATACTTGTTGAAATGGTCAAGGTCGTTGAAATAATACGTTCCAAAGGCATCCTGGATGTATAGGTTGGAGAAATGATATATCTCATTGTGGGTTCCGAAGGTATAGGTGTGGTTGCCTCGGAACCATGTGAAGTTGTCCTCAAGAGTGTAGATGTCCTGGTCCAGACGGTTAGCCATCGACGACCGCTCGTTGCCAATGTTGACCGTACCGCCACGTCTGTTGACGAGATAGTCAATGCCATCTGAAGCACTATTGGGGTTAGCCAACTGTGAACTTCCCACATTGCGGATGGTTATCATGGGGAAAGACGTACCTGTTGCCCGTTGGTCGCGGACTCGGACGTATGATGCGCGGAACTCATTGCTCATCTGTGGTGAAATACGACTCTGCAATTCAGCGGTAAAGGAATTGGTGTTGCTCTTGAAAGGATAGGAATAGCTCTTGTCGTTAAGGGATGTCGTGCCACTCGTATTGTTGAGTTGCTCTGCTTTGACGAGGCTCCAACGGAGACTGAACTTATTGAAGTCATTGACATTCCAGTCGAGTTTCACACCCGCCTTGTCGCTCTTGGTGTAGACATCGGGGTTCTCGAATACACCCCCATAATGATAACCCTGTTTCTCTGCCATCTCATTGATCTTGCGAAGCACATCGTCGGCGTTGGCATCTCCCACGCTTGTATAGCCCTGTGCGCCATATTGGGCAAGATAGGCTTCGTCCATCGCCTTGGTCATAATCTGTGAGCCGTTGGTGTTATAACCGAAGAGGTTGGGATATTTCTTGTTCGCTTTCTCGTAATTGGCAAAGAAGAAAAGTTTGTTCTTGATGATGGGACCGCCGAGAGTGACACCAAACTGGTATTCCTTTTGGCTATCGTAGGCATCACTATACGTGCCATCGGTCTTCTTATACTTCTTTCCAATGAGGTTCTTGTCGTAGCCATAGCCATAGAGCGAGCCGTGGAACTGGTTGGTACCCGACTTGGTGATGGCGTTAATGGCACCACCCGTGAAACCACTCTGGCGCACATCGAAAGGCGCGACGTTCACCTGAATCTGCTCAATCGTCTCCATCGACACGGGATTGGTTCCCGCCTGCCCGCCGTTGTTGCCACTGGAGGCAAGGCCGAACACGTCGTTGTTCATCGCCCCGTCAATCATGAACGAGTTGTAACGGTTGTTGGTACCTGCGAAAGACATCACCCCGCCGTTGGTTACGGTGAGCTGTGGATTGAGGCGAGCCACGTCGGCAATGCCGTGAGAGATAGAAGGCATGTCATTGATGCGCTCTGAGTTGATGCTCATCGCCGCTCCCGTCTTTGTGGCATTGATGCCACTGCGCCCGGTAACGACAAGTTCTTGCAACACCTTGGCATCCTCTTCCAGCGAACAAGTCAGGTTTCGCGTCTCACCGAGATTAAGGGTCACGTTGTCGAATGACTTGGACTGGTGTCCCACATACGTCACCTCCACACGATAAGGACCGCCTACACGCATACCCTGGATGGTGTAACGACCGTCGGTATTGGTAACGGCTCGGTAAACAGTACCCGATGGCACGTGGGTTGCCGTAACGGTCGCACCAATCGCCGTTGAGCCTCCCGATGTGATTTTACCACTGATGCCCGACGTAGTCACTTGTGCCAACGCAGGGATTGCGAAAGCCCATGCGATGACCAGCAAAGAAAGCAATTTCTTACTCATAGGATAAGGTTTTTTGTTGAATTGTTTATGTTAAGTTTATTTCTTTGCAAATATAATCAATTATTCGGAAAAATAGCTCAACTATCAAGAATAACATTCACTTTTTCATACATAGTGGTGGGTAATTCAGGAATTTTGCGTACTTTTGCAAAAACAAAAAACTATACACATTATTTATAATGAAACAGTACAAACTGGTAGACAATATTTTAGGATGGGTGGCTTTTGCCATCGCCGCATTCGTTTATTGTTCTACAATTGAGCCAACGGCATCATTTTGGGATTGCCCCGAGTTTATCACGACAGGTTACAAACTGGAAATCGGACACCCGCCGGGCGCACCGTTTTTCATGCTAACCGCCAATCTGTTCTCACAATTTGCCAGTGACCCCACACAGGTGGCGCGGATGGTGAACATGATGAGTGCGCTGCTTTCGGCAACCACCATCCTTTTCCTGTTCTGGTCCATCACGCACCTGACACGGAAACTCATCCTCAAAGACTGGAGCGAACTGACTACAAGTAAACTTATCGCCATCGAAGCATCGGGAATGGTGGGCGCATTAATCTATACGTTTAGCGACACTTTCTGGTTCTCGGCAGTCGAAGGCGAGGTATATGCCTATTCATCGGCATTCACTGCCATCGTGTTCTGGCTCATCCTCAAATGGGAAGACCATGCTGACGAGCCACATGCCGACCGTTGGCTGGTGCTTATTGCCTATATGACGGGCCTTTCCATTGGCGTACACCTATTGAACTTGTTGTGCATCCCCGCCATCGTGTTGGTATATTGCTATCGCAAATACCCCAATATCGAGACGAAAGGGTCGCTGATAGCCCTCGCCATCTCATTCGTCATCGTGGCGGCAGTGCTTTATGGAGTGGTGCCGGGCATCATCACGGTGGGTGGATGGTTTGAGTTGTTGTTCGTCAACGTGTTGCATTGCCCATTCAACACAGGTGAAATCATCTACATCATCCTATTGGTGGCAGCGGTAATCTGGGCGATATATGAGACCTATACCGACAGAAGTCAAACACGACAGAACATCGCATTCCTCTTGAGCGTGGGTCTGCTTGGCATTCCCTTCTATGGCTATGGATGGTCGGCGGTGATCATTGGCATCATCATCTTGGCAGCCCTATGGTTCATCCTCAACCGTAAGGTGAAAATAGAGAAGAAGTTGTTGCCCCTCATCAGCGCAAGGACAAAGAACACCACGTTGCTCTGCTTGTTGATGTTGATGATTGGCTATTCGACGTATGCGCTTATTGTCATTCGTTCTTCTGCTAATCCGCCGATGGATCAGAACTCCCCCGAGGACATCTTTACATTAGGCAACTACTTGAGCCGCGACCAATACGGCGACCGCCCGCTTTTCTACGGACAGGCATACACGTCGCAGGTGAAGCTCAAGACAGAGGGCAACATCTGCCGTCCAGTCATGAATGAGGGTGCACCCATCTGGCAACGCAAAGAGAAGGCATCGGCTGACGAGAAGGACTCCTACTTCGTGGTGAGCCACAAGAACAAATATGAATATGCGCAAAACATGTTCTTCCCACGTATGTACGACGCGGCACATGCACAGTCATACGAGGAATGGATGGGCGGCGTGGATGGCACGGAGGTGCCATACGACCGCTGCGGCGAAAACATCATGGTGAAAGTGCCGTCGCAAATAGAGAATATCAAGTTCTTCCTTTCCTACCAATGCAACTTCATGTATTGGCGTTACTTTATGTGGAACTTTGCGGGAAGGCAGAACGACATCCAAGGAAATGGCGAACTGGAGCATGGCAACTGGATTTCAGGCATCTCCTTCCTTGACAACATGAGGCTTGGCGACCAAAGCAAACTACCCGACGAGTTAAAGAACAATAAGGGACACAATGTCTTCTATTGCCTCCCCTTGCTGTTGGGACTCATCGGCTTGTTCTGGCAGGCATGGCGAGGCAAGCGGGGCATCCGCCAATTCTGGGTGGTATTCTTCCTGTTCTTCATGACGGGATTGGCCATCGTGGTCTACCTCAACCAAACACCATTGCAGCCACGTGAGCGTGACTATGCCTACGCAGGGTCATTCTACGCCTTTGCCATCTGGTGCGGCATCGGCGTTGCTGCCATCATCGACTTGCTGAAGAAATACCTGAAAGTGGATGGCATCGTGGTTTCCGCCCTCGTGGCCATCATCACATTGCTCGTTCCCATACAGATGGCATCACAGACTTGGGATGACCATGACCGCAGCGGGCGTTATTGCTGCCGTGACTTCGGACAAAACTACCTGATGACATTACAAGACGAGGGTTATCCCATCATCTTCACGAATGGCGACAATGACACGTTCCCACTCTGGTACAACCAGGATGTTGAGGGTGTTCGCACCGATACGCGCGTCTGCAACCTCAGTTACTTACAGACCGACTGGTACATTGACCAGATGCGCCGCCCCGCATACGACTCGCCGTCCGTACCAATCTTATGGCCAAGGCTCGACTATTGCTCGGGTACGAATGAGTATGTGGAAATCCAACCATCCGCCAAGGAAGAGTTGAAGCAATTCTATAAGGAATATCCCGACGAAGCCAAGCAGCAATTTGGCGATGAGCCGTTTGAGTTGAAGAACATCTTGCAATACTGGGTACGTTCCAAGAACTCTGACATGCACATCATCCCGACAGACACCGTCTATGTAACCATTGACAAGGAGGCTGTCAAGAAGAGTGGCATGATGATGGCAAGCGACTCCATTCCCGACAAGATGGTCATCTCACTCGCTGGCAAACGGGCATTGTATAAGGGCGACTTGATGATGTTGGAAATCATCTCGCAATGCAACTGGACACGCCCCATCTATGTGGCATTGACCGTTGGGTCTGAGAACTACATGAACTTAGGCGACAACTTCGTGCAGGAAGGTCTTGCCAACCGAATCACGCCTTTCACGACCAACGCACCGGGGGTAAAGAACTTCGATACGGAGAAGACTTACAACAATGTCATGAACCGATATAAGTTTGGTGGGTTGTCAACCAAGGGCTTGTATCTTGACGAGACAGTCACCCGTATGTGCTACACGCACCGCAACCTCATGGCAACACTCGCCATGCAGTTGATTGACGAGGAGAAAAACGACAAGGCATTGAAGGTGTTGCAGAAGGCGGAGAAAGAGATTCCGACCTATAATGTGGCACATAATTTCCGCAGTGGCAGTATGGATATTGCCCAAGCATACGCAAGGCTTGGAGAAAAAGAGAAAGCCAAGGAAGTCATCAATGACTTGTGGAACACGTCGGTACAATACCTGGAATGGTATCTGTCGCTTAATGACCATCGTTTCTCCCAGTCACACACCGATTGCATCACCCAACTATATGTGATGCAACGCCTTAACCATACCACGGAATTAGTGGACGAGGCTCTTGCCGAGAAACAGATGAAGCAGATTGAAAGTTATTACGCAAGATACACCTCAAGGGGTGGTCAATTCCCGCAATAGAATTGTTGAGTGTTTAGTGTTGAGTGTTTAGTGCCTTTGGGTCACAAACACTCAACATGAAGCACTAAACACTCAACATTAAACACTCATCATTTCAAATGATCATTGAACAAGCATCGAAATGGGGTAAATGGATATATCCCGAAGCCATTTGGCGAATGGATCCCAACGAACACTCAGTCTATCTGACGTTCGATGACGGCCCCATTCCCGAGTCTACCCCTTTCTTGCTTGACACGTTGACACAGTTTGATGCCAAGGCGACATTCTTCATGGTCGGTGACAATGTCAAAAGGCATCCTGAACTGTATCAACAAATCGTGGATGCCGGGCATCAAGTGGGCAACCACACCTATAACCATTTAGGCGCATTCAAGCACTGGACCACGACTTATATCATCAACACATTCAAGGCGAATGAACTGATACACTCCCACCTATTCCGTCCACCCCACGGCATCATGAGGCCAAGCGAGTATTACTGGCTTAACAAGGAGTTTAAGATTATCATGTGGGATTTGGTGACGCGCGACTATTCCAAGTGGATGACTGCCGAGGATGTGTTACACAACGTGAAAGAACACACCCGCAATGGGTCAATCATCACTTTCCACGACTCACTCAAAAGCATTGACAAGCTCCGCTTTGCACTCCCGGAAGCATTGAAATGGCTGAAGGAACAAGGCTATGCGTTCAAGACTTTTAAATGAAATAAAACAGATCGAAGAAAAGCACAAGAGAATCGCCAAAAATCGCTGTCATACAATCAACTCCGCTAAACATCACCACATCTTCTTTACCTCTAACTTTGATAGTAAATCAGTCTTCCCATATCATTTCCATAAAAACCTATTTGTCTGTTTCGCGACGAGAATGACTTTGTTTAATGTGCCATAATAAAAACGTCCCGCACATTTGAGCATCGTAGAGAGGCTTGGAAGGTTCTGTCGATGCAAAGGTACTGCGTTATTGTGATATAACCAAACTTTATTTCTTCTTTATCGTGAACTCCACTTTTTGAATACCGCGCTTATAGACATTGCAGAGGACAAGGCCGTAGTGCAGGGTTTCGCCTTGTTTCATTGACTGCTGGACGTGAGACATTTCGCTCTCGGTAAGTATATTCTTGAAGAGGAAGCCAGAATGAGTGTTCGGAACAAGGCGTATCTCCTCGGTAAGCGGTGAAAGAACATAGGCGTATGTTGCCATATAACGGGCACCTGACTGCCATAATGGGTGGCTCTTGTCAAGAATGTTCTCTAAATAGATTTGTGCATACTTGTCAAATTCGGGAGTCGGCGTACCATCGGCGTATGTCATCTTGCCATCGGCATCCACCATATATTCACCCCCTTTGGCTATGGCATACTTCTCTATAGGGCACTGCTGCTCGTATTCTATGTCGGCTTCACTCTTTACTTCTTTCTCCACAGGTCCTGCCACATCTTCCACTTTCTTGTCGCCGAGGATGCGCACCAATTCGTATGTACGATTACTGCCATCCTGGGGAGGATTTGCCAAAATGGTTCGCTTCACGCGCAGTTCATATTCATGCCCCCTTTCGTATATAAATCCCTTGATGCCGCTGAAGTACAGGTTCTGCCATTGTCCTGGCTCGTCCTCTGTCATCACACGCATACACTCGATGGGATGCTCCCCTATCTCGTCGAAGAGGTCGTACATAACGCCCGGTTCAGCGGAAACACTCATGGCAATTTCCTTGGTAATGTCTTTGTCGTCATCGTCACTGCTGCAAGAGGCGATGGAGAAGGCAGCAAGCATCATAAACATGATTCTCCAAATTTTCAATGTTTTCATTATCGTTTTATCTTTAATGTTTCTATCTGATTAAAAGCATAGAGCCGGAAATCTTGCATCGTCGGGCGTTAAAATTTCCTAATCGCAGACATAAAGATGGCACGAGTCTGAGTATGATGCCGCGTGAGTTAGTCTTCTCCACCAACTTCTTCACCGACAAGATAAAACGGTTGGGGGCTGCTACAATTTAAAATCCCCCGAATTCGGGGGATTATAAATTGGGATTGTACATCTCTTGCGAGATACACAGGAACTCGATGGAGTTCTTATTGCGCAACCTATTATTGAAACAATAGGACTTCTTTATGAAATAGATGGTTTATTGCATGTCGTAGACCACTTGCATCAGCTTCTTGCCCAAGGCATCAGCCTCCTCCATCGTGGCGGCCTCGCTGTATACGCGGATGATAGGCTCGGTGTTAGACTTGCGTAGGTGTACCCACTTGTCGGCGAAGTCTATCTTCACGCCGTCAATATCATTGACTTGTTCGTCCTTATAGAGTTCCTTTACCTTTTCCAGGATGGCATCCACGTCTGTTGAAGGCGTGAGGTCGATGCGGTTCTTGGCAATGAAATAGTTGGGATAGTCCTTGCGCAACTCACTCACCTTCTTGCCTTTCTGGGCAAGGAGAGACAAGAACAGGGCAATGCCCACCAAGGCATCGCGACCATAATGGCTCTCGGGATAGATGACACCACCATTTCCCTCGCCTCCTATGATGGCATTCGCCTCTTTCATCTTCGTGGTTACATTCACTTCACCCACGGCAGCGGCGGTATATTTGCCCCCATGTCGCTCGGTCACGTCGCGTAAAGCACGTGTGGAGCTGAGGTTTGAGACGGTATTGCCGGGAGTTTGTGACAACACGTAATCGGCAACGCTCACCAATGTATATTCCTCTCCAAACATCTTTCCATCCTCACAGATGAAAGCCAGGCGGTCTACATCGGGGTCTACCACGATACCCAAGTCATACCCACCACCACGTAACTCATCCATGATGCCCGAGAGGTTCTTCTCTAATGGCTCAGGGTTATGGGCAAAGTCGCCCGTGGCATCGCCGTTGAGGAACTTATATTCCACGCCCAACTCATCGAGTAGTTTCGGCAAGATGATGCCCCCCACGGAATTGATGGAATCAACCACCACCTTGAAGTGTGCCTTCTTGATGGCATCGAGATCCACAAGCCTCAATGCCAATACGCTGTCGATATGTCGTTTGTCAAACGTGTCGTCATAGGCATACTTTCCTAAATGGTCCACATCAGCATACTCGAAGTCTTCCGCCTCTGCCAATGCCAACACCTCCGCGCCGTCTGCGGCGGTCAAGAACTCACCCTCGTTGTTCAACAACTTCAAGGCATTCCAATGGCGAGGGTTATGGCTGGCGGTGATGATGATGCCACCTGCCGCCCCAGACATGCGGACTGCAAGTTCTGTTGTGGGTGTTGAAGCCAGGCCGATGTCAATGACATCATACCCAATGCCCATCAACGTGCCGCATACCACATTCTTCACCATCTCGCCAGAGATACGGGCATCACGTCCCACAACAATCTGATTGCTGCTTGACAGTCCTTTGCGACGGATGAATGTTGCGTATGCGGTCGTGAACTTAACTATATCCAATGGGTTCAGCGTGTCGCCAACATGGCCACCGATAGTACCACGAATACCAGAAATAGATTTAATTAGAGTCATAATTGTAAAAATATTAAATTATCTTCCCCTCTCGTATGTAATGTCATAGAGGCAGGGATAAACGTTTTGCGATGCGTATGCCTGCCCTTGCGTATGGGGAACGATGAGCCTCACCTTGGCAATCTCATCCCCATCATTCACAAGACGGCCTAAATTAATATATGTGAGCGGTGTCAGCCATCCAGACGGGACAGAAGTACTGCCGTAAGCGTAGTACATAATGCTTGCCCCTTTCTCAAAGGAGGCTGAGAAAGTCCCCGATGTGTTCTTGACAGACATCTTTTCCGGGATGCTGGAATAAGTGAGGTTCTCGTTGGTCAGCTGAATGCTGTCGGCCCCCTTCTTTAAGTTCCTCTCTGTGAATCGGCATAAGACAGTCGCGGTCTCGCCATCCTTTAACTTTTCCCCACATCCCTTGCGGATGATTTGCATATAGACACCTGATGACTCGAAGAGCACAAACTCGTTCTTTGAAACATCCGTGGTGCTATCTTGCGCAAAAAACTTTGCCTCTGAGATAACGTTCACAGCGGAATCGGCGATGTATTTATTGATGGCACTCCGCTCTTTTTCTTTCTGCTCGGCGTATGTCTCTGTATCGTTACAAGCCATAAATGACGCCACGCAGACTACACATAATATCGAAAAAATAAGCTTTCTCATGTTCACAACTTTAATAATGTGTGCAAAAGTAACAATAAAGAATGGAAAAACGGCGAAACAGGGCCATTTTTTCATCGTTTCAGCATGTATAGAGTCAACCAGCAAGTGCAATCTGTCTGCAAAGTTAGGTATAATGTTTGAAAAAGACCTCGTTAGGTGTGAGGAAATTTAGTTTTTCCCTTGGTCTTCTGTTTATTTTGGCTTGTATGGAAGCTATTCTTTTGTC
>JAFRRN010000084.1 GCA_017428055.1 Prevotella sp.
GACAAAAGAATAGCTTCCATACAAGCCAAAATAAACAGAAGACCAAGGGAAAAACTAAATTTCCTCACACCTAACGAGGTCTTTTTCAAACATTATACCTAACTTTGCAGACAGATTGCACTTGCTGGTTGACTCTATACAAAAGAAAAAAACTAAATAATTTGACGGATTCCAACCTCAAAGATTTGGCAGATTTAAGATATTTGTTTACCTTTGCATCGGCTAAACTTCGGGCTGTGGTGGCTGATGGGGTTTCAGCTGGGGTCTATGGTAGCTTCCTACGGCTTTGACCAAAGACATTCTTTGCTCCGCTCACCGTCAAACACGAGCGGGGCTTTTTTTGTTATCTATTGCTTGGCGCACCTCCTGGATGGCCAGCATCCTGCTATAATAATATAATGCATTATAATATTTTACTTTGGCTTAAATTATAAACCAAAGATAATTCAATAGGCAAATGTACTTATAATGCTTGAAAAAAAGGAATAAATAAATTATTTATTGCTTATATTTAACTTTAATTAGCATAATATATAACTCCTATGTTGCATATTTCGAATAATCTTATTAAATTTGCAATTGAAATATACTAACGACGAAGTAAACGGATAAGAGTGATGGGGGAGTTTTTTGATTATAGCGTGGGCGAATACCTGCGAAGATTACGGTTGCAAATGGGTTATACGCAGGAAGAGGTGAGCCGCTATCTGGGTATCAGCCAGCCAGCGTATCAAAAATATGAAAATGGTATTACAGAGGTGTCCGATGATTCTTTAAAGCGTTTGGCAGGGCTGTTTCATGTAAATGCAGAGGACTTGTTGCAACGGAGGATGTCGGTGCTCGCTGCCGATGTGGCTTTTGCCTTCAGAAAAGACAAGGGGGCAAAAGTTTGTATGGAGGATGTTGAGCCATTCCGCAGGATTGTCAGGAACTATATCGAGATGCGCAATGAACTGGAGAGCCATCAATGACCAGGAATTGGAAAACCATGCCATGATGCTTCGGCAGCAAATGCAGGTACCCGCCACCGAACCCATTATCTTGGAAAAGGTGATTAGGGAGAGGAATATTATCGCTTGCTTTCAGCCCATCAACGAGCAATTGTCGGGCATGGCCATCGTGGTGGGGAAAGATGACAAGGTATGTCGTTTTATGCTGGTTAATACCAACCACCAATTATGCAAGCAGCGGTTCACGGCTTGTCACGAACTCTATCATCTGTTGTTCCAGAAGGAGTTTTCCTCCACCGTGGAAAAGGAAAAGCTAACAGAGACTAATGATTTAGAGGAGATACGTGCCAATCATTTTGCATCGGCCCTGTTGATGCCTGAGATGGGACTCCGTATGCTCACACCCATAGAACAGCAGCGGAAAGATGCCATCACCATGGGAACGCTGATGATGCTGCAATACCGTTTCCTCTGTTCACATGGTGCTTTGCTTTACCGCTTGTTGAGGCTTGGTTGGATAAGCAATGGTTTTCTTAAGCAGATGATTCCAGATGTGAGGACGCATGTCAGGGAGTATGGATATAACCCAGGACTTTATGAGCCAACCAAGAAAACGGAACTTTGGGGCGATTATAACCTGATTGCCAGGAGACTGCTTGATGGGGGTGTGATTACCCGTGAAAAATACGATGAGTATCTGTTGGCAATGGATTATGATTTGTAGTCACCAGGAGATATAACGTTATATCTCCCCTAATAGTAATGCCATTTCCTGTTGCAATTCCCGTGCCTTGTTTCCTGCCACCTCGGCGAACAGTTCGGTATCGTCGGCATAGATGATGCCACGGGAAGAGTTGACCAACAGTCCGCAATCCTTTGTCATCCCATATTTGCATACTTCTTGCAGGCTTCCGCCCTGCGCTCCCACGCCGGGGACGAGCAGGAAATGGTTGGGTGCGACGCGGCGGATGTCCTCAAACATCTTGCCTTGTGTGGCTCCCACGACGTACATCATGTTCTCCGTGCTGCCCCATTCCTGTGATTTGCGAAGTACTTTTTCAAAGAGACGCTCGCCGTTGGCATCTTCCATGAGCTGGAAATCGTGCGAGCCCTTGTTGCTGGTGAGTGCAAGGAGGATGACCCATTTCCCCTCGTATTCGAGGAAAGGTGTCACGCTGTCCTCTCCCATATAAGGGGCGACGGTCAGGGCATCGATGTCATATTCACCAAAGAACGTGCGGGCATACATGGAAGAGGTGTTCCCGATGTCGCCGCGCTTGGCATCGGCGATGATGAAATGGTGCGGATGCCTCTCGCGGATGTATTCCACGGTCTTCTTGAAAGCCTCCAATCCCTTGATGCCCATCGACTCATAGAAGGCGAGGTTGGGCTTGTAGGCGACGCAATAGGCGGCGGTGGCATCGATGATTTCCTTGTTAAATTCAAACACGGGGTCGTAACGGTCGATGACGCATGTGGGTATTTTCCTTGGGTCGGTGTCGAGTCCGACGCAGAGAAAGCTCTTCTTGGTAAAGATTTGTTGGATGAGTTCTTGTTTCTTCATGATGTAAAAAAGGTTGTGCCATTGGCGAAATTGCCGCCAATGGCGGTACTATAGTTCGGTCTCTTTCATGCGCTCAGCATTCTCTGCCACGGTGAGGGCATCAATCATCGGTTGGATATCGCCGCCAAGGAACCCTTGGAGGTCGTGGGTGGTGTAGCCGATGCGTTGGTCGGTGACGCGCCCTTGTGGGAAGTTGTACGTGCGTATCTTGGCACTGCGGTCGCCCGTGGAGACGAGCGACTTGCGGCGGCTGGCGATGTCATCGACGTATTTCTGGTGCTCACGGTCGTAGATGAAAGTGCGGAGGCGTGACAAGGCGCGTTCCTTGTTCTTGGGCTGGTCGCGTGTCTCGGTACATTCGATGAGGATTTCCTC
>JAFRRN010000085.1 GCA_017428055.1 Prevotella sp.
GTACTTTTGCACTCATTATTTATAAATAGTAAGATATGTATAGAACAAATACTTGCGGGGAACTTCGCCTTGCCGACGCGGGTAAGGAAGTGACCTTGGCAGGATGGGTGCAACGCACCAGGAAGATGGGAGGCATGACTTTTGTGGACCTCCGTGACCGTTATGGGTTGACACAATTGGTATTCAACGAGGCAGTGGACGAGGCTCTTTGCGCCCGTGCCAACAAGTTAGGGCGTGAGTTCTGCGTCCAGGTAAGGGGCTTGGTGAGCGAGCGGGAAAGCAAGAACCTGAAGATTCCCACTGGGGAGATTGAGATTTTGGCACGTGAACTGACCGTTCTCTCCGAGAGTGCCACCCCACCGTTCACCATTGAGGATGACACCGATGGTGGTGATGATATTCGCATGAAATACCGTTATCTCGACTTGCGCCGCCCCACGGTGCGCAAGAACCTGGAGTTGCGTCACCGCATGACGACCATTGTCCGCAATTACCTTGACAGCCAACAGTTTATAGAGGTGGAAACGCCGATATTGATTGGCTCGACCCCAGAGGGCGCACGTGACTTTGTCGTCCCCTCGCGCATGAATCCCGGACAGTTTTATGCCCTGCCGCAGAGTCCGCAGACATTGAAGCAGTTGTTGATGGTGAGCGGTTTCGACCGCTATTTCCAGATTGCGAAGTGTTTTAGGGACGAGGATTTACGTGCCGACCGCCAGCCCGAGTTCACGCAGATTGACTGTGAGATGTCGTTTGTGGACCAGGAGGATGTCACCGACTTGTTTGAGGAGATGGCACGTGTGTTGTTCAAGCAAATCTTGGATGTACAATTACCTGATAAGTTGCCACAGATGACATGGCACGATGCCATGCGCCTGTATGGCTCCGACAAGCCCGACTTGCGCTTTGGGATGCAGTTTGTGGAGTTGATGGACGTGTTGAAAGGCACGGGGACATTTGCCGTGTTCAACGATGCCACATATATCGGGGGCATCTGTGTGCCGGGCTGCGCCAACTATACCCGCAAGCAATTGGACCAATTGACCGACTTCGTGAAACGCCCACAGGTGGGTGCGAAAGGCTTGGTGTATGTCAAGTTCAACGAGGATGGCACAGTGAAAAGTTCTGTTGATAAATTCTACGCCCCTGAGGTATGGCAAACCCTCAAGGAAAAGACAAATGCCAAGGATGGCGACCTTGTGTTGATTCTCAGCGGAGACCAAGCCAACAAGACACGGGTGCAGCTATCAACATTGCGTTTGGAGATGGGAAACCGTCTCGGCTTGCGCGACAAGAATCGGTTTGAGTGCCTTTGGATTGTGGACTTCCCGCTCTTCGAGTGGAGCGACGAGGAGCAACGTCTCATGTCGATGCACCATCCGTTCACCATGCCCCATCCTGATGACATTCCCTTGTTGGAGACAGAGCCCGAGAAGGTACGCGCCAAGGCTTACGACTTTGTGTGTAACGGTGTGGAACTGGGTGGTGGGTCGCTCCGTATCCACGATGGTAAGTTGCAGGAGAAGATGTTTAAGATCCTTGGATTCACCCCGGAAAGGGCGATGGCACAGTTCGGTTTCCTCATCAATGCGTTCAAGTACGGGGCGCCACCACATGCCGGACTGGCGTTTGGTCTTGACCGTTTCGTGTCCATCATGGCAGGTTTAGATTCCATTCGCGACTGTATCGCCTTCCCGAAGAACAACTCCGGGCGCGACGTGATGTTGGATGCACCATCGTTCCTTGATGAGAAACAACTCCAAGAATTGCAGATAAAACTTGACGTAAGTCAAGAAAGTTGACTTCCCATGTCTAAAGACGCTTATTTGTACTGTTTTTTTATTAAAAATCAGGCGATTTGTAAAAATATATGACTAATTTTGCAGCGGTTTTTAAAGATTGACATTAGGATATTCAATCATTATTTAATTTTTTCATTAAATCATGGCAGAAAAGAAAGCAACTACAAAGGCAGCAGCTCCCAAGAAGGCAGCAGCTCCCAAGAAAGTAGTAAAGAAAGTGGAAGTGGCAGTAAATGCCGAGAATGTAGGTTTCCGTGCAGGTGACGTTTACAATGCACTTGCTGTTTCAGAAAAACCTCTCACCATTGCAGAGATTGCAAAGAAGGCAAAGATTACCGTTGAAGAGGCTTATCTCGGAACAGGTTGGCTTCTGAAAGAAGGCAAGGTGAAAGGCGAGGATAACAAGATTTCATTGGCTTAATAGACAGAAGGAAATACAAAAAGAGTTGCATGGAGACGTGCAACTCTTTTTTGTCAATGGGAAGGATGATATGGCTTGGAAGCGCACCTATCGTTGTTTAGCCTGTGGCTATGAAGCGGAGAGCTATGAGGGGAGGGGTTTGTTTCGTCAACAAATCACCTCTGTTGTATGCCCTGACTGTAAAACGATTCAAAACATTGTTGTTGGTGGAATCATTGCAGACGTGGCTCCCTCGTATCGAAGTGAGGTGGGGCGACTGTGTTTGCAATGCGGAAGTGCTGACATTCGAATATGGAACAAAAAGACTTGCCCTCAATGTGGCGGCATGATGTCGGACACTGGCAAAAAAGAATTTTGGACGTAAATATCGTATTTTTCTGTCAAAATGTTTGTTTGTTACGAAAAAATGTGTAAATTTGCAACCGATAAACAAATAAAGATGAAAGAATTGAATTATATTGCATGGTGGTGGCGTTGCTCAAGATGAAAGAAGTCGTGAGTTACGAAGCCATGTATATATGATGAATGATTAGATATAGGCCTGCCGTTCTTACGACAGGCCTTTTTAAATGAGATATACAAACGCTAAAAAGGAGATAAGATTATGACAATGAAGGACATTTTGAACAGGATGCTAAACCATGAGGAGTTGACCCGCAAGGAGACCCACGACATCCTGTTGGGTATCACCAAGAGCGAATATCCCAACGAGCAAATCACTGCCTTGCTTACTGCCTTACAGATGCGAGGCATCACTGTTGAGGAGTTATTGGGCTTCCGCGACGGCATTTTAGAGACGGGAGTTCCTGCCATCCTTAATTGTGACCGCTACATTGACGTGGTGGGTACGGGCGGAGACCGCAAGAACACGTTTAATATCTCCACCACGTCGTGCTTCGTTATTGCCGGTGCGGGCTACAAGGTTGCCAAGCATGGCAACTATGCCGCCACTTCGACCAGTGGTGCTTCCAACGTGATAGCCCACCATGGCGTGAAGTTCACAAGTGATATTGACCAGTTGAACCGTTGTATGGACGAGTGCGGCATTGTCTATCTCCATGCCCAGTTGTTTGCCAAGGCGATGAAGTTCGTCGGGCCGATACGGTTGGCATTGCAATTCCCCACCTGTTTCAATCTCTTAGGTCCCATTGTCAACCCCTCCCAGCCACAATGTCAATTGTTAGGTGTTGCCAACCTCGACCAAATGCGGCTTTATAAGAATGTATATGAAAAGATTGGCATCGATTACTGCATCGTAAATAGCATTGATGGATATGATGAAATCTCGCTTACGGGCGACTTCAAGGTGTCGAGCAATGACTATGAGAAGTTATACAAGCCCGAGGATTTGGGACTCCATGTCGCCAAGGCGGAGGAATTGGTCGCCGGTGCGTCGGAAGAGGAGGCTGCTGCCATCTTCGATAGTGTATTGGAAAACCGTTGCCTTCCTGCGCAAAAGGAAATTGTGATGGCGAATGCCGCCTTTGGCATCATGGTGATGGAACGAGGCAAGAAGGATATCTTCGAGTGCCTTGACATCGCCAAGGAATCGATAGAGAGCGGTAAGGCTCTCGCCACGTTCAAGAAGTTCGTGACATTTAACAGTTAAGGAGATGAAGGATATACTGGAAGAGATAGTGGCTCATAAGCGCATGGAGGTGCGGCGGATGAAAGAGCAGTTGCCCTCGCGGCAGTTGTATCGGCAGGTGGAGACTCTCCTGGGCTTTTCCTTGCCTTCCATGCGTCAGGCCTTGATGGAGTCGGAGACGGGCATCATTGCCGAGTTCAAGCGCAAGTCGCCATCAAAGGGATGGATTCAAGAGGATGGTAAGGCAGAGGAAATCCCTCTCTCATACCAGGAGAATGGTGCCTCTGCCCTCAGCATCTTGACTGATGAGTACTATTTTGGCGGTAGCGATGCTTTTATTTCCACCGCACGTGAGGCGGGAGTCACTCTTCCCATTCTCTATAAAAACTTCATTATCGACGAGTACCAATTGTTCCAAGCGCGACTATGCGGTGCCTCGGCAGTGTTGCTGATAGCCGCAGACTTGACTTTAGGTGAGTGCAAGACATTATTGCATACTGCCCATGAACTGGGTTTAGAGGTGTTATTGGAGATGCATGAGGAGAAAGAACTCGACTATGCAGAGTTGGAGCCAGACATGTATGGCATCAACAATCGCAATTTAGGTACATTCGTTACCGATGTAGACAACAGCTTTCGCTTGGCTTCCTTACTCCCACTTGATGTATGCAAGGTCAGCGAGAGCGGCATCTCACAGCCTGAGACGGTCAAGATGCTCCGTCTATCGGGCTTTCGAGGTTTCCTTATCGGTGAGAATTTCATGAGAAGCGATGCCCCTGGCATTGCCTTGAGAGAATTTATTACAAAACTCAAATAAACAAAACTATTATGTTGATAAAAGTCTGTGGTATGCGTGATACCGACAATATTCGCGCCGTTTCAGAGTTAGACATTGATTTAATGGGCTTTATCTTCTGGCCTCAAAGTCCCCGGTTCGTGAGAATGATTAGTTCGCAAGCTGGCATCATCCCTGATTATAGCTTGGAGAGATTGAAAAAGGGACAGGGCAAAGATGACTCGCCAGCGAATCGCATTAAGCGGGTGGGTGTCTTCGTGGACGACATGCCCCAAAGCATCATTACGCGCGTTTACAATTATGACCTCGACTATGTGCAGCTGCATGGTGAGGAGAGTAGGGTGATGATTGAGAATTTCCGTCGTAGCGTGGATCCAGACATCAAGGCTGGCATCAAGGTCATCAAGACCATCTCTGTGGAGAAGCCCGAGGATGTTGACAAGTACAAGGAGTATGTGGGCGTAGTGGACTTGTTCCTTTTCGATACTAAATGTGATTGCGCGGGAGGCAGTGGCGAGCAGTTTGACTGGTCTGTGTTGGAGCGTTACGATGGCGATGTGCCATTCCTGCTCAGTGGCGGTATCGGTCCCGACGATGTGGAGAAGATAAAGGCTTTCAATCATCCCCAGTTCGCTGGCATCGACCTGAACAGCCACTTTGAGACGGAGCCCGGCGTGAAGGATGTAGACAAGCTAAAAGCGTTTATTTCAGCCCTTCGATAAAATGAACAAGATTAATCAGTTGTTCGCGGAAAGCAAAGAGCGTAAGTTGCTGTCTTTGTATTTCTGCGCAGGGTGTCCTACACTCGAAGGAACAGGGGATGTCATCAAGACCCTTCAACGCAGGGGCGTTGCCATGATAGAGGTAGGCATCCCTTTCAGCGACCCCTTGGCAGACGGTCCCGTTATCCAAAGTGCGGGAACGGTGGCGTTGCGCAATGGCATGACCTTGCAAAAGCTGTTTGACCAGTTGCGTGGCATCAAGGACGAGGTGCATATCCCTTTGGTCATGATGGGGTACCTGAATGTCATCATGCACTACGGCATCGGGAAGTTTTGCAAGGCTTGTGTTGAGGCAGGTGTGTCGGGAGTTATCATCCCAGACCTTCCTTTCAAGGATTATCTGGACGTGGTGAAGCCCATTGCCGACCAATATGACTTGCGTATCATCATGATGATTACCCCCGAAACCAGTGAGGAGCGGATTAGATTCATCGATGAGCATACAGATGGATTTATCTACATGGTTAGTTCAGCCAGCATTACTGGGGCGCAACAGCGTTTCGACGATGCCAAGCAGGCCTATTTCAGACGCATCAACGCCCTCCAATTAAAGAACCCACGAATGATAGGGTTTGGCATTTCCAACAAGCAGACATTGCAGAGTGCATGGGACAATGCCGCCGGTGCCATCATCGGGTCGAAGTTTGTGACATTATTGAATGAGACCCATGATGCCGACAAGGCCATGGATTTACTATATGAAGCATTGGAACGATGACACTGAGGGAACTATTGAACACGAATGACCGTTTTGCAGCCGTCAACGGCGTGCAACTGACGGAGGTGAGAGAGGGCTATGTGAGGGCGGAGATGACAGTCACCAAGGATCATCTCAATGCTGGTGGCGTGTGTCAGGGTGGTGCGTTGTTCACCTTAGGCGACTTGGCTTTTGCCGCCATGATGAATAGCCACGGCAAATTGACGTTTGGAATAGACAACACCATCTCGTTCTTGCATTCCGCCAAGGAGGGAGATGTGCTGACTGCAGAGGGTACGGAGGTGTTGAACCACCACAAGATACCCTATTGCGAGGTGAAGATTACCAACCAGGAGGGGCGATTGATTTGTGCCATGTCGGGCATGGCCTATCGCAAGGATGCCCCGATGCCATTTGAAGGACTTATGTAAAAATAGTATGAAACAGAAATATTCCATAGACGACAACGGCTTTTTCGGCAAATACGGTGGCGCATACGTGCCAGAGATATTGTATAAGTGTGTGCATGACCTACAAGACGCTTATCTACCCATCATCGAAAGCGAGGATTTCAAGCAGGAATACCATGCCCTGTTGAAAGACTATGTGGGAAGGCCATCGCCCTTGTATTTCGCCAAGCGAATGAGTGAGCGGTATGGCTGTCGCCTGTATTTGAAACGTGAAGACCTCAACCATACGGGAGCGCATAAGATTAACAACACTATCGGCCAGATCCTGATGGCGAAGAAGATGGGCAAGACACGCATCATCGCCGAGACGGGAGCGGGGCAACACGGCGTTGCCACTGCCACCGTGTGTGCCTTGATGGACATGCAATGTGAGATTTTCATGGGTAAGACCGACGTGGAACGCCAGCATACCAACGTGGAACGGATGAAGATGCTTGGCGCAACGGTGCATCCCGTGACGACGGGCAATATGACTCTGAGCGACGCTTGTTCGGAAGCCATCCGCGACTGGTGTTGCCATCCCCGTGATACGTTCTATATCGTGGGCAGCACCATGGGTCCCCATCCCTACCCAGACATCGTTGCGAGGATGCAAAGCGTCATCAGCGAGGAGATTAAGTGGCAACTCCAGGAGAAAACAGGCCGCGATTATCCCGACTACCTGATAGCTTGCGTGGGTGGTGGCAGCAATGCCGCCGGCACGATCTATCATTACATTGATGATGAACGGGTGAAAATCTACCTTGCGGAAGCTGGCGGACATGGCATCGATACCGACTATACCGCCGCCACGATGAAATGTGGCACCGAGGGAATCATCCATGGTGCGCGGACACTCGTCATGCAAACCAACGATGGGCAAATCAAGGAGGCGTTTACCATATCCGCCGGCCTCGACTACCCCGGCATTGGCCCGATGCATGCCAACTTGGCAGAGCTGGGAAGGACGCATGTGGAGGCGATCAATGACGACGAGGCAATCTATGCGGGGTATGAGTTGACACGGATGGAGGGCATCATCCCCGCCATCGAGAGTGCCCACGCCGTCGCCTTGCTTCGCAAGATGTCGTTCCGCCCTGATGACATCGTGGTGCTTACCGTGAGTGGCCGTGGCGATAAGGATGTGCAAACTTATCTGAATAACAAGCAAATGGCGAAGGAATATGGAGACTTTTAAGTTTACCACAGCCACCAAGACCATCTTGGCAGACCTCTATACGCCCGTTGGCGTGTACATGCGGCTACGCGATGTTTACCCACAGAGTGCGCTGATGGAGAGTTCCGACTACCACGACTCTAACAATAGCCGCTCTTTCATCGGTATCAACCCGATAGCGAGCGTTGCCATCAGCCACGGCAATGCCATCCTCTCCTTTCCCGACCATGCGACGGAGACGATTCCCATCACTGTTGACTTCACGTGCGACCAAGCCATCAACCGTTTCCTCAGCCGTTTCCATGTGGAAGGAGAAGGATGCCAATATTGTGGCTTATATGGCTACACGTCGTTCAATGCCGTGAGATATTTCGAGAACATCGCCGTCAAAGACGAGACGATGGAGCGGAATGACGCTCCCGATATGCTATACATATTATATAATGACATCATCGTGTTCGACCATTTCAACAATAAGTTGACGATGGTTACGATGGGGAAGTCCGAGGAATTAGAACGTTTGGAAATGCTGATGAACAAGCAGAATGTCAAGCCATACGGATTCCATCCCGTTGGGGATGTCACTTCCCCTCTTACCGATGAGCAACACAAAGCGAATATCCGCCGAGGAATCCAGCATTGTCTACGAGGTGACGTGTTCCAAATCGTGTTGTCAAGAAGGTTTGTTCAGCGATACGAGGGTGATGACTTCAAACTCTATCGTGCCTTGCGGAGCATCAATCCCAGCCCCTATCTGTTCTATTTCGACTTCGGAGGATTCCGAATCTTCGGATCTTCTCCAGAGACGCATTGTCGCATCGAGGGAAGAAAAGCATACATCGACCCCATCGCCGGTACGACAAAACGTACTGGAGACGTAGAAGCAGACCGTCAAGGAGCAGAATATCTGCGCAATGACCCCAAGGAGAATGCCGAACACGTGATGCTTGTTGACTTGGCGCGTAATGACTTGAGCCGCAATTGCCACGGCGTGAAGGTAGATTTCTACAAGGACTTGCAGTATTATTCGCATGTCATCCATCTTGTCAGCCGCGTATCGGGTGTGTTGGACGAGGGGGCAGACCCCATCAAGGCGTTCATCGACACGTTCCCCGCCGGCACGTTGAGCGGTGCGCCGAAGGTGCGGGCGATGCAACTCATCAGCGAGTATGAGCCGCACAACCGTGGTGCATACGGCGGATGTATCGGTTATATCGGGCTAAATGGCAATCTCAACCAAGCCATCACCATCCGTACTTTCGTCAGCCGCAATGGTGAACTGTGGTTCCAGGCGGGCGGTGGTATCGTAGCCAAGAGCGATGAGGAATACGAGTTGCAGGAAGTGAACAACAAACTGGGGGCCTTGCGGCGTGCCATCATGATGGCGGAGGATATGTAAATGTCTGAATAATAATGAATAACAATCACATGAAAATAGTTATCATCGATAATTACGATTCTTTTACTTACAACCTTTCTCATTCGGTAAAGGAATTGGGAGCGGAAGTTACCGTGTACAGGAATGACCAATTCTCCCTCAATCAGTTGGACATATTCGATGGAATCATCCTTAGCCCCGGACCGGGAATCCCCTCCGAGGCAGGCCTGTTGATGGAGGTCATCAAAGCATACGCGGGGAGGAAGCCACTCCTCGGTGTGTGTTTGGGACACCAGGCGATAGGAGAGGTGTTTGGGGCAAAGTTGCTCAACCTCGATGATGTATACCATGGCGTGGCAACAGAGGGCACACAGTTTGGTACAGACCCCATTTTCAAAGGATTGCCTAAACGCATCGTGATGGGCAGATACCATAGTTGGGTGGTCGATCGCACCGCCTTCCCGGAATGCTTAGAGGTAACAGCGGTGAGCGACGATGGGCAAATCATGGCTCTTCGCCATCGTCATTATAACATTCATGGCATACAGTTCCACCCAGAGAGCGTCCTCACTCCTGATGGTCGCACGATGCTGAATAATTGGTTGAATATTTTGTAAATCCGTAAAAAACGACTAATTTTGCACCCAAATTATTGTTTGGGGAATGGACATCATCAATGAACAAGATACGACGCCGTGGTATGCCGTTAGGTTGTTTTCCTTAAAGCTCAAGGAGGTTAGGGGATATTTCATCTCGAAAGAGTTGGATTGTTTCGTGCCAATGACCTACATGGATGTTGAAGACAAGGAAACCCACCGTGTCAAGCATGAGTTGAAGCCCGTGGTACACAACCTCATCTTTGTCAAGAAGACGATGGAAGAGAAAGACATGCGGAAAATCGTCATGGATTCGCCCTATAAGATGGCTGTTATCAAGAAGAGCCGTGAGTCTTTAGAGTATTATGAGATTCCCGCCCGCCAGATGTATGAGTTCCAGATGATGTGCAATCCAGATATCCTCATGCGCAAATACCTCAGCGAGGGTGAGGCGAAACTCAAGAAAGGAACACCCGTCATGGTGCATTTTGGACCATTGAAAGGGTTGACGGGTAAGCTGGTGCGGAGCAACAAGAAATACTACCTCTTGAAAGAAGTGCCTGGTATGGGCGTGATGCTGAAGGTAAGCCGCTGGTGTTGCAAACCCATTGAATAAGGTTCATCGTTAAGAGTGACATCTAACTCTTAACGATGAATCGTTTAAAACTCCGATGTAAAGTGGAACTTGATTTTCTTGAAGTCTTCTTGCGCCATGCTCAATACATACCCTGAATCGGCAAGGAACACATCGCGTCCCTCGCGGTCTTTCGCCATGTATTGATATTTGCGCTTCTTAAACATATCCAATTCTTTCTCATCATCCGCCTCTATCCAACATGCCTTGTATAGATGCACGGGATCCCAACGGCACTTGGCGTTGTACTCGTTCTCTAATCGATATTGGATAACCTCAAACTGCAACTGTCCCACCGTGCCGATAATCTTGCGGCCATTGAATTGGTTGACGAACAATTGGGCGACACCCTCGTCCATCAATTGGTTAATCCCTTTCTCCAACTGCTTGGAACGCATGGGGTCATCGTTGACGATATACTTGAACATTTCGGGAGAGAACGATGGCAATCCTCGGAAATGCAACTGCTCACCGTCGGTCAAAGTGTCGCCAATCTTGAAAGTGCCGTTGTCGGGAAGCCCCACGATGTCGCCCGCCCAAGCCTCATCGATGGTGCTTTTGCGCTGCGCCATGAATTGGGTGGGAGAGGAGAAGCGCATGGTCTTGCCAAGACGGACATGCAGATAGGGTTGGTTGCGTTCAAACTTCCCGCTGCAAACCTTGCAGAAAGCGATACACGAGCGGTGGTTGGGGTCGATGTTGGCGGTGATCTTGAAGATGAATCCCGTGAATTTCTGCTCCTCGGGCATCACCTCGCGTTCCTCTGCCTGGGTGGGTTTTGGTGAAGGCGCAATCTCCACAAAGCAATTCAAAAGCTCCTGGACACCGAAATTGTTTAACGCCGAACCGAAGAAAACGGGAGCGACCTCGGCAGAACGATAGGTCTCCACGTCAAAGTCAGGATAGACACCGCTCACCAATTCAAGGTCATCACGCAATTGGTTGGCATCGCGCTCGCCAATCCGTTGCTCCAACTCTTCGCTTTCGACATCCACTTCCACCTTTTCCGTCACCCTTTGCTTGTCGGGTGTAAAGAGGTCAAGCTTGTTTTCGTAGATGTTGTAGACTCCCTTGAATTTCGCCCCTTGGTTGATAGGCCATGACAGGGGGCGTACCTTGATTTGCAATTCCTGCTCCAGTTCGTCCAACAAGTCGAAAGGGTCACGCCCCTCACGGTCCATCTTATTGATGAAAATGATGACGGGGGTGTTCCTCATTCGGCACACTTCCATCAGCTTGCGGGTCTGTGTCTCCACGCCCTTTGCGCCATCTACTACGATGATGGCGGAGTCCACCGCCGTCAATGTGCGATAGGTGTCCTCGGCGAAGTCTTGGTGTCCGGGGGTATCGAGTATGTTCACCTTGTATCCCTCGTAGTCAAATTCCATGACGGAGGTAGATACGGAGATGCCACGTTGCTTCTCGATGTCCATCCAGTCGGATGTTGCTGTTTTTCGGATTTTGTTGCTCTTCACCGCACCAGCCACTTGTATCTGTCCTCCGAACAAGAGAAACTTCTCCGTAAGGGTAGTCTTACCCGCATCAGGGTGCGAGATAATGGCGAAGGTGCGCCGTCTTTCTATTTCTTGGTTCATGCTTTCAACAATTCATTAACGCATACTCTCAATGACTCCTCCCAATAAGGAATCTCTATGTCGTATGCCTCCTTGATTTTTGTCTTATCCAATACGGAATAGGCGGGGCGTGATGCTGGCGTAGGATATTCACTCGTATGCAATGGCTTCACATGGCAAGTGTCGATTCCGGCGATACGATGGATGGCTTTCGTGAAGTCATACCAACTGATAACGCCCTCGTTAGAGAAATGGAACACGTCAGCCTGCACACCTTTTTCAATGGCAACGAAGATGGCCTTTGCCAAGTCGCGGGCGTACGTGGGCGTGCCGATTTGGTCGAATATGACCCCTAACTGCTCTTTTTCCCTGCCCAAGCGAATCATTGTCTTCACGAAATTGTTTCCAAAGGAACTGTATAGCCATGCCGTGCGGATAATCATCGCCCGCTTGCAGAATTTTCTCACGCCCAGCTCGCCCGCCAGTTTCGTGCTGCCATACACGCTGTTAGGGGATGGCGTGTCGCTCTCCACGTATGGCGTATGCTTGGTTCCGTCAAACACATAGTCGGTGCTGATGTGAATAATCCACCCTTTGCGCCTCTCCACTGCGGCAGCAAGATAAGCGGGTGCCACGGTGTTGAGCGACGTACATAGTTCCTTGTTGCTCTCCGCCTTGTCAACGGCGGTGTAGGCGGCACAGTTCACGATGCCGTCGATGGCATTCTGTGCCACGAACTGTTCCACCGCCATTTGGTCGGTGATGTCGAGTTCGTCTACGTCTGTGTTAAAAAAGGTGTGCGTAGGTTGTGTCTGTTCCAACAATTGGATTTCGTTTCCCAATTGGCCTTTACAGCCCGTAATCAAGATATTCATAATCATGTGTTGTTAATCTTCGTCAAAAACCAAGCCCTCTTCCTTGTCTTTGAGGTAATAGTCTGAGAGCATCCCAATAAAAGTGGTAATCTCCTTGATGGCATGGAGCGTGTCGGGGCTGATTTCCTTCTTCTGCAACCGCAGCAGCATCGTGCCATACAAAGCCTCTAAACACGTCTCGATCTCGTTTTGTTCTTTATGCCCTTTGTTGCGCAGTTCCACGATGAAAGGCAGCACCTTGTAATATTCGGCATTGTAGAATGGGAATTTCGTGCTGCCTAAGAGGCGGACATGTAGATCGGCCAAGTCCTGTAGGATGATGACATTGATTTGCAAATGCCCCCTTTCGCGTTTTCCCTCCTGGTTCATCATCGTCACGAGGTTGCCGTACCAGTCCACCATGTCTTCTTTCCGCTCTTCATCGTAGTCGAATTGGTCGATGTATTCCCGCTTGATTCTCGTGAGCGAGCAGCCATAAGCCCTAATCAGGTCTTCCACCTGCCACATATAGAGGATGTATTCCGCTATGCTTTTCTTCCTGAGTTGTTGTGCGACGAACATGTTTTCTTACCTTTGTTATCCGATTGTAAATAAATTAAATATGGTGCCGATGAGGATAATGACCGAGAAGGCGACGACCAATCCACCTATGGTCTTGTTGATAAGGATGATGCCATTGTTGTCAAACTTGCCGCGTACCGTGTCAATGAGCCAGGATAAGCCATACCACCACATCAACGCACCCAACACGATACAGAGATAACCCAGCGACATTTCCAACGGATGGTCGGGTATGATGAATGAGAACTGTGCGAATGTCGCCATGAAAAGGAAGATAATCAAGGGGTTGGAGAAGGTCACGAGGAATGCCGTCACGCCATTGTGTACCAACGTACCCTTCTGTTTGCCGCTGATATGGATTTTCTTCGTGGGGTCTGATCGCCAGCAGTAGATGCCAAAGCCCAGGAGCATGATGCTTCCAAAGATACGCAAGAAGAACAATGTCTGCGGCTCCGTGATGAGATCCATGATGAAACTCATGCCGAGACCTGTGATGAGGGCATAGATAATATCACTGACCGCCGCCCCGATGCCTGTCACAAATCCATACCACCTGCCCTTGTTCAAGGTGCGCTGTACGCACAATACGCCCACTGGCCCCATCGGTGCCGATGCTATCATGCCGATGAGTATGCCCTTGATCATGACATCGAGGATGTCTATATGGAATGGAAACAGCATATCGAATGCAAAAATACAAAAAATTAACAATATAGGTAAATTTTCATTCTAAAACTTTGGCAGATGGGAATAATTTGATAATTTTGCGTAATAATCGCAATAACCTAACGTAAACAATTAACAACAATCATGAGTGAACAATCAATTATGAAACCGTATGTCATCGGACTGGATCTCGGTGGCACCAACTCTGTATTCGGAATCGTGGATAGCCGTGGCGAAATCAAGGCGACAACAGCCATCAAGACACAAGGCTATGACAAGGTGGAGGACTATGTGGATGCTTGTGTGCAAGCCTTGCAACCCATCATTGAGGAAGTGGGCGGCATCGAACTCATCAAGGCGATGGGCATTGGCGCACCCAATGGCAACTATTACAAGGGAACCATTGAGTTCGCACCCAACCTCTCGTGGGGACACAACGGCATCGTGCCGTTGGCAGACATGTTTAAGGAACGCCTCGGTATTCCCGTCGGGCTGACCAATGATGCCAACGCCGCCGCCATTGGCGAGATGACCTACGGCGTGGCTCGTGGCATGAAGAATTTTATCGTCATCACCCTCGGCACGGGAGTGGGGTCAGGCATTGTCATCAACGGGCAAGTGGTGTATGGCTGCGACGGCTTCGCCGGCGAGTTGGGGCATGTCATTATGCGGCGCGAGAACGGGCGTAGCTGCGGTTGCGGGCGCAATGGCTGCTTAGAGGCGTATTGCTCCGCTACGGGTGTGGCACGTACCGCCCGTGAATTGCTTGCCACCACCGATGAGCCATCCATCCTCCGCGAAATGAATCCCGAGGACATCACGAGTCTTGATGTGAGCATCGCTGCTGGCAAGGGCGACAAGTTAGCCAATGATATTTACGCATTCACGGGCAAGATGCTGGGCGAGGCATGTGCCGACTTCGCCGCCTTCTCCTCTCCCGAGGCGTTCATCTTCTTCGGAGGAATGACCAAGGCGGGCGACCTCATCATGAATCCCATCAAGGAGGCTTACGAGAAATCGGTGTTGAAGATCTTCAAGGGCAAGGCGAAATTCCTCATCAGCGCACTCGAAGGATCAAGCGCAGCCGTTCTCGGCGCGTCTGCCGTGGGATGGGAATTGTAGGCGGATGGATGTTTTGTGTTTAGTGTTTAGTGCAAGGCGTAGTAAAAGTATGCACGATCGCTAAACACAAAACACTTTTATTGTACATTAAATTTGCCAAGGCTTATCCAAACTTCCCAATTCTGCAAGTGCCACTTGCAGAAATACGCAAGCTTCCAATTCCGCAAGCATCACTTGCAGAATTGGTGAAAGATGGAAAAGAGTTTCTGAATGTGCCACTGACGCAAATTACCTGGTATCACCACATATCCTTGCTACCAAAGATAAAAGATGCCGCAAAGCGGGCTTTCTATATCATGGTTACCGCTCAAGAGGGATGGAGCCGTGATGTGATGCTCTTGCAAATAGCAAATGACTATATTAACGCCAAGGGAAAATCCATCAACAACTTTGAGAAGACATTGCCCCCTGTACAGTCAGACTTAGCCCGCTATACTTTCAAAGACCCTTATAATTTCAGTTTCCTCGGAACTATTGCCTTGCAAAACGAACTGGAAATAGAAAAGTCGTTGGCAGACAAGGTGACAGACTTCCTGTTGGAGATGGGGCGTGGCTTTTCCTTTGTAGGCCGACAGGCTGGAGTGACTGGGGAAAGGAGTTCGACGGGTACGAAGAGAATGTCAACTGGTACGACCGAAACAGTACTTCAGCCAAAGTACTGCAATCCTCCGCATCAAGTACTGCCGTCCTCCCATACGGAAACTGCCGTCCTCCGATGCAAGTACTATCCCTGAACCATAACCATCAATCAACTATCTGATAAGTAGAAGTGGCAAAATGTCATTTACTTGTAAACAATTCCCATGAAAATGATGGGAGTTTTCGGGGAAATCGCTATCTTTGCAAAAAATAAAAAAGGAACTTAAGATGGCAATGAAAGAAAAATAAATGCTTCATAAAAGTCACTAACTCAAACAATTCACCAAGAAACAGAAAGTACTTCATCTATCTCGGGATGTAAGCCGCACGGGTGCGGCTCGCCCACAGGGGAACTCTAACGGAGTCCATTCAACAGACGGACTGTGCGTCGTTCCCGTTCGAACTATATGAAATTTGAGCTTTCGGCTCTTGTTCTTTCATTCTTGAATACCGCCATTATATGTCAAGTGAGAGCAAGCAGTTCAGAAGGTTCACGCCGAAAGGGCGTGAACTGTTCTTGCTTGTTTACTTGACAGGTCACTTGGCGGTAACCTAAGAATGAAGATAAGCATCGAATGGGTATCACGCCTTCCGCATTTATTTAATTCATTAAATGTAAACAATTTAAAAACTTATTACAATGAAAAGAAAACTATTAACTCTTACGCTGTTTCTTGGCATTGGGATGACCGCTCTTGCGCAAACCAATTACAAGCTGTTGCTATGGCATCCCGATGGCACGAAGACGGGCATTGAGCTGTCTGAACAGCCGAAAGTCACTTTTGAGGACGGGAAGATGATGGTCACCTCCTCCGCCCTGAAGTTGGAATACAATTCCAAGGAGGTGCGCCGGTTCACCTACGAGCCATCCACGGGCGACGACGCGGGGCTTATCGACGGCATCACATCCGTCAAGGACGGGCGCATGTTGTTCCAGGGAGTCACCTCCGCCGACCAAGTCGCCGTCTATAGTCCAAACGGCATCCGCATCCCCGTCAGCGTCTTGACTGCCAATGGGCAGTGCTTCCTCCCCCTCGCTACCCTCCCTTCGGGTGTCTATGTCTTGAATGTCAACGGTAAAACCTCTAAATTCACGAAGAAATGAAAGCATATACCATCAAGTTGCTGCTGGCAGCCCTCTGCCTTTGCGGCGCAACGGAGAGCTTGGCACAGAGTGCCTTCTATGTCTACCGCACCGACGGAGCCATCAACCAGTTTGTCTATTCCGACATCCTCTCCATCGAATACGGCATGGAGGACATTGACGGAACGGGGATAGAAGAGTATGTCCAGGTCATCAACACCATCGACAGCGTATGCAGCATACCCGTAGCCAAGATTGACAGCGTGAGTTTCGTCACACCAACCCCGGCTCTTTCCATCAGCAGTGCCTACGTGCCGTTAGACCCCGAAGAGACGGAGGTGGTGGATTGCGACCCCGAAGAGGGGAAATACACCCTGTCGTTCACTGGCGACTTGCCGCCCATCGACGAGGGCTCGGTCATTATCGTCGATGCCGACTCTGTCTCCTACATCGTGCTCGTCACGGATGTAAATATCGTGGGCAACAGATATGAGATAGAGGGCGAGCAGGGAGACCTCAGCTATATCTTCTATGACACGGAGTTCACGCTCTCCACGGAGGAATTGCGCAATGGCGCAGCCGATGTGGACCATCTGTATAAGCCGACACTCGCCCCGAGGAGAAAGGCGGTGGAGATAGACGACGGGGTTGTCCGCGCCACGGGGCCTCTGTGGAGCAACAACGGCGAGGAGCAAACCACCGACATCTACAAGAAAGGCAGCACACACGCCTACTCAAAGCATAAGTTCGCCCTAAACCTCGATTACGAGGTGACGCTGTTGTTTGGCGACAAGCAGGAGGTGGAAAATAGGGGCATAAGTTTTTTAAAGGCTACCAACTTTAACGTTGATGCTAACATCAAAGGCAACATGGACGCATACTATGACTTCTATTTGGATGTGGAGAAAGAGGAGACGGTAATAGACCTTGCACCCAAAGAGAATGACAAGTATGTGTTGCTCAAACACAAGCTGTTCCCCACCATCCCCATCAAGTTTTCTATTGGTCCCGTGCCCGTGACCATCGATTTAGGCTCAGACCTTTATGCCGATGTCAACCTGAAAGGGCAGGGTGAGTTCCATTTTTCCGCTGGGATAGCGGCCGATGCGTCCACCATGATGGGCGCGAGATACAATTCTGCGGATGAGGATGGTATCCAAATGTATTACGAGCAGCCCACTTTCAACATCACACCCCACGACCCCACCATTTCAGGTAAGGGCAAGCTCAACGGGAAGTTGCATCTCTTCCCCCGCGTACATGCCTGGCTTTACGGATGGGCAGGACCGTCGTTTGACATCAAGCCGTTCCTCCGTGCCGAGTTGAGCGGCGGTTTCAAGAAAGACCTCTTGCAGAGTGCGTCCTCCGACTTTTGTGCTTGGGCTTTGAAGAACTATTGCGGGCTGGACTTGGCGGTTGGAATCAGCCGCTCGAGGATGAACTATGAGGTGTGGAACAAGAGTACGGAAGACCTTACCGTGCTGGAACACCAAATCTACGAGTCGCCGGTGAACATCAAGTTCCGCTCCGCCTCGCCCGCCAAGGTGGTGAAAGACCAGACAACCGAGGTCAGCTTTGAGGTGTACGACAAGGGCTTTGACGGCGAGGAGGTGCTGACCATCCTCCCGCAGCTTGTCAAGTTTGAGGGCGACGGCGACATCCAGTCAACGGCAGGGGCATACGGCGTGGTGTCGTCAGGCGTTGCCAAGGCATCATGGACTCCCTCATCATCCAAGGATGTGCTGTATGCAAGGCTGTACGACATCGACGGCAACGTCATCGCCGAGGACAAATACGAGGGCAAGGGCGACATCACCTGCCCTGACGAGAACCACCCTCACTGGATAGACCTGGGGTTGCCTTCTGGTACACAGTGGCGGTGCTGCAATGAGGGAGCATCCACGCCCGAGGCATTCGGTGGCTATTATACTTTCGGGCAGGTGGCTTCGGCTCCGACGATAGAGCAGATTAAAGAGTTCTTGAACAATACGACTTCGGTGTGGACAACGCAGAACGGAGTGAGAGGTCGGAAGTTCACGAGCAAGATTAACGGCGGCACGGTATTTCTCCCCGCTGCGGGCTACTGCTGGAATGGCGAGTTCACACACGTGGGCAACTACGGCTTCTATTGGTCGTCTACGCCTCGCGGCGAGTACGGCGCCTACGAATTGCGCTTCGATTCGTACGACGCGCGCTGGTACATCTGGTACGGCACCCGCTACTACGAGCGGTCCGTTCGCCCTGTGCGTTAGAACTGAACGTGCATCCTTTCGCAACTCGAACAACTCGCCTCACCGCACTAAAATGGGTCTTATTCCTTGCGGTGGGGCGGCCCCCCCAAGGGGCCATATAGCCCCACTGCGGGGAATAAGACCCATTTTAGTGCGAAACGCTAAAGTGAACTATAAAATTGAATAAATATGTCAGTAACAAAAGAACTAATAGAACACGAACGCCAACTGCTCCAAACGGGGCAGCTCCGCGATATCCATCTTCACAAGGAGGGTACGTTCATGCGAGCCTACGATTGGAGCGCATGGCTCTGTTGCCGCTATCTGCATGAGTTTAAGGTTGAACAAGAGGGCAACCGCTGGAATGGCGAACTCAACAATATGGGTAACAACGAGCAATCCGTTCGCCCTGTGCGTTAGCACTTACCCTCCAATGTATATATGGTCGATGAAGATGCCGCCTACGGCGGGAAATGCCCTCAAAATCTGATTCAAAATGAAACAAAATGTTGATGGCATGGGTTTATTTTGAAAAATTTTGAGAATGATTTTGTGGTATTTCTGCGCATAGCGCATCCCATCAATAGATATATTGGTCAGTGCATCCTTTCCTTTTGTTTCATGATTTGGATGCGGGCGGATACGCTGATCCGCCCCTACAAGGTGTCGTTTCGATGTATGCCAAGCTCTATGCACCATGTTTACGATGACTAAACCATGGGTTTACGAGGTGCAATCACCGTGTTTATGAAATATGAAAATGTCTTATACCAAAAAAGTTTTGTAAATCTGTTGCAACAATGCCACACCTCATATAACTCTCTGAATGTCAATGAGTTGAGGTGTGGCATTGAGGTGGCATTGGTGGCAACGA
>JAFRRN010000086.1 GCA_017428055.1 Prevotella sp.
ATACCCACCTACCGGCACTTGTATTACCCACACGACTGAGAATACCTTTTTTCTGAAGGTCAGCGAGGTCGCGTTCAATAGTTCGCTTAACTACCGACATGACTACCGACATGACTACCGACATGACTACCGCCAGAACTACCGACATTTACATTTTTGTTTTCATCGGAATTATTTTGGTATTTCTTTTTGAAAACAATCTTCACCTCATGACCATCAGTCATGTATTCGGGCTCTGGCACACCCTGCTCACGACATCGTTCAACCATACGGCCCACACCTGTACCCCATCTTTCAAGATTAGTCGAGAGATATAACACTTGTGCAATTCTTATATTGTAGGGATAAGAGCCGTGTGGTTGCTTAATGGTCTCAGGAGTCAGCGGTACAGGCAGACGTCCAGGGTTGGTTATCTCCAGTCGGTCATCAAAGATTGCTAACGAAACAGTGGCTCTTGGGTCATCATATCGACGATGACAAAGGGCATTGGTCAGAGCCTCACGAAGAGCCTCTAAAGGTATTTCCAAATGTTCCTCGCGCAACAGCCCCTTAACCTCACCACTCAGACTGAGATGACGGAAACAGAAAGCTATTCCAGCATCAAGCAAATCATAGAAGTTGCCCTCGGCTTGCTTATTGTCGACGAACACCAGTTTGTCCTTACCTCGGAAGAATGCCATTCGAAGCATTAACTGAGGATAATCGTAGAGGTTCTTACCGAACAGCACAACTGCAGCATTGGTGACCTTACCATCTTTCAGCAACTTGAATTTTTCCAATAAAGATTCCAAACTATCGTTCTCGGCAGAGGCGTTAATACGGCCACCTGCTATGCCACCACGCACAGCGTTACGGATACGTTGCTCATTAAGGTCATCTATCGTCAGGCCATCAGCCACTTGTGCCTCCCAAGCGAACTTGTTAGGATTACTGTACCGTAATCGCTCATCATAAATCTCACGCGGCATTAACCGTGTCGTACTCTCCACACGAATATATGGACGACCTTGGTAAGTGTAGGGATTCTGCCCTTCTTCCAAAGCATCGAAATGCAGGGCAATCACTTGCTTGCCGTCACTGTCTGGAACATCTACGTATTGTGCCCTAACATCAACAGCGGGTTCCAAACCAGATAATGCTTGCGCCAACTCCCGTTGTGTGTTGTCGGTTACCATCTGCCCAACAATCTTCAGCGATGTAGGCGCAATGCAAATATCAGCCATCCCCCCTCTGTATTCAGAAAGGCACAAGCAGACTGCATACCATCCTTCAACTCGCCTGTCGTCTTTTTCAGTTCAAGGGCGCGATGCTCATCATTGGCTATCAGTTGTTTAATATCTTCTATTGTCATATATACTAAACGTCTTATTTCATTATTATATTTGATTTCCACTCGTCGCTCGACCTTGTCGCTCCATACTTGTAGAACCCTCATCCTCCTTTGGGTATTGCTTGATGAGATATTGTTGTATAATTTATTTTAGCAGATTCGACATGGTTGTATCTGTAAAAGTATGCCAAATCTCCAACTCTATAGGCTTATAGTCCTTAAAGAGTTTTTTCACAAACTCAATCTCAAATACCAAGCGAAAATCGTTTGGATCATTGTCTGGCTGGCCTTCCTTGCGAGTACCCACACGAGCAATTTTTATCAGATAGAGGTCTCGGATGCCCTTCTTTTTGATATATGGTATAAAGTAGTAAAGCTTATTCAGAGCAACTGTCGATGGGAATCTCTTACCTGTATAATAAATCTTTGTTGACTGGTCAAGATAGCGCTCAACATTATCAGATTTTACCAAACTGATGAGCACGTTCTTATCCATATCCACATCTGGCTCTTGCTTCTTAGTAGGCTGAACAACGGGAGTGTTATCCACAATATTCGCAGGATATTGCTGGAGCACATCGAAGAAGTTTAGTTGTTTCACCCTTGCAACGGCTTTCTTTATCTCACCCTTTTCTTCGGGTGCCGCTTTCTCCAACGTTTCGCGGTTCAATCTGCGTCCCATCAACTTATACCAAATAGAGCGAGCCATCTTGGTTTCCGTTTCAGAGAATCCCCTTCCCTTTTGAAGCAACTCCTTGTCTGTGAAGTCGAGAATTTCATCAGCCGTTTTCTTCTCACGTACCATTTGGTCTACCTTCTCAAACAATTTGGCGTTTTCCACACGATAAGGCAGATACACACCCTCGACCTCGCTTGGCATCAACTCCAAAACACCACCGCCAAAGTTGCGGCCCAATATCTCTGCAAAGGCAAATGACAGTGAATTGTAGTAGCTTACTACAAATGCTTTGCAGTTCACACCTTCTTTGATGAACACACGATGCATAGTGTCCGTAGTGTAAGCCTGAGCATCATTCAACACGAACTTAGGATAGAGATTATTGCGACGAAGGAAAAGCGCATCTGATAGCTTGATTGATGGAATCACATACCAGTCATCGCGGATACTTGTCTTATAACCCTTATTGACACCTTGTTGTTCGCCATTTTCAATGTATGCCTTGGTACCCTCGTTGCCATTCTCTTTGGCACCAGGAGTAAATACCAGTAGGTTGGCTTTTGCACCATTAGCAAGATTCTGTTGCCAGTCGGCTTTTGTAAAGCACAAGCTATTAACCTGTACGCTACGGCCTAACATAGGATGTAATCTCATTTGGGGAATACTTCCTTGAAGGTTCTCCCGCGACTATCTACCCAACCAATGTTGCCATTGGTTGACACACCTGTACAGAAACTTGCCGAATCGGAACGTGAACATTTAAGGAGTTCAATATCCGCTTTCAACTTGTAATAATCTCCATTTTGCTCTGAAAAGTTAGAATTCAGTATCACCTCCTGACGCATTCGGAGTAGATTGGGGCGAATTTCTCCATCCTTTGCCTTGATTATGCTCCCTTTAGCAATTATATAGCGATTCTCTTCGTGGTTATAATAAAGGTGTGCATCAACCCTGAGGTTTAGTGATGTGGAACGGATAAAACTGCTTCATGTTCTCATTTTCCAATGGAGCAATACGTACACTCGGCTCTCTTTCGGGTTCTATGGGAATCGAAAGTGTTAATGGAATTTCAGGGGATGATATGGTTTCTTCACAAGAAACAGGTTCTTCGAAAATTGTACATCCATAGAAATTCGTTAGTAACCTAATGTCATCAAAAAAATCATTCATTTCATCTTCCCGCTCAGGAGATATAGCTGGTTTTGTGGGAATAACCGCATTCTCTGTTAACTCTGGGTACAACTCTTTTGCAAGTTTAATTCCTAGATGCTCCAAATAGTTGATTTCCGTATCCGTCAAGAATCCTGGGTCGGAAGAGTTGAATACAAGTGCAGTATGCCAATTGGGTTTATCACGCAGATGGCTAGCCACTCGATCTGAAAAGCTCCGAGCCTTTCCAATATATACACCATAAACCCCTGTACTGATATCAGACAATAGTATATAGAACGAATACTTGGCTAGCATAAACTCATTCAACTTAGGATTCACCAATGTATCCTTCATCATATCCCTTGGAACAATGCCAAGCCTACATGTGCTGCCTGACAACCTCAGACTTCTTCTACCCTGTAAGGTTGCATCGAAAAGTTGGACAGTTATAGTTATTGTCTTTGCCATAATAGATTCTATTATAAGCCCATAAGGTCTTTTGCAAGTCCATTAGGGAGCCTGTCATCAAACCAATGCCATATATGATACCTATCAGTTCCTTTCTCCCAGATATAGAAATCCTCATCTATGCACTCATCTTTATCGATGGGCACATCCTCAAATTCATTCCATAATTTTTCTAATTCTTCAAATGACATTTGCAAATCCTTTTATCCTACAACTAAGGAGAATCTCAATCCCAGCGCATTGGCAATAAGCATAAACGTAGAAAGTTGCATATCCGTTTGGCCTTGCTCCAGAGAGGAAATGTATTCACGCTTTTTGCCGATACGCTCGCCCAACTGCTGCTGAGTAAGTTTTTGGCGCTTACGTTCATCACGCAGCAATTCGGCATAATACCAAGCCTTGGCCTTGGCCTCGAACTCCACACGACTGGGTGAGCCAGCAGGACCATATTTTTCATCAAAATGCTGCGACCCTGTTTTCAGCTGGGCCAGTTTCTTTTCATCAAGTTTAATCATATCTTAGTCCTCCTCAAATATATTTTTTCAAGATGTGTCGAGCTATTTCTATTTCGCCCTTATATTGCTTTGTGCCCTTTTTCAGAAACGAGTTCAAGAAAAGTACACGCTTACTCTCCATGAACGAAGGCATCTCAACTGCGAAGATGATAGTGCGGTATTCATTGTTGCCAACAGAGACTCGCGCTTCATAAAATTCCGTTTCCTCAAGATTCTTGACGAACTTTTTGTTTACCACGTATTGAGTCTTGATAATCATCTCTACGTAGTCATACTTGGCCTTTGTCTTTTCGTCAAGACTAGCATAGTATTCGTCGTACTCCACAGAGTGGATAGTTTCCCTTATATCTTCGTTCATGCCGCAAAAGTAATATATTTATTCCGATTATTCAAATATTTTGGAAGAAAGAAATTCTTTTTTCTTGTTTTAGTTGATGTTGGAAGAGCATCGCATACCACATGCTCAGAAAGTGACAGATCAAACAAACCTGAGTTGTATTTCGTATCTGCTTTTCTGAACTTCTCCAGAAGCTTATCAAAATTACCGCCATCTGCTATTGCCAACAGATCCTTGTAGGTCTCGATATTTCTGTCCTCACAAACACGAAGGAAGAGAATCTTGTTGATATAGCTTTGTACCTCATCGCCCAACAGTTCCATATCTATTGTTGGTTCCGCGTTGAGAATCTCCTTGCCAAGCTACAAGCGCCATTCATTAATCTGTTTCAAGAACTGCTTATCAACAGACCATTGTTTCAGACGAACCTCAATATCCTTCCACTCTTCATCAAACTGGCCAGAATATACAGACTCCTTGCCAATTAAATGCTGTAGTTCCTCGAACTTGTCTTCGTATTCTGTGTAGTGGTACTTCTTGATAAGAGCTTTTTTGTTGGTATCCGTTTCCTCAACTTTAACAGAGGCATCATATATCATCAAGTACTCAAAATTCGACAGTACAGAGATTTTCAAGTTGGCTGTATATCCATAACGGCGAGCCTGACGCGCAGGCGCATCAACATCGTTGATATGCACGCATGGTTTCTTTGCTTCGAGGAAGAATTTGCGCTCTGCAAATAGGCGGAATGTATAGTCAGGCTTCTTGGTGTTTTCAGAAGCACCAGCCTTAAGCGGTTCCTCCAAAATCACCTCGCGCTCATTCGTAGGCCTCCCAGCCTTGTTCTTGATATCCCAACCCAACAATTCAAACAGCGGGTCAAGGAAGTCACTCCTCACCTGCGTCTCATTGTAACGGTCAGTCAGATAGATGTTCCTATCAGCCTCGTACTTCCTAATTAATTCTTCTATCGCAGTCATTACTTTTTGTTCCATTTTTACTTACCCACTAACTTTTCTGAGTTACCCACTCGCTCGGCTTTGCCGCTTTGCTTGCATAGAACTCAAGATGTCAGTCCATTCGAACTAACTCATTCAACCCAACATCAAGTAGTCTGGCTATCTTGATATACGTTTCCATTGTAGGCTGGCAATCATTGGTACACCACTTTTATACAGTCGTTGGGGCACAACCCAATTGCTCTGCCAACCACTTATTGGTTCTCTTCTTTTCTGCAAGCACCGCCTTGATGCGATTGATGTCCTTGTCCATAATTACTCTGTTGTTAATGCTACAAAGTTACTCGTTTTTGTCCAAACAGAGTACAATGTTTTAAGATAATTAGCAAATAATCACATTTTAATATCATTTGACCATCGAACAGTTTTGGGGGAAGAGGCTAAACCATAGGTTTACGATGGATAAAGGATAGGTTTGCATCCCGCAAACCTATCCTTTACACTTTAGAAATGAATGGGTGTATATGTGCTGGCAATATAAGTCAATAGCCAACAACCGAAAGGGCGGAACTTTCCACTTTATCCTTCGGTTCTTCCTTCGTAGTCGAGTTCAGGCGGAACGCAATGGGGATGTTGTACCTTACGCGCACAGCCTTTCCATCCTGCATACCAGGTTTCCATTTCGGCATCTTCTCAATGACGCGAACGGCCTCAGCATCCAGTTCCTCGTTCACACTTCTCACAACCTTGGCATTGCTGACACTACCATCCGCCTCAACGACAAATTGTACTACGACACGCCCTTGCAGGCCTGCTTTCTTGGCGGCTTCGGGATAGCGGACATTCATCGACAAGTACTTCATCATCTCATCCATACCGCCGGGGAATGCTGGCATCTGTTCCACCACATTGAAGACTTTTTCCTCTTTGGTTTCCTTATCCTTGGACTTGACGACTACGACATAATCCTTCTTCCTGTCCTCACTCTTGGCGTATTCCTTGGTGACGATGAAGATAATGCCGTTCGACGTGTCAGCGTTGTATTTGTCGCTATAGACTCTCAGAAGGTCTTTCTTCTCCTCGTCGTACTTCAAGACGTTGACGAAGTCGATGGTCTCTTGGTCGAGAGCCTTTACTTGTTCCATCGTTGCCACTTTACCATTCAGGACGAGCAGAGGTTCAGGACCATTCGCTTCGCCAAAAATCAGTTTCGGCAATTCCTTTGTCTCTTGCTTCTTCTGATGGAAGACGAGAATGCCTTCCTTGTCTTTGTAGTTCCATTTCGGGTCTCCTGCGGTATTCGGTTTATAGATCATCTCAAACACCTCGTAACCGAGCGACTTGTAATTCTTGACTTCCTCAAGGGTGGCAACACGGTCGTCAAAGAAGATACGCCCGATGGTAAACTCCAAAGGTTGTTTGGGGTCAGGCTTTCCTTCACTCGACAATCCCGTTATACGGCCATATAGGTCAACAACGGCATGCAAGGCATACGGACGATCTTCTGCTGGTTCCGTTTCGGCCTTCACCTCGATGGTCGTATTGTTCATCTTCACTTGAGCATCCTTGCGACCTTTCTTCACAATTTTCTTCTGCTGCTGTTGCTGGGTGTCTTTGTAAACATAATCATTCACGGTCTCGGCATTTAGAGCCAGCGCTACGCCTACAATGGGTAGCAAGGCGAGCAATTTCACCCAGCTCGCACGATTGGTTTTCTTATTGTTAAGCATCATGTGTATGCGGTTTTTGAGGGTACTGTGAGTAATACCGTTGACAACTGAGTACCCGCAGTCGCTAACGGCTTTTTGGATAAGCAGATACTGATAATGACGCATATTGATGCCTTGAGAGAGTACCGCCGCGTCTGCCTCGTACTCGTGAATGGAGCGCAAGTCTTGACGCAACATCCACATGGCAGGGTTGAACCATTGCAAAGCGGTGAGAATATCAACGAGGAGCACGTCTGCCGAATGATGCAGGAGGATGTGTCCTCGTTCATGGGCGAGCACAGAGGCGTCCTGCGCCTCGTAGTCGCCACGCGAGAGTACGATATAGTTCATCCAACTGAAAGGCGACACATCACGGTCGGCCACACAGATAATCGTGCCGTCTGATTGCCGATGGCGTTCGCTGCGACTGACGAGCCGCCATACTTTCAAGTTACCTACGATGGTATGACCCAGTGTGAAGGTAAGACCCACGAAGAACACCATAACCACCAGCGTTTGCCAGAGAGGTGTCTGAGGTTCCGCTACCTCGAGCATTTCTGTCGCTATCGGACTGAAGTTGTCAACCGTGACCATTTCTCCTCCACCGCTCACGACCACCGTCTTATGCAACGTGATGACACATAGCGGCAAGACGAACGACGCAATGGCCGTCCCGAGCAGCACCAAGCGGTTGATGCGATGAAACGTCTCGTGACTTAGCAGTAGGCGGTAAAACATATAAAATCCCACCAATAGCACGGCAACCTTCAAGTCGTAGGTCAGAAACTCCATCATACCCATTTACGATTTACAATTTTCTATTTGTTTAATCAATTCCTTCAGCTCCTCCACGGAAATCTTCTCTTCCTTGACAAAGCTGGAAACAGCACTCAGATAAGAATCATCGAAATAATTCTTGATGATACCCGTCAGGCTGGAGCGTCCGTACTCTTGTTCGCTGATTGTAGGAAAGTACTGATAAGACGTGCCGAACTGCTTATGATCGAGAAATCCCTTCTTCTCCAATATCCGCACCGTGGTAGATAGCGTATTGAAGTGAGGGCGTGGCTCATCGTAATAGCCTAAGAGTTCTTTCACAAACATCGGACCATACTTCCAGTATAAGTCCATGATTTCCTTTTCTTTCGTTGTAAGCCTTTTCATTTGTATTGCCTTTTTGCTTATACGTTCAAATAGTGCGTCTGTATCTGTATCCGTTCGCAAAGTAACTAAAAAACATAGTTACATACAACTAAAACGTTTAGTTTTTAAAGAAAATTAAGTAGTTTGTGTCTCTTTTTTTAGTTGTTCACATATAATTCAACCATCAACACAATCCACACACTTTCATCCCAGTCTTTCGAAGACATACAAAAGAAAGCAAAAAGACTATCTCACTATCATTTTCTTTCCATTCACAATGTACATGCCGGGCGACAAATGTTGGCGCAGTTCCATTACGGGTACGGCTTTCTTCACGCAGACACCACGAAGGTCATAGACATCGGCAAGCAATGGATGGTCTCCCGGGGTGGTAGGCAAGGTCTCGATGCCGTTGGGTTCGTCGTCTTCGTCGTCAATGTCGTAGGGTGTGAGGTTGGCATAGATGTTCTCCGCCCGTGTCTTGAGCCATTCCTTCATCCTTGTCGCCATTTCCCCATAGTCGGTCTCGTCGCCCCAGAACCAGTTGTCATTGTTATGCTGAAACGATGTTTTGGCATATTCATAGTATGAGTCGCAATAGTCGAGCACCTCTTGCAAATGGTCTTGCATGAAATGTGTCCAAACCTTATAATATGCCTTGTCCACCGCCTCGCTCACATATCGTAGGTCTTGGATGAATTGTTGGCGTTCCATTCCTGATGAGGTATAGAAGTCGGATAGCATGTCTGTCGTGGCGTATTTCTTGCTATGCTCATAGCCGAAAGCCCAGTCTAAGTCCCATACGGGCCCGAAGATGTATTTGCTCCCGTTCAGGTAGTCCTCCTTATAGAGGTAGGTGCTCTTGGGATGGTTGATCTCGTAGTTGCAAATCAGGTCGTTTGCCATGAGGTAACGTGCCAGGTAGTCCACGTCAACCCACGCCGTGATGTCGTCGCCATTCTTCAATGCGTTGACAAAGGCGTTGAAGTCGTCCTTGATGGTGTTGAAGTCGAGGTTGCTCCCTTGTTCGTTGAGGTCAGGGTTTTTGATGTTCACGGGGAGGTTGTATGGGTCGGAATGGAAGCGGTATGTCTCGTCATAGTAGGTGTCGAGTTCGAGAAGGGCGGCGTTCTGTTCATCTTCGATGTCGATGCTATTGTTGTGGAATCCCACCTTTTCCGTGAAGTTGTAGCTGCCCCAATAATAGCCGTTGAGGTACAATTCCACGGGAAGGATGTGGTTATAGGCAGCCGTACCCACCACGGCGGCAATCTTCATGCCGATGGCATTGGTCATCATCGAGCCCTCTTGCTTGTTGGCGAGCAATACCCAGTTCTTTCCTTTCGTCATCCCGAAGGGCTTTACTTTCTCTTCGAATTTCAATCGGTAGGGGTTTTTTGCCCAGGCGTAGTTGCTCCAGCTGGAGTTTCCCCTTCCCTTGATTTGCACTTGGTCTTTCATAGAGGGGTAAACGATGCCTCCGTCGATATTGATGTCGGCGTTGAGGTAATAGCTCTTGCTGCTGACAAACTGGAAATCCTCGATGTTGATGTCTATCCTCGGCACGTCGTTGGCTTGGTCGGCGAGCCAGTCCACATGCACCGTGTAGTCCCTTCCCCACGGGATAAAATGGTAGTCATACACCGTGGGCTGGATGAGTACGGGGATGGTGTCGGGGTTCTCAGTCACCTTTGACAGCCCAAACTCCACGAAGAAGAGGTTTTTCTTGTAATTGGCTTGCGTCTGTAGGATGCGCAGGTACGTGTAGGTGTCGCCGAGGTCGATGAGCGGCGAGGTGAAAGTCTCGCCCACCTTATAGGGAAGTCCCGTCTCGCGGGTGTATGTCTCTTTCAGTGTCCATTCGTTGCCATCCTTGCTGGCATACAGACATAGCTCCTTGGGGTAACGGCTCAAGTCCTTGCGCAGGGTATAGGTGAATTGTATCATGCTCACCTCTTCGCCTAATTGGATGTCGAAATAGGGGTCAGGGGCGGTGTTGTCGTTGCCATTCGAGGGGTGGAAATAAGTGGCGGGGTCGCCGTCAAGCATCATGCCGAGACCCTCCCCCTCGTCGGTGGGCGCGTTGGTGGAAAGCATGTCCTCGGTCAGTTGGAGCTTGGTGATGATATATTTCTCCGGCTCGCTCCATATCTCGTCGCTGACTTTCGTCCTGTCAAGGATGGTCTGGTTGGCATGGGCAACGGTGAAAGTCACGTCGTCGGCAAAGTTGGAACGTGTCACATGGCTCTTTTGTATCTTCCCGCCGATGGATGCTACCGCCTCTTCGGAAGAGAGTTGGAACGAGGGCGTGAGCCATTTGCCTATGCAGCCCACCGTGGCATTGATGCGTCGGTCGTCCTCAATCGTGGCGATGGCATCGGTAAACAGTTGGTCATTGTATTTGTTGTTGAACTTCAAGGAAACGAGGGTGGGCAAGTCCGTTGGGGCGATATGGCTGATGGAATCGACCTGTGCCATCTCGTAACTGAAATACGCTCGGTCAACCGCTATTCGCAACACACCCCCCGAAATGTCTCGGCTGGTAATCCAAGCCGTGGGAAACGCCTCCACTTTCCCGTCCTTGAGATAGACAAACAGGTTTTCATCCACCCCGTTTTCGGCTCTTGCCGTCATGACAAGGGCAAAAGCCATACACAACTGAACAACGAACATTGACGATTGATGCAACTTCATACTCCCTCCTTTTGTGTTTCGCTGCAAAGATAGGAAAAATAATGCTATTCTACAATGATTCACTTCATAATTATCATGCAGACAACCATCATCCATCCCTTGCCCTCGTTTTGTCAAATAAATATCACGGATAGGTCCCTCGTGGTTGCGTTATTTGCCACCAACCTCTCCTTTGGTCGGAAAAACGCCTTTTTTTCCGCATTTCACAACATGCTGAAAGACAGCACTTTACGAAAAAGGGGGCTACTCCCGCCCCCCGCCAATGTGGCATTTTAACATTATTTGGGCGGCATCCGCCATCGATAAATGCCACATCTACAGCCAATAACCCATACGGTTATTCCCGACGGATGCCCCCCAAAAAATGTTAAACGCATATTTCCGCCATGAAAGATGGATGTGAAACGGGGCAATTAGCACACCTTAACATCTCTTTCATGAATATTCCCGAACATCGTTTTGTCGGTATTTTTCATCATCAAAAAATGACTTCGTCAGAAGTAGATGCCAAACGAAAGCGACTGGAATTTAGGCGCAAAGGTCGTGTTCAGCACGTGGCAGGGACTGTATTTCACGTAGAAGTCCAACAGGGGTGTGCGTATCGTCCCCATGATGTCAACGGTGAAGGGCGTTACCCGCGCGTCTTTGGCGGTGTCCTTGTATTTCTCGCCATTCACCTTGTAGCGTGTCTTGATGCTGCTGTGCGTGTTCCAGTTGAGCACGGGGCCGATGCCGAGGCTGAACTTGCGGGCGAGGCGGTGGCTATAGAGCAGGGGTACTTGCAGGCTGAACACCTTGATGCGCGAGAATTGAGGCTCTGCCCCCTCCGGGTAGGTTGTCAGAAGGATGTTTCCCTCATTGTCCTTGACGAACCGCTGGTGGCCTGTCATGCGGTAGTTGCGCCAGTCAACGCCGAACCCTACCGACCATGTGTCGCGCCCCTTGTTGGTCTTGTAATCCCATTGCAACATTGTCCAGAAGATTTCCCACGACACCCCTACCGACACGTCCATGCCATTGGGTGCTCCCAATGCCTCATTCCTGCCAATGCCGAGGTGCATGGTGATCTCTTCGTCGCATTCTCCGCCTTGGCTTCCTTTCTTCTTTAGGCTGAACGGCAGGCCAAAATCCCATCTGTCACTATTGATGTTGACATCACTCACGTAATTGGAATCGACCAGTTGGATGGTGTTCTCGTAACGGAAGTCGTAGTCGTCGTGCCTCCCGTCTACCTTGATGGTCTGCAACGAGTCGCCCGTGATGATGGTCACCTTGCGTGGATAGTTTATCACCAATGTGTCGTTGTCATTCCTTTCATCCATGGCTTCTGCATAGCCCTGCATGGACATCATCGCCACCAATGCCACGATGGCAAATACTTGTTTTCTCATTGTTATATATATTATGGGTTGTTTATCGTCAATCTTTCAATAGCTTTTTCAATTCTTCGGGCGAGGAGAGGGAGCCTTCCATATAGATTACCGTGACGACATCGCCCACCAACTTGTAACACAGGTAACGGTTGGTGCCGTCGCGGGGTGCCAGTTCGTACATCTGCGTAAATGTCTTCTTCTGGTTGACCATCCGCATGGTGCCCGAGCTATATGGGCTGCGGTCCTTGAACTGGTTGCTGTTGTCGGCGAAGTCTTGGCTTGCCAAATGGTCTATTCTCCTAAACGTCTCGTCGTCGGTCTTGAAGCGGACGCTGCGGAAGTATGAAAGCTTGTATTTACTGATGGCTCTTCCGCGGACGCGGGTCTCCACCATCTTCTTTGCGGGTACGATCTTGCCCTCAAAGAGTGCGTTGATACGCAACCCCTGTTGGGGGAACATGGCCAGGGATGACATGGCAAGGGAAAGAAGGAGCAAGGCTCTTTTGGTCATGGGATATGCTTTCATAACGGTATGGTTTATTCAAAAAGGTCTTTTAATTGTGCCTCCACGGCGGCGTTTGTCTCATCGTCCGTCAAGGAACTGATGGCAAGTTGCAACTCTTGCATCACCACCTCCTCGTCGGTGACGCGCTCGCCGTAGACGTATGCCACGCACTCGCCGTCAAGGGAACGGTAATGCCACACGCCCCAAGCCACAATAAGCGACAGGCAGGCGGCAAGGAGATATCGGTATTTGAGTTGGAGATGAAGGGATTTCAAGGAGTTGAGGGGCTTTGGCAATAGACTAAGGAAAGAGTCTAATGTCTGAACTCCTGCACTTCTTGCACTCCTGTGCTCTTTAGATGGAGCGTTGGCCAGTGCTTTGAATCCCAGCATCATGTCACGGTTTGCGGCGAGGTCGTCGGAAACGGGACCCTCCGCATAGAGTTGGTAGAGGGTGCGTTCTTCTTGGAGCGTCGTCTCGCCGTCAAGGAAACGCTCCGTCAATGTCCGTATGTCTTGTTGTCTATTCATTCCTTATCTGCGTTTTGTCAATTGGTCTCTAACATTCATCCTCGCCCTGCTGAGCGTCTTGCGGACGGCAACCTCCGTCATTCCCACGAGAAGGGCGATCTCCTCCGTCGCCATACCTTCCTCATGGCGCAGTCGGAGGATGGTCTGCTGCATGGGAGGAAGGGCATCGATGGCTTGCATCATGGCTTCCAACCGCTCGTCATCTTCGTCTTCCACGGCTGCCACTTGGTCAAGGCTGCCCCTCGGACGGCGGCTACGGATGCGGTCGATGCAAAGATTCTTGACCATGACAAGGGCAAGCCTGTCGACGGGAGGCTTTAACCCATCGCACATAGACCACAGTTTGAGCATGACATCTTGCACCACATCCTCCGCCTCCACGGAGTCCCTCAGGTACCGCAGGGCGACTTGGAGGAGTTTTGGGCGCAACTTTACTGTGTCATCTTGAAACTGCTGTCTCGTCATCGGTCATGTCCTTTACATGCCAAATATACGTATGCCTCGCCAAATTGTGACAGGAACAGACGGTAAGATAACTATTTTTAACAGTTTACCCCAACATGCCTGTTGACTTTAAACCACCCCGCAAAGGGAGGAAATATGCACCCTCTTGCGTTAATAAATCATAAAAATGCCGTTTGGCGTGGGTTGATATTTCCTTAAAAAACATAAAAGATGTATTTTTGCAGTCCGATTATTATTTGGGGATGTACTTAGAGTCCCCGGCACAGAAGTGTTAATAGCGGTGTCTTTGGCCGGGCATCGTGGTTAGTGAATCGTCTGCGCAACGAGAAAAAGAGAAAGAACGAACGTTTTTTTAGTAGAAAATTTTATTCAGAAATGGACACTTTAAGTTACAAGACTATTTCCGTCAACAAGGAAACAGCTAAGAAGGAGTGGGTGGTCATTGACGCTACCGACCAAGTGGTGGGTCGTCTTTGTTCTAAGGTCGCCAAGATACTCCGTGGAAAGTATAAGCCTTCATTCACGCCACATGCCGATTGTGGTGACAACGTGATTATCATCAACGCCGAGAAGGTGGTGTTTACCGGCAAGAAAGAGACAGAGAAGCTCTACACTCGCTACACCGGCTACCCCGGAGGCCAGCGTTTCAACACGCCCGCACAGCTCCGCCTGCGTGCAGACGGTGCAGAGAAGATTATCCGCCACGCCGTCAAGGGCATGTTGCCCAAGGGCATCCTTGGCCGTAGCTTGCAGAATAACCTCTACATTTATAATGGTGCAGAACACAAGCAACAGGCCCAACAGCCCAAGGTGATTGACATCAACAAGTTGAAGTAGGATTGATAATCAAGAAAACAGAATTATAAATATGGAACAAATACATGCAATAGGCCGCCGCAAGAGTTCCGTGGCCCGCGTATATCTTTCAGAAGGAACAGGCAAGATCACTATCAACAAGAGGGAGTTTGACAACTATTTCCCCTCAGCCATCCTACGGTATGTGGTGAAACAGCCCCTTGCCCTTCTTGATGTGGATGGCAAATATGACATCAAGGTGAACCTCTATGGTGGTGGATTCACGGGTCAGAGCCAGGCTTTGCGCCTTGCCATTGCCCGCGCCCTTGTCAAGATTAACGCCGAGGATAAGAAAGCACTGAAAGACCAAGGATTCCTGACACGTGACTCACGTGCCGTTGAGCGTAAGAAGCCAGGACAGCCAAAGGCTCGTCGCCGCTTCCAGTTCAGCAAGCGTTAATCCCTTTTGGTGATCGTTTAGCATCTAAACCCGGTGGACTCCCCCAGTCTTGGGGGATTACCATGGGGCTGGTTCTAAGTTATGAGGTGCATGGCCGTGTGGCTATGCGCCATAGAATTGAATAGAAAGTAAACATTTTAAACAAACCATTACAATGTCAAGAACAAATTTTGATCAATTGCTTGAGGCTGGTTGTCATTTCGGACACCTCCGCCGCAAGTGGAATCCAGCCATGGCTCCCTATATCTTCATGGAGCGCAATGGCATTCACATCATCGATTTGCACAAGACGGTAGTCAAGATTGACGAGGCTGCCGAGGCTCTGAAGAACATCGCCAAGTCAGGAAAGAAGATCCTGTTCGTATCCACCAAGAAGCAAGCCAAGGACATCATTGCCGAGAAGGCAACGTCCGTGGGTATGCCATACGTGACAGAGCGTTGGCCGGGTGGTATGCTCACCAACTTCCCCACCATCCGCAAGGCCGTGAAGAAGATGTCAAACATTGATAAGTTGATGACCGATGGCACGTTTGCCAACCTCTCCAAGCGTGAGTTGTTGCAGATTACACGCCAGCGTGCCAAGCTGGAGAAGAACTTGGGCTCTATCGCAGACCTGACCCGTCTGCCCAGTGCACTCTTTGTCGTCGATGTGTTGAAGGAGAATATCGCCGTCCGCGAGGCAAACCGTTTGGGTATTCCCGTGTTCGCCATGGTCGATACCAACTCTGACCCTAACAGCGTAGACTTCGTTATCCCTGCCAACGACGATGCCAAGGACAGCATCGAGGTGGTGCTCACCGCATGTTGCCAGGCTATCGCAGAGGGATTGGAAGAGCGTAAGGCAGAGAAAGCAGACGAAAAGGCTGCCGCCGAACAGGCTGAGGAAGCCCCGGAGGCAAAGCCCCGTCGCGCCCGTCGTGCCCGCAAGGATGAGGCTCCCGCCGCTCCCAAGGCTGAGGAGGCCGCTGCTCCGAAGGAAGACGCTCCCGCAAGTGTAGAGGAGGCACCTGAAGCAGAATAATCAACAATCATTTTCAATTAATTTTTAAAAGGAATACAATTATGGCTTACAAACCAAATATGGAAGATATCAAGAAGTTGCGTACCATGACAGGTGCAGGTCTCGCTGACGTGAAAAAGGCACTCACCGAGGCTGAAGGCGACTTCGACAAGGCAAAGGAACTGCTCCGCGAGCGCGGACTTGCCATCGCTGCCAAACGTTCTGACCGTGAGACATCCAATGGATGCGTGCTCGTCAAGAAGGATGGCGATTTCGCCGCTATGGTCGCTGTGAAGTGCGAGACAGACTTCGTGGCTAATGGTGCTGACTTTATCGCCATGACACAGAGCATCCTTGACGCTGCCATCGCTGCCAAGGCGAAGACGCTTGACGAGGTGAAGGCTTTGAAACTCGCCAATGGCGAGGATGCCGCCTCTGTAGTGACACAGCGTTCTGGCATTACTGGTGAGAAGATGGAGATTGATGGCTACAATTTCTTGGAGGGAGCCAACATTTCCACATACGACCACATGGGTCGCCACACGTTGGCAACCATGGTTCAGCTCAACAAGGACAATGAGGAGGCAGCCCACAAGGTTGCCATGCAGGTCGCTGCCATGAAGCCTGTGGCTCTCGATGCCAACAGTGTAGACCAGGCAATCCTTGATGAGGAGTACAAGACCGCCGTGGAGAAGACCAAGTTGGAGCAGATTGGCAAGGCCGTTGACGCTGCTTTGCGTAAGGCTGGTATCAATTCTAACCTCGTTGACAGCGAAGACCACATCGAGTCGAATATGGCTAAGGGTTGGCTCACACAGGAGCAAGCAGACGAGGCTCGCCAGATCCGTGAGAAGGTGAGTGCCGAGAAGGCAGCCAACTTGCCTGTGCAGATGATCGAGAACATTGCCAAGGGTCGCGTGCAGAAGTTCTTGAAGGAGAACTGCTTGGTTGACCAGGAGTTCCAATTTGGCGATGGCGACAAGGCAAATGTTGCCGAGTGGCTCAAGCGCCAAGACAAGGAGTTGAAGATTGTCGCTTACAAGCGTTTCACCCTCGCAGCTGAATAACGACTATTATTTTGTTTTTTAGTTCATATTTCAAGCCAGCCCAGTTGTGATAATTGGGTTGGCTTTTTTTCTTTATTTTTTCAAAAAGGTGCGAAGGACAAACCAAAAGTGCATGGAGAGGGTGGTGAAGAAGCCGTAATGGCGGCTCATCAGTTGGAAACGTTCCATCAGCGATGCCTTGTGGTTATTGGTAGTCATGCCTTCGTCGAGGTAATTGGCAACTACCATCCCTATATTCTTCATGGGCAACTCTCGCTTTTCAGCCTCTTTCATGATGCGAATGCACCAATCCACGTCAGCGGAAAAGCGATACTTTAGGTCGAATGGCACTTGCTTGGCAATATCTGTGCGGGCGTAAAATGCCTGGTGGCACACCAACATTCCCTGCTTGAATGAGTGCCAAGACAGTTCTTCGGGAGGTGACAAGCGGCGATGTCTGATGAACTTCCCATGTTCATCAACGATGTCTGTGTCTCCATATAATACGGCGGGTAGTTGCTCGCCGTCTCCGATGCCATTGGCTATCTGCTCTAATGTGTCAGGGTTGGGAAAGGTGTCTCCTGCGTTGAGAAATAGGATATAGTCGCCTGTTGCCTTGCTGATGCCTTTGTTCATGGCATCGTAAAGTCCTCTGTCGGGTTCCGACGTTATTGATATGTCATGCAGAGATTCCCTCGCGGCATTTTCCTCTTGGTAGTCCCATGCCAAGGGGAGTGTCCCGTCCTTGGAATTTCCGTCGATCATGAGGTGTTCTACGTATGGGTAAGTTTGCGCTATCACGCTGTCAAATGTTCTTTGGCAGGCGTTTGCCGCATTATATGTGCAAGTGACGATGGTGAATTTTATCATAGGTTCATGCCTTTCTTCGCCAATGCCTCTTGGTACACCTCCACATATTTCATCGCTATGTTATGCTGTGAGTAACACGAAGCGACTTTCTTCACGGCATTCTCGCTCAATGACTGCCAGTTTGCCTCGCCCAAGACCCATGCCATGCCATGTGCCAAGTCTTCTTTGTCTTGGTATTGGGCAATATAGCCATTTTGCTTGTGGTCTATCATCTCAGGTATTCCCCCAACGTTGAATCCCACGCAAGGAACACCGCAAGACAACGCCTCCATGATGGTGTTGGGTAGGTTGTCCTCCAATGAGGGCAGTACAAACAGGTCGGCGCAGTTGTAGATGTTCACAATTTGATGTTCGTCACTCACATATCCCAAGGGATAGATGGGCAAGGGTAGTGTGCCGACGAACTCTTCAGAATGGCCACCGAGGATGGCGATGCCCACATCCTCTTTCATTTCGGGATGTTGAAGTGTCATGCTCTCTATGGCTTGTATGAAATAGTCCATCCCCTTCCGCTTGTCAGTCACACGCTGCGATACGAAGAGTATGATGCGCTTGTTAGTAGGGAGGCCGCATTCCTCTCGTGCCTTTGCCTTGTCGATAGGTTTGAATACATGGTTGTCGATGGGATTGGGAATGCTACGGATAGGTTGATTGCCTATTAAGCCGCTCCTCCGTGCCTCGTTGCCTAACCAGTTGCTGCATGTCACGAAGTGGATGTCATGCCCATCGAGCATCCCTGCCTTGCGTTTCCATGTCTTTGCGGCAAGGTCGTGCGAAGAGCCGCCGACTGGCAAGAGGGGACAATGATGACATTGGCTTGTGAAGGCCGTGCACCCCCGTGCATAGTGGCAGATGGCTGTGGCTGCCCAGAGGTCGTGCATCGTCCACACCACGGGCTTATCTGAAAGGAGTATCTTGTGGATATTATTCAAGGAGAGCATCCCTTGGTTAATCCAATGAAGGTGGATAACATCTGCCTCCTTGTATTCTGGTAGGGTGGTGATGTCAGTTCCCGTGTTGGCGATGTCGATCTCAAAGAGATGCTTGCGTGAGAAGCGCAACCTCCAGAAGATGCACCAACGCTCCCAAAGGAAGTTCCATCTCTGTTTCCAACTCTCCCGTAATGCCACCACGGTGAGGTGGTCGCTCGCCTTGTCGCGTACCAGCATTTTCGCCTTTACGCCACTTTTGTTCAGTGCATCTAACAATCGATGTGCGGCAACTGCCGCCCCGCCAGTCTTCTCGCTGGTGTTTATTATCAATACCCGCATGAATGTACAACTTTTCTCATAGACTTTACAAAGATAAGGGAAATCATCCATAAAAACGCATAAGATGATAAAATATTCATTGTGTACGAACACAAATGCTTGATTTATGTCAAGAACAGGATAAAAATACATTTTTTTTCAAAAAAAGTTATGGTGTGTATTGATTTTAGTCGTACCTTTGCATTGTCAAAAGGTTAATAGATTGTTTAGGTTAGTAGTAATAGATTTAGGTTTTTAGTTATTAGGTTTAAGGTAGATTAAACGATTGTTTAACAGGTAACAATGGTGACCGTGAGGTTCCCATTTGTTCGGAAAAGGATTTTTAGTTAAACATAGGTGATACGTCGCTGTTCGTAGAGAATGGCGGCGTATTTTTTAATGCCTTTTATCTATGCCTCTTTTGATGATGGCGGAAACGCTGCTGGCATGGATGATGCTTTTGCCACCTTGATAATCGAAATCCTGATTGACGATGTCATTTACATTCTTTGTTGTCCGTGGGGATAAGATATAGTTGTCGTGGAAGTTACACCCCGTTTTCTTGATGCCATCATTGGCGTTTTCTTGCATCCTGAGATACCCGTTGCAAATGTTGTATGCGATGAAGTTGTTGGTACTCAGGTGGTTGTTGTCGGGGATGGTGTATCTCTTCTCGCCTTTCTTGCTGCCGTCTCGGCAGTCGATGTCGTAGAAGTTCTCGTTGTCGAGGATGATGTTGCCATAGATGTCCATGTTGTATGCCCCGTCGTCACCATAGATGCCGATGTTCTTGCCCAGTCCTCCACTGTCGAGGATGGTGTTGTAACGGATGGTTACCTTTCCGTTGTTGGGACGGATGTAGATGTCGCCTGAGTCTTGGAAACCCAACTGTTGCCTTTCGGCAATCCAAAGTGGTGTGTGATGGATATAGTTGTATTCCACCAGATCCTCGGTGGGAAGCTCGTTGTTTGTGCAGTTGTGCTTTCCCACAGCAATGGCAGAATAGTTGGTGTTGACAAACTCGTTGTGTGCGATGTATGACTTTCCTATGCTCCATACGGCGTGGGTGTTGGTGCTATACTTCCCGATGTCGGTGAACTTGTTGTTAGTCACTTCCATGTATGGTAATCTCGTGGGTTGGTATTTGGGTATATGTTCTGTTCTCAATACAGAGGTCTTGACATCGGTAAACACATTGTTGTCGGCAAATAGTGTTCCCGTATTGTAGATGCCGCCAAAAATAGGATTGGTCAATTGGCATTCACTGACACGGATGTGAGCATCATTCATGATGTAGTATTCCATTCCACCAATCATATCCAGGTTTTGGAATTCCACTTGGGCATCATTCTTGGTGCGGAAAATGTATTTTGCTTGGCATTGGCTGATTTCCTTCTGCCTTGTGGGATAGGTCATGATGCCTTTCTTGATCATGACACCCTTGCCGTCATCAACGAAGTTGGTCAAGAAGAAGTCTGTCTTTGGCGAGAGGTTTCTCAGGTAATCAGTCATGGTAAAGTAGTCTGTGGAGTCCACTTGGAAATAGATGGCGTGGTTATCGGATGACAAGACCTTGTACGTTTGACGCACAAACGACACGCGATAGCTGATGAAAACATTGTCGAAGTGGCGTTTGCCTCGGAGTTCATTTGGCATGATGAGGCCGTAGATGCGGTTCTTGGCATCTTTTTCCACCCATCCTTTTGCCCGATACACCTTGCTTTTGGAGAGTTGGAGGATTTCCCCATCCTTGGTGATGAAAGCCTCGTCGCCTTTCACCTCCTTGTCGTAAGGGGCTTGATATTTGCCTTTTTTCATTTTTATGCCACGAACGGGATGGCAGAAGTCTATGATTTTGTGGTCATTTCCTTGTATGATAAACTTCTTCCTTGAGATGTTAACCAGCGATTTGATAGTGCCGTCTTTCTCGTATGAGGTGGCTTTACTTCCTTTTAGGAGGATGTCTGCCTTGATGTTGATGATGGCGTTGTCGTGGTTGATGATGGCATTTGCCAAACCAGTCTCATCGTAGACATCTATTGAAGTTGGAGTGGAGAGTGGTTTCCAACTATTCCTCACAAAGTTGCATTTAGGCAGCACTTTCGCTGGGATGGTAGGTAAGACATGAGTCTTGATGGAGTCGATAGTGGCGTGTCTTGATGGCGAGTCGGCTTGGCTAGCACTTGATGTCAGGCAAAGAAGGTAAGAGATGATGATCCATCGTGAAATGAAGGAGGGTAGGGGGATGCTCATGGTAATAGTTAAGATAAAGGTGTGAACGTAATAACGTAATAAATGAAACCGAGGATGTACCCATAAGGCACACCCTCGGCTGATTATTTATAATTGCATCTGTTCAGATTTCACTCTTACGCCGTCTCGACATCTTCAGACTTAATCTTGCGACCCATCCAAAGATAAGCTATAGGAGAAGCGATGAAAATGGAACTGAGCGTACCAACAATGACACCGAGGGTCATGGCGAAAGCGAAGCCCTTGATGCTGCTACCTCCGATGAAGAGGATGCAGAGCAGCACGATCAATGTGGACAGTGATGTGTTGATGGTACGAGCGAGGGTCTGGTTGATGGAGTCGTTAAACACCTTCTGGATATCCTGCTTGGGATGTAGGCGCAGATTCTCACGGATGCGGTCGAACACCACCACCTTGTCATTGATAGAATAACCAATCACGGTCAGGATGGCACCAATGAATGTCTGGTCTACCTCCAACGAGAATGGCATCACCTTTTGCAACAAGGAGAACAAGCCGATGACCACCAAGGCATCGAGTGCCAATGCTACCGTGGAGCCTACTGAGAATGCCACATTACGGAAACGCAATAGGATGTATAGGAAGATGGCGATGAGGGCGATGGCAACGCTGATGAACGCACCGCGTGTGATGTTCTTGGCGATGGATGGTCCCACCTTGGTAGAACTGATGATGGAGCCGCCTTCGCGCACGTCGGGATTCTTGAATGCATCGACGTTGGCTTGGCTTACCAATCCCTTCTTCTTTAATGCGTTGTAAAGGATGTCTTCAGCCTCGTCGTCTACTGTAGGACTATTGGATTCAATCTTATAGTTGGTAGACATACGGATGGTCTTATTGTCTGTACCAAGTGCCAAGGCTCCTGTGTTGCAACCGGGGAAGGCTTCTGCGAGCAATGTGCGAACTTCCTCTGGCTGTACTGGGTTCTCGAATTGGATGACATAGTTGCGACCTCCCGTGAAGTCGATGCTCTTGCTAAGACCTTGTACGAAGAAACTAATCAAGAATATGACAACCGCTGCTGCTGCAAAGGTAAAGGTCTTCTTGTACATCGACATGAACTTGAAGTTGGTGTTTTGCATCAAGTTCTTGGAAAGGTTGGTGTAGAACTTGAGGTTGAGCCAGCGATCCTTGTTCATTTGATGCTCGTAAACGAGGCGTGTGAGGAACACTGCCGTGAAGAACGAACAGGCGATACCAATCATCCACGTGGTAGCGAAGCCACGGATAGGACCTGTACCGAATACATAAAGGATGATACCTGTCATGAATGATGTCACGTTGGAGTCGAAGATGGCAGAGAATGCGTTGCTATAACCAGCGGCAACTGCTCGCTTAATGCCCTTTCCTGCCCGCATCTCCTCCTTGATACGCTCATAGATAAGCACGTTAGCATCCACTGCCGTACCCAAAGAAAGCACCATACCAGCGATACCCGACATGGTAAGGGCGGCTTGGAACGAGGTCAAGATACCAAGTGTGAAGAAGATGTTGACAATCAAGGCGAGGTTGGCCATCATGCCAGGGATGATGCCATACATGGCAAGCATGTAAATCATCAACAGAATAAAGGCGATGATGAATGAGATGACACCTTGTTGGATGGACTGTGCACCCAATGTAGGACCTACCACCTCTTCCTGAACGATACGTGCGGGTGCTGGCATACGACCAGACTTCAGTGTGTTAGCCAAGTCTTTGGTGTCCTCGATGGTGAAGTTACCCGAGATGGATGACTGTCCGCCGTCAATCTCGCCGTTCACGCGGGGTGCGGAATACACCACTCCATCAAGTACAATGGCAATGGCCTTGCCCACATTAGCTTTCGTCAAGGCAGCCCAGCGGCGGGCACCTTCGGTGTTCATGCTCATGGAAACTTCGGGTGCGCCGGTCAAGTTGTTGAACTGGTCTTTGGCATCTGTCACCACGTCTCCCTCTAATGGAGCGCGACCAGAGGAATTGGTCACCTTCAAGGCATGTAACTCAAAGATATTCTTGGAGCCTTGGATCATGTCGGTTGGCTTGGCACTCCACAACAGTTTCACATCAGAGGGCAAGATTTGCTTGCCAATGTCTGAACGGAGAATAGAATTGATTTCAGCGGTGTCGCGCACATTGGCCAAACCAACCATGCTCAATTGTCCGTCGGTTGGCTGGAACATGGCGAGCAAAGGATGCTGCTTCTTGGCGGCAGCCACCTCGTCGTCGGTGTTCTTGGCAACGCCAGCCTTGTCTGCTTGGTTGTCAATCTTGAATTTAGGTTGTGCCTCTGCGGGCTTCTTTTCCTCTGTAGCTGTTGTGGTCGTGTCGGTCTTGGCAACGGTAGAGTCGGTTTTCACGTCTGCATTTGCCAAGCGAACATCAATCTGGTTGAAATAAGGAATGATCTCGTTGGAGTTGTATGTCTCCCAGAATTCAAGGTTTGCACTTCCCTGTAACAGTTTACGCATACGCTCTGGTTCGCGGATACCCGGCATTTCCACCATGATGCGTCCTTGCTGGCCTTCCAGTTTCTGGATGTTTGGCTGTACCACACCAAACTGGTCGATACGTGTACGCACGACATTGAATGAGTTGTCGATGGCGTTTTGCACCTCGTCGCGGAGAGCTTTCTCTACCTCGGCATCCGAACTCTGTGGGGAGACCTTGCCTTGCAACTGCTGTGTAGCGAAGATTTCTGCGAGGCGATGGCCTGGTGCGTTCTTGTGGTAAGCCTTGATAAACAACGAGATGAAGTCTGCCTGGCTTGTTTCTTCTTCAGCCCTGGCTTCCTTCATGGATTTCACGAAAGCTACGTCGGTCTTGTGGTCGGCCAACATTTCCACAACGTCTGGCACACTGATCTCAAGGATGACGTTCATGCCGCCTTTGAGGTCAAGTCCCAGGCCTATCTGTGTTTCCAAGCACTTCTGGTAAGAATAGATGCCCATGTACTTCACAGAATCCTTGTAATCCTGCTGTGCGATGGGGTCACTCAACTTTGCTGCCTTTGAGTCGTAATATTTCGTGGCAGCGGAGAAAGACAAATAGAAGATGCTTGCAAGCGTCAGTAAGACGGCGGTTACAATTACAATTCCTTTGTTTTGCATTTTAATTATTGATGTTATTTAATTGTTGTTTCTGTTAGCTTCACAGTTGCACTTTTGCCATAGAACGTGCAAAGATAACTATTTTTTACCATTGAGGAAAATAATTGGCGGTTATTTATTCATTTTTTAAGGATTTGGCTTCTTTTTGAGCCAACAAATCACGGGATAATGGTCTGAAATGTCTATATTGCCATCTACGTGGCATTGATAGGGAACCCAGTCTTTTGAGCACATGATGTAATCGATGCGAACGTAAAAATTCTTCTCATGGTAGGAGATTCCCATGCCGTTTCCACTCTCCTCAAAACAATCGATGAGGTCTTTGGAAAGTGTACGGCGGGAATAGGAGATAGGACTATCATTGAAGTCTCCGCATAGGATGATGCTTTTCCCCTCATGCTTGGTGATATAGTTGGCAACAGAGTCTACTTGCGGACCTCTTTTCTTTGCGGCTTCCTTTAGTTTGTCAATGATTTTTTTTGATTCCTCCTCGGCATATTGTTGTTCCTTGATTTCGCCTTTGACTATTTGGCTGAATGCTTCCTTGTCAGCTTTTGTGTAGCCGATACTTTGCAAGTGGTTGTTGATAATAACGACGGTGTCATGGCCAACCAATAGTTGGAACGCTGCGGTGATATTGGAACGGGAATGATAGTCTATCTGTTCTTTACCAACGATAGGGTATTTAGTGTAGACCGCCAGGATGTCACAAACGTTAGACTTGGTTGCAAGTGTGTCGTGATAAGGATATAGAGGCGAGAGCATGGAGTCGGTAAGTTCCCGAAGGTCTTTTCCGTAGCCGGCTTCTTGCAAGCAGATAATGTCAGCTTTTTGGTCGAGAAGGTATTGTAGGATTGGGTTGATGGTGTCTTTATATTGGTTATACCTTAACCCATATACATTATAAGAGATAATCTTGATGGCATCTTCAGGTATCGCGCGGTTAACATTCAGTGGAAAGAAAATGCGGATGGGTTGGTAGCAAAGGATAAAGCCCACAATCGGGATGATGATTTTGCGTGGCTTGAAAATAAGCCAAAACACCAAAAAAGCCAAATTGATGAATAAAAAGAAAGGAAAAGCCAATCCCAATATGGCGAGATTGGGGTGGCAGGCTGGGTCAAAATGGTCAGAATTGCCTATCAGAAGCATGACCACGATTGTTGCCACATTGGCTCCCGCAATGATTTGGATGGTGATTCTCTTAAGTTGTCTGATCATTTCTTGTTGCTTTGGTCGAAGAGTGTTCGCTTTTCCTCGGCAGTCAAGCTGTCATATCCGCTTTTGCGGATCTTGTCCAAAATGTGGTCAATCTCATCCTGCTGGGCTTTCTTTCGGGCATTGTAGTCCCAGTCAGGATTGGAAGATGTGTAGTTATTGGTGTTTGCCTTTTTGTTGGTGCGCTGTTCCCATTTGTTGCGGAGGTTTTCAAAGAACACCTCCCCTTGACTCCTGCCATATCCGTCGGTGGGATGTTTCTGCCAATGACGTATCAAGAAGAATCCGAAAATCATTCCTCCCAAATGCGCAAGGTGGGCAACGTTATCGCCTGTGGTGGCAAGGGCAGAGAACAATTCGATGGCAGCGTACATGATGACAAACCATTTCGCCTTGATGGGAATGGGAAGGGGGAATATGAAGATGCGCTCCTCTGGGAAGATCATGCCAAAAGCAAGCAGTATCGCATAGATAGCACCCGATGCTCCGACGGTGGTCCATTGGTTGATGACGCTGGCACTGTTATGCGCCACTTGCAGCATCTGTGTGATGGAGAAGTTGTCGATTTGCTCGTTGCAGACCATATAAAATGTACCCAATTGCGCTATTTCCTGTATTAAGCCCGCTCCCACACCACAGATAATGTAATAAAAAAGGAATTTTTTTGCACCCCAAACATTCTCCACTACGCACCCGAACATCCACAAGGCAAACATATTGAAGAAAATATGTTCTATGTTGGCGTGCATAAACATGTACGTGAACAATTGGTAAAGATGGAAATGGGGTGACAGGCAAAAGTGAAGGCCAAAGATGTCATTGAGGTCAATGGCACCACTTGCACCCAAAGGCATTGACCGCAGGACGTACATCGCAATGAATGCCAATATGTTGATGATGAGCAGGTTTTTGGTGATTGTCGGTATCTTGCGCATAGGATAATCTCTTTTGTTACAATTTGGGTGCAAAATTACGAAAAATATCCCTTTTACAAGGGGTAAAGGGGGTTTTATAGAGTTTTTTTCTATAAAAAAGTCATTTTTTTTGGAAATTTGTTTGTTTTATGAAATGAATAACCTATATTTGTCAACAATTATCGACAAAAGTCATAACATTTAACAAATTATCAGTAAAATTATGAACAAGACAGAATTAATCGACAAGATTGCAGCAGGTGCTGGCATTACCAAAGTTGATGCTAAAAAGGCTTTAGACGCAACAACGGCTGCCATTAAGGAAGCTCTCGTTGCTGGTGACAAAGTGCAATTGGTAGGTTTCGGCACATTCGCCGTGAAAGAGCAGCCCGCCCGTGAGGGTATCAACCCCGCCACGAAAGAGAAGATTGCTATCGCCGCTAAGAAGGTAGCCAAGTTCAAGGCTGGCGCAGACCTCGTGGATGCAGTGAATGCATAATTTGTAAAGATTATTCACATAAAAAAGGCGGCTCACATCGGGCCGCCTTTTTTATTATTGTGGTTATGTCAAGGTTGCTTGCCGATATACGCAAGGATTCCACCATCCACATAGAGTACGTGACCATTGACGGCATCCGATGCGTGTGATGCGAGGAACACGGCGGGACCTCCCAATTCTGATGGGTCAAGCCAACGGCCAGCGGGAGTCTTTGCGCAGATGAACGAGTCGAAAGGATGACGGCTGCCATCTGGCTGGCGCTCGCGTAATGGAGCGGTTTGGGGTGTTGCGATATAGCCCGGGCCGATGCCGTTACACTGGATATTGTACTCACCATATTCAGAGCAGATGTTACGGGTGAGCATCTTCAAGCCTCCCTTGGCGGCAGCGTATGCCGAGACGGTCTCGCGTCCCAATTCGGACATCATGGAGCAGATGTTGATGATCTTGCCCTCCTTGCGCTCCATCATCTCGGGAATGACGGCACTGGAGCAGATAAACGGTCCCACGAGGTCGATGTCGATGACCTGTTGGAACTCGGCGCGTTTCATCTCGTGCATGGGGATGCGCTTGATGATGCCCGCATTGTTCACCAGAATGTCGATTTGTCCTACTTCTTCATGAATTTTCTCCACAAGAGCCTTCACGTCATCTTCCTTGGTCACGTCGCATACGTAGCCCTTCACATTCTCGATGCCAGCCTCCTTGTAGTTGTCAAGTCCACGCTGGAGGGCAGCCTCGTTGATGTCGTTGAAGATGATGTTCTTGATTCCTGCCGCAACAAACGCCTTCGCGATGTTGAAGCCAATGCCGTAAGACGCGCCGGTAATCCAGGCGTTCTTACCTTCCAATGAAAATAAATTTGCCATAATGTTTAATGAAATTAAGTGTTGTTATGTAAAAAATCGGTTATTGTTTGCATAATTTGGTCTTTATCTTTATGATTTGGCAGAAGCTTCTCTGCCCAAGGTCTTCCTGGATGTAGAGTGTCCCAAATGGAACGTTGTTGGTTATATCGTCCTTTGCCTGGGTCTTGGTTGCCGAATCCATCAATAGCAACGTTCCAAATTGGTTTAAATTTATCTATTAAGAGAGTTTCCGCCAAAGGAATCCAAATGTCATCAACTGCGATATACCGACAGGTGAAGTCTTCCAATTTCAAGTTGATAGCCGATTTAATTGATTCAGCATGTTCTGAAAGTCTGTTGAAAAGTGCTTTCCCTTGGTTCTCCGAAACCCCTATGTTTCCTTTTCTTGCCCCCAAGGGAACTGCTTTTCCAACATATATAGGGGAAAAAGGTTTGATGTCTTTATATAAAAAATTGTTTCCTTGATAATAAATGGCATATACACCAGCTGCTATAAAGGGGGATGGTGGTAGACCCTCTTCTGCTTTCTCCAATAACGCCTTCACAATACTTGCCCCAATGTTCCATTTATCCAAGGGATTGTATGGCGTAAAAATCGGTATTTCAAAATTCCCATCCATCAATTAAGCTTTTTTTAATTGGTAAAAGACGGAATCCCCAATGATTTTCCCCAGTGTGACAGGAACTGCATTCCCAATTTGTCTCATGCACTCTGTCCATGGCCCTTCAAAGATGAAATCATCGGGGAAAGTCTGTATTCTGGCACTTTCCCTAACGGTATAGTAACGCACGGAGCCATCATCAAGGATTAGCATGTTCTCACCCCCTGGGACACCATGCGCCCCGGCTTTGATTGTTTTTGATGGTTGGTCGAGCTTACTCCCTGTGTGTCCTGGATATTCCTTGGCTCCCAAGCGCATAATGTGGTTGGATATTCCCACGGTATCGTATGTTTGTGGAGCGGGTAGGTTGGCAATGGCATCACGGACGGTGCGCCATCTCTTGCGTTGGGCAAAAAGTCCGTTTTGTTCCTTCAAAGTCTCAACCTGCTTGTTTGTGAGAGGGCAGGCAGGTGGTAGGATGCGATACTCATCCCAGTATTCGCCCGTTACCCATTGTGAGTACTGAAGTTGTGCCTCTGAATGTGTGGCATCGGGGAAACACCATTCGGCGTTGATGTCATTCCTGAATCCTACTATCACGACACGATGCCTATGCTGGGGAATGCCGTAGTTCGCAGCGTCCACCAGCCGAAAGGTGACATGATAGGATAATAGGGGGCGGCAGGTTGAGGTATGTACCCTCTCGAGTTCAGACAAGTGTTGTTCCAATCCCATCTTTTCTTTCTTGACCACCTCGGGATAAGACAACTGGAGGATGATATAATTAAAGTATGTGGCGAACGACTTTCGCAATAACCCCTTAACGTTCTCAATGATGAAGGCTCTTGGCTTGACCTCACGCAAGGCTCTTATTGCCTCGGGAAACATGTCACGTTCATCACGATATGCTGCACCTTTCCCTCCAAGGGAGAACGGTTGGCATGGTGGACCCCCAGCCAATAAGTCCACTTTTCCTTCATAAGCCGAAAAATCGACCTCCCTCACGTCGGCACGGACGATAGATGGATGGTTGAGATTTTGGCTTCCATAGAAATTCTTTCTCAAGTTAGCGCACGAATGCGCATCCCTTTCGTATAGGGCGACATGTGAAAAGCCCGACTGTTGCAGACCCAAAGCCAACCCCCCCGTTCCAGAAAAAATCTCTAATGATGTCATTGTTCGTGTTATTCGCGTGTCTTAAACCCGTGGACAATCCGATTACTTCAAGTCAGTAATGGCGAAGAAGTCTTGGTCGCCATAGTCCAGGTTCTCACCCCCCATGCCCCAGATAAAGGTGTAGTTGTGCGTGGCGGCGGCGGAATGGATGCTCCATTCGGGCGAGAGCACGGCCTGGTCGCCCCGCATCCATATATGGCGCGTCTCGTCGGGCTCTCCCATGAAATGGCAGATGGCTTGGTCTTGCGGGATGTCGAAATAGAAATATGCCTCCATGCGGCGCGAGTGGATGTGGGCGGGCATCGTATTCCATACAGAGCCGATAGCCAGTTCCGTCATGCCCATCTGCAACTGGCAAGTGGGTAGCACTTGGTTGACCAGCATCTTGTTGATGGTACGCTCATTCGACATCTCCAACGACCCCATGTGGACGCTGACGGCATCTGCCTTTGCTACTTTCTTGCAAGGGTAGGATGTATGTGCCGTGGTACTGTTGAAATATAGTTTGGCGGGCTGGTTGGGGTCTTTGCTGGCAAAGGAAACCTCCCTATCGCCGCTGCCTATATATAATGCGTCCTTGTAAGATAAGGCAAAGGATTCTTCACCTACCTTGACAACGGCATCGCCTCCACCCACATGATAGATGCCCACCTCGCGCCGTGTGGTGAAATAGGGGGCTTTCAGGGGGTCGATGGCCTCCAAGACGAGTGTCTCCTTGGCTGGCATAGCCCCTCCCACAACCATCCTGTCGTACATGGAATACACCATGTTCACCTCGTCGGGGGCAAACAGTTTCTCTATCAGGAAATCATTGCGCAGTCTTTTCGTGTCGTAATTCTTGGCATCTTGCGGGTTAGCGGCATACCGCAATTCATAATTGGTTTTCATTTTAGGTTTGTTTTATTCGTTTGTGTTTGCAAAGATACATATTTTTTTAACAAATACCTATTTATATAATAGTTAATTCACTAGTGTCCACGAAAATCTGTTAACATTTTCAGATGTGACACTTTGATAGTTAGACTAATCCTCAAACTCTATCCATAACTGTTTGTCTGATTCCTTAGAATCTTCGATTGGCTCGTCTTTCAGAAGTTCCTTCAA
>JAFRRN010000087.1 GCA_017428055.1 Prevotella sp.
AACGTGGAAAGAGATGACTAACATATCATATTAACTTAAAAAATTTAAAGAGAGAGAATTTATGGAAAAAAGACTAACGATGTTTTTAGCCTGCCTCTTCCTCAGCGTGGGAATGGCGATGGCTCAAACAAAAGTTACCGGTACCGTGCTCTCGCAAGAGGATGGTGAACCCATTGTGGGTGCCACCGTGCAAGTCGTGGGTACGAAGACTGGCGGTTTGACAGACGTTAACGGCCATTTCTCGGTAGATGTTCCAAGGAGCGGTGCCACGCTCCGGGTGTCGTTCCTCGGCTTCATGCCACAGGAGGTTGCCGCCCGCAACAACATGACCGTCACCCTCGTTCCCGATGACAAGAGCCTCGACGAGGTGATCGTGGTGGCATTCGGTACCGCCAAGAAGTCAGCCTATACGGGTTCGGCAGCCGTGGTGAACGCCGATGAGCTGTCGAAGGCACAGGTGACAAGTGTCACCAATGCGTTGGCAGGTGCCGTTCCCGGTGTGCAGTTGGTATCGTCCAATGGTGCCCCCGGTGCCACTTCTACCATCCGCATCCGTGGTTTCGGCTCCATCAATGCCGGCCAGGACCCGTTGATTATCGTCGATGGTGCCCCCTATAGTGGTGACATCAGCAACATCAACCCTGCCGACGTGGAGTCGATGTCCGTGCTGAAGGATGCCGCTTCCAACGCCCTGTACGGTGCCCGTGGTGCCAACGGTGTGATTATGATCACCACCAAGAACGCCAAGAAAGGCAAGGATGCCGTGGTGACGGTGGATGCGAAGTGGGGTGCCAACACCCGTGCCTTGCAGCACTATGATGTCATCAAGAGCCCTGCCCGCTTCTATGAGATGCAGTATGAGGCGTTGAAGAACTATTATGTCGACAACGGCTATGATGCCACAACTGCTTGGCAGACTGCCAACCAATACCTGACGGGCAAGGTGGCAGACGGTGGTGTCGGTTACAACATTTGGACTTACCCCGAGGGGCAGATGCTCATCGGCCAGAACGGCAAGCTCAATCCCAATGCCACATTGGGTAGGGTGGTGAGTTACAACGGCGAGGACTACCTCATCACACCCGACGACTGGGAGGATGTGGGTACCCGCACGGGCTTCCGCCAAGAGTATAACGTCTCTGTCGCCGGCGCAACGGACAAGTCTAATTTCTATATGTCATTGGGTTATCTCGGCAATGAGGGTATTACAGACGCATCTGACTTGAAGCGTCTTACCGCCCGCATCCGCGGCGACTATCAGGCCAAGAGCTGGCTGAAGTTAGGTGGCAACGTCTCCTACGCACGCTTCGACGGCAACTCCATGGGCAACAACGGCAGCAGCACGTCAACGGGTAACGTTTGGGCGTTTACCTCACAGATGGCTCCCATCTATTCCGCTTACCACCGCAATGCCGACGGTAGCATCAAGATTGACGAGAACGGTCTGAAGATCATGGACTATGGTGAGGGTTACAATGGCGGCATGGTACGCCCGTTCATCTACAACGCCAACCCCATCAACGACTCGCGCCTGAACACGCGCAACAATGAGGGCAACGCCTTCATGGGCAATGCGTATGTGGACATCGACATCCTGAAGGGCTTGAAGCTGACCATGAATGGCACCTTCAACCTGGATGAGACCCGTTATAATTATGTGTACAACCCCTACTATGGACAGTTTGACTCCACGGGTGGTACCGTCGAGTTGGAGCATGACCGTGCATACGATTACAACCTGCAACAATTGCTCAATTACAACACGACCATCGCCGACCGCCACAACATTGGCGTGACCTTGGGTCATGAGTACACCGACTACCGTAGGTATTACCTGTATGCCTCTAAGTCAAAGATGTTCTCACAGAAGAACAAGGAGTTGAATGGTGCCGTCGTCGATGGCCAGAGCTCGGGCTCATATAAGACCCGTTACAACAACGAGGGTTACATTGGCCGTGTGCTTTACGACTATGACACCAAGTATTTCTTCCAGGGTTCATACCGTCGTGATGCCTCCTCGCGTTTCCATCCAGACTACCGTTGGGGTAATTTCTGGTCAGTGGGCTTGGCTTGGCTCATCAACAAGGAGAATTGGTTTACCGCTTCCTGGGTTGACGAGTTGAAGTTGAAAGCCTCCATCGGACAGCAAGGTAACGACAACATTGGTAACTACCGCTATACCGACGTGTTCGACATCGTGAACTCTGCAGGCAAGACGGGTACATCGTTCAGTTCCAAGGGAACGAAGGACATCTCCTGGGAGACGACCACCAACTTCAATGCCGGTGTGGAGTTTACCCTGTTCCATAAGTTGAGCGGTATCTTGGATGTGTACTATCGCAAGACCACAGACATGCTGTTCTCCTTCTCCGTGGCTCCGTCATTGGGTTATTCCAGCTATTTCGACAACGTGGGTGACATCTACAACACGGGTGTGGAGTTGAGCCTGAACTACAATGTCTTCCATTCGAAGGACTTCGACTGGGACATCCATGCCAATATCAACACCAATAAGAACCGCATCTCCAAGTTGCACGAGGACAAGAAGACCTTGGTGCAATATGACACAGACGGTAAGGAATTCTGGGGTTACACGAGTGGCAACCACTTCATTGCCGAGGACTTGTCGCTTTACACCTGGCGTTACAGGGACTATGCCGGTGTGGATGAGAAGACCGGTAAATCCTTGTGGTACAAGAATGTTTACCAGAAACACCAGGAGAAGGATGCCGATGGCAATTTCGTCTGGGAACTCAACGAGGACAAGACTCAGAAATTGGATGAGAATGGCCAGCCGATCCCTGTCATGACTGAGAGTTGGTTTGACATGAATGGCAACCTCATTGATGACCCCGACAACTATAAGGGAAAGAAATACCGCAAGGTGGAAAGCCGTGAGACCACGGATGTCTATAACGATGCCGACTATTACGTGACGAAGAAGTCTGCCATGGCCAATGTCTTTGGTGGATTTGGCACCACGGTCAGGTTCCATGGTTTCGACTTCTCCATCAACTGCTCATATCAAATCGGCGGTTACCAGTATGACGGCACATACGCCGCCTTCATGTATTCGCCTACCAGCAGCACCGCCGGTTACAACTTCCATACCGACCTGTTGAAGGCTTGGACTGCCGACAACCCCAGCAGCACCATCCCACGTTTCCAATGGGGTGACCAATATACGTCAAGTGCGTCTACCCGCTTCTTGACCAATGCCAGTTACCTGAACATTGAGAACATCAACTTGGGCTACACCCTTCCTACCAACATCCTTCCCAAGAATGTGTTGAGTGGTGTGCGCGTGTACGTGGCTGCTGAAAACGTGTTCTATTGGTCGAAGCGCAAGGGATTTGACCCACGCCAGTCCTTCAGCGAAACGACGAATGCCACCTATTATTCACCGATGAGGACCATCTCTGGAGGTATCACGCTTACATTCTAATCAAAGATGAAAGGAGAAAATATGAAAAAGATGAATAAGATATTTGCGCTGCTGGCAGTCTCTTCCTTGTTTGCGCTGACCAGCTGTATTGAGGAGACATTCCCCGAAAATGGCACCGCCACGGCAGAGCAGATTGCCGAGTCTTCCAGTGCCTTGGAGGCTGCCGTCAACGGCATCCCCTCCCAGATGTGCCAAGGATATTATGTGTATGGCGAGCAAACGCATGAGACCGACATGGCGTTCCCGCAGTTCATGATTGCGCAGACGGAGCTTTTGGGCGACATGTACCCCGAGGGAAGCAACTCCGGCTATGACTGGTATCGTAACTACAATACGATTGACCGCTCGTTTGGCAAGAACAGCTATTTTGCCTATCTGCCTTGGTTTACCCTCTATAAGTTCGTCAAGGCCTCCAACGACGTGATCGCTGCCGTTGACATCGAGGCTGAGGGCGTTTCCGACCAAATGAAAGCATTGGTAGGTGCCGCTTACGCTTGCCGTGCCTTCGACTATTTCATGCTGATGGTGTTCTGGGAGCCCGCTTCCAACATCTATACCGACTGCTCCAAGGTGATGGGGCTGACCGTGCCCATCGTTACGGAGGCCACCACGGGTGATGACTCCAAGCAGAATCCCCGCGTGACACACGACGAGATGATTAAGTTCATCCTCTCCGACCTGGACAAGGCAGAGGCTGCCCTTGCCAACTATGACCTGGGCAACCCCAACCTGCCTAACCTCTCCGTGGTGTATGGCATCAAGGCGAAGACCTATCTCTGGGACGAGCAATACGACAAGGCTGCCGAATATGCCCAAAAGGCAATTGACGAGAGTGGCAAGCGACCGATGACCGAGGACGAGTGGACCAACCCCACCACGGGCTTCGCACAGGCTGCCGGTTCATGGATGTGGTATCTCCACTATTCACCTGAGATGATGGGTAACCTCTGTAACTTCACGGGATGGATGTCCGGCGAGGCTGACTGGGGCTATTCTTCATTGACATTCCCCTCCATCGACCGCTCATTGTATGATAGGATTGGTGAGAATGACTTCCGTAAGAAAGTGTTCCTCAATCCTGCCAAGTTCGATTATTACAATTACCAGACGGTACGCGACAGGCAATATATCGAGGATGCACCCGCTTACTTGGCTCTCAAGTTCCGTTGCTTGAGTGGTGATTGGGAGACCTACTCTGTAGGCGGCGCCATTGACGTTCCTGTCATGCGCGTAGAGGAGATGCACCTCATCCATGCACTTGCCGTAGGTAGGACACAGGGTGTAGATGCAGGTTTGAACTTGCTCAGGTCTTTCGTAAGTACTTATCGTGACCCAGCCTACAATTTCACAACATCTAACCAGCGCGACTTTGAGTTGGAAGTGATGTGGCAGATGCGTATCGAGTTCTGGGGCGAGGGTGAGGGATTCCCCATCGCCAAGAAACTGAAACCCGGCGTGATGCAGAACTATGCTGGCACAAATGCCCCCTCCAACATCTTTAAGGTGAACTTTGAGGGCATCAAACCCAACTGGAACTTCGTCATCCCACAGTATGAGATAGACTCCAACCCCACTTTGGACGAAACCAACAATCCTGATCCAAGCGAGACATTCACTGCCCCTGCTGAGGAAGGTGTGTATTTCCCAGGAAATAATAAATAACATTTCAATAAGAACATCATGAAAATCAATAAATTATATTTAGGGCTATTCTCCTTGCTTGCCCTTATGTTCACGGGATGTAAGGATGGTGGAGATGACAGCTATGATTGGGCGACTGTTTCGGGAAACCAAGTGTTTTTCAGCAATGAATTGCCAGCGACACAGGAGATTACACGCGATGTCTCATCGTTCACGGTTCCCATCAACCGTATCAATACCGCTGAAGCCATTACCGTGCCTGTCACATTGACTTCTGAAGATAACTTCTTCACGGCGGCAGCGTCGTCCGTGTCGTTTGCTGCCAATCAGGCAGTGACTTATCTCACGATCAACTATGACCCATCCTTGATCCAGTATGATGAGTTTAGGAAAGTCGTGTTGACCATTGGTGATGAAACCTACACGACGCCATACGGTAAGTCTGTATATGAGTTCCTCGGTGGTATGTCCGCTCCTTACATCAGCCTTGGCTATGGTACATTCGTGGAAGATTATCTGTGGGGATTTGAAAGATCCGTTGAGATTCTCCAAAACCAGGAATATCCAAACATGTTCCGCGCAGTGGGCTGCTTCCCAAGGACTTCCAGCTACGACCTGTCTGTGCAGTCTCCTTATTTAGACTTCAGGATTCTTACGCCTGGTGAAGAGGTACGTGGCGTTACCGTTACCCAACCCGACCTGATTTATTTTGAGGATTACCACACGGGCTATCTCAACTCCAGCTATGACAATGCTGAAATCATGATTTATCACCCATCTAAGCTCTCTAACACCAAGGCTGAGGATTATTGGCTCCACAATGTGGTGTTGGCTTACCAAGAGGATGGAAAGACCCCTGGTCAAGTGCAGTTGGCACCGCGTTACTACATGGATGGTATCGGTGGATGGAACGCCTCGCAGGAGGATGGTGCCATCACCATCACCTTCCCGGGATTCGTGGTAAGGGATTACAGCGTTGAATATGATTATGCAGGTGTATTCACTAATCCAAGTGGCGATGTGTTCGCTATGGGAACATTGGAATTAGGTGCTGATGCTACCAATGTGAAGGCCATCGTAGTAAGCCAAGACGATGATGCAGAGGCCGTGGCAGATGCCGTTGCCGCTGGCGAGGTGGAAGCTACGGATGTTTCCGCCGGTACGATTTACGTTCCCATCGGTGAGGAGTACACGGGCAAGTTGCAAGTGGTAGTCGTTGTTATCGATGAGGGCGAGGTGAAGGGTCTCGCTACAGCTAACTTCGAGTATTATGGTGGCGGTGCCAATCCTTGGCAGTCTCTCGGTATGGGCTATTATACTGATGACTTGATTGTACCTCTCTTTACTGAGGCAGGACAGTCTTATACCTATCAAGTAGAGATTCAAGAGAATACTGAGACACCGGGTATCTATCGCTTGGTGAAGTTGTATGCTCCTGTGGCTGCCGCATTTGGTGAAGAGGGTGGCAATGTCGATATCGAAGTGAATGCAGAAGACCCAACAGGTGTCTATATCTTGGATCAGCCAGTAGGTCTTGACTTCGGTTATGGTGCCATTAGCATTGAGACAGATGCTGGTTACTATGTGAGCAAATATGGATTTGATGCAGTGAAAAATCAGCTTCCTAACATCTTTGCGACACTTGCAGATGGTGTTATCTCATTCCCAGTCTTGGAAGGCCAGTCCAGTAGTGGTGCCACCGTCCAATATCAGGCTTGGATAAACATGGGTAGCTCAAGTTATTATGGAGGAAGAAATGGAGAACTCCAAATCGTACTTCCAAGTGCCTCTGCCTCGGCTAAAGCTAAAGCAGTGCGCAAGGCTAAAGCTGCAGACTTTGCCCGTCGTCTCTATCGCAACTTTGATTCTTATAAGAAAGATATGCGCGAGACACAGAAGATTCTGAAAAGGGCAAAGATTGATAACATGTGATTTGTTTCTTGAAATGAAATAGCCAATAGGGGCGTGACAACCATCAATTTGGGTCACGCCTCTTTGGTCGTTACAACAACCAATTTATGATTATGATAAAGACAAAACTGGTTTCTATTGCCTTGTTGTTGTTTGTCTCAACCTCTCTTGATGCCATCCCTGCTAAAAAGGTGAAGAAAGTAGTGACCCTTGCCGATGGTTCTCAAACGGAAATGACATTGCAAGGCGACGAGCATTTTTCATACTACATTGACAAAGACGGCACTCCCTACGTTTCCCGAATCGACGGGGTGGTGGAGAGTACCACCTTGGAAAATGTGGAACAACTATGGTCTTCGCAAAAGAAGAACAGGATGGAAATGGCATATTCTTCCTCCACCTCCAAACGGTTGTCGCCAAAGAAAGCGGGCAAGCCGTCTTCCGCCACGACGGGGAAACACCGTGGCTTGGTCATCTTGATGCAGTTTAAGGATGTGTCTTTTGTTACGCCAAACCCCAAAGCGACGTTTACCCGTTTTTTCAATGAGAGTGGGTATAGTGACTATGGCATGAGCGGCTCTGTCAAGGACTATTTCTTGAGCCAAAGCTATGGGCAGTTGGAGATTGACTTTGATGTGGTGGGTCCATTCACCACCAAGAACAACATGGCTTGGTATGGCGCACCAGAGGGTGACTCCAATGATGCGCGACCCGCCTACATGGTGGCGGAGGCGATTGATGCCGCCTCGGCAGAGGTGGACTTTACCTATTATGACTGGGATGGAGATGGTGAAGTTGACCAAGTGTTCGTTGTCTATGCCGGTTACAACCAGGCACAAGGTGCCGATGCCAATACCATCTGGCCGCATGAATGGTCACTTTCCGCACAAGGACTCACCCGCACTTACAACCGCAAGACCATCACGACATACGGGTGTTCCTCGGAATTGATGGGGAATGGTAGGACAAACACGGGGATCATAGATGGCATCGGCACCGCTTGCCATGAGTTCAGCCATTGTTTGGGTCTCCCCGATATGTACGACACCTCTACAGGTAATCGTAACTTTGGCATGTCTTCATGGGATGTCATGGACCAGGGAAGCTATAATGACAACTCCCGTACCCCAGCGGGATATACCTCATACGAGCGAATCTTTTCGGGATGGATGGAACCAACGGAGATCACTTCCATGACCCGTGTCACGGATATGAAACCATTGGCAACAACCCCGGAGGCATATATCTTGTATAATGACGCCAACAAAAATGAGTATTATCTGTTGGAGAACAGGCAGCTTGTTGGATTTGACAGGGGGCTATATGGTCATGGATTGCTCGTCCTGCACGTAGATTACGATGAGAATGCGTGGACATCCAATTCCGTGAACAACCTCTCCAACCGACAACGAATGACTGTCATACCGGCTGATGGCAGACTGACGTATGCCACCCTTGCTGGAGACCCTTGGCCTGGGACAAGTGCTAATCAATCCCTGACGAATTACACCACGCCCGCTGCCACCTTATATAATGATAATGTGGATGGCACCAAGTTGATGAGCAAGCCCATTGATAATATCACTGAAAACACTGCCGAACAGACGGTATCGTTTGTGGTATGCCGTCCAGAGCTTGACATCCCCATGCCTGACAATGGCAAGGAGCAGGAAGGGAACGCGGCATTTACTGTCACATGGCCTGCTGTGAGTGGTGCCGTGAGCTATGAATTGGAATTAACAGAGATTGGTAAGGCGGCTGATAATCCCGATGAGGCGTTGGTGCGTGAGTTTGACTTCAGTGGATGTGTAAGTAAGACAGCTGGTTTCTCGGACATCTCCTCCAAACTATACAACTATGGCTTGACAGGATGGACGGGTAGCAAGCTCTATACCACGCCCAATAAGTTGCGCCTTGGCACCTCATCATCGTCTGGAAATGTCCGCACACCAACTTGGCGAGTGCCTGAATCTACAGAAATGACCATTGTGATAGGTGCAGCCCCTGGCAGTGCGACCGCCACGGTATATGCTACTTTACAGATGTGTTATGGCAACAGTGGCGAACAGGCAACAGTTGAGTCTGTTCCCTTTGAGGTGACAGCAGATGGAAAACGTGTATTCCATTTCACGGTGCGTAAGGATCTTTTCTATCTGCTCATTCAGGCTGACAAATGGATGTACCTCAACTATCTTGCCATTTATGACGGCACTTGGACGGCGGAACAGTTGGGCATCGCAGATGGCGGGAATGCCAAAGGCGTTGCTCCTCGCCTCTCCACCACGACGAGCAAGTACACCACCACGACGAATAGTTACACCTTTGCCAATCTTAATGCTACGTCACGATATATTTACCGTGTACGTGCCTTGGGAGAGGAAAACACTTATTCCAATTGGAGTGAGGAGAAAACTTTTGTCTTTAGTGCTGCCGGCATCGACAAGATAACGGTCGAGGAGCAAGCCGCGCAAGTATATGATGCGACGGGACGGCTCGTATCGACCTCTTCCGCAGCCACGCTCGGCAAGGGCATCTTCATCGTCAAGCAGAATGGTAAGACACGGAAAGTGATCAATCCATAATATTGGATTGATGACCGCATCAGGTCTTTTTAACAATGCCGTTAGACATCATTGGTGTTTTCCAAGGAATGTCCAACGGCATTCTTTTATTTGCAGGATATTATATGGCATGGTAAAATTCTCATCACCCAACTTCCATCATGTCGTAAAACATCAAGCGTGTATGTTCGTTTTCGTCTCGCTTTTTAAGATGGACAAAGCCATTCTTTTCGTAAAAGGGTATGGCAGAGAGGTAAGCATCTACAGTAATATATCGGAATGCTGAATGTACATTTTTAGCGTTGAGCAATTTCTTCACCATGCTCATCAAATCACTTCCAATATTTCTTCCATGGTAGTGGATCGAAACAGCGTAGCGTCCAATCTTGATTGTCGGATAACTACTGAATTGTTTGCCTTTTGGAAAACTATTCTTGATCTTCTTCCATTTACTACCAATGATTTCGTCTTTGCTCACTTTATCATTTAGCAAACAGAAATAAGCGACTATTTGCCCATTATCTTCGAGGATGAAAGTATTGGCAATACGTAATTCCTGTGATGACTTTGCATCATCAAACAGGAATTTGTTCAAATCATCGTCTCCACAATCAAAATCAGATATTTCATAGTCAGAAGTCAGGCGTACAAGTTTCATTCATTATATGCATATTTCAATGTACTCACTTGCTTTCTTAACTTGTTCTTCCAACTTGCGGCGGTTCTCGGCACGTTGCTCGGCACTCATGTTGTCTACCATTAACCTTCGCATTTCAAAGTTGAAGGCATCTTCGCCTTTTAAAACAGGGGTTTCTCTAATCGGTCTTGCCATAATATTAAATTTTGATTTATACTTGTTTGTGCTTGCAAAGTTAAGAATAATATCTGAAACAGCCAAATAATTGGCAGAATGACGTTCAATGCTTGGCAAATCCTATTGACATCACGCTGATTTTCACATCGCCCGCCTTGGCAAGTTCTTGCCCGCAGGAGCTGATGGTGGCACCTGTCGTCACCACGTCGTCAATGAGGAGGATGTGTTTCCCCTGTGCTTTCTCGGGTTGGAGGAGTTGGAAGACACCCTCCACGTTCTCATTTCTCATCCATCGGTTCTTTTCCGTCTGGCTCGATTCGTAGACTTTTCTGACGATGATGCCCGTGTCGATGGGCAATGCCGTGGCATCGCTCACGCCTTTTGCTATCATGAGGCTTTGGTTATAGCCCCTTTGTCGCTGCCGTTTGCGCTCCAAGGGGATGGGGATGATGAGGTCGATATCCTCGAAGAAATAGTCTTTCTTCAATTCTTCTGCCATCATCCTGCCGAGATATTCGCCTATGTCGGGGCGGTTATGGTATTTCAAGAGGTAGATGAGGTTGGCAGAAGCCGCCCTCGCTTGGTAATACATGAACGGCGCACACCGCTCCACGGGTATGCGACCCCAAAAGACTTTCGCCATTTCGTTCTCGTAAGCGTCGTACGAATAGCCCGTCCGTGGAAGCCTGACATTGCATCTGCCACAGATTATTTCCTCCTCGATGGCGAGTCTGTTGTCACAGACAACGCATGTACGTGGCGCTATGAGGTCGAGGAGGCGTGTGAAGAAGCTATTGCTCTTCATAATCGTCTGCATTGTCGATGCACTGGCGGATGATGTCGAAGGTGAATCCGCGCCCCAAGGCATAACGTATGAGTTTCATGTTGCGCTCATAATCGCTTTGTGCCTTGATGCTTTTTTGCTTGGCTTGCAGCAAGGGGTGGAGGATGGCGATGTATTCGGCATCGTCAATGTCGTCGAGGGTCGCCTTGATAAGGGCAGGGTCGATGCGTTTCTGCCACAAGGCCTGTTCAATCTTGCGTCGTCCCCATTTGTCGAATTTCATCTTGTCGTGGATGAAGAGACGGCAAAAACGCTCGTCATCCACATATTTTCCTTCGACGAGCTTTGCCATGACGGAGGCTTGCTGGCCCTCGTCGAGTCCCCAACGTTCCATCTTCGTGAGCATTTCGCCCGTGCAATGTTCGCCTTTGGCGCAGAGGGCGGCAAGTTTTCGCAATGCCTCCTGCTCCGTCAGGGGTTTCTTTTGTTGTTTTTCTTCAGGTGTTTCCATTCTCATAGTATTAGCTTTTCTTGCATTTCATGAATCGAATCTTATCAAATTGGTCTTTGTAGAGAACTGTTTCGTGCCATCCCATCCCATTCATCATCTGTTGGAGGTCAGCGGCGTAGAGGGGATTGACCTCGAAATAGAGCATTCCGCCGTCCACTAATGTCTGCATGGCATAGCGGGCGATATGGCGATAGCATACCAACGGGTCGTCATCTGGCACGAAGAGGGCTATCCCCGGCTCGTAGTCCAAGACATGACGCGCCATCGTGGAGCGTTCCTTGTCGGTAATATATGGGGGGTTGGAGACGATGATAGACCATCTTTCGCAAGGTGGGAAGAGTGGGGATCGCGAAATGGAAGTGAAATCCCTCTGCCCGAAGGTGATGCCGACGGATAGGGCTTGGGCATTTTGGGCGGCTATGCGCAGGGTATCGGGCGAGATGTCCCATGCCGTGACGTGTGATAGGGGAATGTCTAAGGCGAGCGTGATGGCGATGCACCCCGACCCCGTGCCTATATCGAGAATGTCTATCTCTTGGGGAAAGACCTTGTTAGAGGCAACATCCTTGGCCACCATCTGGCATAGTTCGTAGGTCTCAGGGCGCGGTATCAGCACTCCTGGCTCTACATGGAACGTGCGGGGACCGAAGTCTGCCACGCCCAAGACATATTGCACGGGCATCCCTTGCTCCAATTGGCCCATGATTTCCGACAGCCTTTGTGCCTCTTGCGGGTCCATCTTTTCGATTCCCCCGCAGACAATGTCCGTCAAGGTGAGACCAAACCCCACCTCCAACACCATGCGGACGATGGCGCGAGCCTCCCTTTCGTCGTAAGTTCTTGTCAGTCGGCTGATAAGTTCCCTTTCATTCATCTCACCTACAAAAATACATGGAAACGACGAAAAACGCAAATGATTCGTGAAAAATCTTTACTTTTTTGTACCTTTGCAAGGTTAATACGATGGACGAAGAATGAAGAGTGAGGTATCTGCTGCCATTGACGAGATGTTCATGCGACGCTGCCTTCAACTGGCAAGGAATGGCATGATGGGGGCAAGGCCCAATCCCATGGTGGGTTGTGTCATCGTTGCCGGGGGGCGGATTATCGGCGAGGGCTATCATATCCGCTGTGGCGAGGGCCATGCCGAGGTGAATGCCTTTGCCTCCGTGCGGCAAGAAGACGAGGCGTTGTTGCCGCAAAGCACCGTCTATGTGAGCCTTGAGCCCTGCGCCCATTATGGCAAGACCCCGCCTTGTTGCGACTTGATTGTCAGCAAGGGCGTGAAAAGGGTGGTGGTGGGATGCCAGGACTCCTTCTCCAAGGTGCAAGGGCGTGGCGTCGAGCGCATCCGCGAGGCGGGCATAGAGGTGACTGTGGGTGTCTTGGAACAGGAATGCCGTGCCTTGAACAAGCGGTTCTTCACCTTTCATGAGCAACATCGCCCTTATATTATCTTGAAGTGGGCGCAGACAAGCAATGGCTTTATCGACGACCATGGACAGCCTCTTGCCATCTCCACGCCATTCACCAAGATGCTTTGCCATCGCTTGCGGGCGGAGGAAGATGCCATCCTGGTGGGAAGGGTGACCGATGAGCGCGAGCATCCCTTGCTCAATGTCCGTGAGTGGGTGGGCAAGGATCCGTTGCGTATCGTTTTGGGGAATGGCATGGACATCCACCATTTGATGGATGAACTGTATCGCCAAGGCATCCAGTCGCTCATTGTGGAAGGCGGAAGGAAGACGCTTGACTCATTCATCCAAGCCCGCTTGTGGGATGAGTTGCGTGTGGAGAAAGCCCCCATCGCCGTTTCCGATGGCACTCCAGCCCCTCTTGTCCCTCCCGAAGCGTATATGTCAGGCATGGAAAAGTGGGAAGGCAATGTCATTTTCCATTACCTTTTCAACCCGACGTAATGGCATTCCCGTTTTTTACATGTGGCAAGTAAAGTCTTTATATGATAAAGATAAACTGATTATCCCATAGCTATAAAGACTTTATAACTATGGGATAATTTCAGCAATAAGGGCATTCGTGGAAATCAACCCATGCCAAGGATGATGTTGACCAATGCCACGGCATCCGAGATGTTGATGCTTCCGTCGCCATTGAGGTCGGCATTGGCGAGGATGATGTTCGTCTCGTTGCCTGTCAAGATGTAGTTGATGAGGCACACCACGTCTGCAATGTTCACCAGACCGTCGCCATTGACATCGCCAATAAGGATGTTGTTGATGACGGAAACATAGCTTGACGTGCGGTTGGTCGTGCCGATGGTGGGTTTCTCGAACAGGAAGATGTCGTTTGTCCCGTCGGGATAGCGGCCCACGCTTTGGTTGCCGTTGTGCTCGGGATAGGCGAAACGGTCGGTCCAACTTTGGTCTGCCGCCATCAGTTGCATCTCTCCACCCTCTGCCGCCAACTTGAATGAGGCGTGTAGTTCGTCCATCGTTGACAGTTTGTCGCACCAGATGAGCAGGTGGCCGTGTGCAGGGATGATGGTGTTGGCATTCGTTGAGCCTTTCGTGATTTGGTATTTGGTGGGCTTGTCAACATTGTCGGTGAGGTACATCCCCTCCACATCCTGTGGCTCGTCGGTGGTGTTGACGAGCTCCACCCAGTCGTTTTTCTTGAAATAGTCGTTCACGTAGACGCTGTTGTCGGCACTCACCTCGTTGATTCTCACGGGCGTGATGCCCTTTGCCGTCTTCTCTCGCTCCGCCATTTCCTCAAAGACGGCGGTGAGATGGAAGTCTCCGTTAGGCATTTCCACCTCTGCCTCCGTGGAATAATACTGCTCGCTGTCGGCATCGAGCCATCCCTTGAAGGTATAGCCGGCGGGCGGGAGTGCTTTCAAAGTCACGGGAGCGAAGAGGTTTCCATTGAATGAGCCCGTGGGAATGTTGGTGTTGTTGATGAAGAGCTTGGCCCCATCCACGTTGCTTTCAAGCACGGCATTCTGCATCGTGGTGGCAGAGAGTTGCATCCTGTTATAGTTCTTGAGGGCGTTCATCATCGTGGAGAGACGGTTGTTGAACGACGACTTGATGGAGTTGGCGGTGCTATAGGGCGACTCGTTGGTGAGTGCCATGGCGGGGGCAACCCGTGCCGTGAGCGAGTCGATGATGGCCGTGCAACGCTCGGGCGTGAATACGCTGCCGCCCATCACGCAATAGGTGTCGATGAACTGCCTCCTGAACTCGTCGTTGTTGAGTAGGTTGAGGAAGATGGTTACGAGCTTGAGCTCTGCCGTGATGTATTCCACTGGGCATCCATAGAGCTTGTCGAAGGTGCAGACCTGCTTGCTCTCGAAGTTGGTGAACACGCTCGAACCCTGGCCAAAGGCTGAATCGATGTCGAAGAACACGATGCGCAGTTTGCCGTCGGGACGCTTGGCAAACCCCTTTACGTTGTTGCGGGCCCAGTCGGAAGGGCCTAAGTAGAACTCTGCGGCATGGTAATTGATGAACTCATCCATGTCCACCATCTCCTTGATTTGTGCGTATGTGGCACTGTCGGAGGCGTTGGCGGAGAGGTCATAGAGGCGGTTGAGTGCCTCCTCCGTGCCGCATTTCTGGACATACCCTGAGTCTGGGCTGATCTCGAATTGGTCGATCTCGTCGTCGCCCCATCCGTAATTGGCATACACGTAATGCTTGTTGTTGGGCTCACGGACGTTCAGCACGCCGATGTATTGCCCGTTGATGAACTCATGCACGGGTTGGTAGCTCTGGCCGTCGATGTCGATGCCCGATGTCTGGATGATGGTTTGGATGGCGGGGTCCTTGATGCGGCAATAGTTGTCGTTGCCCCCGTTGCGGATTTGCAGGGTTCGGTTGCGGATCCACGGCTTTTCTGCGAAGAATTTGTAGTTGAGGTTCTTGTTGCCGCCAAGTGCCTTGTTGCCTTTCAGTTTGAAGGAATGCGGCTCCCATGCGCGGCTCCATCCGCCGCACATCTCCAGGTAGACATCCTGGTTGAGAGCCATTGTCGTGCCGTCTTCCAGCACGTATGAGAAATTGACGGGGCGTTCCCAGTCCATGTTCCAGTTGCATTTGCTGCTTTGCCCGTTGCCTGGCCGCCCGTTGACACCCTTGACATACACGCCGATGGAGTCATCGTAGAGGAAGTCGGGGTCGGAAATGACGGAGACAATGGGCAAGGAATAGTCCATGTCTTTATAGATATACGAGCGGGAAACGGCATTGCTGGGCAGCATCCCGTCTTGGAAGAGGCGGAAACGGTAGCATCTTGTGCTGGTAATCGAAAAGTCTCCCGTGGTGTTGAGCTTGCCATTCTCCGGCGTGGGCAATGTCCCGTCTTTTGTGTAGTATAGGGTTGCCCCTTCTGGGATAGTTACTTTGATGTTCAATGTTCCCGTGAAGAGTTTGGAGTCTACGTCCACTATAGGGTCGGGCAACTGCATCGTGGCAAAGGTGGCGGAGGCATTGCTCTCGTCGGGGGTGGGAGTGCTGGTCAGTCCCCATTGCTCCCCGCCGTCGGTAGTCCGTGCGTAGGCGATGCGCCCGATGGCAGCGGGATAGGTCAGGGAGGTGATGAGTTGTCCGTCAGGGTCGCTGATATAGATGGTGCCGCCGTCCACGTCAAGGTCGAAGCTGGGTTGGTAGTTGGATAGGTTGCTATGGTCAAACCAGATGGTCTTGAATCCGTTGGCGGGAATGATGCCCATATACGATGGTGCTTGCCACTTGGTGGGATTGGCGGGGTCGTCGCTGATGTAGATGCCCGCCAAGGAAATGGTGGAGTTGGATGGGTTATACAGCTCTATCCAACTGTCAAAGTTCCACGAGGGGCTGATGAAAAGGTCGTAATTCGATGCCATCACCTCGTTGATGACGAGCGATTCCGCCGTGGGAGTGCCTTGGCTGACGGTGATGCGTATTGCCCTGGCGATGTTGCTGCCGTCGGTTGTCTTGGCGGTGATATAGGTCGAGCCGACACCCGTCGCCATGATTTTTCCGTTTTGATCGACGGTTGCTATGGCTTCATTGCTGCTCGTCCATGCCAGTTGGGTATAGGTGACGTTGGAAGGAAGTATGGTTGACTGGACTTGCAAGGTCTCTCCAATCACCAGACTTGATGAGGTAGGGGTGAGAACGAGGGAGGTTGCCTTGACGACCGTACCCCAATACTCGAGCTTGAAGTTGTCGAAGATGCACCAGTTGCTATATGTATAAGTGTCGTTTTTCAATCCTATGTTGACATCGCCACCATCGGTGGTGAACTCCATCTGGTTCCAATAGGCACCTTGTGCGAATGCCTCACTGGCACTCTCCATCGTGTTGGGATAGTATTTCCCGTTGTAAAACCACGTGCCGTCCACCCATTCGCTGAAGCCAAACGAGTAGACACTCACCAGTTTCTGCGTGGTGCTGCCGGCATACATGATGCCGGTGATGTTCTCCCTGCCCCATTGGTAGTTGCGGTATGCCGAACTGCTGTTGTCTGCCGTGCGGAAATACGACTGCACGGACAGGCGGTATTGCCCTGCTGGCAGGGTGGTTGTCTGGTAGATGTCATACGTGGCATTCCAGAATTCCATTGCCTCGCAGCGCACGGTGGACGTGCCATACCAATAGTTATATGTCCATCCGCTGTTGCTGTTGTTCACGAAACTGGGGTTGGTGAGGTATTTGTCGGTCACGTCAATCCATTCTTCTGCTTGGCCGTTGTAGTATCCACACAGACAAAGAAGGGCTACAACGAGTCGGTACTCGAGATGTTTCATAGGTTTATATATATTAATAATGTGTGTTAGGTAGTTCTTGTTCGTCAATGGGGATTTATCCTTTCCTCCCGAAGTCAGCGGGTATCTCGCCCCATTTGGCGGTCTCCCACTTGATGACGGCGTTGTGTGTGGGGTGGGAGCGAAGCCATGCCTCCGCGCGGGCGATGATTTGGAAGAGGCGAAGGGTTTGCTCGTTCCTCGCCAACTTGGTCTTGCATTGCCGCTTGTTGACCCAGAGGATGGCGTTGTAGGAATCGGAATAGACCGCCTTGTCGGTGATGCCCTGCCGCTCCATCAATGCCAGGGCATGGACGATGGCAAGGAACTCGCCGATGTTGTTGGTGCCGTAGAGAGGACCATAGCGGAAAATCTCGGCTCCCGTCTGCAAGTCGATGGCACGGTATTCCATCGGTCCGGGGTTCCCTGAGCAGGCAGCGTCCACCGCCCATGCCCCCGCCCGTACCTCCAAGGGTAGGGGAAACACGGTGTCTTGTCGGAAGTCGGGGGGATTCACCATGTCCATTGCCTACATCCTTTCAGGTACTTCAATGCCAAGCAGGGCCATGCCGTTCTTGATAATTTTCGCCACGTTCCTTGCCAGCATCAAACGTAGTTGTTTCTTACCGGGTGTCTCAGCGCCGAGGATGCTATAGTCATGGTAGAACTGGTTGAACTGTTTGGTCAGCTCATAGCAGTAATTGGCAATGCCGCTGGGCGAATAGTCCTTGCCCGCTTGTTCCACGGCAGCCCCAAACTCATTCATCTTTTGGATGAGTTCAATCTCCTTCTCTTCAAATGTAATATGTGGTAGTTCAGGAGTTTCAAGGAGTTCAGGAGTACAGACATTGGCTTCTTGGTCTTGAGGAGTATTGTCTGAACTCCTGAACTCCTGAACTCCTTGAACTCCTAATCTCATGTTTTCTTCATTTTTCCTAAGAATGCTGCGGATGCGGGCATGGGTGTATTGGATAAACGGTCCCGTGTTGCCATTGAAGTCAATACTTTCTTCTGGATTGAACAGCATGTTCTTTCGCGCATCCACTTTCAATATAAAGTATTTCAACGCGCCCAATCCAACGATGCGGGCTATCTCGTTTTTCTCCTCTTCGCTGATGCCTTCGATCTTGTTCACCTTGTCGTCGCTTAATTGCTTGGCATTGGCAATCATGGTTGCGATAAGGTCGTCGGCATCCACCACCGTTCCCTCGCGGCTCTTCATCTTCCCATTGGGCAGTTCCACCATGCCGTAGGAGAAATGCACCAACTCCTTGCCCCACTTGAAGCCGAGACGGTCAAGCAAGATGGAGAGTACTTGGAAATGATAGTTTTGCTCGTTGCCCACCACATAGATCATCTTGTCGATGGGAAAGTCCTTAAATCGCATGTCTGCCGTGCCGATGTCCTGCGTCATGTAGACCGACGTGCCATCCGAACGGAGCAACAGCTTTTGGTCGAGGCCATCGTTGGTGAGGTCTGCCCATACGCTATTGTCCTCCTTGCGGAAGAACAGCCCCTTCTCAAGCCCTTCTTCCACTTTCTTCTTTCCTTCAAGATAAGTGTTTGACTCATAGTAAATCTTGTCGAAAGACACGCCCAAAGCCTTATAGGTCTCGTCGAATCCCTCATATACCCAGTTGTTCATCTTCTCCCACAAGGCATGTACCTCGGGGTCGTTCTGTTCCCATTTCACCAACATGTCATGGGCTTCCTTGATGAGGGGGGCTTCATTCTTCGCTTTTTCCTCTGCCTTCTCCTCGTCCATTCCCTCAGCGATGAATTGTGCTTTCAACGCTTTCACCTCCTCGCGATAGTGCTTGTCGAAGGCAACATAATAATCGCCAATGAGGTGGTCGCCCTTCTTGCCGCTCGATTCGGGTGTCTCGCCATTGCCCCAGCGTTGCCAGGCGAGCATCGACTTGCAGATATGAATGCCACGGTCGTTGACGATATTGGTCTTGACCACCTTCCATCCGTTGGCAGCCATGATTTGTGCCAACGACCATCCCAAGAGGTTGTTGCGTACATGGCCAAGATGCAGGGGCTTGTTGGTGTTGGGAGAGGAATACTCAATCATGACCAGCGGACTCTCATCCGTTGCCTGGCGCATACCAAATGTGGGGTTTTGGTCGATGTCGTTGAGCAAGCCAAGCCAGGCTGCAGGTGAAACGACCAAGTTCAGAAAACCCTTCACCACATTAAAACTCTCTACGGCAGGGCAGTTCGTCTGTAGATATTCACCGATGTCCTGGGCTGTGTCCTCTGGCTTTTTCCTTGATATTCTTAATAACGGAAACACCACCAACGTGAAGTTTCCCTCGAAGTTACTTTTCGTCTTTTGTAGTTGCAACATCTCGACAGGTATATCCTGCCCGTATAATTCCTTTACTGCGGCTATGGCAGAATTGCAAATCTGAGCCTCTATGTTCATTGATGTATGAATTGATGTAATAAAGTGCAAAAATACGAAATAATGCTTAAAAAAGAAAACTTTTTTGGTAGATTAACGCAATTTGCACCATCAAAAGCGGAAAAGCGGAATACTCCCACTCTTACATCAAATCAAAACCTTTTTTCATGATATTCCTCCTTATTGGTTTGAATATCTTATTGGGCTATCATCGTTTGGGAAATGGAATCTTATACCCCAGCGTAAACATAAACGCACTATTGCGCAGGTGTTCACCATCCTCCTTGCTCACATTCAGCAAGCCAAAGAGGTAACGAGCATCCAATGTCACGTTCTTGTATTCGTAGCCCACACCAACGGGAATGCCTAAATCTATAGGCCGCACATCATCGCCCAAATCCATGTCAACCTGAGCACCTGACACCCCTGAGCCATTCATGAAATCTGTGGTAGAAAAATCAACAGGCATCAGAATACCGTTCACGATGGCTTCCCCTTTCACCTTAGCTTTCGTTTTCACGCCCAGTTGAACTCCAGTACGGAAGAACAACCCCTGATATGGATGGAACGCTATGGTCAAAGGAAATGTCAGGTAATCTACGTGATAATTCAAGCTGTTCTTTTCTGAAATGGCAATAGTATAAGTTCCTCCTGGTTGAGAACTTACTGGAATAGTAGTAACATGCGTAGCCAAACCATGCTCGCCGTGGTCACGCGCACCGTATTGCGCATAGTTGGCTCCTACGGAAAACGAAAACCGTTCACTGATTCCATACTGGAACTCAAGGCCTCCCATCAATCCAATCTGTCCCGTACTCCCCATACTGCTGCTTCCCACGAGGTTGGCAACCGTCATTCCTATGTGCGGCTCTATTGTCAAACGACCTTTTTCCATCTGCCCATGCCCACATAATGCGAATGCCAAGCATAAGGCAACCATCATTCCTTTTCTCATTTTCATTTTCTATTTGACGTTTATATATAAGACGTTTTATTCCCGATTTTTAACCCAACTGTTGCAACTTTTTTGAGATGATCAAAGAAATCTCATTATCTTATTATTGAGCAATAAACTTCTTCTCTTTCTTGTTTTCCTCTGCGGATTTATAACCCTATGCCCTTGTAAGTCATAGATTCCTTTTCGGTTGTCCGCGGGATACCTCGCAATAGCGGATTGGATTTTTGTTATCTGTGGGCAAAGTTATAGAATATAATGATACGATGCAAATAAATCAGCGTAAATAGTTGAAAAAGCCTTTTCTCAGCCTTCTTCTAAGGAGAGGGTAGTATTAATACCTCTCATCACCATAGGTTTACGCGACACAAACCATTGATTTACGCCACACAAAGCATAGGTCTATACTACACAAAGCATAGGTCTATACCACACAAAGCATAGGTCTATACCACACAAAGCATAGGTCTATACTACACAAAGCATAGGTCTATACTACATTAAGCATTGGTTTACGCCACACAAAGCATTGGTTTATACTACATAAAACCATTGGTTTGTATGCTTGTCAATGATATGACACCCCTAAGGATTTCAACCCCGAAGACAGCGATTTGGAATGGCTTAATTGATTATCATCATCGAACTTGTAAAACAATTGGGGGTTTGGAATTTTTTTTGAGTTTTTCATTGCTTTCTAAAACCCTGCAAATGCTTGTGTTATAGCGAGTTAGCTGATTGTTTTTGAATTTTTAATAGGTTTTTCTCAAAAAAAAATAAAATGAAAAAAGAATATAGGATTTTTTTCCCAGTTAGTGACTAAAAATTCAAAAAAATCTCTTGAAACGCCGTCAGACAGGGCGTTTCAGCTCATCAGACGGCAATTAAAAACTTCAAAAAAAACTCCCAAATAATTCAAAAACTCCAGAAACAACAATCACAGTGCCTTAAAATTGATGCCACCGATAGTTCCAATGTTATCAATTACATGTGGGTTACATACCAGTTACATACACTATGCCCAAAACGGCACATACCCTTTATTGTTCGGCTTTGGTTCTTTTCCTCTTCACTCGCTTTCTTTCAACAA